>PNOC01000006.1 GCA_013824615.1 Thermodesulfovibrio sp.
CCGGTCAGGACTTCACGAGGCTCAAAATTATCCTCTCCCTTATCGACATAAATCACCTGTCGGACCCCGGTATCAATGACCGCCTCTTCCGGCACGACAAGTCTTCTGCCAAGGCCCATACTGAAGGCGACATTCGTAAACATTTGGGGCTTTAGCAGGCCTCCCTTATTGGAAAGCGTCAATCTGACCTTGGCGGTTTTGGTTTCAACGGAAAGGGCCGGGTATATATAATCAATCCTGGCTGAAAACTCTTTTCCGGGAAAATAGCTGAGGCTCACACTGGCGACCTGGCCTTCTTTAATAAACGGCAGGTCATACTCATAAACATCCGCAATCACCCAGACAGAAGAAAGGTCTGCTATGTCGAAAAGCTTTTCACCGGGCATGACTTTCATACCCTGCAGGGCAGTTTTTTGAAGTATATATCCGCTTGCAGGACTGAAGATAACAAACGTCCGCACCGGTTTCCCCGAATCTTCGATGGTTTTTATCTGGGCCTCGCTCAGGTCCCATAATCTCAATCTCTGCCTTGTGGCCTCAATGACAGACTCTGCGTCTTTGACAAGCAAACCGCTTATGTCGTTCCTCAGTCCTGCTCCACTTCCGGCCCCACGCTCGGATGGGGTCTGGCTATTGCGGGATATGCCTTCTTTCTTCCATTTTATGGCATTGATAAGCTCCTGCTGAGTCGCAAAGAGTTCAGGGCTGTAGATATCAGCAAGGGGTTCACCCTTCTTCACCGGTCTTCCGGTAAAATTGACATACAGCTTTTCTATCCAGCCTTCAAATTTTGTATTGACCGTCGAAATCCTTCTTTCGTCATATTCAATGCGGCCTACGGTCCGAATGACTTTTGTCACAGGCTTCACCACAGCCTCGGTAGTCCTGACCCCGATCAGCTTCTGACTGTCTGATGAAATCTCGACGGTTGGAGCCTCGGCCTGCGGCTGATCCGGAACTGCAGTCTTCGTTGCAGCATCGCCGCTCCCCGTTGTGTGGCCCTGATGTCCGGCAGCAGGCTGCGCCTGCTGAACTGCTGTCTCCGGGGCTACAGGCCTCTTTTTGTCGACCACCGTTTTCACAAAATAAAAGAGTGCCCCAGACGCGATGATCACAGCAACAACAAGCAGTATTTTTTTATTCACGGTATCACTCCTTTGGATCCTGTCACTGTCGCAAGCCGTGCAATCGCCTTTTCGCGTTCAACAAACTGGCCCCAGTAAAGCGATTCAACATCAACAAGAGCCTTCAATCTGCTGATAACGGTTATCGCCTCCGTCTTGCCCGACGTATAACCGGCAAGGGCCGCATCAAAGTCCTGCCGGGTCTTTGGTATCAGACCGTCCCGGTAAAGGGACATCAGTCTTTCGGCTGATTTCATCATCGAATAATTGTCCCGTACGGTGGAGGACAACATTGCTCTGATTGCCAGGACTTCATGCTCTGCCTCTGCCAATACAGCCTTTGCCTCTAAAACAGCCTGCCGTTGTTTCGTCTTATAGAAGATGGGAAGGTTGACAGTTGTCGTGAGGCTCCACATATCCTCAAACTCACGCGTCCGCTTAAAGTAGCCGGCATTTATCGTAAAATCGGGATAGTATTCCTTCTCGGCCATCCTGACCTTCACTGCTGCGGCAGCAACCATTTTTTCCTTCTCCAGCACAAAGGGAGACTGCATAATATGGTTGTTCAGGAGGTCCTCGAGGGTCTCAGGCAGCTCAGTCCCGGACTGATCAACGGGTCTGCCCAGAGCAGCAATCACATCCCTGCCGAGCACCAGATTGAGCATCGCCTCTGATGACAGGATCTTCTGCTTCAGCATCTCTTCCTTCTCAAGGAGCATATATTTTTCGGTCTGGGCCATCAGGACTTCCTGCTGCAGGCCCATCCCGGAAGAGTACCTGGCGAGCGCCGCATCCTCGATGCGGAAAAAAAGTAATTTTCTGTCCTGTATGAGGTCAATATTCTTATAGTTCAAAAAAAGATCGAAATAGAGTTCTTTAACTTTCTCTGCTGTCTTCAGTTTCAGCCCCTGATAAGCTGCCCCAAGTCCCTCGGCCTCCTTCGAGGCCATCTGTCCTTTTAATGAGCGTTTTCCGGGATACGGAAACATCTGAGATCCGGAAAACATCCACTGGGCCCCCTGCATCTCTCCATACGTATATCGTTTCCACCCTTCGTTCTGATATCCGAACATAAACATGGGATCAGGCAGGCTCATGGCCTGAGGTATCTTATACCCTGCAACAGCAAGCCTCGCCTCTGCGGCAATTATTTCATGATTGTTCTTCAGAGCCTCATCGATCAAGTGATCAAGGACTAATGCGGGACGTAATTCTCCTGCAGCTCCTGCCGGCCAGGCAAGCGCCGGAGTCAGCGCAATAAACAGCACAATAAGAACAGCGAAAGGCCTGGCGCCATGCCAGGCACTTCCGCTGTTTCCTGAAAATAATCTCTTACTTGGCATCAACCGTAAATTTCATCGAGGTAGTCTTCCCTGACCGGGAAATCTTCACGACAATATTCCAGGGACCTGACATGGACAGATTCATCTTTGCCCTGTACCCAGACCCCTTCAGCTCGGCCTCGGTCTTGTAGTCCATGGCCGGCATGCCCGGCATTGCTGACATGCCATAAGCTACCATAATCTTTGCATCAGTAACACTCTTGCCTGCAGCATCCCTGATATCAATATTTACATTGTTGTCGCCCACCACCGGAGGGTTCCTGTCAATGCTCACCGCAACGTCATATTCACCGGCCTTCTTCTTAACTTCGTAGTCCTTTGCCGAAGCAATGCCAGTTCCCATGCATACAATAAGCATCAGGGTCATGCCGAAAATAACCAGTTGTTTCATTTCAAATCTCCTTGATATTATAATTATAGTATACCGCCGAAACAGACAGGGATTATCTCCCTGCGTTTGCTCTTTTCTCTGTTTCTCACCTCCCTGTCATAATATCACGTTTACGTTATTACGTTAATAAATAGTTATGAAGAAAATTTGAACTGCCTGTTTGCGTGCGTTTCTTGACTAATTTTAGTTTGCTCTGATATGTTAAAAGAATTCAGAAAAGGAGATCTTATGGCAACGTTAAAACGAACAGTAAAGACCTCTAAAAATAAAAACTCAAAGCCTGCGGCGGCCTCGAAAAAGACCGTAAAGAAGCCGGCTGCAAAAAAAATAGAAAAACCAGGCAAGAAGGCTCCAGTCAAGGCAGCAACGACTGCCCCGGTTAAGTCGAACAAGAAATCCGCAATAAAATCTGCTACACCAAAGACATCGGGGAAGAAAACAGTATCCTCAAGGCCGGTTGCAGCACCACGGAGTCCGGAAAAACAGAGTCCGGCAAAACCGAACAAGAAACTTTCCGGGCGCGAAGAGCAGCTGCATAATATCAAAATGCACCTGGTAAGGCAGCGGACAGCCCTTCTCAGCGGCGCGGAGCAGGCCCTGAATGAACAGCTTCCCGGCCAGACGATATTCCCTGATCTTGGCGATCAGGCGACTGCCGAAACCGACAGGAATTTCATGCTGAGACTCCGGGGCAGAGAGCAGCGTCTGCTGAATAAAATTAATGAAGCGATCGAACGAATCGACAGCGGGGTCTTCGGCATCTGTGATGACTGCGGAAATGAGATCGATATCAAGAGACTTGAGGTCCGGCCGGTCACTACCATGTGCATCGAATGCAAGACTCTGCAGGAAGAAGAAGAAAAGCTCAGGGAAAACTGAGTCTATTTGTATAAACTCTTTTTTTTGTTCGTTATTCCCGAAATCCTTAATCGGGAATCCAGTGGTTTCAATATGTTCTGGATCCCCGGGTCAAGCCCGAGGATGACAACTCTTACTTTATACACAGACACTATTTAGTGTTTGATAGCTGTCTTATCGCCAGGACTGTCTGATCGCGCAGTATCCTCAGGTAATTGAAGTATTCTTTTGAAATGTCCCCGAAGCCCTGTTGCTGTCCTTCCAGGCAGAAAAGACCAATATTTTTTTTGTTTATGCTGATCGGCAACAGAATTATATATACGGCAGCTGGGACAGCGTCTCTGTAACACGCAGGAATAAAGCGCCTTATTTCCGGGGAATGACTATCCTTGATGATAAGGTCGCTGTCCTGTGCAATGGCAAGATTGAAAATATCCTTTGATGTGCCGACAGCAAAAACAAGCAGCTTTTTTATCTTCTCAATATCAGCCCCAAAGCCCAGCCGCACCTCAAGAAGTGGTCTCCCGGGATTCCGGACAAAAAAGAGTGCCCTTGTAATTCTGACGTTTTTCATCCCCCGGTACATGGTTTCAAGGGCAATCTGAATAATGTCATTCAGTGAATAGGGCTGCAGCATTGAATTGTTGATATCCTGGATCCCCCGCGAAAAAATGGATTCCGGATTTTCCTCGTTGCCGTCCTGCTGAAAAAGAGTATCAATGGTCTTCAGGGCATCCGTCTTGAACTCAAGGACGTCTTCATCGGTCCGTGGGGAGGCCTGCGTTTCTGACAAATCCTCAAGGTTTCTGCAGAACCGCGATTTATTGACATCAAGGTTAAGGCTGCCGGCCAGGTCACTCAGACTCTCAGCCGAGGTTTTCAGCATATCACCGAGAGAGTCTTTCACCTTCAGGTGCGTCTTACCGGAGCCCAACAGCTGTTTAATCTTCGCCGTCTTTTCCTCCCTGCCCATATCTGCGGCAAGAGCATTCGACACGTCATTGGAGAGGGTCGCCACCAAACTGAGTTTTTCATGCAGACCGGCACCGGCCACCCCCAGCTCATCACAGTGTGTATTACGCATGCTTTGAACAATTGCCTGAGGATAATTCCATTCAGCAGCGATGGTCGTCCCGATCTCTTCGAAAGAGATTTCCAGAATCGAAACTGCCGCCTGTTCTTCAGTCACCCCCTGCTGTATGCTGAGCTCTTTGATTTCAGCTATCGTTTCCGGCATCGAATACGCAACGAGTATCTTGCCGAGCGGGTGCAGAAGGGCACAGATAAAAGCCTCTTCCTCCTCTACAAAATTAAGGTCGCGCACGAGCTTCTGGGCAATGATGCCGCTCCACAATGCCTGCACAATGACATCGACAACCGTTGCATAGGCACTGTTTTTCTTAAGGTTATCGAAGAGCATCAGGGTCAGGGCAATGTTCTTGACATGTTCGATCCCCATGAGGAATATGGCACGTGACACGGTGGTGACCTCACCGGACTGTGAATAGTGTACGCTGTTGACGACCTTCAGCAGTTTGGTAGTCAGCGAGTAGTCCTTCAGAATTATGTTCGTCAGCTCAGAAATCGTGGAGTCTTCGACGGTCTTCAGCTTGTTGATGAGATCTATGGTATCCGCCATAGTAGGCAGGTCGCTTATGCGGCGAATCTTCAGCAGTACATCATTTTTACGGCTCACGGTGTATTTTATCCGCCTGGCGCTCTAAAAATCATGAAACCGAAGGGAGGCCCCTTCTCTATTGCTCCGGGCACCCTTCACCAGCCCCATCACCTTTAGCAGCCAGGCTCCGGGCATAGTACTCCGGATACAGTTTTTTTGCGCAGTCGGGGCAGAGCCCGTGGCTCACTTCTGCGTTGGAGTGCTGATGCAGATACAGCTCAATCTGGGTCCAGTATCCCGTATCTTCTCGAACATTCTTGCAGTTGGCACAGATCGGAAGCAACCCGCTCAAGAGCTTAACCTTTGCCAGGGCAGCCTGAAGCTCGGCAATCAGAGTTTCCCGTTCCGATTCCACCTGTTTCCTGGCAGTAATGTCCCGGATCAGTCCGTTATATGACAGCAAAGAACCGCGCTGGTCGAACTGAAGCACCGGCGTATTGCTGACCCAGCGGACCTCGCCATCCTTCTTCCGGATGCGGTGCTCGATAGGACCAGGGTCCTCTCCGGCCAGGATTCTACCCGCCTGCTGAAGGACCATGCTCCGGTCCGCTTCAAGAACCATCCAGTACCAGAGCTGGGGATCCACAGAAAACTCATCCGCAGTATAACCGGTTACCGCGACACAAGCTGCTCCGTGTTCCGTATGCACCGGCCGTCCCTGATCCACGGTTACCGTAAAAATATAATCCGTGACCGCCAGAGTAATCCGCCGATACCGCTCTTCACTCTCCTGAAGTGCATGCCGCAGTTGCCTGCATTCCTCCTCCAGGGCGAGATTGCAGAAGCGCAGACGCTCAACATCACTGTTCAGGCGGTTTTCCACGGTCACAGGATCCTGAAGGCCGCAGTCCGCGGATTCCGATCAGTCACCTGCCTTACATGCTCGTCAATCAGACGTGACAATTCAAGCAGCTGCCGCTCAGAAGGCCTGATCCGGGCGATCTTCGAGCTGGTCCACTCCATCAGGTTCGTAAAAAGGCTGATAGCTCCATACGAAAGCAGAAAGGAGCCTCCGCTGCCGGCTGAACAACGCTCGCAGAGGACGGTCCCGTGAGACAGATAAAAGGCCGCTCCAACACCTCCACAACGGCCGCAGCCGTCAATCTTTGGCAGATATCCGGCGATTTTCAGAAGCCTGATTTTATAAAAGAGGATAAGCAGCTGGTTCCCACATTCATGCTCAAGCGACTGCAGCAGCGCCATAAGAAGACGGTACGCATTCCGGCTGGTGTCACGTTCAGGCAGGAGATGCAGAATGAGCTCAATGACCTCGCAGGCACGAAGAAAACCATGCAGGCTGGACCTGACCGCATCAAAGGAATGAATAATGTCCGACTGCGTAAGCCGGGGGAGCGCAGCATCCTCCTTTCCCCAGAATGCAATTCGGGAACAGGTCAGCGGCTCCAGACTGCTGCCAAATCTGCTTTTGATCTTGCGGGGACTTTTTGCAAAGGTCTTGACAATGCCGTGATCAGACGTCAGATAGGTAACAATGAGATCAGCTTCTCCAAAAGTACTCGTTCTTAGAACAATGCCCTCTGTGCGCTGGAGCATTACATAATGTTGCCGAAGTCCTCTGGCTTGAGGTTCTTCAGCCACTCATCGAGTTCGTCGGCGGTGCGTGCCCCCATAACGCTTTCCTCAACATATATCGGCACCTGGCTCCGGAGGGCTACCGCCACTGCATCGCTCGGCCGGGAATCAATCAGCGTCTCTTTTTTTCCATCACTGAGGTGAATAAGTGCGTAATAAGTGTTGTCGATAATTTCGGTAATCACAATCTTCGTTATCCGCATACCAAGTCCGTCAACGATATTCTTGACAAGGTCATGCGTCAGCGGCCGGGGCGTAGCAACTTTGCCGAGAGCAAGGGCAATAGAATCCGCCTCAGGCTTCCCGATCCATATCGGCAGCGTACCCGCTACGTCAACCGCTTTCAGCAGCAGGATATACATGTTCGACCGGGGATCAAACAGCAGACCCTCGACCTTCATCTCAGCCAGCATCAGGGATACCCCAATTCCTGCAGGGCACGGTTATCATCGCGCCACCCGCTGCGGACCTTGACCCAGAGCTGGAGAAAGACCTTTGTGCCGAGCAGTTGTTCGATATCATGCCGTGCATTTGTTCCGATCATCTTGAGCAAAGCTCCGTTTTTTCCTATTATAATACCTTTCTGCCCTTCCCTTTCAACATAAATATTGGCACTGATAGCAACCAGACCGTCTTTCCGTTCCTGCCACTGCAGCACCTCGACCGCAACAGAATGGGGTATCTCCTCGGAGGTCTTCAGCATGATCTTCTCCCGGATGATCTCGGTCGCCATGAACCGCTCCATCTGATCGGTCAGCATATCCTCCGGATAATATTGGGGGCCAGGGGGCAATGTCTCCTTGATTTTTTCGATAACCGCATCAACGCCCTCCCCGCTCTGCGCTGATATTGGAAGGATCTCCCGGAAAGCAAACAGCCTGCTGTAGGTTTCTATAAGCGGCAGCAATTCATTCTTCTTTATGCTGTCAATCTTGTTAATGAGCAGAAAAACCGGACTGCCGGAATTCTTGAGCAGTGCAAGAATTTCCTTGTCCTTGGCAACAGCCTGCCCGGGATCGATCATGAAAAGAACCAGATCAATCTCCTTCAGCACATCCTGGGCCGCCTTTACCATCCGTCTGCCCAGAAGATGCTTCGGGTCATGAATACCAGGCGTATCAATAAAGACGATCTGGGCATCAGGCAGCGTCCGAATGCCGACCAGTCTGTTCCTGGTCGTCTGGGGCCGCTCGGTCACAATAGCAATCTTCTGACCGAGGATATTGTTTAGCAGAGTTGACTTACCGACATTGGGCCTGCCGATAATCGAGACATACCCCGAACGGAATGCATCATCCATAATTAACTGCCGTCTTTCAGGTTGCCGAGGGCTTCCCGGATCCGTTCTACGCCCCGCTTGAGGTCCTCCAGCGAAGTCGCATAGGAAAGTCTCAGGTACTTGTCATCGCCAAATGCCGCACCGTGTACAACCGCCACCTTTGCCTCCTCCAGGAGATAAAGGGCCAGATCAGTGGAGTTGGCGATAATCCTGTCCCCGAATTTCCTGCCATAGATGGCTGCGGTATTCGGGAATGCATAAAAAGCCCCGGCAGGCATCCTGCAGGTCATCCCCGGAATCGTGTTAAGCTGTCCGACCAGGAACTTTCTCCGTTTGTCGAACTCACCGTGCATCATCACGACGAAGTCCTGAGGTCCGGTCAGCGCAGCCACCGCGGCCTTCTGGGCAATGGAATTCGGGTTGGACGTCGATTGGCTCTGAATATTCGTCATTGCCTTGAGAATATCAGAGGGGCCGGCCGCATAGCCGATACGCCAGCCGGTCATGGCATGTGATTTGGAAAGACCGTTCACCACGATCGAGCGAGCCTTAATCTCATCGTTGAATGAAGCGATGCTGACATGCACAGCGCCGTCATAGACCAGTTTTTCATAGATTTCATCGGAAATTACATAAAAATTATGCTTCACCGCAAGCTCGGCAATCTTTTCGAGCGATGCACGGTCATAAAGCATACCGGTCGGGTTCGACGGGGAATTCAGAATAAGGGCCTTCGTTTTTTTGGTAACAGCGGCCTCCAGGGCCTCCGGCCTTACCATGAATGAATCTGACTCAAATGTCTTTACAAAGACCGGGGTCGCATCGTTCAGCAGGACCTGGTCAGGATAGGAAACCCAGTAGGGCGCAGGAATGATAACCTCATCACCCGGACCATAAAGGGCCTGGGCAATATTATAGAGGCTGTGTTTTGCACCACAGGAAACGAGAATTTCCTCACGTTTGAAGGTAAGACCATTGTCCTGTTTCAATTTTTCTATAATCGCATCTTTCAGCGGATCAATGCCGCCTACTGCCGTATACTTGGTAAACCCGTCCTTCATGGCTTTTATGGCTGCCTCTTTGATATGCTCAGGTGTATCAAAATCCGGCTCGCCTACACCAAAACTGATGACATCAATACCCGACGCCTTCATCGCTTTTGCCTTTGAGTCTATGGCAAGTGTCGGAGACGGCTTAATCTTTTTTACTCTCTCAGCAAGCATGGTACCTACCTCACAGATTATTTTTGCTATTGTATAACATTTTGTCCGGTTTATAAAAGTAGCGCAATGGCCCTCCGGAATTACGGATATTCACTTTCCGGAAAAATCGGTTATACTACGTCTTATCATGTACATTGACCTGAACCGCAAGAAAATACTCATCATCGATGACTTTAGGGACTTTCGCAAGGGCCTGAAAAATATGATGGAATCTCTCGGGGCCACGGGTATTGATGAAGCAGCCTCCGGTGATGCAGCCATTGAAAAAATTGCAGCTGTCTCTTACGACATCATCCTCTGCGACTACAACCTCGGTGACAGCAAAAAAGACGGGCAGCAGGTACTTGAGGATGCAAAGCACCGCGGTCTCATTAAATACAGCTGCACCTTCATCATGTGCACGGCAGAAAATACCATGAATATGGTGATGGGAGCCATTGAATACCAGCCTGACGAATATCTTGTCAAACCCTTTTCCAAAGAAATGCTCCTGAACCGTCTCGAAAAAGTAGTGAAAAAAAAGATGGACTTCGGAGACATAGAGCAGGCGATGCAGCGCAAGGATTACCTGCAGGCCATTGCAGTTTGTGACCGGCGCCTGGCAGAAGACAACCGCAACAGGTTCGAGTACCTCAGGCTGAAAGGAGACCTGCTGCTGAAGGTCGGCACATACGCTGAGGCAGTTTCTTTGTATGCCGATGTCATGGCGATACGGGATCTTCCCTGGGCCCGGGCCGGACTGGGAAAGGCCTATTATCTCTCCGGCAACCTCAACGATGCAAAAGAGATGTTCCAGTCGGTGGTTGATGATAATGTCACCTATATGGAGGCCTATGACTGGCTGGCCCGCTCTCTTGAGGAGCTTGGGCAACTGAAAGAGGCCCAGGAAATCCTGATGACAGCTGCGCAGATATCTCCAAAATCTATCCTCAGGCAGAAGGCAATAGGCGAGATCTCCTACCGTAACCAGGACTATGATACTTCGGAGAAATCATACAAAAATGCCGTCAGCCTCGGAAAAAACTCCTATCTCAAAAGCCCGTCTATTTACACAGGCCTGGCCAAGGCCCTGGTCGAAAAACAGTCCGGCGATGAGGCACTGAGCGTCCTGGGCAGCATCAAGTCCGAATTCCGGGACGACGAAGGTGCTGCACTTCAGGCCGCTATCGGCCAGGGGATCGTCTACCAGAAAATGGGGCGTGAGGAGGAAAGCAAAAAGGCAGTTGCTGAGGCAGCACTGCTGTTTGAATCTCTCCCTGCTCAGGTGCCTGCTGAGGTGGTTATGGACCTTGCCACTGCCTGTTTCAGCATCGGCGATACAGACAAAGGGACCCAACTGATGAAAGAGCTCGTTAGAAATCATCATGAAGACGAAAAGGTGATCAGCAAGATTCAGGGAATATTCACTGACATGAAACTGTCCGAGGAGGGGGCAAAGATTATCAACAGCACACGCCAGGAAATTGTCAGGATCAATAACCAGGGCGTCCGCATGGTTGAAGAAGGCCGGCTGAAGGAAGCGATCGATCACTTTGAAAATGCGGCCGCGGGGCTGCCCGACAATAAGATTATCATTGCCAATGCCGCCCAATCCGTGCTCCTTTATCTGCAGAAAAACGGCCGGGACGACCACTATCTGTCTCTGGCAGGGCAGTATCTCGCCCAGATCAGAAGAATTGATCCTGCATATCAGAAACTCCCGAAGCTTCTGGAGTTATTCCGGTCAGTGGCAGAGGCAGCAAAACAATGAAGGAAAGGGGATATCAGCAGTGACCGCTCCCGGAGAAGGAATTGCTTTCCCGGAATTTCTTGCATCCATTGTCCATGATATGAAAAATTCCCTGGGGATGATCCTGACTTCAGCAGAGGAGACCGTGGGGGCCTGCAGTTCCCTGGGCTGCCCCTCATCAAAGCGGCTCTCGCAGATGCAGTATGAGACCAAGAGGCTCAACAATAACCTGGTGCAGCTGCTGACTATCTATAAAATGGACCAGGCCCAGTACACGGTACATATTACCGACAATGCTGTCAGTGATTTTATTGCTGAAACCATCCTGCAGAACAGGCCGCTGCTGGACTACCGGGGAATCGACGTGGTCACCGTCTGCCCGGATGACCTCTGCTGGTTCTTCGATAACAACCTCATCTCGGGCGTGATCAACAATATACTCAACAACGCCTACCGCTATGCCCAAGACCGGCTCAGAATCGCTGCAGAGGAGCAGAACGGATTTATGGTCCTGACCGTCCAGGACAACGGCAGCGGGTATCCAGAATCGATGCTTCGTTCCACGGAGCACGATCTCAAAGGAACCAGCTTCAGAACAGGCAGCACCGGACTTGGTCTCTATTTTGCTGCTCTTGTGGCCGGCCTGCATAAGAACAAAGGCAGGAGCGGTTATATAGATATCAGTAACGGCGGAGAATTGGGCGGGGGCTGCTTCTCGATCTATCTCCCGTAGTACGCCCCGGGTTCAGCTTCCCATAAGAATACTCTGTATCCTCTCGACGACAAACTTGGCATCCATGGTCTTGACGATATAATCCTTGACGCCGAATTTGAGCGCCTTGACCACCGCTTCCTGGTCGCCCTCGCTGGTAAACATACAGATCGGAATATGGCGGGTACTGGCTTGACTCTTGATAACCCGGGTACATTCCAGCCCATTCATCTTCGGCATATTGACGTCCATCAGGACCAGGTCGGGAAGGCTCTCCATCGCCTTTTTAATACCTTCGAGCCCGTCAAAGGCCTGCAACACTTCGAAGTTGGCAGAAAAAGCCTGCTTGTACTTTTCATGCACCGCCATTGAATCATCAACTATCAGAATTTTATGTCTTTTTTCAGACTCAAACTGCAGACCCTTTTCAAGCTCACTCGTGGAACGGTAGGTCTTTTTATGGACATTGTCTATCATCTTAAGCCGGCTGACATACTGCGAAATTCTTGACAGGTCGTGGCGCTCATCTCGCAAAAACTGCAGGCCGCAGCGATCTTCGCAGGAATACCGGACCATGCCTGCAACCGGGACCGCCACAGCAGCACCTTCGCCAGGAAGGATAACCTCCATCAGTTCGATCATATCCCCCACCCTGAACGTCGACTCTGCGTCATAAACCCTGATGCCGAGGCCACCCTCGCTGAGATCAACGACCTTGACCAGAGGGGAAATCCCGCGCAGGGTACCCGACTGAAAGCGGACTTTTACCGGATGGCCCTCTGAAGGTTCTATCCGAAAATGCTTGCGCGCATAATGGATGCGCATCGTTACCGGCAACCTGAAGCCACAGGTTCCATCGGGCTGGTCGTATACGGCAAGCCGTTCAGCCGTAAAGTCAATGAAGCTTGCATAAATCGACGTGCGCAGCGCAACAGCATCTTTGTCCACGAGCCCGGCCTGAGGAGATGCCTTCAGCAGAAAATGCCCCGAGTCATCAAGAGTAACGGCGGAAATAAAGGCGCCCTCAAGAGGAAAATCAAATCCGCCCCTCCTGACCGCAACAGCGGCTTTGAAGGCTGCTGCAGCCTGGATGCGGGCAAATATCTCTTTCGGGTTCTCTACGATTTCAGTGCGTTTAGTCTCGTCGTCGTGCATAGTCCCTTAATCAATAAACAAAAATATCATTTGTTTAGTATAACTTCTTTTTCATTCTTTGGGATAGCGGCTTTTTTTGTGAGCAGAAGGCGATCCGGCAATGAAAGTACACTGCGGACTTGAGGAGGGAGAATACGCCCCGCCTTGCAGCGGGGCGTCAACATCAATCGACCTTGGTAAACATCTTTTTTGCCTTGCAGATCGGGCACTCGTCAGGTGCCTCATTCTCTACCGTGTTGCCGCAGACCTGACAGACATAGTAGTCAGTGTCCTGATTCTTCCCGATGGCGTCGAGTGCCTTCTGGTAGAGATCGGCATGGATCTTCTCGACCTCATTGGCATAACTAAAGCTTCTGAGCGCACCTTTATTGCCTTCGGCCTCTGCATCCGCAATCATCTGGGGATACATGCTCTGGAACTCATGGGTTTCCCCGCCAATCGCCTCAGCAAGATTCTCCTTTGTGCCTTTTATCCCACCAAGTTCACGCAGATGGCTATGAGCATGAACTGTTTCGGCTTCTGCGGCTGCCCTGAAGAGTTTTGCTATCTGCTTAAACCCCTCTTCTTCAGCTTTTTTGGCAAATGCCAGATACTTTCTGTTTGCCTGGGATTCCCCGGCAAACGCTTCCTGCAGGTTCTTTTCCGATTTTGACATCCGTATGCAAGACCTCCGATTATGTAGTATGCATTGAACAGCTTGTATTACTTGACTGCGTCGTATACCTTGCCGACCAGCTTGGCTGACGGCTTCAGCGTCGTGTCACCCTTCTGCTGCCAGTTGACGGGACAGGCCTCATCACCATGCGCCGCAAGATAGACATTGGCCTTCACCTTGCGCAGAATTTCATCCATACTCCTGCCAAGATTGTAGTAATTCACCTCTATGTTGAAAAGCTTCCCATCAGGACTGATGATAAAAGTTCCGCGCAGAGCGAGCCCGGTGGACTCATCCTGAACCCCGAACATCCGTGCTATATTCCCTGTGGGATCTGACCCCATTGAATACTTAACCTTTTCGAGCAGCTTCTCTTCCCGCTGCCATGCCAGATGGACAAACTTGGTATCGTTGCTGATCGTTATGATCTCAGCGCCTGCCTTCTTGAATTCACCGTGCAGCTCTGCCAGAGCCGCAAATTCGGTTGCTCAGACAAAGGTGAAATCGGCGGGGTAAAAGAAAAGCACCGCCCATTTCTTTTTTTGCTTCAGGGCAGCGAGACTGAACTCTCCAAAATCACCCTTGGACGGCTCATACGTATCAATTTTGAAATCCGGCACCGTCTGCCCTACCCCAAGACAACAGCAATGCTCACTCATACAATCATCACTCATTCTGAAATTCCTCCTTTTTTATTTAAAATCTTACTATGAAATTAGACCACTGTAAAGTGATCAGGTCCCGCGGTAAGCGATCAGGTCAATGAACCGTTGACTCACCATAAAACAACCTCTGACCGCAGAAAAAACATCTGGTTACCTCGGCCACTGTCCAGAACTCAATATCCAGACCGCAGTTTGGACAGGTCAGATACTCCGGCACCGGTTCACAGGTAACGGTAAAACAACCACTGCTTTTACTCTCTATATCTCCATTTTTCATGTAGTATCTCTCTTTCTGCATCGTAACCCCCTATGCTGCAGATCCTATTTTTTGCAGGATGGGCAGATGCCGTAAAACTCTATATGATGCCCAGTAATATCAAAATCTGCGTTACTGCCCTTCGCAACCTCGATGCTGAAATCCTCAAAGATATCCGCAATGCTGCGACAACTTCTGCAGATCAGGTGATGATGAGGCGTTGTGTCAGGGTCAAACCTCTTTTTTCCCACATCAATCGTAAGTTCCATCACTTTCCCTTTGCTGACCAGCATTTCGAGCGTGTTATACACTGTGGCAAACGACATAGTCGGAAATCTCACACTGACCGACCGGTATATCTCCTCTGCAGACGGATGCTGCCTGTTGCCGTCGAGATACTCAAGAATAGCCATACGTTGAGGCGTCATCTTGAAATTTGAATTCTTATACTTTTCCAGCATGCTCTTCATAATGTTAACTATATAGTTTATAATTATTATTGTCAAGTAATTTTTCTAATCTAATTTGCTGCTGAATACAGAATCTCAGCCCCAATCAAAGATAATTCTAACAGCTTGACACATACCAACTCATACTGGTTAAATAACGGCATGCTCGCTAAAACAGAAAAAATATGGATGGACGGAGAGTTTGTATCCTGGGATGAAGCCAAGGTGCATGTCCTGACGCATACGCTGCATTACGGACTTGGGGTTTTTGAAGGAATCCGCTGCTATAAGACTGCTCAGGGCCCTGCCATCTTCAGGCTGGACGAGCATGTGGACCGCCTCTTCAACTCAGCGCATATTTTCATGGTTGAGATTCCCTTTTCACGAAAAGAGATCCGAGACGCGATCATACAAACCGTCAAGATAAATAAAGTCAAGGAGTGCTACATCAGGCCTCTGGTTTACATCGGTTACGGCGCAATGGGTGTCTATCCAAAAGGCAACCCGGTCAGCGTTGCCATAGCAGTCTGGCCCTGGGGAGCATACCTGGGCGAGGAGGGTCTGGCCAAAGGCATCAGGGTCAAAGTCTCCTCCTTTACGCGGCACCATGTTAACTCGGCCATGACCAAAGGCAAGGTCTGCGGTTACTACGTCAACTCTCAGATCGCAAAAAAAGAAGCAATACTCGATGGCTATGATGAGGCACTGCTGCTGGATACGGAAGGCTATGTGTCAGAGGCCAGCGGCGAAAATATCTTTATTGTCAGGGGCAAGACCATTAAAACAACCCCCCTTACCTCTGTCCTTGAGGGTATCACCCGGGACAGCCTCATGCAGCTTGCACACGATAATAAGCTCAAAGTTTCAGAAGAACGGTTCACCAGGGATGAACTTTATATTGCAGACGAGGCCTTCTTCAGCGGGACTGCAGCTGAAGTGACTCCCATCAGAGAAGTTGACGGCCGGACGATTGGTTGTGGAGAACGGGGAAAGATCACGAAAAAACTGCAGACGCTCTTTTTTGATATTGTTAAAGGAAAGAACAAGAAATACGAACACTGGCTGACCCGTATCTGACAGCACGAAACAGTTGCCGCAATAAAAAAAGCCCCGGATTAATCCGGGGCTTTTTTTATTGTTAAAAGCCGAAAGCTTACTTCTTATGGCACTTGGCGCAGTTGCCCTCTACTGCAAAGGACTCCTTGCCGTTATGGCACTTGAAGCAGAACTCACCAGCCTTGTGCGGAGCAGTGATTTTAGCTGCACCTTCTGCACCTGGTTTTTTCATCGGGAATGCGCCCTCGCCCTTATGGCACTTGCCGCAGTCCTTGATCTTTTCACCATGAGCCTTGCCATCAAAAGTTACCTTGCCCAGGCTACCGCCTGCAAACTCCAGCACGTTCTTGGAAGCAAATGCACTGCCGACGAAGGCAATAGCGAGAATCAGTGTTACCAGTAATACTGTCTTTTTCATTTCTTCACCCCCTTTCAGTTTAAAAATTTTGTTTATCCTGATAAACAGGTATCAAATATAGTGCCAGAAATATGTTGAACAATATCAAATAGTTTCGTTAAATATCTATTCCTTAAATTGTCAAACCCCTGCTTTTTTGGGAAGCAGACATCTCTCAACTATAAATAAAAGCAGGAGGATGTGTCAAGGGCTGTGACACGGTACTCAGTGCCCGGGGCACCCTGAACAATCGGGTAATCTTAGATATTGAATTTTATTTAATTTTTTGGTAAGCTTATTGAGCTTACTTATGGAAACAAATGAGAAAAAAGCCCTGGTCGAGTCGTTGCTTTTTGTGTCAGGTGACCCGGTAACATTACAGACGCTGAAAAGCGTTGCCGAAATGCCGGAGACTGAGCTGAAACAACTCCTCGACGAACTCATCGCTGAATACCGCGATAAAAACGGGGGCATGCATATCATCGAGGTAGCGACCGGATATCAGATGGTCACCAATCCTCAGTACATCTCCTGGATACGGAAAATGATGAATAGCGGTACTCCGAACAAGCTTTCGCTTCCGGCGCTGGAGACTTTGGCAATCATCGCGTATAATCAACCTATTATAAAGGCTGAACTGGAGCAGATCAGGGGCGTCAATGCTGATGGGATGGTCAAGAGCCTGCTTGACAAAAGGCTCATTAAAATCATGGGACGCAAGGAAGTCCCGGGCAAGCCATTGTTGTATGGAACAACAAAAGAGTTCCTGGAGTACTTCGGGCTGAAAGATTTGACAGAGCTTCCCACACTGAAAGAACTGACAAGAGATGAGGCTGCATAATATGAAATTTATTAACGATATCTTTAAACTTGTTGTCTTTACAGTCTTCAGTCTTGCCCTCACTGCGTCCTGGTCTTCAGCAGCAACTGCGTACGTGATAAAGAAAGGCGACAACCCATCCTCCATTGCCAAAAAACATAAGATACCGCTCCAGTCACTATTAAGCGCTAACAAGGTATCTCCCACCAATATGAAAGTCGGCACCAGAATTGTTATACCGACAAAAGAGGTCTCGGCCAAGGGCGGGAAAAAACTTCGTTCCACCCAAAAGATGGCAGCTGTCAAGAACAAGGGGCGCAAGGCGGAATTAAAAACAGAAGAAACAGCCCCGGCAGTCGTTTCCGCTTCTGCAGCAGTTCAGGACAACACGTATCATACCGTAAGGAAGGGTGACACAATCGTCTCTATTTCGAATAAATATGCGCTCACTGCAACGGAACTTAAGGAACTTAACCATCTCAAATCGAAGAAGTTGAAAAGCGGTCAGCGCCTGCTCGTCAAGCGCATTGGACCGAAGACTTATGTGGTCAAAAAAGGCGACACTATCTGGAAAATTGCCCGGAAGTTTGACATGGATGCAGAAGATCTCATAACACTGAATGAACTTGATACCCGTGAGGTCCAGGTCGGGCAAAAACTGTATCTTGAAAAAAAGGTCGATGTAACTGAGGCAGAAAATTATAAGCATATTCTCGGCAGAAATGTTGAGGAGGAACTGAAAAAAGTTGCCCAGTCTGATGAATTCGCAGAGCAGAAGACCCAGGATAAGGTAACGATTTTTGCTAAAAAAATGCTGAATATACCTTACAAGTTCGGCGGCACCAGCATCCTCGGTATAGACTGTTCCGGTTACGTAAAGAAAGTCTACGGTCTGCTTGGCATGAATCTTCCCAGAACAGCCCGGGAACAGTTTAAGGAGGGCGAGGCCATAGACCGGGACGAACTCTCGATCGGCGACCTCGTTTTTTTCAAGACCTACGCCTCTTTTCCGTCCCATGTCGGAATATATCTCGGCAACAACCTTTTTATCCACGCTTCTTCCAAGGGGAAAAAAGTAACCATAGACAGCCTGGAGACCCCGTATTATTTCAAACGCTTTATCGGGGGAAAACGCCTCCTCACCGAAGCTGACCAGGAAACAGACCCCAAAGGCTAAGAGTCGCCGGTTACACCCGCCCGCATTGATTTAACCCGCAAAATACATTATTCTTTCACTATGCAGAGCGTTCTCATTGTTGGTGTCGGTGGCTTTCTTGGTGCAATAGCGCGTTATGTTCTGGCTCTCTGGATAGGCCAGAAATGGGGCAGAATATTTCCTCTGGGAACGTTTGTGATCAATATCAGCGGAAGTTTTCTGATCGGCCTGATTATGCCTCTTTTCACTGAACGGTTCATGGTCAACCCTCAGTGGCGACTTTTCTTTGCTGTGGGTTTTCTCGGGGCATACACAACTTTTTCAACCTTCGAATTTGAGACCAACGGGCTTATAAGGGATGGGGAGTGGACCCTCGCCGCACTGAATGCGGCGGGAAGTGTTCTGGCCGGCTTTGTCGCGTTGAAACTTGGCGATGTTATCGCTAAAAGCATATAGGAGATACCATGACCCGGACCCCTGCAAAGAAACTGACAGTCTATCTTGATGAGACAGACCGCCATGGAGGAGCACCGCTCTATGAGGTGCTGCTCGAGCTTTTTTACCGGAATAAACTTTCCGGAGCCAGCGTCTTCAGAGGTGTCGCCGGTTATGGCGGAGACGGTGTTTTTCATACGGCCAAAATACTTGAACTGTCGACCAGCCTGCCCATCAGGATTGATGTGGTCGATACTGAGGCCAGGATCAGTGCAGTGCTTCCCGAAATCAGACAGCTGGTCAGCAAGGGCCTTATCGAACTCACTGATACAGAGATCATAGTCGCATAGGCACAAACTTTACTTATACCCCGCTATATCTGATAATAGTAAGAAGTGATATTTTAATTCAGGAGGAAAATATGAAAAAATTTATTCTGTATGGTTTGATGCTTATGCTGCTCTTCAGTGTTTCCGGCTGCGGATATAACCAGATGCAGGCGAACGAAGAAGCGGTCAAAGCTGCATGGGGAGATGTCGAAGCTGCTTATCAGAGAAGAAATGACCTTATCCCGAATCTGGTAGAAGTAGTCAAGGGGTATGCCAAGCATGAAAAGGAAACGCTGACCGCAGTCACCGAGGCCAGGGCAAAGGTAGGCTCGATACAGATGAGCAAAGATATGATTAATGATCCCAAGGCACTGTCGCAGTTCCAGCAGGCCCAGGGCGGCCTGAGCAGCGCACTTTCGCGGCTGATGGTGGTTGTCGAAAAGTATCCTGACCTCAAGGCAAACCAGAACTTCCAGGACCTGCAGCATCAGCTCGAAGGCACCGAAAACAGGATCAATGTTGCGCGGACGAGATTCAACAAGACCGTCGAAACCTTTAACGTCTCGATCAGGACCTTCCCCAACAGCATGACCAACAGCCTGCTGCTCCACCTGAAGCTGAAGGAGCCTTTCAAGGCAGAGGCGGGTTCTGAAAAGGCACCCAAGGTCGATTTTACCAAATAGAAGGTTTCCTGAAGAATGATGCAGAGGACTTTCCTTCGCTTTAGACGTGACTTTTCGACCGTTCTAAGCTCACTACGCCGCAGTCCCGGAACTCGCCCCGAAAATCTTCGGGACTCAGACATCCGGGACTGCGGACACTTCATTTCGCTAAGAACAGTTGCCGAATATTCTCTGAACTCGCTCAGGCCAATCCTGCTCATCACCGCACTCTTTTTAATTATTGCTTCTCAGTCGTTTGCGCTTGATGTTCCGCCGTTGTCCGGCTATGTCAACGACTACGGCGGCATGCTATCCCCGCAGATAAAATCCCAGATTGAGAGTGAACTGAGCGCCTTTGAAAAAACAGACTCCACACAGATAGTCATTCTCACCATACCTTCTCTGGAAGGAGCAGTACTCGAGGAATTTGCCATCAAGGCTGGTGAGACCTGGAAGATAGGCCAGAAAGGCAAGGACAATGGCGTTATCATTGTTGTTTCCAAGGGAGACAGGAAGATCAGGATAGAAGTAGGCCGCGGCCTTGAAGGAAAACTGACCGACCTTATGGCAGGCAGGATCATTGACCTTGTCGTCAAGCCTCGTTTCAAGCGCGGTGATTACGACGGCGGGCTTCATGCCGGGGTCGCGGCTGTCATCGACGCTACCCGGGGAGAGTTTAAAGCCGAACCCTCCCGTCGCCAGCAGAAGCGTGGGGCATCATCCCTTGTCACGTTTCTTATTTTTGCGGCTGTCGGTATTGTTGTACTCGGAAGCATAAACCGTCCACTGGGCGCGGTAGGCGGGGCCGTGGGCCTGCCGCTGAGCGTCCTGCTATCCTCCCTGTCTGTTGGTGTCATGTGGTTGGCCATTCTTGGCGTCATAGGGCTGGTTCTGGGACTCCTCCTGCCGATGCTTTTTGGCGGTGGCAGAGGTGGCGGTGGCGGCTTTTTCCCGGGTGGGGGTTACTATGGCGGTGGTGGCGGTTTTTCTGGTGGTGGCAGTTCCGGAGGGAGTGACTTTGGCGGCGGTGGCGGCGGTGATTTTGGCGGCGGCGGCTCATCAGGAGACTGGTAAATGAAAAAATCAGCAGCCACTTTTTTCAGTGACGAAGAAAAGAAGAACATAACCGAGGCAACCCGGCAGGTTGAGTTACAGACATCGGGCGAGGTGGCGGTGATGCTTGTAGACAGCAGCGATCAATACCGCGACGCTGAGATAATTGGCGGTGCTGTTTTCGGAAGCATTGCAGCCTTTGCCCTTACAGAGATCTTCTTTCATGCCCTGATCTGGTACTATATTCCACTGAGTATCCTGTTTTTCTTCCCCTTTAAGCGTTTGACAGGGCTCATTTCTGAGCTTAAGGCGATTTTTATCGGAGTCGGGAGGAAAAACGAGGCGGTGCGCCGCAGGGCCCTGATGGCCTTCTATGAAAAAGGGCTTTACAAGACCTGCGACAATACGGGCGTCCTTTTTTTCATATCACTCCTTGAGCATAAGGTTTGGGTCCTCGCGGACAAGGGAATATATGAAAAAATCCATCAGGATACGCTGAACCACTTTGCTTCAATCGTGACGCAGGGTATAAAAGAAGACCGCGCCTCCGATGCCCTCTGTCAGGCGATCAAAGAAGTCGGTCAGATTCTTGCCGAGCATTTCCCCGTGAGGCATGACGACACGAATGAACTGTCTGATGAGGTAATAACCGGATAATTTTATAAAGCCGCCGGGCCGAATTGATAATTATCGCATCGAATAACCCTGCGGTCCGTTACGATAATGCTAACCTTAATATCATGTGTTTCTGCAGGAACGGCATCGACGAGCTGTTCCTCGTATGCGGGGGCAATGACCGGAATTGATTTCGTAAGTCCGGAAAGAAGGCGGTCGTAATACCCACCGCCGTACCCTACCCTGTTTCCCTTTTCATCAAAACAGGCCCCGGGAATGATCACGGCGTCAATGTCGTTAATATCAAAGGGCTTCCTGTCAGCGGTCTCCGATGGTTCAGGAATACCCATATATCCAGGCACCAGCTCATCCGGACTGCTTATTTCGAACAGCTGAAGCATCCCGGTGGCGACATCGACTTTCGGAAGAACCACCCGCTTTGCGGATGCGAGGGTGCTGGTGATCATGCCGGCCATAGAAACTTCAGACCTGAACGAGGCAAAGAGCAGAACGGTCCCGGCATTCTTAATTTCGTCAAGCATTGCAAGGGTAGATTGAATTGTACTGCTTTTGACTTTTCTTACTTCAGGCGGAATGCTGTTGCGTCTCTGTAGAAATTCTTTACGTAGTGCAGCTTTAGCATGCCCCGCACCAGACCCTGCACCGGCACTCGTGTCAGGCATTCAGGCTTTTTTCGATCACTGCCTTAATCTTGCGAATCTCTTCAACCGTTTTCGGAGAATGCCCATACGGTGCAGCTCCATTGATGTCAGCTTCCATCACGTCATTGTTGAAAGAAATAAAGCCTGCCAGCTCCATGTCACCAATGCCATTTTTTATGAACGCAAGGTCTTCTTCTCCCCTTACCTTATTGGCAACAACAAAAACGTTTTTCACCCCAAGACCCTTTGCCATCTCCTTCACAACGCCTGCAGTCTGCATACTCCGCTGACCCGGCTCCACCACAACGATAAAGGCGTCGACCGAATCAGCCGTCCCCCTGGTAAAATGCTCAATCCCGGCCTCCATATCCACGATCACCACCTCATCGCGCTCTACCACGAGATGCCGCAGCAACTGCCTGAGCAGCACATTTTCAGGACAGTAGCAGCCTGATGAAGCAGTCTTTGCCCTGCCCATGATCATGAGCGTTATGCCGTTGATCTTATAGCCAATGCCCTCGGGCAGGTCATCCACCTTCGGGTTCAGTTTGAAGACCCCTCCCATGCTTCCGGGCTTTGTCCCCATCCGTTCCTCGACAAGCTCCCCCATCTCTGCAATCGGCCTGATCTTTGCTGCCTCATCACGAGAAACCCCAAGGGCGGAAGCCAGATTTGCATCAGGATCAGCATCAACCGCGATGACCGTCCGTCCTTCAGCCGCATAAAGGTGACTCAGTACAGACGAAAGTGTTGTTTTTCCAACGCCGCCTTTTCCGGTAACCGCAATTTTCATGTTTACATTTTAGCATGGAAACACGCCATAAGTCAAAGTCTATCTAGTTGATTTTTATATGATTTTCGGGTTATAATGCAAGTCTTATGGAAAGTAGAAGATTGCTCGAGGAATCTGCACATTACCTGATGCATACCTATAACCGGTTTCCCATTATCCTGAGAAAAGGACGGGGGATGAAGGTCTGGGGTGCCGATGGCAAGGAATATCTTGATTTCGTCGGCGGTATTGCCGTTAACTGCCTCGGACACTGTCATCCCAAGGTGGTCATCGCCGTCCAGAAACAGGTGCAGAGACTTATCCATGTCTCAAACTATTACCATATAGAGCCACAGATCAAGCTCGCAAAAATTCTGGTCGAGAATTCGTTTGCAGACAAGGTATTCTTCTGCAACTCAGGCGCTGAGGCCAATGAAGCCGCCATCAAACTTGCCCGGAGATATTGCAGAGAAGTACTGGGCCAGAACCGTTTTGAAGTCATCACCGCAATAAACTCATTTCATGGCAGAACGTTTGCAGCGCTTACAGCAACCGGCCAGGAAAAATTCCATAAGGGGTTTGAGCCGCTCGTACCCGGATTCAACTATGTGCCTTTCAATGATATCGATGCCCTGGAAGCGGCGATCACAAAACATACCTGCGCAATATTGCTGGAGCCCATACAGGGAGAAGGCGGCGTGAAGATCCCTGACCCCGACTATCTGCGGGATGTCAGAAAGCTCTGTGACAAGCACGGCATCCTTCTGATTTTTGACGAAGTCCAGACCGGCATCGGAAGGACCGGCACGCTCTTCGCCTATGAACATTTCAGCGTAACACCCGATATCATGACCCTTGCCAAAGGCCTTGGCGGCGGCCTGCCGATCGGGGCGATGCTGGCAACCGATAAAGTAGCTGCGGGGTTTGAACCGGGGTCCCATGCTTCGACCTTTGGGGGCAATCCTCTTGTCTGTGCTGCTGCCGCGACGACACTCGATGTCCTGCTCGAAGACGGCTTTATCCTCGACCAATGCAGAAGGATGGGCAAACATATCAGACTGAAACTTGAAGAGTTGAAAAAAGAATTCCCCAGTATTATCAGTGAGGTGAGAAACATGGGACTGCTGGTCGGTATGGAGTTGACCAGAGAGGGTGCCTCCACGGTAAAGGCCTGCATGGAGCGTGGCGTTCTTATTAACTGTACCGCCGGCAATGTGTTGAGGTTTATGCCTCCCCTTATCGTCACTGAGAAGGAGATCGACCACCTGGCGGATATACTCGGGCAGATATTCGACCACCGCGCATAGGAGAGCAGATGAAGAGAGACTTTCTTACCTTATGGGATATATCGCCGGAAGAACTGGAACAGCTTATGGAACGGGCCCTCAGTATGAAAGCCGGCCGTGAGCGCACCACGGCACCGCTGACCGGAAAAAGCATAGGCCTTCTCTTTGAAAAGCCCTCGACCCGCACCCGCGTCTCGTTCGAAGTCGGCATTTACCAGCTGGGCGGTCAGGCCGTCTGCATGAGTCCCGCTGACCTGCAGCTCGGCCGCGGGGAAACGATCCCTGACACAGCCCGGACACTATCACGTTATCTCAGTGCGGTTGTAATCAGGACCTCGGCCCACGACCGCCTGGAGGCCTTTGCCCAGGAGGCATCGATTCCGGTGATCAATGGTCTGAGCGATACGCATCATCCCTGTCAGGCTCTCGCAGACCTGATGACGATCCGGGAAAAAAAGGGCCAGCTCAAGGGGCTGAAGGTCGCCTTTGTGGGCGATGGAAATAACGTCTGCAATTCGCTCATTGAAGCTGCCTCCCGGATGCAGTTCAGCCTGGCCATCGCCTGTCCTGAGGGCTTTGACCCTGCCCCTGACATACTCGCAAGGGCACGAGCTTCCAGCCGGAGCGAGATTGCCGTCATGAGAGACCCTATGGCAGCTGCTGCTGCGGCCGATGTCATCTACACGGATGTATGGGTAAGTATGGGACAGGAACAGAGCGCGGCAGAGAAGAAAGCCAGTTTCAAAAACTACCAGATCAACCACAACCTGTTGACAAATGCAAAAAACGATGTAATTGTCCTGCATTGCCTTCCTGCCCATCGAGGCGAAGAGATCACGGATGATGTTCTGGACGGTCCCCACAGTGCGGTCTTTGACCAGGCGGAAAACCGGCTGCATGCACAAAAGGCCCTGCTTGAAATGCTCGTCACGTAAACTTGCCCCATGATAATCCCTCAGGGAATACCGGAAGATAAAAAACCTTCGATTCTGGTCGTGGATGACCTGCCGATGAATCTGGAGGTTATGGAAGGTCTCCTGTATAAGGAGGGATACCGGGTCACTACAGCACTCAGTGCTGTTGAAGCCCTTGATGTCATGTCCCGCAACCAGATGGATATGGCAATACTCGATGTCATGATGCCGGGCATGAATGGCTTTGAACTCTGCCAGAAAATCAAGACGCAGTGCGGCAACACTTTTTTCCCGGTAATACTGGTAACGGCTCTTGATGAACTCAAGGACAAGATCACCGGGCTTGAGGCAGGAGCTGATGACTTCCTGACAAAGCCTTTCCATACGATTGAACTGACAACAAAAATCCGTTCGCTGCTGAGACTACGCAAACTCCAGGGAGAACTGGACCACTCTGAAGACATTATCCTGACCCTGGCAATCGCCATTGAGGCAAAGGATCTGTATACCAAGGGACATTCTGAACGGGTCGGTACGCTTTCGATGGAATTTGCTTCCTTTCTGGGGCTGCCTGAAGACGACCGGCACCTGCTCTTTAAGGCAGGCGTGCTGCACGATATCGGAAAAATCGGGGTAGACAATCAACTGCTGCATAAAACAGGAGACCTGCTCACCAGCGAACTGAAGACGATCAAGGAGCATGTCCTGATAGGGGAGACCATCTGTTTTCCGCTCAATTCTGCACGGCTCATGCTGCCGGTGATACGCCATCATCATGAACGGTGGGACGGAAGAGGTTTTCCGGACGGCCTGAAAGGCGAAGAAATACCGTTTTTCGCCCGGATTATAGCAATCACCGACACCTTTGATGCCATGGTATCCGTGCGGCCTTACCGGGCGCCGTATACCGTAGCTGAAGCCGTCTCAATTATGGGCCGGGAGCGGAACGACGGACAATGGGACCCGTGGCTGATAGACCGCTTCGTCGAGCTGATGAAGGACCACAGGGAATTTATTCTATGACCGTAACGAAAAAAGATCTTTGGAATATTTACCAGAACGGCCTCTCGCTTACTTCGGCGAAATCGCTGCAGAGCGTGCTGGCCGCAACCCTCGAAAAAGCCCTGCTCCTTACTGAGGTGCCGGCCGGCAGTATCGCCCTGAGGGAGCGCAACGAAATGATTATGGCAGCGGCAGCCGGCTTCAGTTCCTCGATCAATGATCTCACGCGCTGGAAATTGCGCGACGGCGGTCTTACCGCCCATATCATGTCCTGCAGGGAGATCGTCGAGATACCGGACCTTTCAAAAGAGACACGGTTTGACGGAAGGCCTCTGCTGGATGCAGGGGTGCGCGCCCTGCTGGCCTGTCCGCTGAGATTGAACGGGGATATCGTCGGCATTCTCTATCTGGATGACTTCAGACCGCGCAAGTTCGCTGAGCGACACAAGGACCTCATCCTCCTTTTCGCCATGCAGGCTGCACAGGCGATTGATAAGTTCAGAATTCTCGATGAGCTCTACCGGGTCATCGGGGATCTCGACGAAAAAACAGCTTATCTGAAAAACGTGCTGGACGATTCTCAGGACATGATCATGACCACAGACTCAGACGGCACTATTGTAGAGATTTCCCGCGGCGGAGAACGCATCCTCGGCTATCACCGGGACGAAATTATCGGCCTGCAGGCCGCCGGCTTCTATCTCGACCCGGAGGAGCGGTCAAGAATTGTTGAAGTCCTGAAAAACAGGAATGCAGTTTACAATTATGAAACCAGGCTTCTCAGGAAAGACGGCTCTCCGGTTGATATCAACCTGACCATTTCCCAGCTCAGGAACACGACTGGCAGGGTTATCGGGACCGTCGGTGTCAGCAAGGACATCACGGAGGCGAAAAAGCTCAGGGACGAGCTCAGGATCATGAACAATGAACTCAAGGAACTGAATATGCGTCTTGAGGACAAAGTCATCGAACGGACCCGTGATCTTGAGAAAAGCAATACTGAGCTGATCAAGTCCAACCAGATTAAGGCCCGCTTCATTTCAAATATGAGCCATGAACTCAGGACTCCGTTAAACTCGATCCTCGGGTTTTCGGAGATACTTCTTGAAAAAACCTTCGGAGACCTTAATGATAAGCAGAGCCGGCATGTGACCAACATCTCCTCGTCGGGCAAACATCTTCTCCAGCTGGTCAATAATATTCTGGATCTTGCAAAAATAGAGGCCGGAAAGATTGACCTCTTTTATGAAGACTTCGATGTGCAGCAGGCTTTAAGTGAAGTATCCATGATCATGAACTCGCTTGCCGCAAGGAAAAACATTCAGATACAGACCGACATCTCTGCGGAGACGGGGACTTTTCATGCAGACAAGGTGAAGTTCAAGCAGATTCTCTACAACCTGATTTCAAACGCCATCAAGTTTACCCCGGCCGGTGGAGAACTCGGAATCACGGTAGCCTCGCTCGAAAACAGGGCTTCCCTCCTCCCCTGGGCACTGGAAGGTCAGCAGTTTCTGCAGGTTACCGTCTGGGACAAGGGAATCGGCATAAAGCCGGAGGACACTGAGCGGATATTCGAAGAGTTTGAACAGGCAGATTCCACGATGGCGCGTAATTTTGAAGGGACCGGACTCGGGCTGGCGCTGACAAAAAAACTGATAGACCTGCACGGGGGGCAGATAACGCTCCGGAGTGTCTACGGGGAAGGCAGTGAGTTCACCTTTTATCTCCCCCGGATCAACGCTGACGAAACAAATATGGAGACGGAGGAATTCATGCCCTTGCGGGACGCGTTCCCCTGGCTGACGGAGGAGGCCCCCCTTGTCCTGGTAGTCGAAGATGATCTGCCGACCTCGGAAATTCTCACCATACATATCACAAAGGCCGGATACCGCGTTGTCCATGCCTATGACGGCGTTGAAGCCATAGCCAAGGCAAAGGAATTGAGGCCTTTTCTTATCACCCTGGATGTAATGCTCCCCCGGAAAGACGGATGGGAAGTCCTGCAGACCCTCAAGGCAGACCCGGAGACAGGCACCATACCGGTCATTATTCATTCTATGATAGACAACAAGGACCTCGCCTTTGCTCTCGGGGCCTCGGATTACCTTCTGAAACCGATCGACAAAACAGCGCTGCTCAGCAAGATGAGTGAACTGGCTTTGTCTACCCGCAGAAGCAATCTGCCCACCTCCATCCTCCTGATATCCTCTGATGCGGAAATGCAGGAGCAGATACATAAAATGTCTATCACGAACGGCTTTCTCTTTGATACGGCACACGGGCAGGCCGAAGGGCTTGAACGTGCTGCAGTCACCAAGCCGCACATTATTATGATCGATCTCAGCACAAGCGGCTTCGGAGCAATCAATGCGATCAGGAACAATGCGGCAACCATGGACATCCCCGTTTTTGCGCTTACCAATAAAGACCTCTCCATTACCGAACGTCAGGATCTGACCGGGCAGATAGAACGGATACTGAAAAAAGACGCTCTGACCGAAAATGACCTGGTCAGACACCTGAAAGACCTTGAAGTGCTTCACCCGAGGCGGGCCGGGCTGGTCGATGAACTCACCGGGCTCTTCAACCACCGATATCTGCAACTCAGGCTGGCCCAGGAGGTGAGCAGAGCGCTCCGTTACAGGAATCCGTTGACACTGCTGCTGCTGGATGTGGACAACTTCGGCCACTATGTCCAGCACAAAGGTCAGTATCACGGGAATCTGGTATTGAAAAAAATTGCAGACCTGATACAGCGGAGCATCCGGGGCTCTGACGTCCTGGTCAGAAACGGCGGGGACGCCTTCAGCGTCATTTTGTCGAACACATCACTCGCATCAGGAATCACGCTGGGGAAGCGTTTTAATGCTATCATTGCAGACTATCCTTTTCTCTTTGAAGAGATACAGAGCAGGGGCAAAATAACCGTAAGTGTCGGGATTGCATCTCTGCAGGACCAGTCGACAGAGGAACTGATGCGCTGTGCCGAGACCGCACTGTCGGTGGCGTTACAGAAAGGCGGCAACATGGTTGAGGTATTCGAAAATGCTGGACAATAATAATAGTATGAATAATGCACTCTCCGTCATTCCTCTGGGCGGGCTCGAAGAAATCGGGCTCAATATGACTGTTCTCGAATACGGCGAGGATATGATCGTCATTGACGCCGGCCTCATGTTCCCCGAAGAGGGCATGCTCGGTATTGACTACGTAATACCCGACTTCACCTACATTCTCGAAAACAGGGAGAAACTCAGAGGTATTTTTCTGACACATGGGCATGAAGATCACACCGGAGCCCTCCCCTTTCTCCTGAAGGAGCTGACCGTACCGGTCTACGGCACACCGCTCACTATCGGACTCGTCAGGGAAAAGCTCGTTGAACACAATCTCCAGAACGTGGAACTCGTTTCGGTGCGGCCGAGGGAAATTGTGACCCTCGGGGCCTTTATTGTTGAATTTCTCCGCGTAACACACAGCATTGTGGACGGCGTTGGGTTCGGGATAACGACCCCCGAGGGCCGCATAGTCCATACCGGCGATTTCAAGATCGACCCCACCCCGGTTGACGGCCAGCTGATGGACTTCCATAAATTCACCGAATACGGGGAGAAGGGGACGATTCTTCTCATGTCCGACAGCACCAATGCTGAGAAGGGCGGTTTCACTTTTTCGGAAAAAGAGGTCAGACGCGCCTTCGAACGGATATTTTCACAGGCAGAAGGGAGAATTATCATTGCCACGTTCGCCTCGAATATCCACCGGATACAGCAGGCGATCGACGTTGCAGCTATGTTCAACCGGAAGGTCATCCTCTCGGGCAGGAGTCTCATTTCGAACACGCAGATCGCCCTGGATCTCGGGTATCTCAGGATCCCTGAAAATCTCTGGCTGAGGCTTGAGGATCTTAAGAAGCTCAATGACAATGAAGCGGTGATCATCACAACGGGGAGCCAGGGAGAACCGATGAGCGCCCTCTCCCGCATTGCCGTAGGCGAACATAAGCAGATCAAGGTCAAGGAAGGCGATGTCGTCATCCTGTCGGCCAAGATGATTCCGGGCAATGAACGGGCGATCGGCAGAATTATCAATCACCTGTTCCGGCGTGGTGCAGACGTAATCTATGATAAGGTTTCGGAAATTCATGTCTCGGGCCATGCCTCGAAGGAGGAATTAAAGCTGATGCTGAATCTGGTACGGCCAAAATACTTCATGCCGATACACGGCGAATACCGCCACAAGGTCTACCATGCACGCCTGGCCGAAAAAACCGGTATTGAGAAGTCTGATATCTTTCTGCTCGAAAACGGCGAGGTACTGGAGATCGCCGGGGGTGTCGCTGCAAAAAACGGAAAGGTATCGTCCGGCCGAATCTATGTCGATGGAAAGGGTGTGGGAGATGTCGAAGAAATGGTGCTGCGTGACCGGCGGCGGCTTGCCCATGACGGCATCGTCCTGATCATTATCGGCATCGAGAAGATCACCGGAGATATTGTCTCGGGCCCTGATATTATCTCCCGTGGCTTTGTTTTTGAAGATGCCTCCCAGGACGTGATTAACGATGTCAGGGAACTGGTCTATGTAAGCATCAAGAAGCTCGACAATGAAATCATAGCCGACCGGGAACTGCTTCAGGCAAAGATCAGGTCCATACTTAAAAAATATCTGCGCAATACCATGGACAGAATGCCGATGATCCTGCCGATCATTTTTGAAATATAGAATCGGTTTAGTTCAAAGCAGCACCGCCACTGTCCAATAATTATGCCTGTACTGCAACTGCATAAAAGCATATAATACAAGGCATATACCGTTATGGGAATACGGATCATTAATAAGTTTATTGACGTTGTGCTGCATCCCGGGGAAAAGATGCTATTCGGGGATTCGGGCAACCCTTTGGGAAGGAAGCCGGTAATACGTCTGCAATGCCTCTGAGAAAGAACCTCACCAGGGTTATAAGCATTCTTGCCGGGATGGTCCTTGCGCTTATTGTGATCATCTTTCCCATAGGCTATTTCCTGAACTCTTCACGCTATTTTGCCGGCAGCCTTGAGACCGCTGTAGACGGCATGGCCAACAGCATGACGCAGCTTATCATCGAAAACCCTGAGTTATGGCAGTATGAACAGTTGCGGATCGAGGCCCTGCTGCAGGCCCCTTCCCAGAGAGACTATCAGGAAGAGAGACGGGTGGTCAATCTGAAGAATGAACTGCTGGCCGAAGTCTCCGATCGTCCGGCGGTGCCGGTAATGGTTCGGTCTGCGAAACTCTATGATGCGGGAGTCGTTGTCGGCAGGGTTGAAATATCCCGCTCTCTCCGTCCTCTGGTCATGCGAAGCGGGCAGATTGGACTGTTCATGCTGCCACTCGGGATTATTGCCTTTCTGGTCCTGCATACGCTGCCGATCCGGGCCATGGCCAGGGCTGAACAGGCCTTGCGCCAGTCTGAGGAAAAATACCGTGATCTTTTCGAAAATGCCAATGATGCCATATTTATTGTCGACGCGGATCTTTGCTACCGAGAGGTAAATAATAAAGGGATTGAACTCCTGGGCTATTCAAAACAGGAACTGCTCACCATGCGGATCCCGGACCTGATACCGCCTGAACAGCTTTCCCGGTCCGCAGGTGAGTTCAACAAGTTGCTGGACAGCGGCAGCTATGAGAAATTTACAGGACACGTGATCAGAAAAGACAGGAGCATCCTTAATGTGGAAGTGAGTTCCTCAGCCATTATTGAAAATGGCTCCGTGGTGGGTTCACGGGACATTATGAGAGACATTACCGAACGGCTGAAGATGGAAGATGAACTCCTGAAATCCCAGAAGCTGGAATCACTCGGCATATTGGCGGGTGGGATAGCACATGATTTCAACAATCTCCTGACCGGCATTCTGGGCAATATCTCGATTGCACTGCTGCACGTTGACAGGCAGGACAAAGCCTACGTTCGGCTGGCAGAAGCAGAGAAAGCTTCCCTGCGAGCGAAAAATCTGGCCCAGCAGCTTCTCACCTTCTCGGTCGGTGGCGAGCCTATTAAGAAAACCGTGCTGATCAACAACCTCATCAGTGAGTCTGCACTGTTTTCACTCCGGGGAGCACCGGTGAAATGCACGTTTTCCATTCCGGATGACCTCCTGCCTGTTGAAGTCGATGAAGGCCAGATCAACCAGGTCATTAACAATCTGGTCATTAACGCCGTGCAGGCATCACCGGCAGGAGGGACAATACATATCACTGCTAAAAATGTCTTTCCGGATAGGACCAGTGAACTCTCTCTTAACTCCGGACAATACGTCCGCATTGATGTGCAGGATTCCGGTATGGGAATTCTGAAAGAACACCTCACCAGAATATTCGATCCGTTCTTTTCGACAAAGCAGCACGGCAGCGGGCTGGGACTGGCAACCGCTTATTCAATAGTCAAAAAGCACGGAGGCCTCATAACCGTTGAATCGGAACTGGCTGCCGGCGCAACGTTTCACGTCTATCTGCCGGTCTCAGATAAAGAGCTTTCGGTCACCAGCATCGAAGACGGGCAGCTGCTGCACGGAAAGGGGAACATTCTGGTAATGGATGATGAGGAAATCATCAGGGATGTAGCCGGGGAGATGCTGAAAGAGATGGGTTATGACGTTGAGGTTGCCTGCGACGGGATGCAGGCCATCGAGGCCTTTACCCTGGCCAGAAAATCGGGAATGCCGTTTGGCGTGGTAATCCTCGATATTACTGTTCCCGGAGGACTCGGCGGGCAACAAACGCTGGAGAGGCTTATTGAAATTGACCCACACGTCAGGGCAATTGTTTCGAGCGGCTATTCCCACGATCCGATTATGTCGGACTACCGGAAGTATGGGTTCAAAGGTGTTGCTGCGAAGCCGTACCGGATTAAGGAACTCGGCGATACCATCGCTGCGGTAATGCAGAACGTTTAATATGACCGGGTTTGATATAGTAGTTCTTTCGGTCATCGGGATAACCGTGGCCCTGGGACTCTGGAAAGGACTTGTGATCCAGATCTTCGGCCTGGCCGGACTGATTTCAGGCTATATACTATCGGTCAGATATTACCTGAGCGTTGCAAGGCTGCTGCCGGATATAAGTCAGGGGACCGCCAAAATTGCGGGATTTCTCGTCATCTTTATAGCCAGCATCATTGCTGCCTTTATCCTCGGCAGACTGCTTGAGAAGCTTATGAAACTTGCCGGACTCGGCTGGGCAAACAGGCTGTTAGGAGGAGTGCTTGGACTGCTAAAGGGAACGTTGATCGTCTCGGTAATTCTGGTCGTCCTGGTGGCCTTCCTTCCTTCCGATTCCGGCATATTGAAACAGTCGGTCACCGTACCATATCTCGTCTCGGTCACGAGGCTGCTTGGCGCAGCCATCCCCGAGGATATCAAGGCAAAATATAAAAGCAGGATGGAGCTGTTCAGGCTGATGAAAAAGACCGGGGAAGAAGAGTAAGTTAGGGCTATCCGGGGACACGCTACCTGTCCACATAAAAAAAGCCCCTGCTCATCGGAGCAGGGGCTTTTGCATACTTACTGCAGTTTCTGTTACAGCCCGATATGTGCGCGGCTTGTTTTTTCTATCTCACGGCGGGCAGCCATGTCCATGAGGACCTTTTCTGTACCGAACTTGCCCGGCTCGTACTTCTTCAGCTTGAGCGCCTCACGCGCCTTATCAATAAACTCCAGGGCCTTCGCGAGCATCTGTTCAGGATCCGGCTCAAAGACAAAGGCGCCCTTGTATCTCTCGAACCAGACCTCTGTCAGAATACGGGTTACTTCCTTTGAGGCGCTGACAGGAGACTCGCCGCCGAAAATAACAGGAACCCCCGACGCCGCAAAATAGACACCGATTGAAACAGCCTTTTCGGTTATCCATTCCGGAGCTATGCCAACAGCAGGCATGCCGCCAATCTCGTCAGAAAGTCCTCCTTCTGCAGCCATGGCAGCGGCAATGGTCAGGATCCTTGAGTTATCGACACAGGCCCCCAGATGGAGGATTGGAGGAATACCGATCGCCTCGCAGACCTCCCTGAGACCAGGGCCGGCATTCTCAAGTGCATTCTCAGGAGTGAGATAACCGGCTCCGCCGCACGCAGCAGAAGAGCATCCGGTCGACACGATGAGAACATCATTCTTTATAAGTTCTGTCGCCAGGAATTTATGAACACCCGTGGAAGGCCACCTCGGATTGTCACACCCGGCCAGGCCGACAACTCCCCGGACCCTGCCTGCAGCAATTGCATCGTTGAGCGGCCGGAAAGATCCTCTCCAGCTGCCTCCCTGCATATACTCGATATACTCGTGAGAGAAACCGCCGATCATAGGAAATTTCTCGGTAACATGGCTTCCCTTCTTCGTCCTGTTCGGGTAATTATCTATAGCCATGCGGACAATCTGTCGTGCCTGATCCTTGGCAATGTTTTCATCAAAGGAAATATGTATTGCTCCCGGGATCTTCACCTTGTCAGAAGAGGTGATGATCTTTGTGTGGAAGTGCTTGGCAACATCGACAATAGCCGGGATGATGCACTGAACATCAACGGTGAAGACGTCGATGAGTCCGGTCATAATTGCGGGCTCCTGGTTTGTAAAGCCGCCGGCAGTAGGAATACCATGCCGCATCAGGACCTCGTTTGCCGTACAGCACATCCCGCCGAGGTTAATCCCCTTGGCGCCCTTGGTCTTGGCATACGCAATCAGCTCCGGCTCCTGGACCGCCTCAACAATCATCTCGGCCAGCGAGGGTTCGTGGCCATGCACGATGATGTTTACCTCATCGTCTTTAAAAATGCCGAGGCTTGCCTCAGCCTTGATCGGCATAGGGGTCCCGAAGAGAATATCAGTGAAATCGGTTGATATCATGCTGCCTCCCCAACCGTTGGCAAGCGCACAACGGATGGCAGAATCAAGGATCGAGTCAGGGTCCGCATCCATGCCCATCGTCGTCCTGTCCATGACCTCGACCACCTCGCGGTCCATGCCGCGGGGGACGACCCCATACTTCTTCCACCGCTCCTGGGTTTTCTTCGGCGCGCGCTTCAGGAAGTTCATCTCCCCCCGCTGTCTGCCGAAGTCCTCAAGCATCTTTGAAGCAACGTCCTTCGCGACATCCAGAACGGGTCTGCCTTCAAACTCAATCCCAAGGATATCAGCCGTCCGGTATAACTTCTTAACGTCCTTAACCTTGAAATCCTTTGCGTGGCCCTCGCCCACTGCAAGCAGCGTAAAGGCCATGTCCCGGCCATGGTCCCCGTGGGCAGCAGTCCCTCCGGCAACCATGCGTGCAAAATACCTGGCCGCAATAACCGGAAGTGTTGCACCACAAACACCCTTGGCAGTTGTTTCAGCATCCTTGCCGACCAGACGGCAAGGTCCCATATAACAGTTCTTGCAGCAGGCGCCCTCGTGACCAATCGGACAGGGCTTCATCTTATCGGCCCGGTCAAAACAGGTCTCAATAGAGGGCTGATCCAGTATTATCAGCTCTGCAGCATGTTGTGATGTTCTTGCTTGTTTTTCCTTTGCCATACTCATACCTCCTTTAAATTATCGAATCCATCTCGAGCGCAGGATGTCCCTGCGCCGTAAGAAACTCCAGCAGTTTTTCAGAATCCTCACAGATGGACTCATCAGCGATCTTATCGAGAAGATCTGGTACCCCGACCTCCTCACACCGCTTCCTGAATTCATCCCCGATCCTCTCCTTGAGGTTCTTCGGCATCCAGACGATCCTCTTGATACCGCCGTCGCCATAGAGGAATTTTTTGCTGTTAATAAAGTTCACCCCAACACCCATAAAGCCGGGAGTCTGAGCCCCGCCGCCAACGGTGCCGGCAAGTGTCGAGAATTTCATGCCTACCGGTGTCATGCCGATGTGCCCCCGATTGACAATCATGACCCCGTTTGCCTCAGGTACTATCGCTATGATACATTCAAAACACCCACATGAGGTCATCGGGTTTTCCATGAGCGTATAAAGATTCATGGTCTCAACAGCTCCGCCTGTAGCTTTTTTCAGGTATTCATCAGAGCCGGTGTACCGCCCATACCGTTCATCAACACACTCTCCCTTCGTAATAGGCTGATTGCCTCCGGTCGGATCAATCTCGTAGGCGGCCTTGCCATCCAGCCAGTTATAGGCACCACAGAGACCAAGACGCTCAGGCGTGATAACACAGACGTGGGCAGGAGCAAAGGACTGGCAGAGCAGACAGGAATAGAATACATCCACCGCCTCGTCAGTCATGTTGCCAAGCCGATGGTCGCGCTCCTTGTAGGCAGCACGCGCCTCTTCAAGCTTCTCTTTGACATCCTTTTCATCAATAAACAATGTCACTTGGACCTTGTCGACAATCGATTTGAAGCGGTGGTGCGCCATGGCAGCATTCACCACGCCGAGATGCTCCAGCGTAAAACCGTCCTTCTTGGCATTATTGCTTATTCTGACCCAGTTGATGTCACGCTGCCCCATATGCCAGATGCCCTGGGCCTCGTTGATATTGGCGTGAATCTTTCTTTCGATAACAGACTCGAAGTCCTTCTGCATCTTCCGGCCTGCCACTTCGATCAGAATTCCGAGCGGCAACTGGCCTCCTTTTTCATAGCGCTCCTGCCAGTTATCACCGACAATAATTACTTTATTGTCCTCAATCTCATCCAGTTCGCGCATCCTGACCCATTCAAAGGCCGCAGTGCGCTGTCCGCCAAACTCGATAAAGGTGTCTTCCTTCCTGATACGCTCGCCCTCAAACGCAGGCCCGAAGGCAACAGGAATCGGAGGTTTTTCAACAGTGATTTTGAGGCCTCTGAGCTCGATGGCACGCTGCACAATCTTGGAGTGGTCAAACTCTTTGTCCACCTCCTCATAGGTGCAGACACCGGTAGGATGGATAACGGGAATGTCGCTGTCGGCTATGGCAGGAAAGCCCATATTAATTGCCCCGGCTCCGGTGCTCCATATGATATCGTCCAGAGGCCCGAGGACTATGGCAAAGGCAAAGACCCTGTCTTTCTGATACTTGAGATGTTCCTTGAAATCGCCCGGTTTCTTACCGCCGAAAATCAGTGATGCGCGAATAGCCCAGTCAAGTGCATACAGGGTATGCTCAGTATCCGGACCAAGCGGAACAATTCTGGCATCCCACCCAAGTTCCACACCCTTTCTGAGCAGCTGTTTGGTCACGCTGTTACCATCAACGTTGCCGGAGAGGAAGGTCAGAATATTTTTTTCCTGGAGTCCCCTGACAATCTCGACCGCTATCTCATCCGTCGGGGCGGCTCCAATGATGGCGGCAAAACCCGGCATCGATCCGTCGACGAGCTGAACGCCAAGGTTTCTCTGGATCGTGTCAGAGATATACCCGTTGTAGACATATCCGGTTTCAGCATCCTTGCAGGGTTCGAGACCCTGAATATACCTCAGGGCAAGCAGGATCTCTTCTGCAAAGAGCGTCGCCATACCAGAGTCCAGGGCCTCACCAAGGTACGGCTTCCAGACATGGTCTTCCGGCAGATCATGGAGCAGTTCCTTAGCAAAGCCGAGCCCCTTCTCCATGTCAGCAAGGGTCTTCACCTGAAACCCGGTCATTGCATAGATCATGGGAAGGTAAAATGCAGTGTCGGGAAATTCAAAAACAAAGTCCCGGCCCTTCTCTGCAATCGTCTTCTGAAGCAACTCATCCGCCTGCTTAAACAGTGTCTGCGCACCCCTAATGGCTGCTGTTGCAATTAACTTTGACATCTGACCTCCTTCTCCTGGCTGAGGATCGATTACTCTTTCCCCAGACACAGCTGTATTGATATATTTTTATACTAATTACTATAAATATTCAAGTAGTTATTTATGCCCTCGATTTCAGGAACGCAGGAATAGCATTTGCTTCACGCGGACCTACCGTTATCTTCCATCCCGGGAGCTTCTCTTCAATGGAACCGCTCAGGATCGCAACATACCCCGGAATGATCAGTTCCTTGGTCGCCATTTCCTTGTCGATGCCGCTCTCCTGTATAAACGCGGCGATCTTCGTTGCAGTGAACTTGCCGGCTGCCCAGGCAGTAAGCACGGAAAGTCCCTCTGAATCCATGACCGCAAGTCTGCAGGAGACCTTGCTGTTTTCTATCTCACCTGAAACAATAAAGTACGTAAGGGAAAAATTGGTCGTCACAAAAAGAGGAGCGTCTGCCTTCGGATCTCCAATATTGTAGATCTTCTGCTCCACCTGCATCGGCACCTGAGGATCTGTGTAGATATTCTGTCTCAGGGTGAAGAGCGCAAGATTTTTCCACTTCTCAATGCTGCTGAGAACCACGATTGACGAATACTTTGCTATGCAGACAGATGCCACCAGCGCCTCCAGCAAGCTGTCGCCGCGCTGCGCAAAACTGATGACCGGGAACCCGAGGGGCTTGAAGTTCTTCTTGATAGCTGCCCGTCTCACCAGGGTATTATGCTCAATCATGTCCTTTGCCTTCCGGGCCCCTGAGTCGAGGACCAGATCCTCAACACCGAACCCCTTGGCCTTCTCGGTAAGCTCAGAGAGTTCCTCCAGACTCGCAGCTGATATGCCAAGGGAGGCCTTATTGCTCTTTGCAACAGCAGCCATGGCCTCCAGATTCGAGGCATTTGCGCCAAAGAGAAGAGGTTTCTTATCGGCAAACAGCTTGACCGCGGTCTCCGCAGCCTGAGCGTTTGTCGTATTGATGATGACCGGGACGCCGGCAGCCTTTGCCGCCACAGTCTTGGCTGCTGCCTCAAGCTTTGCCGCATCTCCAGACTCATTGGAGATCATGATCGCATTGACCCGCAGCTTCTGCCCGACGCGGTCCATCTCTGAGTCGACCACCTGATTACAAAAGGCTGCAATGTCAGCCTCTGAAAGGGTATCCTTCACTTCCAGAGCGAAGACGCAGGGATTAACGAACTTCTTGTCATGTCTGAAGAGAACCGTCTCCTCACCCATCTTTACTGCCTTGTCGCCCGAACCCAGAGTTATTGGACGGACAGGCGGGGCAGAGGCCTCACCCAGTTTCTGCTTCGCCTCCTCAGAAACGTCGGGGCAGAGGTCCAGGGTAGCCTGCCGCTGGGCTAGCTTCATAGCAAAGGCCAGACAGGTAGGCTGGCCGCATTTCTTACAATTGGTCTTCGGTAATAGTTTAAATATTTCAACGCCGGATAGTGCCATTATTCATTCCTCCTTATACAAGTTCTTCGATGACGGACTCGACTGCCGCAGCAGCCCTCGGATGACGCATGATCAGCAGTTCTGCCCCGGCAATCAAAAGCGCCGTTGCAGTCTCTGCCTCCCAAAGGATACCCCGCTCTTCGGCCGCTCCCCACTGCGGGAGGTCCGACTCCGGGGCCTGCGATTCCTTCACCTTCCAGACATACATCCCGACGTCCGCAAGCAGCGGCTGCTGCATCGTCTGATCGTTCTGGGTCAGGGCTGCAAGCCTGATGCGCTCCATAACAGAATACGTATACTCAAGGCCATAGCCCAGCGCAGAACACATCGGATCGGTGATGATCCTTTCCTTATCAAAGCCCATCTGGGTGATCAGGATATTCAACTGCTTTGAAAGGTTGATATCAAGCTCTGACATGGCAATGAGCTTATGGTTGTTTGCCATGGCTGCCGCAGCAATAGTCTTGTAGTTTGCTTCCTGTGCCTTGCCGATTATGCAGTTTTTATCTTTAGCAGCTTCGGCAGCAGCAATAAGCACGGAGGAATCCTTCTCCGCGTGATTGCTGCCAAGTATAATGAGCGGGACAGAAATGGCAGCCAGGACCTCCCTGACTGTTTTTGCCGCATCCTCAGCAGAACGGTTTTCACGGTCAGGATGGGTTCCGACCAGTCTCAGGGCAATAGCCTTGGCCTTCAGCTCGTCCTGACAGTATTTCGCCCACTTGACCGGGTCATCAGATACCCCATCAAAAACTTTCCGGACATTCTCCGGCCAGTCGGTCGGCGGCACGTCCTGAATTTCAAAGGCCACCAAAGGACGATTCGGTGTTTCTCCCTCAAAGGAATGGAAAGACAATACGTTTTCACCGCCGATCGTCGCTGCCTTGTCGCCGGTCCCTATTGTTACTGAATATACTTTGCCTGCATATGATTCTTTAGGTGCTGTAAAAGCCATTATATCCTCCTGTTAACGGTAAAAGTGGACTGAACTAATGAGATAAGGACCGAACTACTCTGCCAAACTCATTAATCTCAGAAATACCCTATAGATTTTAATTACATTTCAAGATAAGAGTGGGCATACAGTGTATTACCCAAAATAACATCGAGCGTCTTTTTGATCTCGCTCATCTTCTGTTTGTCCTCAATCTCTTTGCCGTGGTATACATCCAGAATGAGCTGCTTTTCCTCCATAACCTCAGCCATTTCCTTGGCATCAGCAATGGCAGCCGTCAGTCCGGCATCCATGAGTAAGACAAATAAATGCTTGTTCAGTATAGGCCTCAGTGCCTTGGGACAACCGTTTGAAATGTTGCTCAAACCAACCACCGTCTTCATGGGAGGCTCATTGATATGCTGGAAAAGCTTGACTGCTTCAATGACGTGGCGGGCCTGGTCCTGCGTCGTGGCGATCTGGAGGACCAGGGGATCAAGATAGAGATTCTCGAGCGGCAGACCGTACTCCATGGCACGCCCCATGATTTCCGCAGCAATGGCAGCCCGCTCGTCGGCATCGGCAGGCAGACCGCGGTTCCCCACGGTGAGTCCTATAACATCACAGTTATATTTCGCACCGAGTTCGAGGATCGGAAAACGCTCGGGATCATTTGAGGTAGAGTTTATGAGAGCCTTGCCCCACTGATTGTTATGTACCTTAAGTCCAGCCTCAATAGCACTGAAATTAGTGGTATCAAGACATACGGGAAGAGGAACAACCTCCTGGATGGTGGTAACCATCCACTGCATCAGGTCCTCCCCGCCGTCTTCTGCAGGGCCGATATTCGCGTCGATAATTCCCGACCCCTCTTTCCACTGCCGGGTCGCAATCTCCTGGATTGGACCCTTGTCCTTTGCCATCATGGCCTCACGGACCCGTTTGGCGATGATACTTAACTTCTCACCAATAATAAGCATCTGCTGTACTCCTTTCTGAAAAAAAATTGTTAAATTATTCCAACCGGACAGTAAAACAGCATCGGACCCGTGAGCTATAACTATTTCTTATAAAACTATAGGACTATAGCATAACTTTATGAGTCCATAAAAATTTATTATTTTTATAAAGTTAATAATATTTTTTTATAATGTAAGAAAAATAACATATCCCTGCCCTGAAATAAAAGAAAAGTCCGATTGTTTTAACTTATAGCGTCATAAGATACGTCCGCGACAGGAGCAGCGGATCAGGCCCCGGACATCACCGGCCGGGGTACCAGGAGGTATCCAGCCGGCAGGCCCCGAAAAGGACAAAAAAAAGCGGGGCTCTGCGCCCCGCTTTTTTTCGCTTCCCTATTTTGCGGCAGTTTTTGCAGCCAGGGCGTCATTGATAATCTTGATCCCCTTTTGAGACTCGTCCACCGACTTGGTCAAAGACTCACGGGCCATTTCCGGATTATGGAACCCGTCTGAATTCTCAGCGGTCCAGTACTCCCACAGAATATGCGCACGCAGGTGCTGGTCCTGCGCCTTTTTGATCACTTCCTCCGAAAGACCGGCCTTCTTGCCTTCGACGATCTTGTCGATGACTGCTGAAAGGTGGAATTCGGCCTTCCTCATCTTGCCTCTGATATGGGCCTTTACCGAATCGATGGAGTAACGGGCCATTTCTTCGGTCCACTTTGGATGGCACTTCAGGCAAGTCTCCTTAAGCTGAACTTTCGGAGTTACCGCGTAGTGCGACGTATAAACCTTGCCTGCCTTGCTTTTCAGCTTCGGCGTATGACAACTGTCACAGCCGACCCCTGCCCTGGCATGCTTAGAATCATAGTAGGACTCTGATTCCGGATGCTGAGCCTTCCAGAGAAGACCACCGGTAATGCCGTGTTTGAAGTCAAGGAAATTGATCTGGTTCACATAATGCTCGTACAGACCGAATACATCTTTATAAGGGAAATGATTTGTCCTCTGGTCGGTCATCTTTACCGGCTCACCAGTCTTGGTGTCCGTCCCGGGATTACAGTTGTACTCAACATGACACTGGCCGCACTGAAGCCGGGTGTCATACTTATCGAGTATCGCAATCTTGCGGTTAAAGCCCCTGACGCCCATATCAATGACCTTGAAATTCGTGCGCTTCGGATCCTTGTGCCAGAGCGTATCTGCCTCTTTACGGGTCAGCGCCTGGATAAGACCGTCACGTACAATCCTGGGCTTGGCTGCATGAGGGTCGTGACAGGTGAAGCAGTTGAGACCGTGCTGCAGGTCCTTTACATATTCAACAACGTTTGACGTCCGCGACCAGGTTGCACCCTTGACCGGGTCTCCCATATAGGCCCATTTCAGAATCTGGTCCTGGGTCTTGCACTGCATACATACCGGGTTGGCTGCTGCTGCAGACTGAGGAATAAAGGTCTTATGCTCCTTGCTCTCCGGATACTTGTCAACCAGTACGTCCCAAACCTTGCCTTTGTCAAAGATATAGTTCCAGCCGTTCTTCCCCTGAAACCGTCCGCCAAAGGCGCGGTCAACCGCAAACTGGTCGACGAGCATGTTGATGTGGCTTCTCGTCGTGTTATGCTCCTTGGTAAACCCATGACCTGCCATAAGTTTGTCCCAGTAAGGGTTTGGAGACCTGCCGGCGAGCTGAGATTTCTCGTCCCTTGCAGGCCGGTGATAGGCCTCCTGCATAAAGCTTTCGAACTGCTCCTTATGACATTGTCCGCAGGCCTGCCATGACATGTCCGTCGTTGGCCTCGTATCAGGCCCGGGATTATTGAGATGCTTATCGAGACCTTTGTGGCACTGCACACAGTTGAGTTTGGCGTGTTTTCCCATCTTGTGGAGTTCTTTCACCGGTGCATGACATCCGTAACACACCTCTGCTTTGACCGATTTTTCCTGCTGCGATGCCTCTTTCTCCGGTTTTGCCCCTGCCTCACCCTTTGGCTTTGCATCAGCGGATGACAGATACAGCCCTGACACAAAGACACTGCTTACAAACAAAGCAGCTACAGCAAACATTTTCCCTTTCATAAAAGCTCCTCCTTTGTTGTGTTAACTTTCATCTCTGCCCGCAAACATGTCCACAGCATGATCATGCTCCTCCTTGGGGAAGCAGGCCCACAGGCCCGTTCAATGAATTTTATTACACATATTAAAGTAGAGTGTCCGGGGTTAATATTCTATGATTAATATCATAGTTAGACCTTCTGCACGCAATATTAAAAATATAAGGAAATTTGATATCTATAACTTCAGTATAGCGTGAGCAGTTGTAAAGTCAACAAATGAAGTGTGGAAATTCTGCAGGAAATCGGTTGTGCCCGAAAAAAAAAGTTTCTTCCCGAAGCACAACCGACTAGATAATATTATATATATGTTTTAATTCAATATGTTGAACATAATAACTTAAAGTTATAGATTATACTCCTGTCGTTACAGACCCCGAAATCTACTTCCCTGCCTTCCCCTGATCTGCTACTTTCTGTGCAGCTTTCTTGATCTCTTCAGGATCGCCGAGATAATAACTTTTAATAGGCTTGAGATCATCACTGAGTTCATAGACCAGGGGGACGCCTGTAGGGATATTCAGCTTGACGATCTCAGCATCAGGAATGTTATCAAGATGCTTCACCAGCGCCCTCAGGGAATTTCCATGTGCCGTTATCAGAACCCTTTTGCCTGATTGCAGCATCGGGACGATATTTGCATTCCAATACGGAATACAGCGTGCAATCGTCTCTTTAAGACTCTCGGTAAGAGGCAGCTGATCCTCTCTGAGTCCTCTGTAGCGCTTATCGTGGCCCGGATACCGCTCATCGCTCTTTTCGAGCGGAGGCGGTGGAATGTCAAAACTCCTTCTCCAGATCAGCACCTGGTCATCGCCATATTTTGCCGAAGTCTCAGCCTTGTTAAGCCCCTGGAGAGCGCCATAGTGACGCTCGTTGAGCTCCCAGGCACGTATAACCGGGACCCAGAGAAGGTCCATGGCATCAGTCGCCAGCCAGAGGGTCCGGATCGCCCTCTTCAGCAGTGACGTAAAGGCCACATCAAATTCATACCCCTCGTCTTGCAGCAGCCGGCCGGCCTTCGTCGCCTCTTCGATCCCTTTTTCAGACAGGTCGACATCAGTCCATCCGGTAAATCTGTTCTCCTTGTTCCAGGTACTCTCCCCATGCCTGAGCAGTACGAGCTTGATCATCGTTTATTCCCTTTCATGAATTGGTTTATGTATCTCCGGGACAGCAACGTCCCTGTAATTTTAAAGAAAACAGGCCTCGGTTGTACAGAAGCCGCACAATTAAATTGAAAATATCAGGACGGGTTTGTAAAAAGTTCGGAGACAAGGCGCGCAAGAAATGAGGAATGAGGCGTACTTACTGGTACGTCGCCCCATATATGGCAATGAGCGTTTTGAAGCGCAACGCAGTATACGGACTTTTTACGAACCCGTCCTATTTCGAAAGCTCCTGCTCCGTCCAGCGCACGGGGAAAGTCAGGGTGAAGGCCGTCCCCTTTCCCGGCTCACTCTTCACCTCAATTTCTCCCTTATGCTCCCCGACGATCTGCTTGGCCAGCGGCAGCCCCATACCAAGGCGGTTTTTCTTGGAACTGAAGAAGAGGCTGAAGATCTTTGACTGGTCCTCCGGTGGTATGCCGACGCCGTTATCAGTTACCACAAGCCTCACATGGTCCTCGTCTGCATCGGTGGCAACCGAAACCTCCCCCTCTTCAGAGGCCGATTCCAAAGCGTTCTTCAGAATATGAAGAATTGCCACCCGGAGAAGCTGCCGGTTGGCCATGCACCGCTTCGGCTCGGCAGCAAGGTTCAGCAGAAGGCGTATGCCCCTGGCCTTGCGGTCCTTTTCAACAAGCGGCAGGATGCTCGTGACGATCTCATTGAGGTCTTCAAGTTTGAACATCGTCTGCTTCTTCTTAAGAACAGCCTCGTAATCCTTAACAATGGCATCCAGCTTCTGCGCCTCGATCAGCATGTCCGTCATCCGGCCCCTGAGCGGTTCTGAAAGCTCTTCCTTCTTTAATATGCGATTAAACGTTGCAGCTATTGTTGTTGCCGGATTGCGGACACGGTCAGCAACACTAAGAGCTATGAGATTCATCGTCCGCTCGGTGATGATCGTCTCCATGTCATGGTTCAGGTTCATCAACTCAAGATTGACATCCTCTATCCGCTGCCTGTCCTCATCGGTTCTATTGTAGAGAGCTGAAAAACGCCTGAGGACAATTGACAGAATGACCGTCCCGAACAGCAGGTAGATGCCGGCAAAGACCAGGACGACCTTTCTCGCGTCAGCCAGAGGTACGCCGATCGGAATATAGACGAATGTGGCGTCAATAAGGTCTCCAGCCCTGACATTATATCCCCTCTTTGTTCCGTATCTCTCTCTGAACTCAGCCGGGGCATCCTCCGGATTACCGTGGCACTTCAGGCAATCCTCAGCAAACGGCTCTCCGGCAACCGCCATGCTGTAAAACTGGGAACTGCCCCGGGACCTGAACCCGCTCCATTCCTTTACATTCCGGTTGGCGGCAAACCGGGCAATGATATTTTTTTCAAACTCATCAGCATCATTAAGAGGATTGGTAGCGTTTAAGGAGGCATTCTTGTACTGGTAGTTTGGCAGGTCTCTCTGGACCCTCATCGCTACATGTGAGGCAGCAAAAGACCGTGACATGCCCTGCACGATAAATCTTCCCGGAAGTTCCGTGTAAAAGAGCGGCCGCAGATCTTCCGCAATATAATGCTTGATCGCACTGAATGTAGTCAGGTACAGTCTTCCGGCCATTGCTGCATCTCTGATGGCATTCTCCCTGACAACAAGATAAGTCACGATTGTCATCAGTGAAAGAGAGACCACATAAATAGCTATCAGAAGCACGGTAAATCTCTTTTTCGGGCTCATGTCCTTTGCCACAGAAAGGCCTATAGTATTAAGACGTATGCAGCTTTGCTCATATCTACGTTATTATATACCAGATTGGAGCATATACCTATGGCAACAGATGACAGCAGGTCTTTACATTTCGTGGTCAGTCCTGACACGGACGATCAACGAATAGACGTACAGGCTTCCGGGTTGTCGGGGCTGACCCGTTCACGCATCCATAACCTTATTGAAGAGGGATTGCTGAAGGTAAACGGGGCGGCCACAAAACCCAACTACCGGACCCGGGCCGATGATACTATTGAGATAACACTGCCGGAGGAGTCGGGAGAACTGATCGCCGAGGATATTCCTTTGGATATCCTGTTTATGGATGAATCGATAATCGTGGTGAACAAGCCGCCGGGCATGGTCGTCTACCCCTCGACGGGACATGCCGGCGGAACACTGATGAATGCCGTTGCCTTTCATGCCCCGAGACTCGCAACGATCGGGGGGCCCCTACGGCCGGGAACAGTGCACCGCATCGACAAAGACACCTCAGGCGTCATGATCATCGCCCTTGATGACACTGCCTACTACAACCTCGTGGCGCAGTTCAAGGAGCGTTCCATCTTCAGGAAATATCTGACGATCATTTACGGAGACATGAAGACGAACAGCGGAGAAATCAGCCTGAAGATAGGAAGGTCAGAAACCGACCGGAAGAAAATGTCTACCATGACCAGAAATGCAAAGGAAGCGCTCACCCGCTGGGTCGTGGTCGAGCGGTATCCTGGAGCCACGCTGATCGAGGCAAAACTCGGCACCGGCAGGACCCATCAGATCAGGGTGCATTTTTCTGCGGTCGGTCATCCGGTGATGGGAGATACCACGTATGGAAAGAAGACCGTGCTCATGATAAAAGGCCGGAAGATCAGCTTCCCGCGCCAGATGCTGCATGCAGAAGTACTCGGGTTTGTCCATCCTATAACCAACGAGTACCTGGAGTTCAGGCGCGATATGCCGGAGGACATGAAAGAGATAATCAGACAGCTCAGGAATAGGGAGGAATAAAGGAATGGATCTGTCAGAAGCAGTAAAAACACGCAGAAGCGTCAGGAGATTCAGCAATCAGCCGGTTGAAGAGGAGAAGCTGCAGACCCTGCTGGAGGCGGTCCGCATGTCGCCCTCCTGGGCAAACAGGCAGTGCTGGCGGTTTGTGGTGGTCAGGGATCAAAAGACGCGTGAGGCCGTCAGTGAACTTTCTTATGTCGAAGCTTTTTTTGCACCGAAGGGGTACAAAGTGAACCCCGCAAAGAAGGGACTTGCCGAGGCACCGGTTGTTGTCGTTGCCTGTGCAGACCCGACTGAGTCCGGGGTACTCTGGGACCAGCCCTATTACATGACAGACATAGGCATAGCCTCTCAGACGCTCATGCTGACTGCGCACAGCCTGGGGTTGGGGTCGGTCTTTGTCGGAGTTTTTGATGATAAAAAAATGCGAGAGCTTCTCGGCATACCTGAGGCAATAAAGATAGTCGGCCTCTTTCCCGTAGGATATCCCCAGGACAATACAGTAAAAGAAGGGCCGCCTAGAAAGCAGCTCAATGAGATCGTTCATTACGAGAAGTGGAAATAGCAGGGGATTAAGGAAACAGAGGAGAGGGCAGACATCTCATAAACAGACTGAATCGACAGGATAATTAATATGGCACCAGTATAACGGACGGCGACTGATTGATTGAGCTGGGATTCGGCTTGTTGCCTGGTATATGTTATTTTATAAGGTGTCGGCATTCTGTTTATTCAGCATCCGCCCTCGCCTCTGCTATTTCCATATATGAATTTGCTGATGAATCTTATTCTGCTATTTCAAGAAGACTTCGTAGATACCGGACGGGTACTGCTCCGCGGCAGGCGTGCGGAGCATATACGCAAGGTCCATCGCGCCAAAGTCGGGGACGAACTGACTGTCGGGATTGCCGGTGGAAGTATCGGCAAGGGGACGTTACGTTCGCTCGATAAGGACACTGCATTGATGGAGATATCACTTACGCAGAACCCACCACCTCCACTGCCGGTCACCCTTGTTCTTGCATTGCCGCGTCCGAAGGTACTCAGAAGGGTTTTACAGACTGTGACATCGATGGGGGTGAAAAAGATCTATCTGGTTAACGCATACCGTGTCGAAAAGAGTTACTGGCAGAGCCCGTTTCTGACAGATGACGCTATACGTCAGCAACTGATACTGGGGCTTGAGCAGGCAAGGGACACGATAATGCCGGAAATACTGCTGCGCCCATTATTCAAACCGTTTGTCGAAGATGAACTGCCCGGGATTATGGCCGGAACAACAGCCCTTCTTGCAGATCCGGGAGCAGGGAATGAATGCCCGAGAAATCTGCGCGGGAGCATTACGCTGGCGATAGGTCCGGAGGGAGGGTTTATTCAGTACGAGCTTGATAAACTAGTTGAAAGCAGGTTCGAACCTGTCAGTATGGGGGAGAGAATACTGAGGGTAGAAGCGGCTGTGCCAGCCCTGCTGGCAAGATTGCTTTAATCCGTATAACCTGAGTCAAAACCATTACATCCCCCTCCGGGGAGAAGGGGATGTATGAGTACTTCAAAATAAACTATTCTTTGTGCCTGCTCTTGTAGTCTTCAATCGCCTTTCTCAAGGCATCGGCCCCGAGGTTTGAGCAGTGCATCTTCTGCGGAGGCAGGCCGCCGAGTTCCGCGGCAACAGCTTCTTTTGACATGGCATACGCCTCGTCGAGCGTCTTGCCTTTGACCATCTCGGTCACCATGCTGCTGACCGCAATCGCCGCCCCGCAGCCGAAGGTCTTGAACTTGGCATCCGTAATAATGCCATCCTTGACCTTGATATAGATCTTCATGGCGTCGCCGCAGGTCGGATTGCCTTCCTGGCCAACACCGTCGGCGTCAGGCATATCGCCGACATTTCTCGGATTCGTAAAATGGTCCATCACTTTATCGCTGTACATAACGTCGTATCATGCCGGAGCTTTAAATATGTCTGCCGGCATGCTCCTTTCCAGAATAAATAATATTAAAACGCTGTTTACTGTTTTATATTAGCATTTTTCAGCAGAGACCGGGAATAGCCACGGTCCTGTGCTATATAGTCAAGGTGCAGCGTTGCAAGATCTTCAACCGGAAGCATCTCCACAGGAGTCGCCTCAAAGGCTGTAATAACTTTGAGATAACCATGACACCTGTCGCAGACCTCCACTTTCATTCTTTCATTTTGATCTTCTGTGTAAAGCAGCCCGAGGGTATTGTGGTCTTCATTGCCGCAATACAGACACTGCAGCCGCCGAAAGGGCCAGTCAGCCCCGCATGTACCGCACCGCAGATGCTTAGCCTGGTTGTTCCCCTGAAGCTCGGCGAGAGTCGCTGCAGCGCCGCAGACAGGGCACTGCCCGCTGTCCCAGGGAACTCCCTCAATAAGAGGGGCCGCCTGCCTGCACAACTGCCGGAGGTAAGGTTCCATCGCATCGGACAACAGGGACCTGAGCAGGTCAGGGTCAAGGACAAGGTTCTCTGCTGCGCTAACAATACCTTCGGTGGCTCCGGAAGCAATATCCGGCAATAGGCTGCCGACATCCAGCCTCTCCCCCTCAAGCGCCACGCGGATAGAACCAGCCTCGGCAGCATGAATCTTATTCAGACCCGTCGTCTCTTCCAGGGCTGACGCAAGACGCATCATTAAGCTGCAGACTTCGCGCTCGTCAATTTCAAGAGAAAGATCATGGAGAAGCGGCACTCCCTTCTCCAGTTTGGCACGTGCCTCCTCCGGAGCTATGTCCACAGGTCTTGTAGAGATTTCGGCATCACGCAGGACCGGCAGTACTACCTCGTAGTAGCGGGCCGCTTCGCTCAGATCAGGATTGTCCTTAACCACGCTCTGCAGGCGCTGCAATATCGGATCTTCAGGCGAATCTTCAGTATCGGCGGGATTTTTCAGGTCAGTCCTCCCCGCATGGCTCATTCCCCGGCCCCGGGTTCAGCTCCGGGTTCCTTCCTGCCTCCCCGCTCCCGAAACCTGATCAGTGCCACCATACCCATCAGAAAAGCAGAGAGTTGTGCCCCGCCCTTGTTGATAAGTGAGAGCTTTCTGCGCTGCTGCACAACCGGGTTCTCAGGCAGACCATAGACAGCAGGATTTTCCATCAGCAGATAAAATACCTTTAGCCCGCCGGCTTCGCTATACCCGTAAAGATTAGCCTTGTTTTCACCGAGTTTTCTGAGCTGAGCAAGGCGGGAGTCGGCCTTTGTCTTCAGCTCGGAAACCTCGCCGAACTGTATCGAACCGGTCGGACAGGACTTGGAACAGGCTGTCCCCATGTTGTTATGGATGCGGTCATTACAGAGCGTACATTTATGAGAGGTGCGGGTCTTCTCGCTGTATCGCACCACCCCGTACGGGCAGGCCTTGTTGCATAATTTGGTGCCGACACATTTGTCCTGCCGCACGATGACATTACCGAGGTCAGTACGTTCTATGGCCTCCACCGGGCAGACGTTTAAACAGGCCGCGTCCGTACAGTGCTTACATGAATCGCTCATGAAAAGCCAGCGCGATGCCGTGCGGCGTGAATTGATCTGCTCGATGAACAGAACGTGCCGCCAGTCCCTCGCACTCAGCTTTCCGGTGTTGTCATATGAGTTGCCGGTAAAATTGCTGGCCACCGGATAGGGAGCTCCCGGCCCTTGAGTAAAGTGGTCAGGTTCGGCCTCAAGCCCATTCCACTCCTTGCAGGCCACCTGGCATGCCTTGCAGCCTGTGCATATAGAGGTATCAACAAACATTCCCTTTGCCATCAGACCGTACCTCCTTTCCTGCCCGCACGTACATTGCACGTAAAGACCTTCCCTTCATGGATAGAGACGTTGGGATCAGCCACAAGCGCACTGAGGTTGTTCACCACGTCGCCCTGTGCCGTGCCCTGCCAGCCCCAGTGCCACGGCATACCAATCTGATGCACGGTTTTCCCGTTAATCACGAAAGGCTTCATGCGGCGGGTCACCAGCGCCCGTGCCTGGATCTCCCCCCGCGCCGTCCAGATGGTCATATACTCACCGTTCATGATGCCCTTATCGACTGCCAGTTCCGGTGAGATCTCGCAGAACAGTTCAGGCATCAACTCCGCCAGCCACGGCAGCCATCTGCTCATGACCCCGCTCAGGTAATGCTCGGTAAGCCGGTACGTCGATATGACGATCGGATAATCAGGATCGGCCACCTTATGATACGGGTTGCCCGCAATCTTCCAGACCTTTGCAACAGGGTTGGATTCCTGTTTATAAAGAACATTGTTAACAGGTGATTCATATGGCTCATAATGGGTCGGCAAAGGACCATCGACCAGACCTGCGGGTGCAAAGAGCCAGGCCTTGCCGTCAGCGCGCATGATGAAGGGATCGTTGCCCCCCAGCCAGTCAAAGCCGATGCCGGCGTCTTTGCCGGCAGAACCCGGGGCCTTCGTAAGCGCAAAGTCTATACCATCTCCGGACGGCGTAAGCCATTTACTGCTAACGGCATCCCAGTAGACAAGCTTCTTTTTTTCCGACCAGGGATTGCCCTTCGTGTCAGCAGAGGCCCGATTATACATGATATGACGGTTTGCCGGCCACGCGAATCCCCAGTTTGGCGAGATCCAGTTATCGCCCTGACGACGCGCCGACTGGTTCTTGCCCTCCTCAGGAATAACGCCGGTGTAAATCCAGGCGCCGCAGACGGTAGAGCCGTCTTCCGCAAGGTTCGCAAATGAGGGAACAGGCTTTTTATCTTTCCAGATATAGCCGTTAATCTCCTTGAGCGCCTTATAGGCAGAGGGCTCGTCCTTGATACGCCAGTTCGCCACTTCCGCCGGCTCAGGCTCATAGTCCCACGTCAGGTTCCTGATCGCCCAGTCCCGCTCGCGGGTAGAATCCTTGTAGAGCGCCTTGATTTTCTTGCCCAGGTGGTACGTAAACCAGAGATTGCTGCGGGAATCGTCGGGTGGATCGGCGGCTTTTTCATGATATTGCAGCAGCCGCTGGGTATTGGTAAAAGAACCCTCCATTTCCGGCACACACGCAGAAGGCAGATAAAATATCTCTGTCTTTATGTCCGCTGTCTTGAGCTCTCCCGACTTGATCTCGGGCGAGTTGCGCCAGAAGGAGGCGGTCTCGGTCTCATAGAAATCCCTCACCACCATCCAGTCCAGCTTTGCAAGCGCTTTTCGCTGGAACCTGGCGTTCTGACCGCCGACAGCAGGGTTCTGCCCCACGCAGAGAAACCCTTTGATCTTTCCGTCCATCATGTCCACAAACATCGGCAAATGGGAATGATCACCGGTAATCTTGGGATGGTAATGATACCCATAATCGTTCTCCCTGGTTGCCGCGTCGCCGAACTGGGCCTTAAAGTATGAGACGGCAAATTTGGGATAGTTGCCCCAGTAACTCGTCGAAACCGGGACCGCCTCGGTCAGGATAAAATCTTTCAGAGAGTCGTGATTCCGGCGGGCATCGGGCATATTCAGGTAACCAGGAAGGGAATGATACAGCGTGGCGATGTCGGTTGATCCCTGAATAGTTGAATGACCACGCAGGGCCAGGATTCCGCCCCCCGGCCTTCCGATGTTGCCAAGCAGCGCCTGGAGCATGCCTGCGCAGCGGATGATCTGTACCCCGACCGTGTGCTGGGTCCAGCCGACAGCGTAGGTTATGTTCGATGTCTTGTCTCGTCCCGAATTATTCAGCAGCGTTTCGGCAACGCGGAGAAAGGTTTCCTTCGGGCATCCGCAGACGCGCTCGACCATCTCAGGCGTATAGCGGGCATAGTGCTTTTTGACGATCTGGAATACGGTCTGGGGATCCTGAAGCGTCATATCGGTCTTCGGTCTGCCGGGTACACGCTGCAGCAGGAGATCCGTAAAGGTTTTGGCCTCGCTTACCGTAGACGCAGGCGCCGGGTTGCGCTGATATGACCAACTGGCATTTGAATACGTCTTGCCGTCGCCGGAAAGTCCTGAGAAGACGCCGTCGAGATCGTCAGGATCCTTGAAGTCGGCATTTACCAGCGTTGCGGCATTCGTATAATTGATCACATATTCCTTGAAAAACGGGTCTGAATTCCAGCGGCTGCTGTTGATGACGTACGTAATAAGTGCACCGAGAAAGACAATGTCACTGCCTGCCCGGATCTGCGCGTGAATGTCGCAGAGGGCCGAGGTCCGCGTAAAACGCGGATCAACATGCATCAGGACCGCACCATGCTCTGTTTTTGCCTTGAGCGGCCAACGGAACGCCACAGGATGGCACTCTGCCATGTTAGAACCCATGATCATAACTGCGTCGGAATTGACGAGATCACGGGGAAACGTTGTCGAACCACCCCGTCCAAACGTGACCCCCAGCCCGGGGACCGTGGAGGAGTGTCATATTCGGGCCTGGTTCTCTACATAGACAACGCCCAGGCCGTGCATAAGCTTCTGCTGTGCATAATTCCATTCGTTATCGATCGTCGCACCGCCGAGTGAAGCCAGGGCATAGGTGTTCATCACCCGTTTTTTCGCCTTGCCTCCCTTGCCATCCGGGAGCTCCTCGAACTCATTAAAGTTTGCATCGCGGGTCTCTTTGACCAGTTTGGCGATACGGTCCATGGCCCAGTCCAGTGGCTTCTCTTCCCAGTGATCACTGCCCGGTGCGCGGTACTTGACCTTTGTCCAGCGATGCTCGTTCATGACAAGCTGATAGGTTGCCGCACCTTTCGGACAGAGGGTGCCTTCGCTTATTGGCGAATCAGGGTTTCCCTCGATGCCGATGATCTTGCCGGCATCGTTGACCATAACAATCTGACCGCAGCCAACAGAGCAGAACGGACAGATGCTCGGCACCTGCTTCCCTGTCTTAATCGGGACACTGAGCGCACGGCCCTGCACCGCCGCAGTATCCACCCCCAGAGCCGCTGTTTCTGTGGCAACAACGGCACCAATAGCACCTGCTGAAATCTTAATAAATTGTCGACGGGTGACGTTCATCATGGGATCGTATCCTCCTTCTTAACACCAGAATATCAAAATCTCATAGATACTTAAAGCATTATATTATACGGCGGGCCTGTTCTGTGTAGGCTTATGTAAAAATCGATTGTCAGTTTTTGCTGACAAAGAGTTTCTTTTGATGGACATGAAATCATTTTAGCGGTAAAGTGTAGATATTGTTACCGCAGACAAGGAGGATAATAAGATGAAGAGTATCAGGATGTTCGTTTTTGCCGGAGTTGTTGGTATCGGCCTCATGCTTGCCGGGAGTGATCTGTTTTCAGCCCAGGACAGGTATGCGCTGAAGGCCCCCAATGGACTCTCCTTCGAAGATATACGGGGCTATGAGACCTGGCAGGTAATCGCACCAAGTTATCGGACCGATAAAAAAGAAGTCCGGTACATACTCGGGAATACCACGCTTGTGGATGCCTACAAAAAAGGCGCGTCCAATAAAGGTATTGCCTTTCCTGACGGCGCCGTTCTTGTGAAAATTGCCTATTCCGAGATGAAGAACCCTGTGTTCCCGGCAGCTCTTGAGCCGGATGTTCTTCAGAGGATTGAGTTCATGGTGAAGGATTCAAAAAAATTCAGCGCTACCGGCGGTTGGGGATATGCACGTTTCGTCTATAACCCGGCCTCAAACACCTATACTCCCTACGGAAAAGATGCCGCCTTTGCAGACGAGTGCTACCAGTGCCATACACTTGTAAAAGACCGTGACTATGTGTTTACGAAATATCCGGTCCGTTGATTCTCTGAAATACCATGACTGACTTCCGTATTGAGCATGATGCCCTCGGTGAGGTGAGCATACCCGCAGATGCGCTTTATGGGGCCCAGACCCAGCGCGCGATCGATAACTTTCCTCTCAGCGGGACAGCCTTTCCGCGGGTTTTTATCCGTTCTCTCGGCCTGATAAAAAAAGCCGCAGCCATGGCAAATGAGGATCTGGGTATGCTCGATGCCGCGAAAGCAGCGGCAATCACGGCCGCTGCAGACGAGGTGATAGCAGGCAGATGGGACACTCAGTTTCCTGTCGACATATTCCAGTCAGGGTCGGGCACCTCAACAAATATGAATGCAAACGAAGTCATCGCAAACAGGGCCATCCAACTGTCGGGAGGGGCCCCTGGGGCCAAGACGATCCATCCCAATGACCATGTCAACCGGGGCCAATCGACGAATGACGTTATCCCGACTGCTATCCATGTCAGCGCCTTTATACTGGCAAGCGAGTCCCTTCTGCCGGCATTACGCCATCTCCATGGCGCGTTGATCAAGCGCATGCAGGAACTCGATGACGTTGTTAAGACCGGCCGCACGCACCTGATGGATGCAGTGCCGATCAGGATGAGCCAGGAGATTAGCGGATGGGCCCATCAGATCAGGCAGGCTATCGAGCGGATCGAATCCTGTCTGCCGAGACTGGCCATGCTGGCCATCGGGGGAACAGCAGTCGGAACCGGCATCAATGCCCATCCGGAGTTCGGGAAACGGGTGGCTGCCTTGCTAGCCGCTGAAACGGGATTACCCTTTGAGGAAACAGGTAACCACTTTACCTCTCAGGCAGCCGTTGATACGGCGGCTGAACTGAGCGGCCACGTGAAGACAGCGGCCCTGTCCCTCATAAAGATATGCAATGACCTGCGCCTTATGAACAGCGGCCCGGTTGCCGGTCTGTCAGAGATATCGCTTCCTGCAGTCCAGCTCGGTTCGAGCATCATGCCCGGAAAGACCAACCCGGTCATCTGCGAGGCAGTGACCATGGTCTGCGTGCAGGTGATCGGCAATGATACCGCGATCACGATCGGAAGCCAGTGCGGCAATTTTGAGGTGAACATCATGCTGCCGCTCATAGCGCACACTCTGCTTCAGTCTGTCTCGATTCTCGCTCATGCCGCACGCCTGCTTGCAGACAAGGCTGTTGCGGGGTTTACCGTAAACCGGGAACATATTGCAGAGCTCGTCGGTCGGAATCCCATCCTCGTCACTGCGCTGTCGCCAATAATCGGATATGACAAGGCCGCGATGATTGCCCGTAAGGCCTTTGCTGAAAAGCGCAGTATAAAAGATGTTGCAGCTGAAATGACGGAGTTGACCTCAGAAGAACTCGACCGCCTGCTGGACCCGCGTTCGATGACCGGGAAATAACCGCAGGCATCGAGCCGGCACATACATCACGCTTGCACTGAACACTCCCCTACCGGCCGGTTGAGGTCATCATTTTGCATGCAGACTTTGGCATTGACAACCCGCCTTCCCGGAATCATTATATGACATGGAACAAAGCCGTGCTTCGCGGCTGCAATGGATTACGCGGGGAGGCAGTTATGTCTGGGAAGAAATTGGTGCTGATCGTATTTTCATTGATGTTGGTACTTGCAAGTGCAGCATATGCCGCACCTGGGGTTGAGGTGAGCGGTAATCTGCATTTATCAGGAACGGGGACAATCAGTTTCCCGGATGGCAAATCGCAAACGACGGCAGCAACCGACTGCACAGGGAGATATGAATTTAACAGTAATGTTAACTATCCGAATGGCGATGGAACAGTGACGGATTGCAGGACAGGGGTAATATGGTTGAAAAACGCAAACTGCACAGATACCAGCAACGGCATTGCAAAAGCAGAAAACAATGGTACACTTGCCTGGGCGGATGCCAACGCGTGGGTCGCAGGTCTGGGCAATGGTATATGCGGGCTGCATGACGGTTCTTCAGCCGGAGACTGGAGACTGCCGACGAAAACGGAATGGATGGCTATGGTTCAGAGTGCGCGAAAGCATGGCTACGCAAACCCTGCTCTAACAGATGCGGCAGGGAACGGACAGTGGACAGAGGGAGATATTTTTGACAGCGTCAAGGGCATCTACTGGTCCGGCAGCAGCTTCGATGCCGACGGCGCCTGGTGTGTCGCCCTGAGCATTGATGGCGGCATTGCCGTCGACATTAAGAGCAACAGCGACTATGTATGGCCGGTACGTATCGGGAAGTAGATTGTTTAATATAGGCCACCCGATCAACAGAACAGCCTCTCACTCCAATCCGCTTACCTGTCTGTCCGGAGGGTATTCTACGGAAAAGACGAACGGGATCTTGATCATCTCGCCCGGCTTGACCTTGAAATACCACTCAAAAAAGTTCAGTTCGTTCTTTTTCAGCACCGGTGAGTCCTTCTCGTATTGAGGCTCCACCAGCTTAACCACGATGTCCTGGTGGGATGCAATCGGCAGCTGGTCCCAGACAACCAGTTCCTCTTCGGTTTTCTTGTTGTTCGTAATCTCCGTCAGATACTCGTAAACCATTTTGGTCTTCTTTTCGAATAGCCCTTCCTGCTTCTGGTGTTTCTTCAGAAACTTCCGCTCGACCTTGATCGCCCCATCAACCCCGAGGAACGTCCAGAACTCCTCACCAGGGGCAACCTGTTTCATGGAGGCATTCGCAACGAAGCTGCTGTCCAGAAATACATTGGTATTGCCCGGCAGGAGGGGAAATTCACTCGCATTCTTCACCTTCGTTTTCAGATATGCATTGGGTGAAAGTTTTGGAACCGTGGAATAACGGAAATCAGCCGGGAAATCCTGAATAAGAACCGTAACCTTGTGCGGCAGATTGTCGCTGGCTATGGTATTTCTGCCTCTGATCTGAAAAACAACGGAAGTAGCATTCGTCTGAACATTGGCAGCCGGTTTATCCATTACACTGGCCGCCTTTTGTTCCTCCAGGCTATCCATCTCTGCAGCTGCGGCAGGCATCATCTGCCTTGCCATCTGCGGTGCAGGAGCTGCCGGATAGGCAACTGCCTTCTTGTCTAAACGGGGGCGCGGCTCGATAAAACTGACACGCCAGGGATAAAGCTCAGGCTGCTGACCGCCGATCCGGGGCTGGGCAGTCGAGAGCTCCACCGCCACATCGTCCCAGGCTTCAGAGGTGTTCTGCCGTATGACCGCATTATAGGTCAGGTTCATCTTTTTTTCGCGGGTCGAGACACGAAGGTCATATAACGGCTGCCAACTTGGACCGCGCACTATGTAAGAGAGCGAGAGGGAGAGTTCCCCTGCCTCCTTCATCCTCACCAGCACCTCCACATGGTACCTGGTCTTCTGTTCAGCGCTGCCAAGGTCCGCAATCTGCCTGGTGACCTTGCTCAGCCTGGCCTTCTGGTCACGTTTGGCAATCTCCGTTTCACGAATTTCCTTGTCAAGCGCCGCATTCCTGACGCGGTAGAGATCCACCATTTTGACCCATTTTTCAGGGTCCAGTTCTCCTGCAGGGGTCTTGTCCGTGACGCCTGTCAGCTTCCTGGTTATATTCTCAAGAAATCCCTTCTCATTATTTGCCAGGCTGATCTTTCCATCCAGCTCTGCAATCCGGTCTTCAATATTTGTCTTTTCGTCCAGAAGGGCCTTTCTGTCCTTGTCCGGGGTTTCAGTATAGCGTTCTATGTCCGTCTTCACATCACTCAGTTCAGCGCTGCCTGTGCCGTTCACCTGAATGCTGCCAGGCTCCAGCCCGGCCGGCAGATTATCGAATACAAGCCGCTGCTCGCCTGCAGGAAGTTTCTCTGAGGCAGTTCGCGTCACCTGCGCACGGTCTGAATATACAGTTACGGCCGAGATGCGCGATTTAAGTATCTTGACTGCAGGGTCATTGGCTTTGGCAAAGGCAGTACTTGATCCGGCAAGAAAAATCCCCAATGCACAGACGGTCAACAGGACAACACGGATTACAGGTTTCATGGCCTCTCCTCTTACCTTGAAGTTAAACGCGACAGCCTTCTATACATGCTCAGCCGGTTACGCAGGTACCGCCCTCCTGCGAGTCTCCCCAGCCCTGCGCAAAGGGGGATATCTCCCTGAGCCTCCTAATCACGGCAGGGAATTCAGTCACCAGGTGGTCCACATCTTCAATCGCATTCCCCATACCCAGGGTAAAAACAATAGAGCCCTGCGCCAGTCCGGTCGGTACGCCCATCGCCAGAAGCACGGGAGAGGACTTCAAAGCCTTTGATGAACAGGCTGATCCGCTCGCGGATAAAATACCCTTGGCTGCCATCAGCATCAGCATCGCCTCGCCCTCGATAAATTCAACACAGAAACTGGCATGCCCCGGCAGACGGTTCTGACGGTCGCCAGTCAAAATAGCATTTGGAATCCCTGCCACACTGTCGATGATCCTGTCCCTCAGCGGCCTGAGATATTCCATCCTCTTGCCCAGCTCAGCCTTTGCAAGCTCTGCAGCCTTGCCCATGCCGACGATCGCAGGGACATTCTCTGTTCCTGCCCGCCTGCCTGACTCCTGTATGCCGCCGTATATAAGCGGAACGATCCGCAGACCCTGCTTCACATAAAGGGCCCCCGCACCTTTGGGGCCATAGAACTGATGTGCAGCCATCGTCAGCAGGTCAACTCCCAGGTCCTGCACATCAACCGGAATATTGCCGGTGGAAGCAACAGCATCGGTATGCACGATAATATTATGTTCTTTCGCGATCCGGGCAATCTCCTTGATCGGTTCAATCGTCCCGACCTCGCTGCTGGCATGGGTCACTGATATCAGAGTTGTCTCCTTGATGATCGCCTTCCTGACGGTCTCAGGATCAACAACCCCCTGTTTGTCAACCGGAAGATACGTGACCGTAAACCCGCTTTTTTCGAGGAAACGGGCAGCGTTCAATATGGAATGGTGCTCCATGCGGGAGACGATAATATGCTTGCCCTCATTCTGCCGGGCAAGGGCAATACCCCTCAGGGCAAAGTTGTTCGCCTCGGCGCCGCTGGCCGTAAAAGTGATTTCAGAGGGCTTTGCATTGACAAGGCCGGCAACCTTTTCCCGAGCCTCTTCAATGGCGTTCTTGGCCGTCATACCATAGGCATGAACACTCAGAGGGTTGCCGAACTCCTCTTTGAAATACGGCATCATCGCCTCAAGCACTACCGGGTCGAGCGGGTTCGTGGCCACGTGATCAAAATAATATTTCTTCATACTCACCTCGCATGCTTCTTGATATAGAATTTAAAAAAATCCGGGGTCTCATCTATCCCGAGGAACTCGTTACCTGTCTTGTCGCACCAGGCCGGGATATCCTCAAGCGCCCCGTCGTAGTCGGTCATGATCTCAAGTATCTGCCCGGGCTCAAGCTCCTTCATCTGCTCCTCAAGCTTCAGAAGATGCATCGGGCACATCATATAGACGATATCGGTCGTGACATCCGGCTTGACATTCTCGACAAACTTCATGATGCCAGCCGCGCCTTTGTCTTATCCGGAACCTTGGCCATAATATTGCCAGGAACCTGGCCAGGCCTCTGCTTCAGAGAAATAAACTCATTGCCTTCGAGCAGGTCCTTCAGCGTCATGCTGTTCAGAAAGGCCTCGATATTTTCACCAAGTGATTTCCAGAGCAGATGCGTAACACACCCTTCAACCCGCATGCAGCCCTCTTTCGGGTCAAGACAGGAGGTTATCGCCACCGGCCCCTCGAGCTCCCGCAGGATCTCACCGATGCTCACCTTGCCCGGGTCCCGGCTCAGGACATACCCGCCGCCCGGCCCCCTGACGCTCTTGATGATGCCTGACTTGCGGAGCTGGTTGAGGATCTGCTCCAGATAGGCGACCGAAACATCCTGCCGCTCTGATATCTCCCTGATCGTGACAGGACCGTGATTGCAGCTCCGGGCAATTTCAAACATCGCCCGCACACCATACTGCCCCTTTGTCGATAATCTCAGCATATATAAATTTAATAATAGTCTAGTGATTCTGTCAAGTATTAAGATTGAGGGCAGATAGCGGCCTCGGGTAAAGAAAAGAAGGTGTCTGCCCTGGCAAAGTTACCAGGCCTACCAATCTATGGGGAAATAGTCTTTCAGAAACTTTCCGGACCAGTGTTTGCCGGTCAGGATTCCATCAAAAAAAGGATCACAGACCCTGGCAGCTCCATCGACAATATCCAGCGGCGGTTGAAAATCATGGACATCCTGTTTCATCTGCGAAAGCTCAAGGGGATCTTCATCCGTGACCCAGCCGGTATCAACCGCGTTCATATAGATGCCATCCCGGGCAAGCTCTTCGGCAGAGGTATGAGTCAGCATATTCAGAGCTGCTTTAGCCATATTGGTATGCGGGTGCCTGGCATCTTTCTTAAACCTGAAGAACTTGCCTTCCATGGCAGTAACATTGACGATATGCTTCTGCCCGGTGTAATCGCGCTTCATGAGAGCCGCCAGGCGGTTGCACAATACAAAGGGCGCTACCGAATTCACCAGCTGCACCTCCAGCATTTCGGTAACCGGAACCTCTCCGAGACGCAGCCGCCAGCTGTTGGTCTTTCTCAGGTCTACCTGCTGGAGATCGGCATCCAGCCGGCCTTCCGGAAAAATCTCTTCAGAAACCAAAGAAGCATCATGCCTGTAGGGGATCTGGGAAAGTCTGGCAGATTCGCGCAGCCCGATGCCGGCCACCTGGTTATGCCACGCAACAGGGAGTGCGGTTTCATTCTCCTGGATATCATGGCAGAGCGACGCAAGCAGCTGCTTGCAGGCCGCATGGTCTGCAAGCAGCTGCTGCGCCTCGGCGGACAAGACGCTGCAGCCCTTATTTTCGTTTTCCATAAGATGAGCATAAAAACCCGCAGGCCTGCGCACAGTCTGGGCAGCGTTGTTTATTAATATATCGAGACGCCCGAACCGCTTTTCCAGATAACCGGCAAAGATCTCGACGCTCGGAATATGCCTCAGGTCAAGGCCATGGATATGCAATCTGTCGCCCCAGACCTCGAAGTCCTCTTCCTTGAAATATCTGGCTGCTGCATCCACCGGGAACCTGGTCGTCGCAATGACCGTAGCTCCGGCACGCAGCATCTGCAGCGTGGCCTGATACCCGATCTTTACCCGCGCGCCCGTAATAAGGGCAACCTGGCCCTGGAGCGACACTGTCTGGAACCGCTTGCGGTAGTTCAGGTCGCCGCATCTGCTGCAGAGCATGTCATAGAAAAAGTGAAGACGGGTAAACTCTTCTTTACATATGTAGCAATTTCTGGGGGAATTCAGGATTTTCGTGCTGCGATCGGAATTGCGTCCTGCATCGGCTGCATCAAAATCTATCTGCAGCGGGGCAACAAAGGTTTCCTTGGTGCGGGCCTGACGGATACCGGTAGCATTTCTGCTGGTCCGGTCTTTTTCGAGCGCAGACCTGCGCCTGAGCTGACCTGCAGCCCTATTTCTTTTTTTTATTTCTTCTCTGTCGGGACGGGAAATCCTTCCCGTTGCTTTCAGAAGTGCAATCTTCTGCTCTTCCGGCAGGCCTGCGAACTGGCCCGGGTCAGCGGCAAGGGCCTCAAGCATGGCAATACAGTTGTCAATTTCCTCTGAAACATATTTCATATCAAGGCCTGCTCATCCCCGGGTTATCATGACCGAAACCGGGTCCCCGATAGCAATTTTATTTTGATCAGCCGCCCTGCCCTGAAACATGAAAAACTCAAGATGGCCTGAACTGTTGATCAGCGAGCAGAGTCTGCTGTCTTCGCCCTGCGCATAGAACTCCTGCAGAGGGACTTCCTGCTCCTTCAGCAGAATACGCAGAGGGCTGCGATTTTCAAAATCCGGAAGCATAGTGAGTTCTGTTGTCGTGATATTGGTGATCGCGTTGCCGAATCTGTCGATATGGATCACTTCCCCCACCAGCAGACCCTCCGCGGACAGCTTCGGAACTGACATCGGTATTATCTGATAGTCGCTAACCGGTTCTCCGAAGCGTTCCATCGGCAGCCCGCGCGAAAACCAGGCAGCAACCGGGGCAAAGATATCACGGCCCTGGAAGGTCGGGCTGACTGACGACAGAAAATAATGCGCCGACGTGATATGGACTATCTGCATAATATGAGGACACATGCGGTAGATATATGAAAAGACGCCGTTGTCCGGTCCGATGAAATAGTGATGGTCCGCCTCCACCAGGAGCGGTCTTCTGCCAGAGCCCACCCCGGGATCTACCACCACCAGGTGGATAGTGTTGGAGGGAAAGTACTGGAAGTTCATGCCGATCGTATAGGCAGCCTCCCTGATGTCATGCGGCCTGATTCCGTGGGAAATATCGACGATTGTTGCTGCCGGATTAATCTTCAGGATGACACCTTTCATCACACCGGCAAAGGGATCATCATACCCGAAATCGGTCGTCAGGGTTAGGACCGGATCAGCCCGCATGTGCTGCACCAATAAGTGAGCGTATCTCCTGTATCTTTCCGCGTTCCATAAAAGCAGTCATGCCGTCGATGATCTCAACTGTCACCGACGGGTTTACAAAATTTGCAGTCCCCACGGCAACCGCCGCAGCACCTGCCATCATGAATTCCAGGGCATCTTCGGCATTCATGATCCCCCCCATGCCTATCAGCGGAATCTTTACCGCCTTATACACGTCATAGACCATCCTTATCGCAACCGGCTTTATCGCCGGCCCTGACAGCCCTCCTCTGATATTTGCGAGCTTCGGCCTCCGCGTCCGTATATCAATAGCCATGCCGGTCAGCGTATTGATAAGCGAAAGCGCATCTGCTCCGGAATCCTCCGCGACCCTCGCCATCAGGGCAATATCCGTAACATTGGGTGAGAGCTTGACGATCAGCGGCAGCTTTGTCTTTTTGCGGACAGCGCTAACCACCTCGCAGGTCACCGCCGGATCGGTCCCGAAGACGGACCACCCTGCCTGCTTGTTCGGGCAGGAGATATTCATCTCAAGGGCATGGATGCCGTCAACGCCATCGAACCTCGAAGCAGCCTCCGCATATTCATCGAGAGAATCGCCGAAAAAGTTTACAATTACCGGGGTGGAAAACCGCTTGAGAAACGGGAGTTTTTCCTTTATAAACGCCGTAATACCGATGTTCTGCAGCCCGATTGAATTCAGCATACCGGAAGCGGTCTCGACAATGCGCGGCGGCGGGTTGCCCTCTTTTGGTTCGAGGGAAAGCCCCTTGACCACAATAGCCCCGAGCCTGTTGAGGTCGATGAACTCTGCATATTCAGGCCCGTACCCAAAAGTTCCTGATGCAGTCATGACAGGGTTCTTCAGCTTAAGACTGCCGATGGTCACTTCCAGATTTGAGGATAAGGGCTCTACCATACTATATCCTCAGCTTTGAAGACCGGCCCTTCCATGCAGATCCGCTGGTAGGCCGCATCTTTAGCTGATGACTCCCGCTGCTGAACGTCTTCCGTCCCCATGTCCTTAGCCTCTTTGGTCTTTATCTTCACCACACAGCCCAGGCAGGCGCCGATACCGCAGGCCATATGTTCTTCCAAAGACAGGTAGGCAGTAATGTTTCGGGAAACGGCAAAACCGGAAACCGCCCTGAGCATCGGCTTCGGACCACAGGCATAAATCAGGGGCAGGTTTTTCGTGTCAGCCGGTAATATCTTCTGCAGGAGATCGATCACATTACCTTTTTCACCGCACGAGCCATCGTCAGTACAGATATGGAAATCATCAGTCAGGCCTTTCAGTTCGTCGAGCAGCAACAGATCATCGTTGGTCCGTGCGCCATACAGGACGGTTGCCTTTCCTTTCATCTCCTCTATCAGGGGGAAGACAGAGGCAATGCCTATGCCCCCGGCAATAATAACCGGAGCTGCTGCATGAGCCACGGTGACGGATGCAGGGGCAGATGCAGTAGCAGCAACGGGTTTCTGGACAGGATAGCCATTGCCAAGCGGTCCCAGAAGGTGGAGCGAATCGCCTGCCACATGCCCGGCAAGCAGTGTCGTTCCTTTTCCCTGGACCCGGTAGAGCAGCTGGATTCCCTCTGCAGTCTTTCTGAAGAGGCTGAAGGGCCTCTTCAGAAGCGGGTCGGAACTATCCCTCACCTGCACCATATAGAACTGCCCCGCCTTCGGCTTACGTCCGGTATCAGGACATCTCAGAGAGAGCAGCCGGTAGTTCTTTCCAACAGAAAAATTTCCGGTAATCTCTGCTGTAACGTATCTATTCATTTATGTATTTTCTCATGGGGCAGACGCTACTCATAGGTTATCTCAAGGACCTCGTATTCGATGGTCCGTCCAGGGGCCTTGATGACTGCGGTATCACCCACATCCTTGCCGATGAGCGCCCTTCCAACGGGAGAGGTAAGAGAAATCTTGCCCTGCTTGATATCCGCCTCTTCCGTGCCAACCAGAATAAAGACATACTCCTCATCAGCCTCAGTATCAAGCACCTTCACTTTAGCCCCAAAGGCAACCGTGGACTGCTTGATCTTTGACGGGTCAATCACATCGGCCAGTGCCAGCTTTCCCTTCAATTCATCTATCCTGCCGCAGATAAAAGACTGCTGCTCTTTTGCCGCATGATACTCGGCGTTCTCGGAAAGGTCCCCATGCGCGCGGGCCTCAGCGATCGCCTGAATATTCCTGGGTCTGTCGACCTTCAATAACTTTTCAAGTTCTTCCTGTAATTTCTGGTATCCTGCCGGTGTTAAGGGTATCCTCTGCACAATGACTCCTTCTACTTGATATAGTATCCTGAGACGCGCCATCTGCCGTCTTTGTCGAGCATCGGGGTCACCGTCTCCACGGCATTTTTCTTATTCTCAAAAGAGGTCTCGAACTGTATAACCACATACTCGCCGTCAGGGGCTCCCGGAAGCGACTTGCTGTAATTTTTTGACCTGACCGTTCTCTTCATCACCCTGCCCAGCGGCACTCTCACCCCTTTGACCTGTCCGGACCACTGTGCAGCAGTTACCGCACTCCGAAACAGCGCTGCAGACTCAGTCCAGCTTTCAGCATATTTTTCTGTGTCAATCAGTGCAAGCCAGTCCTGCGCCGCCTTTACAGCCGCCTTTTCTTCAGACGGTCCAGCCAGAGCCAGGCCGGCAGAAAATATGAAAACCATGAAACTGAAAAATACTACCACATATCTTTTTTTCACCAGATCCTCCTGATATCTTTCCTCGACAGGTTTAGTAATCAGACATACTATCGATAATTTAAACGATACCCCTGAAAATATCAATAATGCGGTGCGTCTTCATGGAAAGAAAATAGAAGGTTTCAGTATAATTATGCACAAACAACGAAAGGACTACCGACCATGAGATTCTCAAAAATGTTTATACCGACACTCAGAGAGGCCCCGGCAGATGCCGAGGCAATCAGCCATATCCTGATGCTGCGCGCCGGCTACGTCCGGCAGCTCGCCGCAGGACTTTATATCTTCCTGCCGCTGGGCTGGCGTGTCCTCAACAAAATCGACGCTATTCTTAAAGAGGAGATGGAGTCAATAGGGGCACAAGAGATCTCGATGCCGATTCTCCATCCTGCTGAAATCTGGCAGCAGACCGGCAGATGGGACATGATCGGCGGTGAAATGTTCCGCCTGAAAGACAGGACCGACCGGGACTTCTGTCTCGGCATGACGCACGAAGAGATCATGACCTGGCTCGCCTCCCGTGAGATACGCTCCTACCGGGACCTCCCTCAGGTCTGGTACCAGATACAGACAAAGCTTCGTGACGAGGCCAGACCAAAGAGCGGAATACTCAGAACACGGGAATTCATCATGAAGGACAGCTACAGCTTTGACGCTGATGACGCCGGTCTCGACAAAAACTACGAACTCCATGCCGAAGCCTACCACCGCATCTTCAGCCGCTGCGGCCTGCGGTTCATGCAGGTCGAGTCCGACCCCGGCATGATGGGCGGAGGCTACTCGCACGAGTTCATGGCCCCGAGCCCTGCCGGAGAGGATGAGATAGCCCTCTGTGACCACTGCGGCTATTCAGCAAATGTCGAGCTTGCCCTTTCAACGCCCTTAGCCAGTGAAACACCGGACTGGCCCTGCGAAGAGGTACATACTCCGGACAAGAGAACGGTCAAAGAAGTATCTAATTTCATGAAACTGCAGCCGTCAAATTTCCTGAAGAGCATTCTGGTTATTTCCGAGCAGGGACCTGTACTTGCGCTTGTAAGGGGTGATCAGGAACTGCATGAGAAAAAACTGGCAAAGGTCATCGGCAGCCACCGGCCGGCACAGAAGATCGAGGTGAAAGAGATTCTCGGGGTCGAGGCGGGCTTTATCGGACCCGTCGGTCGCGAGATCAGGATGATTGCGGACCATTCCCTGAAACAGGGTGCATTCGTCAGCGGTGCAAACAAACAGCATTACCATATAAAGGGCATCAGGGCAGAGAAGGATTTTACTGCGGAATGGCACGATATCCATATTGCGAAAGCGGGTGATCTCTGTTCCAGCTGCAGCACCCCCCTGAGGGTAGAGCGGGTCATCGAGATAGGCAATATCTTCAAGCTGGGGACCAAGTATTCCAGTGCCCTCAAGGCGGTCTTCCTGGATGAAAACGGCCAGGAAAAACCGATCATCATGGGCAGCTACGGCATCGGGCCTGCACGGATCGCTGCTGCAGCCATCGAACAGAACTTCGACAAGGACGGTATTATCTGGCCAAAAAGCATAGCACCGTTTGACGTGGAACTGATCCCGCTGAATATGAACGACCCAAAAACAGTCGAAACTGCCGAGGCACTTTACAGAGAACTCCGGCTAGAAAAGATCGATGTCCTGATGGACGACCGCGAGGAACGCGCAGGGGTCAAGTTCAAAGACGCTGACCTGATCGGTATTCCGACCCAGATTGTCCTTGGAGAGAAGACCCTCAAAGAAGGGCTTGTAGAGATAAAAGACCGCAAGACCAAAGAGATGGTGAAGGTAAAAGTCGAAGAGGTTATCGCACACCTGAAGGCAACACCCTAAGAGGGATTTTTTTTCAGATCAGGAGGGCCCGTCCGGGCCCTCCTGCTAAACTCTTACTGCCGGGTGAGATGCCGGTATTTGATCCGGTGCGGCTGGTCTGCCTCAGACCCAAGCCGTTCGTGGCGGTCGGCCTCATATTCGGAGTAGTTGCCGTCAAACCAGACCACCTTGCTGTCTCCCTCAAACGCCAGGATATGGGTCGCAATGCGGTCAAGGAACCAGCGGTCATGGCTGATGACCACCGCACAGCCGGCAAAGTTCTCAAGTGCCTCTTCCAGCGCCCGCATGGTGTTGACGTCGAGGTCGTTGGTCGGCTCGTCGAGCAACAGCACGTTGGCGCCTTCCTTCAGCATGCGTGCCAGATGGACCCGGTTTCTCTCCCCGCCTGAAATCATGCTTACCTTCTTCTGCTGGTCCTGTCCTGAAAAATTGAATCTGCCGACATATGCGCGGGAGTTCACCTCCCGGTTGCCTATCAAGACCACATCCTCGCCCCCGGATATGACCTCCCAGACGGATTTCGTAGTGTCAAGGTCGTCCCGGGCCTGATCAACATAGCCGAGTTTTACGGTATCGCCAATACGGATCGTCCCGGCGTCAGGCTTTTCCTGCCCGGTGATCATCCTGAAAAGTGTTGTTTTTCCTGCCCCGTTGGGCCCTACCACTCCGATGATACCGCCGGGAGGAAGTGAAAAGGTCATACCTTCAACCAGCACGTTGTCGCCATATGACTTGGAAATATTATCTGCCTCAATGACGACGCCTCCGAGTCTCGGACCGGGTGGTATGAAAATTTCAAGCTCCTTCGCAAGCTTCTCATTATTCTGCGAAAGCAGCTGCTCATAGGAGGTGATGCGGGCCTTGGACTTCGCATGCCGCCCCTTGGGGGACATCCTGATCCACTCAAGCTCACGCTGCAGAGTCTTCTGCCTTTCAGTCTCGGCCTTTTCTTCCTCTTTCAGCCTGTTCTGTTTCTGCTCAAGCCAGGAGGAGTAATTTCCCTTCCAGGGAATGCCCTGGCCGCGGTCGAGTTCCAAGATCCAGCCGGCGACATTATCAAGAAAATACCGGTCATGAGTGACCGCTATGATCGTACCTTCATAGCGCTGCAGATGGTGCTCAAGCCAGGTGACTGTTTCTGCATCAAGATGGTTGGTCGGCTCATCAAGCAGGAGTATGTCCGGCTTCTGAAGCAGCAGCCTGCACAAAGCAACCCGCCTCTTCTCTCCGCCTGAGAGGACATTAACCGGGGTGTCGCCCGGAGGGCAGCGGAGAGCATCCATGGCCATCTCCAGCCGGGAATCCAGGTCCCAGGCATCCAGGTGGTCGAGCTTTTCCTGGACTACTCCCTGCCGGTCACAGAGTTTGGCCATCTCGTCGTCAGACATCGGCTCGGCAAAACGCGCGTTTATCTGGTTAAATTCATTGACCAGGTCCACCGTCTCCTGCACACCCTCCTCGACCACCTGCCGAACTGTCTTATTGTTGTCGACCAAAGGCTCCTGCTCAAGATATCCGACGGTATGCCCCGGTGAAATGACCGTCTCACCGACAAACTCCTTGTCCACCCCCGCCAGGATGCGCAACAGGGAACTCTTGCCTGAGCCATTGAGGCCGAGCACGCCGATCTTCGCTCCATAGAAATAGGAGAGATAGATATTCTTCAGGACCTGTTTCTTGTCGTGGTATTTACTCACCCCGACCATTGAATAGATTACTTTGTTCGCTTCGTTTGCCATGTGTTGCCGTATTCCTCTCTCAATAAAATTATTGACCCCTGCAGGTCTTTCCAATCAGCACAGAACTGTCGGAATGCGTCAGAACATTGCGGGAAACGCTGCCCATCATGCTGGCCATCCCCTTTAATCCTCTGCATCCGACAACGATCATATCAGCATGCATCTCTTCAGCTGTCCTCAGTATCTCGTGGGAAGGGTCTCCCACTTTTGACACGGCGGTAAGGTTCTTAAACCTCTGCCCCAGATAGCCTTTTGCCTCTTCAAGTATCCGGTCTGACTCCCTGAATTCCTCGGCCCGCGTATCGGCGAGCATATCCTTTATCCGGTCATTCACCTCGATCACAAACCGGTCAGGAATGTCGGCAAAGTCTGACCAGATGACATGCATAAGCGTAATCTCAGAGTCAGCGCTCAAAGGCAGGAAAGCCAGAAACTTCGCGGCTGCAGCTGAAAAATCAGAACCATCAGCAGCAAAAAGAACTTTCTTCTTTTCCATGCTACCGCAAAAACCCGGCTTTATCACCAGAACCGGCTTGGCCGAATGGAGCGTGACCGCCTTGGTGACACTACCGATCAGCAGCGATTTAACCCCCTTTATGCCCCGGGCCCCCATGACGATCAGGTCCATGTCTCCGGCTTCGGCAGCATCAACAATATAGCGCTCCGGAGCGCCATCAATAATCGCTGTACTTATCCTGGCCTTTGACGGCGCCAGCACCTCAAGCGCCGCATCAATGATCCTCGGCGCCACATCCTGCTTGATCTGTTTAAGACTGCTGTAATAGGATTCCGCATCATACTGAAACGGTATCCAGCTCACCACATGCGTAAGCATGATCTCATCCTCGACCGTGAGGTCCAGGCAGAGCAGAGAGCGGGCAGCCTCGTCTGAGTATTCAGATCCGTCAGTCGCCAGCAGTATTTTCATAACACACACCTCCGGAACATCTCATAACAACAAAATAACATATACAGGGGACAAAGACAAATGCTGCAGAGTTTGAGGAATAATCAGCTGACCTGTTCAGGCAGGGTAAGGCGAAAAACAGTCCCATAAGCCTCGGCTGTGTAGAAATCAACCTCCCCCCCGAGAATCCGCTCACCAAACAATTTCATGGTATGGGTGCCATTGCCTCTTCCATTCCCAGCCTTGGTACTGAAGTAACGCTGAAAAATCCGGGGTCTGATCGTCTCCGGGATCGGTTGTCTGTTCCAGACCGAGAAGGTTATCTTGGCATTGCGACACTCAACCAGGAACCGCACCTCGTCACCCTCTCCCGAGGCCTCCAAAGCATTGACCAGCATGTTTGTCAGAATACGCAGGAGCAGATGGAAATCGCTGAAAATACTCGTGCTGACAGGTTCTGAGAAAAAGATTATTTTTTTACCGCCAGCTGCAGGGTGGTTGATAAACAGGGACTTGATTTCATCCATAACCTGCCCGATGGAAATCTTTTCCCTGGTGCAGCGATAATCTGCCTGCTCTGCTGCGGCAAGGGCTCTCTGGATATCAATCTCCTTTGCAAGTCTCAGGGCCATTTTATTCATCTGTCCGGCCAGTTCATCTTTTTCCGGTCCGCTTTTCAAGACCATCAGCTCACTGGCTCCAAGCAGACCGGTAACGATGTTATTCAGGTCATGAAAGAAAGACCTCTCGAACGCTGCCCAGCTTTCCTGATGCGTAATGTCTTGCAGATAAAGCATAACCAGCTTTGTTCCGTCAAGAACCAATGGAGAGGCCTTAACACTCAAACAGATTTCGGTCTGACCACTGTTCAGGCCGACCGTCATGACACACTTTCTCTCCACGGACTTGTTCCCCGCTATACTCGAAACAATTGCAATCGCTGCCCCGCAGGATGCGCAGAACTGCGAGGTGCCGCACCCCCCGGGCATATCGTGTGCGTGAACGCAACCGACAGCTTCCCCGGGTCTTAGCCCGAGTACACTACCGGCGTCATCAATCCCCAGCCTGGTTAATAGACTATTGTTAACAGACAGAATCTGCCGGTGTTCATTCAGTACAGCCAGCAGGCCGCCGGTTGCGGTCATAATTCCGTCAACAACCGGATTATTACTCGCTATCTCAATTTCTCGTCTAAGTGTATGCTGGTCAGCCCGGGCTGAAGACGCAAAGTAGGTATCCTCCACGGAACTACCCGGTCCCTTATGCCGGTTTCTGTTAAGGCCTTTGCTCCAGTCTATATGCACCAAGCATCTCCTGTGTTTCTTCTTTGCAATTTTCCCTGAGCCTGATTCTATGTTACCGCATCATAGCAGAGTGCGCTATACATTATTTCTCAGGCCTTTTTCTTGCTCAGTTTGATAGTCACTTCCCCCTCCCCGACCTTTACTGAAAAACCGGCATAACTGACCATCGCCAGAAAGGCTGCCAGCATCAGGAGTGTTCCAGCGATATAGTAAGCGAGGTGATAGCGTCCGGTAATATCGGCGATTTTGCCGGCCAGCATCGGGCCAACAACGCCTCCCACACCCCATGCGGTAAACAGAATGCCGTAGTTGAGTCCAAGATTCTTTGTCCCCCAGTTGTCAGCTGTTGTGGCCGGAAAAAGAGAAAGGCAGGCCCCGTAGTTGAACCCGACCATGGCAGACCCCAGGATAAAGGCTGTGGTGGTCGTGAACTGGGGATAAAAAAACATGATCAGCGACTGCATGATACAGACAAAGGCAATAGTGACAACTCTGCCGATATAATCGGAGACGATACCGGCCACGACACGGCCACCGGCATTGAATATTGCCAGCAGGGCGACAAAAAGAAATCCAATCTTGATTGTATTGCCGGACTGGACCGCCACGATCTTGGCAAGATGACCTATGATCATCAACCCTGCCGTCGCTGCACAGGCATATTGGATGTACAGGAGATAGAACTCCCTGGTTCTGACCATTTCACGCCATGAGTAGTCGCCGGAGCCCGGAGAAACTGCGTTGCCGGGCTTTTTTTTGTTCCGGCTGCCGGGCTGACCGGAGCCAACCGCTTCAGGATTATTAATGAACTGTGCAAAAATCGTCGAAGTTACGAGAAAGGCCAGGCCCAGGATCCTGAAAGAATTGCTTATACCATAGGTCGCCAGAAGATACTTTGAAAGCGGGGCTATGTAGACCGGGGCAAGCCCAAACCCCGCAACCACCAGCCCCGTAATCAGGCCCTTCTTCTCCGGCGGAAACCACTTGACCGCAGCCGGTGTTGCAGAGGCATAACCCAGTCCAATCCCCATGCCGGCAAAAACGCCGAACCCCAGCAGGGCAGGCAGGATGCTGGACGGGGTGCCGAAACTGGTGATAATAAGCCCAATGCCGGTAAGAACAGCCCCGCAGGAAGCCACGACACGCGGCCCAAACCGGTCCTGCAACCGGCCTGCAGGAATCATCATCACCGCAAAGCAGGCGATGGCAAGTGTATAAGGCAGCGTCGCCTCAGTCTTGGTCCAGCCGAACCCGCCCTTGTCGAGTGCCTCGGTAAATTGCTTGCTGAATATACTCCAGGCATAGAGAACTCCCAGCGCAAGATTCAATCCCGTCCCGGCACCAACAACCAACCATCCTTTGTTCTGCATAGAGCTTCCTTTCTAAATCATCTCGTGTCAGCAGATCAAAGCCGGATGACCATGCGCAGGAGTTAATATTCGCACAGTATATCACAGAAAGCGCAGATGTACAGCAGGGCAAATCCTGAGGCAACGGCCAGCTATTTTGAGGCCTTTCCACCTGCCGCTGCTCAAGGAGTACTGCAGCGGAAAGGAATAGTTGAGGATAGATTACTAAAGAATCAGGAGAGGCCAAAAACTACTTCGACGGCTTTACCCTTTTTTTCTTATGGCACTTGAAGCAGTCGTCCTTGGGAGGATGCGCCGGTTTTCTCGGCATAAGAGCGTCCGGGCCGTGGCACTTCATGCAACCCGAGACCTCGGTAATCCCCAGGTGGGACTCACTCGCCGGTATCTGGGGATACTTCTTGCCGGAAATACTAAGGAGGAATCCGACAACCGCAAGAATAAAGACCGCAAAAATTATGTTATTTCTCATTTTAAATTTTACCATACCGGAGCAGGGGAAATCCCGGATAGGGTAGTCATGTTTTCGGCAGCTGCCGGAAACCCGGCAGCGCAAAAATATTTTTTTATAAATCTATTTACTCTTGTAAAAGCAATGCTGTATACTGTTTAGCAAGATAAATTTCTAACCGGAGGTGTTTATGACTAAAGCAGAACTCGTAGAGAAAATGGCAAAGGATGCCGAAATTTCAAAGGCAGCCGCAGACAAGGCCCTGGGATCCATGATTGAGGGTATCAAGAAGGCACTGAAGAAGGGGAACAAAGTTACCCTCGTGGGCTTCGGTACTTTCTCGATCTCTCACCGGAAGGCACGTCAGGGCAGAAACCCCCAGACAGGCGCAACCATCAAGATCAAGGCTTCAAAGGCTCCGAAGTTCTCTGCAGGCAAGGCATTCAAGGACGCAGTTAAGTAATTGTGACCTGGCAGGCCGTTGACGCACGTCAGCGGCCTGCCAGAGTGCTTCTTTAGGTTATTTCTCTTCTGACGGCAGTGCCATGTGCCGTATTATCTTGCCTTCTATGAGATAAATCACTATTTCCGCGATGTTCGTTGCATGGTCCGCAATGCGTTCCAGATACTGGGCCACAAAACTGATCTTCATGGCGCGTGATACGGTCGAAGGGTCCTGAGCCATAAGGAAGGCAAGTTCCTGCAGCACATCATGTTTCAGGTCATCCACTGCGTCATCCCGCAGAATCACGTCCATGGCCAGTTTTTTATCCTTCCGCACAAAGGCATCCAGCGCGTCCCTCGTCATACCCTGCGCAATTTCTTTCATGCGCGGAATGTCGATATACGGCTTCAGGATAGGCTCTTCGTTGAGTTCAATCGCCCGCTCCGCAATATTGACGGCCAGATCCCCCATCCTCTCGAGATCCGTCGTGATCTTCATCGCTGTTGTTATAAACCTCAGATCGCCTGCCATCGGCTGCCTGAGCGCTATCACCCGGATAGAATCCTCGTCTATTTCAACATCCAGCGTATTGACCATGCGGTCCCGATCAATAATCTTCCTGGCAAGTTCATTGTCCCTTTCAACGAGGGACTGGATAGAACTCTTTATCGAGTCCTCAACCAGAGAGCCCATTTTAAGCAATTTTTCTTTTATATGCTGCAGATCATCATCAAATACGGTCATCAGCCAAACCTCCCGGTCACATAATCTTCTGTCAGTTTTTCAGCAGGCGCTGTAAAGATCTTATCGGTGGTGTCAAACTCAACCAGTTCTCCCAGCATCATGAACCCGGTCCAGTCTGATATCCTCGCCGCCTGCTGCATGTTGTGTGTCACTATGATAATCGTCACGTCCTTCTTGATTTTATCAAAAAGCTCTTCAATCTTGGAGGTAGATATGGGATCAAGGGCTGAAGTCGGTTCGTCAAACAGAAGGACCTCGGGATTAACCGCCAGCGCCCTCGCAATAACCAGCCTCTGCTGCTGTCCTCCGGAAAGGTCGTATGCGCTTGAGTTGAGCTTATCCTTCGCCTCGTCCCAGAGTGCGGCATGCTGCAGAGCCCTCTCTACCCTCTCTGAAAGTTCGGCCCTCTTGTTTATACCCTTCAGTTTCAGCCCATAGGCGATATTATCGAAGATGGTCATCGGAAATGGCGTCGGCTTCTGAAAAACCATACCGATGCGGCTTCTGAGATTGATCAGATCCGTATCCGGGCTGAGAATATTGTCCTTCACAAAATGGATCTCGCCCTCGTACCGGTTACCGGGATACAGGTCATGCATCCTGTTGAAGCATCTCAACAGAGTCGTCTTGCCGCAGCCGGACGGACCAATCAGTGCCGTTACCTGCTTGCTGTGGACCGGCAAGTTGATCTGCTTCAGTGCATGAATTCCCCCGGAATAATAGAAATTCAGTCCTTTTACTCTCAGTTCTATCTGCTCAAGCACTAACGGTACCTCCATTTGATGATAAGCCTTCCCGTAATCGTAAGAAGGAGTATGAATATCGTAATGACAAAGGCTGCGGCCCAGGCCTGGGAATGCCAGCTGTCATAGGGTCCCATCGCATACTGAAATATGGTTACGGTAAGAGACGAGATGGGCTGATTCATATTGAGACTATAATAAGCATTATTAAATGACGTAAACAGCAGCGGCGCCGTCTCCCCGGCAACCCGGGCAATGGAAAGGAGAATACCGGTCAGGATACCGGTTGCAGCGGCACGGTAGACCACCTGGGTGATCACCTTGTGATAGGGCGCCCCCAGAGCAAAGGCCGCCTCCCTGATTGTCCAGGGGACAAGAGAAAGCATATCCTCCGTGGTCCTCAGGACAACAGGGACCATGATGATCGCAAGCGCGATTGCGCCCGCCCACCCGCTGAAGTGTCCGATCGGTTTAACCATGACCGCATAAATAAAAGTTCCGATCACGATCGAAGGTACGCTCACCATAATATCCGCCAGGATGCTGATGATTCGGGCAATAGTTCTGCCACGCGCATATTCTGCCAGAAAAGTACCTCCCAGCACACCCACCGGCACGCCGATCAGCGTTGCGCATATCGTGATCATAAGCTGACCGACAAAGGCGTTTCTAAGCCCGCCACCATCTACCCCTGCGGGGGCAGGATCATTAAGGAAGAGATTCAGGTTCAGGGCCTTGACCCCGTGAATAAGGACATCGCCCAGGATAAAGACCAGCCAGAAAAGGCCGAGAAATGCCGCCAGGGTGCTGAAGGTCAGGGCGATAATCCCCTCTATTCTTCGTTTCCTCTCATGGGTCATCATCGCGAGTACTTCCTCTCTGCCTTCAGCAGAAAAAACTTTGCGATGGCAAGAGTTATAAAGCTCATGACAAACAGCACCAGGGCCAGATAAAACAGTGATGAAAGATATATGTCCGTGTCCGCCTCGGCAAACTCATTTGCCAGGGTCACGGTTATGGTGGCAGCAGCATCCAGCAAAGAAGTGGTGATCCGGTGGTTATTGCCAAGCACAAAGGCAACCGCCATAGTCTCACCAAGGGCCCTGCCCAATGATAGAACTATGCCCCCGAAAACGCCGAGCTTCGAGTAGGGGAGCACAACATTTTTCACCACCTCCCACTTCGTAGCCCCAATGGCATACGCAGACTCTTTCACTACGGAAGGTGTCAGATTAAACGAATCTCTGGCAATGCTCGCGGTAAAGGGAATGATCATGATGCTCAAGATGACACTCGCCGTCAGGATATCAATACCCATCGGTGTCCCCTGGAAAATGATGTTCACAAAAGGAAGCCCGACCGTGATCTTTTTAAGAAAAGGTTCGACATAATTGCTCATGATCGGCGAGAGTGTAAAAAGCCCCCACATACCATAGATGATACTCGGAATGGCAGCCAGAAGTTCTATGGCGATCCCGATGGGGCCTTTCAGTGCATTGGGGGATATTTCGGTAACAAAAATAGCAATACCAATGGCGACCGGAATTGCAAAAACCATCGAAAGTATAGTCGTAAGAAACGTTCCGTATATATTGGTGAGGGCTCCGAATGAATTTTTTACCGGGTCCCAGTCCGCAGAGGTGAGAAATTGTATAACGCCAAACTGTCGGATAGCGAGTGAAGACTCGTTAATAAGCACATAGAGAATGCCGATGATAAAGATAATAACCGAAAAAGAGGCGATGCCCGTGACAGAGGCAAAGACCATATCCATCGGACTCTTCTTAGAAGTTTCAGACATTAATTATTTCACCTTCTTTTGTATTAAGGCTAGCTCAGTTAAAAAGGGGCAGGAACAGTCTGCCCCTTTTTAACTGTTTACTACTGTAGACCGTTGGCCTTCCAGTATCCCCTGACCTTCTCTTTTAAGCCCTTGGGTAGAGGGACATAGACAAGCTCTTTGGCCTTATTATCGCCATTTTTGAATGACCAGTCAAAGAATTTTACGACCTTCTTATTAGAATCGACCTTTTCCTTTGCAAGGAGGATGAAGGTTGCCCCTGCAACAGGCCACGACTTGTTCCCCGGGGCATTCGTCAGCCAAAGGAAAAAATCCTTCTTTGCGTCAAAATCACCTGTCTCGGCCGCATCTTCAAAACTCTCAAAGCCGGGTTCAACAAAATTTCCGGCCTTATTCTTAAGTTGTGTATAGTTGAGCTTATTCTGCTTGGCGTATGCAAACTCGACATATCCGATGGAGTTGCGAGTCCTCTTCACGTAGTTGGCGACACCCTCGTTGCCCTTGCCGCCGATGCCGACAGGAAATTTGACCGCCTTGCCTGCGCCGACCTTCTCCTTCCATGCAGGGCAGACCTGCGCGAGGTAGTTCGTGAATATAGCGGTGGTACCGGAACCGTCAGACCGGTAGACAACGGTTACATCGGCAGCCGGAAGTTTTAATCCAGGGTTCATCTTCTTTATCTTTTCATCATCCCAACGCTTTATATCTCCCAGGAACATCTTGCAGAGCGTGTCAGAATCAAGCTTGAGCTCACCAGGCTTAACTGCTTCGAGATTGGCAACCGGTACAACACCGCCGATGACCGCAGGGAACTGCAAAAGCTTATCTTTCTGAAGTTTATCCGGCATCAGCGGGTCGTCTGAGGCACCGAAATCAACCGTCCTCTCGGTGATCTGCCGCTGACCACCGCCGGAACCAACTGACTGATAGTTAAACTGCACGCCGGTGACCTTGTTATACTCAAAAGACCAGGCCGAGTAGACCGGATAGGGGAATGAGGCTCCTGCTCCGTTAAGGGTATCAGCTGCATATGCAGCTGTACATGCAAATGCCAATGTCAGGACTAATGCTGCTTTGAATATTGTTTTCATTGTCTCTCCTTGTTGTATTGCGATATATACTTAGAATATACCTCAATTGTTACAGGGATATTACAATTGAATTAATATTCTGTTTCAATGGTAAGCAGGCGCAGAGATCGTACCCCCATTCAGAAATCACGCAAACGGTAAATCGCCGAAAACTGTACCACTGGACTGAGGCGGACGGTAACCTCAGGCAAATTGAGGGTAGATCGTGTCCCGCCCGATGCAGAAGGTAACTATAGGTAAATATTAATCCTGCTGCCTTTACCCGGAACACTTTTGAACTGCATAGTCCATCCGTGGGAGCGTACCAGATGCTTGACGATCGCCAACCCTAAGCCTGTGCCGCCCATTTTTCTTGAGCGGGCCGGGTCAACACGGTAGAATCTCTCTCCGAGCCTGTCGAGATGCTTCGCTGAAACACCTATCCCGGTATCCTCGACAAAAAGAACTGATTTCCCCTGTTCTTTATCAAGGCCGAAGACCACCCCACCCGCTTCGGTACACTTGATGGCATTATCGACCAGATTCGTCAATATCTGGATAACCCTGTTTTTGTCTGCACTGATTTCCATAATGTTTGCGGTGTTCGCGGCTGTCAGTGAAATATTTTTTGATGAGGCTTTCTCCCTGAACAGATCCAAAACGCTCCTGAAAATATCGTCCACAGCCACCAGGGTTTTCTCGACTTGTATCACGCCGAGCTCAATCTTGGATATGGTCATGAGGTCGTCAACCAGGCTGTTGATGCGCTCGCTGTTGGACTTTATGGTCCGGATAAATCCGACGGCATGTTCCTTGTCGTCGAGTGCCCCGTCCAGGAGAGTATCGGCAAAACCCTTTATCGCCGTGATAGGGGTCTTGAGTTCATGGGATACATTGGCCACAAAATCTTTTCTGACCTGTTCCAGCTTCTCGATCTGGGTGATGTCATGAAAAACAGCCACAAAACCTGAGAGCCCCTGGTCCCCGTAGAATAATGGTGATACGCGGGCCTGAAGATATTTTTCGTCAGGGACATCAACCCTGAACGTGGTGCTGCCGGATGACAGAGTCGCACGTACCCTCTCCACCAGATCCGCAAATTCGTGGTTGCGTACCACATCCACGAATGGGGCCCCGATGATCGAAATGTCGCCAAAAAATTCGCGTGCCGAGGAACTGGCAAGCGAAATAAATCCCCTGGCATCCACGATCAAAAGGGCGTCCGGCATGCTTTTCAGGATGACGTTCAGGCGGCTCCGCTCCTCGTCGCTCACGCTCATCATTTCCTGAAGTTTGAGCGACATACATGTCAGGTTCTCAGCGATTTCATTGAATTCGCCCGCGTTCTGCAGAAACAGCCGTTTATCAATCTCGCCCCGGGACAGGGACTGTGAAAACCCGGTTATCTGTTTGAGCAGTCTCCTCAGGTGGTCTGTCTGAAAGATAATCAGCATTCCCATGACAAGAAGAACAGCAACAACGACGACAATGATCTTTATCCGCAGAAAATTGACCGCAACGTCCACATCCTTAAGCGGCACGGCGAGTCGCACAAAACCTTCCGCATTTTCGCTGCTGCCTATTTTTTTTGCAATATACAGAAAATCATATTTCAGCGTATCACTGTATCTAATGACAGACCCGGATTCAAAGATGAGCGCCTGTTCTATCTCTGTTCTGTGCAGGTGATTATCCATGGTGGCAGAAGCAGAGTCCGAATCACCAATCACCGTGCCATCCTTCCCGATGATGGTGACCCGCGCCCCGGTAATCGCTCTCACCTGACTGCAGAGGTCATCAAGATTTTTCGAAGAGAGTGACAGGTCTTTGGAAACCAGACCGATATGGGTAAACAGAGATTTCTTGAGGTTCTCTATATAACTCTGGCGCACTGCAGAGGTTATGTACAGCTCAACAACTACTATGGACAAGACCATAACCACAGCATAGAGGATAAAAGTCCGCCGGAAGATTCCCTGCTTCACACGGCACTGTCCACGAAGTAGCCGATCCCTCTTCTCGTCTTTATGTACTGCGGATTTGCAGGGTCGTCCTCTATCTGAGCACGCATTCTCCGGATATGCACATCCACGGTCCTCGGCTCTACAAAGGCCTCGTCCTTCCAGGCCGCATCCAGGAGCTGGTCGCGGCTGAAGACCTTCCCCCTTCGCTCGGTAAGATACAGTAAGAGCCTGAATTCGGTCATGCTCAACGACAGCGGGATATCATTTTTTGATACCGTATAGGTTTCCTTGTTAATGACCAGATTGCCGAGCTTTATGGTTCTTTCTTCAGCCGGCTTCTCAACAGCCCGTCTCGATACTGCATTCACCCGGGCCACCAGCTCGCGCGGACTGAAGGGCTTTGCCATGTAGTCATCAGCCCCGATTTCGAGTCCAAGTATCCGATCAATTTCCTCTCCCTTGGCGGTGAGCATGATTATCGGAATATTTTTTGTTTTTGGATCGTTCCTGAGAATACGGCAGAGCTCCATCCCCTGGATGCCGGGCAGCATCAGATCAAGGATAACAAAGTCGAATGTCTGACTCTTGATTTTGCCGAGGGCCTCTTCTCCATCAAATGCAGCTACAACCTCAAAGCCTTCTTTTTTGAGATTATAGGAAACCAGCTCGACAATATCAGGCTCGTCATCGACCACTAATATTTTTTTTGTGCCCACGATATACTTATAGCATTTGACACTGTGCTGATGCAACGGGTCCCCTTCATGAGCGGACTCGTGTTCGTGACAATTGGGACCACGAGCTGTTATTCTTAAGGCCAGGTTTTCATCAACTGACGTGGGATCAGCTTTTTTCTGTTGCCCTCACAGGTGAATCCATATCTTACATTTGGGAGCATAATCATGAATCCGGAAATCATAAGGGCAATTATTTTGGGCATTGTGCAGGGAATTACCGAGTTTTTTCCGGTCAGCAGCACGGCTCACCTTATCCTTCTGCCGTGGATTTTTGACTGGACCGGAGAGATGAACTCCCTGACATTCGACGTAGCGCTCCATGCGGGAACGCTTCTCGCCCTGCTGCTCTGCTTCTATAAGGATTGGCTGGTGATGCTGCTGAGGGACCGGAAGATGCTGTTTATTATTCTCCTGGCCACCATCCCGGCCGGGGTCGTCGGTGCTCTCTTTCATAAGACGATAGAGCTTACCCTGAGAAGTCCGCTGGTCATAGTTTTTTCCACGACCGCATTCGGCATACTCATGCTGGCAGCTGAAAAATACGGCAAAAAGAACCGGGAGCGGTCCTCGCTCACCGACGCCCTTTTCATTGGAGCTGCGCAGGCTATTGCCCTGATACCCGGTGTTTCGCGGTCCGGGATAACAATAACTGCCGGGCTTTTCAAGAATTTCACCAGAGAGAGTGCTGCACGGTTTTCTTTTCTTCTGTCCACCCCGATCATCGGCGGGGCCACCTTACTGGAAGGAAGAAAACTCCTGAAGAATCCGGAAGCCCACAATTTTGATCTTTTTATTATCGGCTTTTTGACGGCCTTTATATCAGGCTTCTTTGCTATAAAATTTCTCCTCAATTTTCTGAAAAAACATCCCCTGAATATCTTTGTCTATTACCGCTTTGCCCTGGCTGCTTTTATTCTGCTGCTCTGGACAAAAAAGAACTTCAGCTGAAAAAAGGAGCGAGGGGGTATCTCTGTAATGCAGCTGGGAGCTGAATCGAACGTGCAACGACAACCGCCGGCGCTCCAGATTCGGGAGCTGCTGATTAATCCCCCGCTTCTCCTGGCTCCGATGGCGGGCCTTACCCATAGCGCTCTCAGGCGTCTGATGGTCGACTTCGGCGGGGCCGGTCTGTTATCGACCGAAATGCTCTCGGCAAAAAGACTGCCCACAGAAAATCCCCGTATCTCCCCGTATCTGATAAGAACCGAAAAGGAAAATCCGCTCTCCTATCAACTCCTGACGTCCAACTGCCAGGAAATAGGCCGGGCCGTTGATGCGCTTCACGCTTTTAAGGCTGATGCTGTCGATTTGAACATGGGCTGCCCGTCGACAGCTGTCGGGAGGTTCGGCGCGGGAGTCATGCTGATGGAGCGGCCGGAGGAGGCCCGCCGCATCGTGGCCGAGGCCAGAAAGCGGACCGTCCTGCCCCTCAGTGCAAAAATCCGTCTCGGCAGTGACGCCGGCGACAGCGGGAAATTAAAGACGTTCTGCTCAATGCTCGAAGGTGAGGGTATTGATATGCTTACGGTGCACGCACGGTTCAAACAGGAGCCCTTTGTACGAAATCCGCGATGGGCATATATAGCGGAAATAAAGGAATGTATTAAAATACCCGTTATCGCAAACGGCGGAATTTTCTCGGTGGAGGATGCAGAGAAATGCCTGGAAATATCCGGTGCCGACGGATTGATGCTCGGCCGGGGGGCGGTGATAAGGCCCTGGCTCTTTGCCGAAATTGCCAGAAACATATTCGGCGGCGATATCACGGTGCCGGTGGTAACGCTGCCGGATATTTACACAGCCTTTATTGACGCTTTGAACGCAGATTATCGCCCGATATATCGCCTCGGCAGGCTGAAGGCTTTTACCCACTACTTCGCCCGGAACTATAAATTCGGACACTCTCTGGCATGCAGGATCCAGTCGAGCCGCAGCATGGACGAAGCAAGGGAAAGGGCCTGGATTTTCTTTGAGAATAACAGCGAGGAGTACTCTCCCACAGCGGAGAGGATAGGGAAGACACCTGATTACTAATAAAAAAAATGGCGGGGCGGACGGGACTCGAACCCGCGACCTCCTGCGTGACAGGCAGGCGTTCTAACCAACTGAACTACCGCCCCCGCGTTAAAGACTACAAACAGCGAAAAATGATGCGCCAATAATCCTAAAGATGAATCCTTCTGCAGCAAACACATCACTCATCACCAACTGACTGATAAATGGTAGGCGGAACAGGGATCGAACCTGCGACATCTGCCTTGTAAGGGCAGCGCTCTCCCAGCTGAGCTATCCGCCCATAGACAGATTTTATACAATAGATCACACAGGTTTGTCAATAAGTTCAGCAGAAATAATGCATTTTATTGACAGCATAGCCATTTAATGTTAATATTTTTCATGATTAAGACGACAGTATTTTCCCTGCTGTTTCTTGTCTTTTCCCTCGCCGGTACCGCCTGGTCGGATATATTCAGGTATACGGATGAGAGCGGTGTTGTCTGCTACACCGACGCGCCGTTCGGAAAAAAGACAGAGCTTGTTCTCAGGGAAAACCGGCCTGAAGAAAAACAGTCCCTCTCACTGAAACAGCCCATAGCCCGTGCCGACTACAGCCACTATGTGCAGAAGGCAGCCACAAAATATGACATTGATTCCGCCCTTATCAATGCCGTGATAAAAACAGAATCCAACGGCAACCATAAGGCCATATCGCGGAAGGGGGCCATAGGACTTATGCAGCTTATGCCGACCACCGCCAGTGATATGAATGTCAGAAACCCTTATAATCCGGAGGAGAATATTGAAGGCGGCACAAGATATCTGCGGGCCATGCTCGAAAAATTCAACGGAGACCTGACCCTCGCCCTTGCGGCCTATAACGCCGGACCCGGAACAGTAGAAAAATACCGGAGTGTCCCCCCTATTTCCGAAACCAGGGACTATGTCAAAAAGGTATACTCCTTATATAAAGGGAAACAAAATTATACAACATCAGGAATGCCTTCAAAAAACGAGCCTCCACCCCAGGCCAAACAGGCCCCCATCTATAAGGTAACGCTCGACGACGGAACTATTCTCTTCACCAACGCAACGATCGCAAAGACCACCAAACTCCGGTTCTGAATGCCCTCTGATCTTCAGGCACTTCAGGACGAAATACTGAAGTTCAAACAGGAAAAAAACGCGATTATCCTCGCCCATAACTATCAACGGGATGAAGTGCAGGATATCGCCGACTATGTAGGCGATTCACTCGAACTGTCCCGGACTGCAGCCACCATCGACTGTGCGGTCATCGTTTTTTGCGGTGTTCATTTCATGGCAGAGAGTGCCTCAATCCTGTCACCCGATAAAACAGTACTTCTGCCGGAGGTTGAAGCTGGATGCCCGATGGCTGATATGATCAGCGTTGACGCTCCGCGCCCGGTCAGGACAAGCTTTCCAGGGTTCAGCAACCCCCCGGCATTCGTGTATCCGGCTGAGTTCACCCTGCGGGACATCAAGCAGAAGTATCCCGGGGTACCGGTCGTTGCCTATGTCAATACGACGGCTGCAGTCAAGGCTGAAAGCGATATCTGCTGCACCTCGGCAAATGTTGTAAAGGTGGTAGAATCACTCCCTGGTGACAGCGTTATATGCATCCCGGACAAAAACCTTTCGCTCTGGGCGGCACGCAATACGAACAAGAAAATAATCGCCTGGGACGGTTACTGCAATATTCACGAGAGGGTGACTCCGGAGGATGTTGAGCAGGCAAAGGCCTTACATCCCGGGGCCCTGGTCCTCGCGCACCCTGAGTGCAGGCTGGACGTACTTGAACTGGCCGACCATGTCACCAGCACCTCAGGCATGCTGAGGTTTGCCGGTTCTTCCGATGCCAGGGAATTTATTATCGGCACCGAAGTCGGCCTCATGCACCGCCTCAGGAAGGAGAACCCTGACAAACTTTTCCACCCTTTGAGAAAGGACATGCTATGCCCGAACATGAAGAAAACAACTCTTCAAAGCATCCGCAGGGCTTTCAGGGAAAACAGCCATGTCATCAAGGTCCCTGAAGCAATACGGGTCCCTGCCAGGCGCGCCCTGGACAGGATGCTCGACATTATCTAGACGTCGGCTGCCCTAATAAGCAGTCCCTGCAGAAATTACCGGGAATCGCTGAATTTTTTCTGATTAAACTCCTTGAGATTCTCAAACATGCCATTTTCAGTCATCAGCCCCAGCTGGACCAGGGCTTCACCAAAAAAAATATACTCCTCTTTCTGATGGCCGACGAGTGATTCGACCTGCTCTGCGGTCAGATACCTTTGCTGCACAGCAATCTCTCCAAACTTCTCCATACTTTCTTCCTGCAGGATCAGGATTTTCTCAATGTCATCGTTCGATAGCAATCCCTTTTCCCGTGCAAGCTCCCCGATCCTGAGATTGGTTTTCTTCTGGAGCATTCTTGCCTTATATATATCCTCAAAGGATATTAAACCCTTCCTTTGCAGATACTGACCGAACAGCAGATATTTCAATGCCATATACCCTATCCTCGCCTTTCTGAACAACTGCTCCACATTGTAGCGCAATTAATCTGAAATATACAGCGTGTTATAATAATCAGTTGGACAATGACCATGAACGCACAGACTGAAGAAGACATCTATTTCATGAAAATGGCACAGGAAGAGGCACTGCTCGCATACAAGGCAGGGGAAGTCCCGGTTGGGGCAATAGTTGTCAGGGACGGGCAGGTGCTGGCCAGGGCGCACAATCTTAGAGAAGCGTCCTGTGATCCTTCCGCGCATGCGGAGATACTTGCGCTGCGGGCCTCGACAGAGACGTCTGACACCTGGCGTCTTTCAGGGACCACGATTTACGTGACTCTGGAGCCCTGCGTCATGTGCTCCGGTGCGCTTATTAATGCCCGGGTCAGCCGGCTGGTCTATGGCTGCAGGGATGCTAAAGCCGGGGGAGTAGACAGTCTTTATTCACTTCTCTCGGACATCCGGCTGAACCATCAGGTCACCGTGACAGCAGGCGTGCTTGAAGAAGATTGTGCCGCCCTGCTGCGGCAGTTCTTCAGAGAAAGACGATAACGGAACTATGCAGAAATTCATTAAAATAACCGGTGCCCGGGAACATAACCTCAAGAACGTCAGTGTGTCGATCCCCCGAGATGCGATTACGGTAATCACCGGCCCTTCCGGTTCAGGAAAATCCTCGCTGGCTATTGATACGATCTATGCCGAAGGGCAGCGGCGTTATGTCGAAAGCCTCTCTGCCTATTCCCGCCAGTTTCTGGAACAGCTTCAGAAGCCGGAAGTCGATGCGATAGAAGGTCTTTCGCCCTCCATCGCCATAGACCAGAAGACGGTCAGCCGGAGCCCCCGCTCAACGCTGAGCACCATAACCGAGATCTATGACTACCTGCGGGTTCTTTACACCCGGCTGGGAAAACCATACTGTTATAAATGCGGGGCTGAAATATCGACTCAGGAGTCCGGCAATATCATTGAGGCGGTCCTGGCCCTGCCTGAGGGTACCCGCCTGCAGATTCTCACCCCGATAGTCCGTGACCGCAAGGGCAATTACCGCAAGGAGCTGCAGGAAATGCGCAGCGAGGGCTTTGTCAGGGCCCGGATAGACGGAGAGATGGTTGACCTGACAGAGGAAATTCTCCTCGAAAAAAAGAAGCGCCACACCATAGAGATCGTCATCGACCGGCTGATTATTAAAGACGGCGTCGACCGCCAGATCAGGGAGGCGGTCGAGACCGCTTTTAAGTATTCTGACACGGTCACGGTCAACCTGGTAAAAGGCAACCGCGATATCCTCTTTTCCCGTGCCGCTGCCTGCCTTACCTGCGGGATAAGCTATCCCGATATAATCCCCCGGTTCTTCTCCTTCAACAGCAGGGCCGGAGCCTGTCCTGCCTGCAACGGGCTCGGCTATGAGAACCTGCAGGAGGATTCGCCTGACATAGAGGAATACAGGACCTGCAGCTCATGCGGCGGTTTCCGCCTGAGAAAGGAGGCCCTCAGTGTCCTTTTCCATGGCATAAGTATTGGTCAGTTCTGCAGCATGTCGATCAAAGAGGCCTCGGCTTTTCTGTCAGGCATATCCCTGACAGAAAGAGAGGGGTTCATCGCACGGCGTGTTTTGAAAGAAGTACGCGACCGGCTCTCGTTCCTGACACAGGTCGGGCTTGATTATCTGACCCTCAGCAGACCCTCGGTCACACTTTCGGGAGGCGAAGCCCAAAGAATCCGGCTGGCAAGCCAGATGGGTTCGTCCTTGACCGGCGTTCTCTACGTACTGGACGAGCCGAGCATCGGGCTCCACCCCCGCGACTGTGGCAAGCTTCTGGAAAGCCTTACGGCGATAAAGGACGCGGGCAACACGGTTGTCGTTGTCGAGCATGACGAAGAGACGATACGCTGGGCCGACCATATCATCGATATGGGGCCGGGGGCCGGGGTGCGGGGGGGCTGGGTCATTGCCGAGGGCACGCCGTCCGAGATTGAAGAGAACAGTAACTCTATCACAGGAAGGTATCTCTCCGGCCGGACCTCTATCGAGACGCCTTCAGTCCGGCGTCCTCTGGCAAAATTCTTCACCGTGCGGGGTGCGGCCGAGCATAACCTCAAAAACATCAATGTCAGGATACCGGTACAGGCCTTCACCTGCGTAACCGGAGTTTCAGGGTCAGGCAAGAGCACCCTGATCTTCGACATCCTCTTCAGGGCGCTGCACAAGCACCTGGCCGGTCCCCGGGATATCATCCTGCAGCCGGGACAACACGGCAGCATCGAGAACATCAGTCTGGTAGACAAGGTGATCAGCGTTGACCAGACCCCGATAGGCAGAACCCCCCGCTCCAACCCGGTGACCTACACCGGGATCTTCTCCCACATCCGGGACCTCTTTGCCCTGCTGCCTGATGCAAAGGTCCGTGGCTATAAGAACTCCCGCTTCAGCTTCAACATCGAGGGCGGACGCTGCGAGGCCTGCCGCGGCAACGGAATGATCAAGGTCGAAATGCATTTTCTGCCGGACGTCTACGTCCAGTGCGAAAAATGCCGGGGGACGCGCTATAACCATGAAACGCTCGAAATAAAATACCGGGAGAAAAATATTGCCGGGGTGCTGGATATGAGTGTATCCGAGGCCCTTCAGTTCTTTGAAAATATCCCCCAGATAAGACGGCGGCTGGAAGTGCTGGACGACATCGGCCTGGGGTATATTCACCTTGGCCAGCCGGCGACCACCCTCTCGGGCGGCGAAGCACAGAGGATCAAGCTATCCCGGGAGCTGAACAGACGCTCTACGGGCAACACCTTGTATATACTTGATGAACCGACGACCGGTCTCCATTTCAGCGATATTCAAAAGCTGCTCCATGTCCTGAATCTGCTGGTCGATCAGGGCAACACCGTAATCGTCATAGAGCACAACCTTGATGTCGTCAAGTCAGCTGACTATGTCATCGACCTCGGTCCTGAAGGAGGGGAACAGGGAGGGGAGCTTATAGCCGAAGGAACACCGGAAGAGGTCAGCCGCAACAGCCGTTCACATACCGGCAGATTCCTCAGGCAATGCCTGCTGAAGGTCAATTCCCGCGGATGAATTCATGAAGACAAAACTGTTTTTTTTCACGATACTGGGGCTGCTTCTGGTTTCATGTTCAGGGAAAACGCCCCACGCTTATCAGAAGTCGAAGGCTCTTCTGGATACTTTTATCACCATAACCGCTGTGTCTGACTCTGAAAAAACAGCAGACGCGGCTATCGAAAATGCCTTTGCCCGGATAGAACAGTTCGGCAAGCTGATTAACTTCTATGCTCCTGACAGTGAACTTGCACTGATCAATAAGAATGCAGGGGTTGCGGCAACACGTGTTTCTTCTGAAACCCTCGATGTCATTGCCAGGGCGCTGTATGTTGCAGAAAAATCTCAGGGGGCCTTTGATCCGACCATAGGCCCGGTAATGCAGTTGTGGGACTTTCGCCAGTCGGTAAAACCGGATGACGCCGAAATACGAAAAAAGCTCCCCCTGGTCAATTACCGGAAGGTCAGAATAGACCGCAAACAGTCAACGGTATTTCTCACCGCAAAGGGCATGGCCCTCGACCTCGGCGGCATTGCAAAAGGGTACGCAGCAGACCTTGCGGTTGAGACACTGACCAGACAGGGGATTTTATCGGGGCTTGTAGCAATTGCAGGAGACATCAGGACCTTCGGGAACAGACCGGACGGGAAGCCCTGGAATATCGGGATCAGGAACCCCAGAATGAAGGGGAAGAAAGACGAGATCATTGCAACCCTCCCTTTGTCGGGCAAGGCCATATCAACGGCAGGAGACTACGAGCGTTTCTTTATCAGCAGCGGGCAACGCTACCATCATATCATGAACCCTGCAACAGGGTATCCGGCTTACGGGACGCGCAGTGTCAGCGTTATTACCGATAGCGGCGTTATCGCCGACGGCTTTGACAATGCAATTTTTGTACTCGGTCCGGAAAGAGGAAAAAAAATGATTGAGGAGCTTGGCAAGGATTTTCCTGTCGACGCTTTTATACTGTATGACGATGGTACGACATACACCACTTCCGGGATCAGGGGCTCTCTGAAACATGAGAAAGAGCATTAGAAGCACAACCATACCCGACCGCCTGCTGCTGCTGTTTCTCGTCGTGGCCTCGGTGGCGGGCATATTCCTCGCACGTGAAGCGATGCCGGAATCAGACGAAGTGGTGATAGAAGTTGACGGGCACCCGGCCTTCACTGCGGCTTTACAGGAAGACCGGGTAATACGGCTGCAGAGCAGCTCCGGACCGATAGAGGTTGAGATCAGCAGCGGAAGGGCCCGCATCAAGGAGGCCCATTGCCCGAATCAGCTTTGCGTGAAACAGGGTTGGGTCTCCAGGGGGGTTATTGTCTGTCTTCCGGGAAGAGTCATCGTCTTTGTCGGCGGGAGGGATACCCAGAAAAAGAAGGATCTCGATGCAGTTACGGGATAAACAGCGCATTGCAGTCCTGTCAGCCTATGCCCTCGCCCTGCACGGGTTCGAGGCAATCCTTCCGATGCCGGTCCCGTGGCTGCGCATTGGCCTTGCCAATATTATCACGCTTGTGTCCCTGCTGCTGTATGACTTCAGGACCGCGCTGGCGGTCACGGTCATTCGGGTGACCCTGGCCTCGATGTTCACCGGCACCTTCCTCGGTCCGTCCTTTATCCTGAGCTTGGGCGGGGGGCTCAGCAGCACAGCAGCGATGGGACTGGTCCATGCGGCCTCCAGAAACCTGTTCGGTCCGGTCGGCCTGAGTCTGGTCGGCTCGCTCTTTCATAATCTGGCTCAGCTCTTCCTTGCCTGGCTCCTTTTCGTTCAGAGGATAGGCCCGGTCCTGATTATCAGCCCTGTTATTCTGCTGATCGGAACAATAACCGGAGTTGTCAACGGTCTTATCAGCAGCCTGCTTATCAGGCAGCTTACGAAAGAAAACGCTGATAACCCTGCCGATAATAGTGAACTCTGACTTTTGCAGATCAGGTATAATAGAAATCCGATGAGAATACGATGCCCAATATGCCGGGAGTGGACGACGTGGGAGGAGAACCCTCACCGGCCCTTCTGCTCCGAACGGTGCAGAGTTACCGACCTCGGGGCCTGGGCCACAGAAGCATACCGGATCGCCGCTAAAGAGGAAGAAAATGAAGACGAACAGGAATCTACAGAAGAAGAACAGTAAAGGAATAATAAGGAGGACAGCATGATACGGATAGGGGTGGCCGGAGCAGCAGGAAAAATGGGTGCGAGAATAGTCGCCCTCTCCAGGGAATATGACGGTCTTGAGCTGGCAGCTGCCTTCGAAAGAAGCGGACATGACCGCATCGGCAGGGACATCGGGAGCATTGCGGGCCTGGGAGAGACCGGAATTTCGCTTGCAGATGGAATGGAGGCGGTCATCAGCCAGGTTGACCTGATCATAGACTTTACTTCGATAGAATCGACCAGGCAGAACCTGAAGCTTGCGGCGAAACACGGCAAGGCCATGGTGATAGGGACAACCGGCTTTTCCAAAGAAGACCTCAGTGAGATGGACCCGCTCCTGAAATCCATCCCGTGCGTGATGGCCTCAAATATGAGCCTCGGCGTTAATCTCCTGCTGAAGGTGCTGGAGGATGTCGCCAAAGTTCTGGGTGATGATTACGATATAGAAATCGTCGAGGCCCATCATCGCCTGAAAAAAGATGCACCAAGCGGCACTGCCGTCAAGATGGCCCAGGTACTTGCCAAAGCAGTAAACAGGGACCTGGAGGAGGTAGGCGTTTATGCCCGCCACGGTATCATCGGGGCACGCACGAAAAAAGAGATCGGCATACAGACCGTCCGGGCGGGAGATATCGTCGGCGAGCATACGGTCATGTTCGGCGGTCTTGGCGAAAGGATCGAAATAACGCACAAGGCATCCAGCCGCGACACCTTTGCGCGGGGAGCTCTTAAGGCAGCGCTATGGCTCGCAGGAAAGCCCGCAGGTCTCTATGACATGCCGGATGTGCTGGGGCTCAGATAGCGCAAAACCTAAATCTTCTCGAACATATCCTTTGAGGCACCGCAGACAGGGCATACCCATTCGTCGGGAATACTATCAAAGGGGGTCCCGGGCTCAATACCGCCGTCAGGGTCCCCCACCTCAGGGTCGTATTCATAGCCGCATACCGTACATCTCCATGTAGACATATTCTCTGTCCTTTCCTGATAATAGAGTTACTCACCAATTCTAGAACAGTGTCCTGCGTATTACAAGATATTTTCATGCACGCATGAAGCCGCCTGACCAAACAGGACCTGATTTCTCTTATTTTACCAGCGGTTAAAAGTAAATAAAAATAATTGTTGCAGTCTATAGATACTATTTGGTAGAATGCTGGTTATGGTAAAAGCAGCTGTTCCTTATTCATATTTTTTCCATGTATTCCGATGAATTTGCGGACTTGTCCGCAAATTCAATAAATCTTCACATTTAGCTAGTAAACTCATAACAAATTAAGAATAAAGAGGTGCCTGATGAAAGAAACTGATGTATTTGAAGATATAATTGAGCTGGGAAAAAGCCGTGGTTCCCTGACCTACGAAGAGATCAATGATGCCCTGTCATCTGAGTTCTATTCACCGGATGACCTGGAGGAGCTGCTCGAGCTGCTCGATGATATGGGCGTGACGGTAGTCGACACACCTGCTGACGACATTGCAGACGATGACTTTGTGGAGGAAGAGAACCCTCAGCATGAAAAGTCTGAAGATCTGGTCCAGGCCTACTTCCACTCGATGGGCAATATCCCGATTCTCACCAAGGCCGAGGAAGTGGAACTTGCCAAGAGGCTTGAAGAGGGAAAAGGCATTATCCGGGAGGTAATTACTCCCATGCCCTTTTATAGGAAGATAGAGTCAGCCCTGGCCGAAGAGATGACCCAGACGACTGAAGAGACTGACGAGGTCGATGGGGATGAGGTTGCTTTAAAGGCAATTGGCGAGAGCCTTGATATCATGGAGGACCTGCTGCAGGAACTAAGAGATGCGGACAGGAAAATAGCCCGTCACGGATCCCTGAAAGACCTGCAACGCCAGATACTTGAAAAGAAGAAAAAGGGGCAGAACCCTGAAAAGCTTACCCTGCTTGCAAAAGAAGTCCAGGCGGTCTATAAATTGCTTGAGGCAGAGACGGGGCTGAAGATGCAGGAACTTCGGGAACAGGCAAACCGTATTGCAAAAGCACGCCTGCTGGTGAATGATGCGAAGGAAGAGCTGATTACCCACAACCTCAGGCTGGTGATTAACATTGCGAAAAACTATATCGGCCGCGGGCTTTCACTTCTGGATCTTATTCAGGAGGGCAATATCGGTCTCATGCGCGCCGTCGATAAATTCAAATATGAAAAAGGATTCAAATTCAGTACCTATGCCACCTGGTGGATACGGCAGGCCATGACCAGGGCTTTGATTGATCAGACCAAAACGATCAGGGTCCCGGTACATATGATGGAGTTCTACAACAAGGTCGTCAAGACGTCACGGGACCTTACGGTACAGCTGGGCCGGGAACCGAACAACGATGAAATCGCCAAAAGCCTGGGAGTGTCTCCGCGTAAGGTTGAAGAGGTGTTCCGGGCAGTACAGGACCCGATCGCGCTACAGACACCGGTGGGTGATGAAGACACAAGCCTCGAGGACTTTATTGCCGACACCAATAGTCCGTCCCCTATTGCCAATGCAGAGAAGAGCGAGTTTACGGACCAGATACTCCAGCTTCTCCATACGCTGACACCAAAGGAGAACGAGGTCATCAAGATGCGTTTCGGCATAGGGTTTGACCGGGATCATACGCTTGAAGAGGTCGGCCGCCATCTTTCACTTACACGGGAGAGGGTCAGGCAGATTGAGGCCAAGGCCCTCAGGAAGCTGAAGCATCCGACAAGACTGAAAGCGCTCAACGTACTGACTGCAGCGTAACTGATTTTTTCCAGAGAGGCAGGGACCCCGGAGGTCCCTGCCTCTCTGGTTTATTTTAAAGACGCCTCTCCCTGCTCATCCCGGCATCCGTAAATAATTACCTCCTGCTCTTTTCCCTTAACCCGAACGGTACCCAGCTCTGAAAAAAAGACCCACTCTCTTTTGTCCTGTCCGGTTATTGCGGTGCCCTCGGGCTTCACGGCACGGTAGGTGTTCCCGGTAATCAGGATTCTTGTACCATACTGCCGGGTCAGTTTCTCAACCCGGGCAGCGAGGTTTACGTGGTCGCCGATAGCCGTGTAGTCCATCTTCTTCCCCAGCGCACCGATGTTCCCTATAACAACCTCACCGGTATTGATCCCTATGCCGCAGTCGAGTCCTTCCACCCCGCGCCCGGCCCAGTCCGAGCGCATCTCGTCCAGCTTTCTTGACATGTCGAGTGCACACCGGAGCGCACGCTCTGCATGATCAGGCTGATCGAGCGGCGCACCCCAGAGGACCATGATCTCATCACCCACGAATTTATCGAGAGTCCCTTCCCACTTGAAGATGATCTCTGTCATTTCCTCAAAGTATTCATTCAGGAGCGCTACCACATCTTCAGGCTCTCTCTTTTCTGAAAGACTGGTAAACCCGATCACATCAGAAAAAAGGATTGTTGCCATTTTGCGTTCCCCACCGAGTTTTGCCTTTTCCGGGTGTTCAATCAATTCCTTCACGATCTTGGGAGATACATAGCTCGAAAATATCCTCCGTATCTCCTGCGCCTGGCGCTCCTCATAAAAAAACCTCATCCCTGTCTGGACCACGGCAATGCAGAGCATGTTCAGTGTGGGGTAAAGGAGATTCACCCAGAGATTGGCATAAATAAGCAGCGCAGCACTGATAACCAGATACAGGAGAACAAAACCAGCTGCTACCAGCGAACTGAACAGCGCCCTCAGCTTCGGCAGCAGCAGTCCGAGGAAAAGACCCGTGACCACAATCACGACGATCTCCATGATGCCCGGACTCGGCCTTATAAAATCATTATTGATAATATTGCTGACCACATTGGCGTTCTTTTCCACGCCCGGAGTATCGGTGGACAGAGGGGTTATCTTCTGATCGTATGTGGCCAGCGCCGATGTGCCTACAAGAACAATTCTGTTCTGCAGACGCCTGGCAGCCTGCGGATCCTTTAAAATATCAGACGCGGAAATGTAGGGATAGGTGCGCTCCCTGCCTGCATAATTAATAAGAACCCTGCCGCTCAGGTCGGTAGGAATAAACCGGGACCCCAGCTGCAGGCCGGCTCCGCCGTATACAATAACGTCTTTGGGCGCTATCCCCAGGGCCAGCCGCGCCACCTGAAGCGAGAGGGGCGGATAATAGTCATCCCCGAATTTAAGGTAGAGGATCTCCCAGCGGATCACCGCATCCAGATCATTCTTGGTGTATACATACCCGAGGGTTGCAGACCTGGCAATATGCTCCACCGGAAGGGTAACACTCTCAGCCGTGATGACCCAGTTTGACCAGTTGATGCCTTTAGGAGTCCTGACCTCCATATAGGCCTGTTCCCACAAATACTCCGGCGTCTCGGCAACCGGGCCTCTGTACTGTTTGCCTTCAGGAACAAAAAAAGG
>PNOC01000007.1 GCA_013824615.1 Thermodesulfovibrio sp.
GGCGCGTTGCTGACCGTACCTTTGAGCTCTGCAAAGAAGGGGTTTGTCGGGTTAACGTTGTCGGTTGTCACGATTGGCTTGGCAGGCAGATAAACCTGGTTCTTCATTTCGACAACTGATATACTACCCCCATTCTCACCACCAATAATATAACCACGCGCACGCAGATAAAAAGACTTGTTCTGTTCAAGAGATAATCCGATCTGGGACCACGTATTGGTGCCCCTCGTGGCAGAGGCTGAAACTGTTGTCCAGGTACTGGCAGGAAGGTCATCAGGAGATGTTTCAAAGACAACCCTGCTCACCTCGGGAAGCCCTCCCATCCGGCTCCAGGTGATCTGGGTAATGTCAGGAACATCCAGAGATGCTCCTGCGGAACCCACATTGACCAGCTTTGCAAGGCCGTAACGCGGAGTCCCGCTTACCGCAAGGAATGACCCGCCAATAACCACCTTGCCATCCGGCTGAATACCGGCAGCAGTCACCGCCTGGTCAGGAGCAGGATCAAAGGCGGGGTCAAGAGCTCCCGTACTCTTCAGCCGCGCAATATACGGCCGGGACGCGGCACCAATCTGTGTAAAGTCGCCGCCGACAAAGAAGCTGCCATCCGCAGCAAGGGCTATGGACTTTACCGCGTTATTCGGATAAACCGACAGATCGTTGCTCCCGCCGGCAGTTGGTATGCGGATAAGGTTGGCAACTCCCAACCCCAAGGAGAACGATCCGCCCACCAGGATATGCAGTCCGTCTGACTGAATCGATAGCGCATGAACCACAGATCCGGCCGGCAGAAGGTAGTCAATATCAGCAGCCCCTGCCGAAGTGAGGCGCACCAGCGGATTACTCAGGTCTCCCCCGAGCAGTATCTTTCCATCCGTCTGCAGGGCAATCGCATTTACTGACGTCCCCGCCACCGAAGCAGGTGTGAAGCCGGAGTCTGAAGCGCCCGTGGAATCGAGCCTGACTATGAGCCCTGTAATCGCACCACCAACCAGTATTTTATTATCCGGCTGGACAGCTATGGCATTGACAGATTCTCCGCTCAAACCATGGGTGAATGTATCCAATGCACCGGACGGGGTATACCTGACAAGTAACAAGTTTGCAGCATTTTGACCACCCACCAATATATTCCCGTCCTCCTGCACAGCTATCGCATTAACCGATGTCCCAGGGACAACCGGTGTAAATGTATCATCAAGTGTTCCGTTAACATGAAAGCGGGCTATCAGGCTACGCAACTGCCCACCTATGCTGCTAAAGGTACCACCCACCAGCATCTTTCCGTCCGCCTGGAAGGCAACCGCTTTAACAAGACCATTGCCCGGATTGTTGAGGTCTGAGACAACTCCCGCCGAGTCGAGCCTGGCCACAAACGGACGAGCCACTCCGGCTACAACAGTAAATGCTCCACCCAGAACAACATTGCTTCCATCCATTGCAAGGGCGTTGACACTTGCATTCACCGAAGGGGTGGCAGCCCCGGTCAGTATGCCGGAGTCATCGATACGGGCAAAATTATTGAGATCAGTCCCTGAAACTCCCCCTACCCGCGTAAAACTTCCGCCAAGGTAGATAAGATCGTCGGCCGGATCGTTGACGTTGCCAGCCTTATCAAGGGTAATCGCATTGACCGTTCCGGTCACATCAGGATTAAAGCTGTCAGCCTTCCAGTTTGTAGTATCCAATCTGGCTGTATTATTTCTGCTCTGCGCAACATTCGAGCCGTCATATACCTGAGAGAAACTTCCGCCAAATATGATCTTCCCCCCTGCCTGGATGGCAATAGCATTAACAACAGTTCCGGTCACAATAGGGATAAAGGAGCTGTCAACCAGTCCCGTCGCGCTATCGAGCCGGGCCAAAAGATTCCTGGGCGAAGTTATACCTCCCGACAGGATAGACCCGAAAGACCCACCGATAACAATCTTTCCATCATCACCCTGAACTGCAATAGCGCGGACCGTGTTATTTATACTCGGATAAAACAACAGATCTGGAGTCCAGGTACCGGTATCCAGCCGGACAAGATTATTTCTCTGCACGCTGTTGACTGTAGTAAATTTTCCGCCGAGCAGTGCCTTTCCGTCTGCCTGGACTCTTATGGCATAAACAGTACCATTGACATTCGGATTAAATGAAATAAGGATTCCGTCCGGATCCAGTCGAGCTGCGTTATTTCTGGTGGTACAACTATCAGCCCCGGAGCCGACACAGGTAAAGGACCCGCCCACTAAAATATTCTGGTCCAAATCAAGTTCCAGGGCATAGACCGGTCCGTCCACAAACGTCGCAAGTGCGTCGAGGCTTCCATCGCTGTTAAACCGGGCAAGATTCGTCCGGGGCTCTCCTGCCACAGAGGTAAACCGGCCCCCAATCAAAACCTTGCCACCGGGCTGAACTTTGACTGCATATATCTCTCCCGTGACAGCACCAGCCAGGTCGAAATCTGTTTCCAGAACTCCATCAGGATAAAACCGGGCAAGATTATTTCGCACTGCAGTACCGACTGCCGCAAATGAACCTCCGGCAAGAATCTTGCCGTCAAATTGTTCCTCAACAGCATAGACAACAGCAGGACCGATAATGGGATCTGAGAAACCTGAACCAAGTGGTGTAAGGCTGCCTGAACTACGGTTAATCCTTGCTAGATTGCCAGAAAACGCGCCTCCGGCAAGTAAGTTCCCGTCAGACTGAATCGCAATACTAATGACAATGCTGTTTGGGGCAGGGTTAAACGCCTTATCGAGAATGCCATTGAATGTTGTACGGGCCAGGTTATTTATCGTCGTTGCATCCTTGGTGATAGAAAAATCACCGCCAAAAATGACGTGCCCATCCGGATGGACCACGATGGAATAAACAGCTCCAAGGCCTGCAAAATCTCCCAGCTGAGCTGATGTAAATGAAGTAGTGTCGAAGGTCCCGGCCGGCGTTAAACGGGCGATACCTTTGAAGATCGCGTTGGGGGTAATGGAACCTGTGGCAAGAGCCTGGGATGCCGTGGCAGCAGGAGAAAGTCTCCGTCTGTCCACAGAAGCACCGAGAGGTGCAACTGCCGCCGGCACAGCTGAAGATGATTGACTGATCGTCGAAAACGCACCACCGATCAGCATTGATCCGTCAACCTGCAGGGCAATGGTGTACACGTCGCCGTTAGTCTGGGCAAACGCCCCGTCCGGAACACCGGCAGCGGTAAGTCTCGCCAGATGCATATGGTCCACCGCATTTACTTTTGTGAAGGCCCCTCCAATAACAATCTTGCCATCCGTCTGTACTGCAATTGCATATACGTCGCTGTTTGCATTCGGATTAAAGGCATCAATGGCCGTATCCAGACTCCAATTCTCGTCATTCTTCAGATTCAGTTTTGCAATATAATTACGCACCGCGGATGTTTCTGCCAAAGTGGTCGGATTTACTATGGTAATGCTCGTAAAACCACCACCGATATATATAGTATCTCTGCCTCCGGCAGACTTAACCACCGTTATTGTTTCCACCGGGCCGCCAATGGTACGCATATTAAAGCTTGCATCCACGGATCCATCCGGATTCAAACGTACGATATTATTGGTGAAGCGTCCACCAACCAATATCTTGCCGTCTGACTGGACAGCTATAGAAGAAATATCTCCGTTCAGATTGGGATTGAACCCGTCCAGTGCAGTTATGGCTGCCTGCACTGAAGGTACTGTACCTAATATGAACAGCAGAAAAAGTGTCGCCAGGTTGAATCGTTTCATCCTTTTATCCTCATGATGTCTCTTGAATTATTTACGTCTGATATATTGATTAGCATAATATATGCCTGGCAAATATTTCATTGCTCCAGAGCACAAACAACACTAAATACAGTATTGGTCCTCATGCTGCCTACTATATCTATGCTGTATTTTAGCATAAGAGGCTCAATCTCCGGGCGTCAAGTTAAATAATCTTAATTTTATTGATTTCAAAATCATAATTTGCCATGATGTATGAGCAATATAACCCAATCATGAAGGAAATGTGATGGACGTACTGACCTTAAGCAGGCTTCAGTTTGCCGTGACAAGCATGTTCCATTTCATCTTTGTGCCCCTGACACTCGGGCTGTCGGTGCTGGTGGCCTTTATGGAAACGCGCTATGTGCGGACCGGTGATCCGCAGTATCTCAGGATGACGAAATTCTGGGGAAAGCTCTTCCTGATCAACTTTGCCCTGGGCATCGTCACCGGCATTACAATGGAATTCCAGTTCGGCATGAACTGGGCAGAATATTCAAAGTACGTGGGCGACATCTTCGGCGCGCCGCTGGCGATCGAGGCTACCGTCGCCTTTTTTCTCGAGTCTACCTTTATAGGCCTCTGGGTTTTTGGCTGGGACCGCGTCTCAAAAAAAATCCATGCACTCTCGATCTGGCTCGTTGCATTCGCCACGAATCTCTCAGCCCTCTGGATCCTCCTAGCAAACGGATGGATGCAGCACCCGGTCGGGTATGTCCTGAGAAATGGACGGGCTGAAATGGTCGATTTTGTCGCTTTGCTCACCAACCCCTATGGGATTATCAAATTTTTCCATACACTCTTTTCCGGTTATGTCATTGCAGCCTTCTTTGTTATGGGCATTGCAGCCTGGCACCTTCTGAAAAAAAACGAGACCGCATTTTTCGGCCGTTCTTTTCGGATCGCCGCCATCTTCGGCTTTGTCAGTTCTTTGCTTGTCTTTGCTGCCGGAGATTTCCATGCTATCGAGATAGCCCGGGTCCAGCCGGCAAAGTTTGCTGCCATGGAATCGGTCTGGGAGACACAACGGGCAGCACCCTATAACCTTCTTCTGATCCCCGATGAAAAAAACGAGAGGAATGCAGTCGCTGCTGCCGGCATCCCGCGCATGCTCAGCCTGCTTGCCCACCATGACAGCAAGGCTGTGGTGACCGGGCTGAAAGAGTTTGCAAAGAATGACAGGCCGCCGGTCCTGCCGACCTTCCTGAGCTTCAGGGGTATGGCAGCTCTCGGCATGCTCTTTATCCTGTTGTCCTTTACCGCAGTCGTCAAAGCCCTGAAAAACAGCCTCACCTCTCAGCCGCTGTTTCTCAGGATCATGCTCTATGCCATCCCTCTGCCATATATCGCAGGTCAGATGGGCTGGATTGTTGCCGAGGTAGGACGGCAACCGTGGCTCGTCTATGGCGTCTTCAGAACTGCAGACGGGGTCTCGCGCTCAATATCGCCGCTTGATGTCTGGATATCGCTGACCGGGTTCACCCTTGTTTACGGGATGCTTGCAGCCATAGATCTTTATCTCCTGGTAACGAGCGCCCGGAAGGGGCCGGAACAGCACCCGGCAGTAATCATTAACTCCGGGAGACTTACACAGGACCGGGAGGTATAGTATGGATCTTCCGACTCTGTGGTTCATGCTCTGGGGAATACTCTGGGCTGTTTATTTCATGCTCGACGGATACGACTTTGGCGCCGGGATGCTGGTTCTTTTTTTGGGCAGAAATGAACCGGAGAAGCGGCTCATCGTCCGCACCATTGGTCCGGTCTGGAGCGGAAACGAAGTCTGGCTTATTGCCGCAGGAGGCGTCACATTTGCAGCCTTTCCTGCTGCCTATGCCCTCATGTTCAGCTACCTCTACCTCCCGCTGCTGTTTATTCTTTTTGCCTTGATATTCAGAGGGGTCGCACTTGAGTTCAGGGGAAAGACAGAGCTGCCGGGCTGGCAACAGGCCTGTGATACCGCCCTTTTCCTTGGCAGTGCCCTCCCTTCCCTGCTGTTCGGTGTGGCCTTCGGCAACATATTTCAGGGTCTGCCCTTCGACGCCACTGGTTATCACGGCAATCTCCTGACGCTGCTGAATCCTTACAGCATGCTTACCGGTATACTCTTTCTCCTGCTCTTCCTGATGCACGGGTCAGTCTACCTGGCAATGAAAACAGAAGGAACCCTGCAATTGCGTGCAGCTGGATTTGGCTCAAAACTATGGGCAGGACTTCTGTTTGCGGCTGCAATATTTCTTCCGGCAACACACTTTCGCACAGACCTGTACCTGAACTACATGCACAGCCCCTTGCTGTCTATTCTTCCGGCTGCTGCTGTAGCATCACTGATTACCGGCAGGCTTTATCTTGCAAAAGCAGGCTATACCGGGGCATTTTTTGCCTCATGCCTGACCGTGCTCTTTTTTATATTCTTCGGGGTTGTCGGACTATACCCCCGCCTGCTGCCATCCAGCCTGGACCCGAATTACAGTCTGAACATCGCCAATGCTGCCTCAGGCAGCTATACACTCATGGTTATGACAATCGTTGCCCTGATTTTTATTCCCGTAGTTGTTGCGTATCAGATATGGGTCCAGAGGATATTCCGCGGCGTAGTCGAAGCTAAGGATACAGGCGAGTATTAAAAAGGCCCGGTTCTCCACAGGGAAAACCGGGCCAATTATCAACAAGTTCTTTTACTATTTGGCAGGTGCTGCCGGAGCAGGGGTAGCCGGAGCAGACTGCTGTCCTGGCTGCGCACCCTGTATCGGGCCGCTGGCCCCCGGGGCCTGAGGAATATTCTTTTTCGGGTCAACTCCCTGAGTCCTGGCCGGTCCTGAGGTCACCACGGAACTTCCCTTGGTTGTGACTACCGCCAGCACCAAGGACGTCAGCATGAAGACAATCGCTGCACCGGTTGTCAATTTGCCCAGAACCGTGGCCGCTCCCCGTGCACCAAAAAGCGTCTGGCCGGATCCGCCAAAAGCTGCCCCAAGCTCGGCACCTTTACCGCTCTGTATAAGGACAATAAAAATCATAAACAGACAGACAATAACATGAACAATCAAAAGCAACGTTGTAAGCATCAGTTCTCCTTTTTAAATGATACGATCTTATAAAAACTCTCGGGCTTCAGGCTTGCACCGCCCACCAGAGCACCGTTGACATCATGACAGGCCATCAGACTATCGACATTTTCAGGCGTAACGCTCCCACCGTAGAGAATCCTGATTGTATCGGCCTTGCCGCTGTAAAGACCTGCCAGTGTTTTTCTGATAAAAGCATGGACCTCCTGGGCCTGTTCGTTTGATGCGGTCTTCCCTGTGCCGATTGCCCATATCGGCTCATAGGCAACCACGAGATTGTCAGGACTCACCTCAGCAAGACCCTGCTCGACCTCGCTCTTGATCACCTCGAAAGTCTTGCCTGCCTCGCGTTCATCAAGCGATTCCCCGACGCAGAATATCGCGCCAAGACCCGCCTTCTGAGCGGCCCTGACCTTCCTGTTGACAACGGTATCGTCCTCGTGAAAATACTGTCTCCGCTCCGAGTGACCGATGATCACGTGACGGCAACCTGCATCGAGCAGCATGGCCGGTGCAACCTCACCGGTATAGGCCCCCTTCTCTTCCCAGAACATATCCTGGGATGACAGCAGGACATTGCTTCCTTTCATCCCGTCCTGCGCCGCCGACAATGCTGTAAACGGGGGCGCAATAACGATATCAATATCAGTAATATCCTTGACCATAGGGATAAAGCCTTCAAGAAACTCCCGTGTCTCGGAAATCGTCTTGTTCATCTTCCAGTTAGCCGCAATGAAATATTTCATAGCAATTAATGTATCTCATAACCCCATGATTAGTCAAGAATAACGGCATCTTAAAAAGGCCGCGTTGACACTATAAAACGAAACTCTGCCGAAAACACGGTCAGAGAGGCCGATGAAATGCTTTATTGCTCAGAGAAAACGGGAGAATCAGGCTTCCTATATCGAAAAACCGCTAAAGACTATTTCCCTGCCACAGGATTGAACCTGTTCATGGCCTTGTCGGCACCTTCCTTGACAATGCATTCCACCGCATCCGCCGCCGCAACGATCACTTCTTTAATTTCGGGAAGCTCATTTTTTCTGAACTTTGAGAGGACATAGTCCTCGGTAAGCATCAGGGGGTCACGCCCGATCCCGATCTTGACCCTGATGAAGGCGTTGCCGCCGATATTCTGGATAATAGACTCGACACCTCGATGGCCCCCGGAGGAACCTTTTTTTCTGATCTTAAGCCTGCCGCAGTCGAGATCAAGATCATCGTGTATTACTATAATATTTTCATGAACTATACTGTTTTTACTGAGAATTTCCCGGACCGCACTGCCGCTTCTGTTCATAAACGTCAACGGCTCCAGGAAGATGACCTTCTCATCTCCGATGGAGCCGCTGCATATGTTATATCCAGGCCGTTCACGAAATTCCAGGCCGAGGCGACCAATGATCTCCTCCAGGGCCAGGAACCCGATATTATGCCGGGTCCACGAGTATTTCTTACCCGGATTACCGAGCCCGGCAACAAGCCACAAAAATTATTTCTCCTTCTTTTCTGCGCCTGCCTCTTCCTTCTTGCCTTTCTTGGCAACCTCCGGCTCAGCAACGACCGCAGCCTCGGCAGTTGTTGCCGCCTCAACAGCCGGTGCAATCACCGTTATGATAACATCATGGGGATCGGTAATCAGCTTAATGCCCTCACCAAGTTTCAGATCGCTGACATGAAGAGACTGGCCAAGTTCAAATTTAGATATATCGACCACTATCTTGGCGGGTATATTATCAGGCAGACACTCTATTTCGATTTCCCTGAGGGCATGCTGCAGTATGCCGGCATCCCTCTTTACCCCAATCGGCTCGCCGGTTGTTGAGACATGGACCGTAATCCTGATTTTCTCAGTAAGGGAGACCTCAAAAAAATCTGTATGGAGCAACTCCCTCTTCAACGGGTCTACCTGGAAATTCTTCAGAAGCGCCAACTTCCTGTCGCCGTCGGTAAAATTAAGATCAACCATCACCTGCTCGCCTGCCACGGTGTTGATAAGCTTTGCAAGGTCCTTCCTGTTGAGCTTGATCGACTGTGCCCTGCCCTCTCTATAAAGAACAGCCGGGATCATGCCAGCCCTTCTCAGGGTGCGTGCAGCCCCTTTCCCGTGTTCTTCTCTTTTTTCAGCTGCCAAACTAACTTTTTCCATGTTGCCTCCTCTTTATTCGTCTCGCCTTTTACAGGCTGGGACTTGCTCGGTATTCATTAAGCCAACGGCCTAAACAAAAAGTGAACTTATTGATGACTCCTCATTGATCCTTTTGATCGCCTCGCCAAGCAGAGACGCAATACTCAAAACGGTCAGCTTGCCGCAATGCTCCTGTTTGCTGTTCAGCGGGGTGGTATTCGTCACGATCATTTCTTCGATAGCCGAATTATTGATGCGTTCCACCGCGGCGCCCGAAAGAATGGCATGCGTGCAGGCGGCAGAGACTCTCCTGGCACCCTTGCCTTTCAGGGCTGAAGCTGCCTGAACCATGGTTCCGGCAGTGTCGACCATGTCATCCAGCAACAGGGTATCGCGGCCCATCACATCACCGATGACATTCATGATCTCGCACTCATTCGCCTTCTCTCTGCGCTTGTCGATGATCGCAATCGAGCAGTTCAGGCGCTTCGCAAAAGAGCGGGCGCGTTCAACGCCGCCTGCATCCGGCGACACAATAACCAGGTTGTCCTGATCATACTTGTTTTTTATGTAATCCAGCAGGACCGGCGCCGCGTAAAGATTGTCCACGGGGATGTTGAAAAAACCCTGAATCTGGCCTGCGTGCAGGTCAACAGTCAGGACACGGTTGGTACCGACTGCCGTCACCAGGTCTGCCACCATCTTTGCCGAGATCGGTACGCGGGGCTGCACTTTTCTGTCCTGCCTCGAATATCCGTAATACGGAATAACCGCCGTAATCCTGCTTGCCGAGGCCCGCTTGAGCGCATCCACAATCAGCAGAAGCTCCATAAGGTTATCATTGACCGGCATGCTGGTCGGCTGGACGACAAAGGCATCCGAACCCCTGACATTTTCATTCAATCGGACCATAATCTCGCCGTCACTGAAACGGGAGACGGTTGCATCCCCAAGACTGACACCAAGACACGCAGCAACCTCCTGCGCCAGGCCAGTATGGGCTGTCCCTGTAAAAAGTCGTAATCCCTGGGGCATAATGTTGTTCACAACTCCTCTCCTGACGGCCTCGCAAAAAATCCGTCTATTCTATCTTTTTCAACAGCCGACGCTCTGTGGCTGGGGCGGGAGGATTCGAACCTCCAAATGGGAGATCCAAAATCTCCTGACTTGCCGTTTGTCGACGCCCCAATATATTATCCTTGTTCTCCATCGACGATCGTGTCAGCTGCACACGACCAGGTGTCAGTAAAACTTTCCGACGCCCTGCGGGCATCCTCCGGCGATCTGAAGACACCAAAAACCGTGGACCCGCTCCCGCTCATAAGCGAGAACTCTGCACCCTGTTCCAGCAGCCTCGCTTTAAGGGCGGCAATCACCTGATACCGGGAGATGACCGCATCTTCAAGATCATTAAACGCCAACCGCTTCAGAGTACTGAAATCACTCCGGCCAAGAGCTTGACAGAATAGTTTAATATCGACTGTTTTTTTTGTCAACATTCTGTAATTTCCGTAGGCCCAGGCAGTTGCGATCCCTATATCAGGTTTTAACAGGAGCAGGGCATGGGAACGAACGCTTCCCGCAGGCAGCGGGGTCACTTTTTCTCCCCTTCCCGCTACCAGGGCGCAGGGTGGACCAATAAAGAAAGGGATGTCAGAACCGAGTTTTGAACCTAAAGTCCTCAGTTCCTGATCATGGAGACCCAGCTTCCAGAGTCTGTTGAGACCGATGAGAGCCGCCGCTGCATCACTGCTGCCTCCGCCGAGCCCGGCGGCTGAGGGAATGCTCTTCTGAAGCGTTATAAGGGCGCCGTGGCTGCAGCCCGCAGCCTCCTGCAGAAGCTCTGCAGCGCGGTAGACCAGGTTCTCCCTGGCAGGAAGATCCATTGCGGAGGCGAGTTCCAGAGTCCCGTGCTCCTCAAAAACAAGCGTGTCATGCAGGCTGATGCTCTGCATGATGCTGATAATGTCATGGTACCCATCGTCTCTTCTCCCGGCAACCTGGAGGAACCAGTTGATCTTGGCCGGAGCCTTAACAACGATCACCTGTTTTTTTCAAACTCCTGTATCTTCTTTTCGACTCTCTCCTTCAGCCCCTCTTCCTTCTCATGGTTTTTCAAGGACCGCCGCCAATGTTCCAATGCCTTTTCCCTCTTATGCAACGCATGATATACATCCCCCATATGCTCAAAAAGCATCGGGTCCTCGGTGGTTATGGTCACCGCCTTTTCGAGCTGCTCGATCGCCTGCTCAAAATTCCCCAAGCGGTAGAGGACCCACCCATAGCTGTCAAGTATATACCCATTGTCAGGTTTTACTGCGAGAGCGCGCTCAATCAGCTCCCTGGCCTCCTGAAGGTTCATATTCTTGTCAGCATAATAGTACCCCAGGTAGTTCAAAGCATCCGCATTCCTCGGGTTCAGCTCAAGTGTTTTTTTCAAAGCCCCGACCATGGCATCAAACCGCTCGGCCTTGTCATATACCATAGCCAGATTAAAATAGAGTTCCTCATTGTCTTTAAACCGTACAATGGCGTCCAGGAGTACTGCCTCTGCCTTTACATAGGCTTTGGTCCGGAGATGGGCCATGGCCAGAGAGAGGAAAATCTCGGGTTTGTCTTTGTCGAACGCCAGGACTTCCTCGAACATTTTGATCGCCTCGTCATCCTTTTTCTGTTTTGAATAAATAATGGCCAGATGCAAAAAGGCATTGACGTTTTTGGGTTCCTGTATGATTATTTTTTTGAATTCGGCCAGCGCCTCGTCGAAACGGTCCATTTCTTCGAGTACCAGAGCCAGATAATAACGGACAGCCGTTTTTTCAGAACCGCCTGCCAGCGCCGTTCTGAACTCGTCGAGGGAGCGTTCAAAGGCCCTGGTTTCGTAGTAGAGCAGGCCCAGCCGAACATGCATATCAACATTTTCGGGTTGCTGGCTGCTGAGGATCAGAAACTCATCAATCGCCTTCCCGAGCGACTTCTGTTTCACATAAATCTGAGCAATCCGCTCCCGGGCCTGCCGGTGCAGAGGGTTGTGTCGCAGCGTGGTCTCGTAGTCAGCAAGGGCCTCGGGATAGCGCTCCAGCATCTCCCTGATGATTCCCAGCTTGAAATAGACTCCCTCAAGTTGCCTGATCTCAAGCACCCTTTTCAAATATTCTTCTGCACGGGTATACTCCTTCCGGTCGAGGTAGATTGACCCGATATAATCGAGGGCAACAAATTCGTCAGGGTCCTTCTGGACAACCTTGTTGAAAGCGTCAAGGGCATCCTCTACCAGGTCGTTGTTGTAGTAAACCTTCCCGACAAACATCATAACTTCCGGGTCCTCAGGCGACAGTTTTCTGATCCGATCAAGGATTTCAGCAAGTTCCTTGCCCCGTTTTTGACTGTCCAGGATCTCGGCCTGGAGCATAAGAATCCGGATGTGGTCAGGGTGGTCCCCCAATGCAGATGCAGCCATCGACAAAGCCCCGGGAATATCGCCTTTCCGAAGTAGAAAATGTCCGATCTGGGCCTTGAGATACGGCGATTTCGGGTCGAACTCGAGAGCCTGTTTATAGTTGGCAAGACTGTTATCCCAATCGCCGGAAATAAACGCCTCGTAACCCAGCATATAGTAATAGTCAGCCTCAAAGCGGTGCTGCGGTCCGGTTTCGGTCAGAATCTCATGACGCAAACCGGTGCAGGCAGACAGAAGCAGGAGCAGAGTTGCAAGGCAGATTTCCTTAATTTTCATTGTATATTATGACACAAAAAAAAGGGTATTCACCAAAAAACAAAAGACTGCTCAGCCGCACTCAAAGGCCCTGATCAAAGATGCTGACTCCCTTTGGGACCGACAGGTCAAAAAGGCTGTCCTTCAGTCCGGTGTTCACCCTGGTGTCCCTCAGCTCTATCTCGATCACATTTGAACGGCTGTCATAAATAGTAAACGCTTTGATCGGAAATCCCTCGCTGGTCAGGACCATGCGGATAGAGGTTATCGTCCCCATGGCGTTGCGCGGCTTCAGCGTGAGCTCATTCCCCTTAACGGTAATCGTGAATTCCTCTGCTATCCTGCCAAGCCCGCCGAGAAGGGCAACCGGAGTCTGGCCATAAGTATCTTTATCAAACCGTGCACGGTAAGCCTGACTCTCACCCTTTTTGAAAATCAATATGGACTCGTTGTTGACAATAATATCCTGTGCCGCATTCCCCCGGTAAACCCATTTCATCTTCAGCGGCGGCTTTATAAAGAAATCACCCTTATAGGTATCGGTCCTTTTGAGGTCTTTGATCGTACTCTTCTGGGTAAAACTCCCCCTGATATCCGTAACCCCCTCGTAAGCCTTCTGGAGCCTGCCAATCTTGTCATCAGGCTCAGAGCCTATACCCGTCCCTGCGAATACAAACAGAGTCAGCAGTGCCACGATCATCGTGCGTACATGTTCCATTGTCAATTATGCCTCCCTATATAGTCCCTTGGTTTTCCTGCTCCCTTGGGAGGACCGACAAGGCCGTCATCTCCCATGATCTCCATGATTCTCGCCGCACGGTTATATCCGATTTTGAACTTGCGCTGAAGAGATGAAATCGAGATCTCACCGACAGATTCAGCAAATTCAACCGCCTTGTAGTACATCTCATCACGTTCGGCTGACTGCTCGTCAGAGACAGGCGCCTCAACCGGTATCTCCTCAAATATGGTATAGTCCGGTCTCCCCTGTGCTGCGATGAAATCGGTCACCGATTTTATCTCGGTTTCGGTAACCAGCGCCCCGTGGACACGCACCAGCCGCTCTCCGGGCTGCAGGAGGAGCATATCCCCCTTGCCCAGAAGCTGCTCAGCACCCTGTGAATCAAGAATAGTCCTCGAATCGATCTTCGAAAACACCTTGAACGATATCCGGGCCGGGAAATTCGCCTTGATCAGGCCGGTAATGACATCAACCGAAGGCCGCTGAGTCGCGATGATCAGATGAATACCCGCGGCGCGCGCCATCTGGGCAAGCCGTGCAATAGAATCTTCAACTTCCTTGGAAGACGAAAACATCAGGTCTGCCAGTTCATCGATGAACACGATTATGTATGGCAGCCGCTCTTCCTCCGATGCCTTGCTGTTAAAGCCGTCGATATTCCTGGCTCCTTTTTCAGCCAGCAGCCGGTAGCGCCTCTCCATCTCGAAGACCATCTTGCGGAGGGCTTCGGAGGCGCTCTTGGGATTGGTGATGATCGGCGAAATCAGATGAGGGACATTTTCATAAATCGAGAGTTCGAGCAGCTTGGGATCGATCATCAGCATCTTCACCTCACGGGGGGTCGCCTTATAAAGTATGCTCATGACCATGGAGTTGATAGAGACACTCTTTCCTGCTCCGGTTGCCCCGGCCACCAGCAGATGCGGCATCCGGGCAAGGTCCGCCACTATCGGACTGCCGGAGATATCCTTTCCCAGTGCAAGGGTCAGCTTCGACTGGTTCTTTCCAAACTCCTCCGAGGCGAGAATATCCCTGAGCGAGACGATTGCTCTTTTCTTGTTCGGCACCTCGATGCCGATCGTAGCCTTGCCGGGAATAGGAGATACGCGGATGCTCTGCGCCTTTAAGGCAAGCGCGAGATCGTCCGCAAGCGAGACCACCCGGTTAATCTTTATGCCCGGGGCAGGCTCGAACTCATAGAGTGTCACCACCGGCCCCTGGTCTATGCGGGTGATCGTTCCCTGTACATCAAAGTCGGCCAGCTTCGTCTTGAGATTTGCAGAGTTAATCCGTATATCTTCATCCGTATCGCGCACCGAGGACAGGTCATACGTGGTCAGAAAGTCAAGAGAAGGAAGAGTGTAGCCATCTTTGGAAGAGAGCTTCCGTTCTGTCTGCGGTCTGGCAGGCTGCGGCCGCTCGACCGACCGGGTAATGAGAGGGAGTTCGTCAGAAACCGGAAGCAGTTGAGGCTCAGGATCCTCCGGTTCAGGTCTGATGATAATATCCTCCTCATCCAGGATACCTTTCGCCGGCACCGTTGCCTCTGAAGACTTTCGCCCATATGTTTCAAGACCAATGCCGGGCAGAGTCAGAGAGCTCACCGGAACCGGGCTTACCAGAATAAGAGCCGATAGAAACATGGAAATGCCAACGAGGTACGCTCCAAGCTGAGACAGGTACTGTTCGAGAAATGCTGCACTGTAATATCCGAACAATCCTCCCGGTTTAATGGCAAAGCTGAAATTGAAGGTCTCCCCAAGCAGGGCCAGCATAATGGAGGCTGACAGGAAAAAAAGCAGAAAACCCGCATATGGAGTCCTGCCATGCTCACGAATGAACATTGCGCGCACAGCGAGGAACAGCACCAGGATCGGGATACCATATGAAGGATACCCCAGCAGGGACATGATGACGTCAGAGAGATAGGCCCCTACCACACCACCGTAATTACGCGCAGAGTTACTGGTAAACGTGAGAAATGAAGGGTCCCACGGGTAGTAGGAATAAATACACAGCCCGAGATAGATACTCCCAACCGCCGCGCTGACCGCCAGTATCTCTTCGCGTGCCCTCTTTAACTTCTCAGTCATGTTTCATTATAACAATTGAAGCGTCAAATCCGGCAATGCCTCTGCCCCGGCGCACTGCCTATCGCCCGGCAAGTTCAGTCAGGCCCTCTGCCGCCCTTTTCAGGCCCGGAGATATCTTGAGGGCTTTTTCGAAGAAACTCCTCGCCCGCGTAGGAAATCCCAGCTGCAGAAAAACAAACCCCAGCTCCGTGGGATAATCAGCATTCAGAGGTTCAAGCACGCTTGCCCGTTCGAAGGCTTTCACTGCAGGTTTCATTCTGTTCTGTCGGAGCAGTGCAAGTCCATAATAATAGTGATAGACGGCAACCCTGTTATCGAAATAGGTTGCCTGGCCGAAGAGGAGTTCAGCCTCCCGGTAAATCCGGCTGTTGAAAGCAGCCCTGCCCTCGGCAAACTTTCTCCGGGCCTGTGTCTGCTTATCATCCTTTGCCTCTGCCTTGACCTGCTTCTTTGCATCATACTCGCGCCTTTTTTCCGGGACCGACAGGGTCGCATAGGCTTCATAGATATAGGAGAATATATCACTTAATTTCCCCTTGACCGAGGCATCGTCAAGCGTGAAGTGAATGTCAGGATGATATTTTTTTGCAGCCGTGTAGTAGGCTTTTTTTATCTCGGAAGAGGTTGCCGTCTTCGTGAGACCGAGCACCTCATAATACCCGGTTTCCCTGCAGCCGGCATGCAGGATATGAATGCCCTCGGCATCAAAGGGGTCAGCACCTGAGCGGGCAGCGTCCGCCGGCGCCTCATCCGCCTGAACAGAGGCTTCCCCGGCTTCTGCTTGAGCAGCCGCCTCCGTGTGGGGCTGCACAAGCAGAAGCCGCGCACAGAAGAGGGCATAGAGCACCTTGATGGTTTCGTCTTCACTAACCCCCACTGACTTGAGAATCTGGCCGAGCGTTTTATTTCCATCAATCAGGTCAACCACCTGTCTGCCGGCGCTGTCCAGTGAAATGTCCTGAAAAAGCTGCCCGGAATCTGGTGACAGCACCGGAATGCTGCCCAGTTCCGGCAGCTCAGAGAGCATGTCAGCGGTATTGTCCATCCGCCGTATCCCGTAATAAATAAGGTTTGAAGGGGAGAGCTTCAGCGTTATAACTGCGTCCGGAGGAAGCGGGGTTTCCTTGAATTCAAAACTGCCGTCCTGCAGCGTAAACAGGCTGAGAATAATCTGCTCTACCTGCTGCCTGATGACCGGGACGAGCTCCTGTGGTTTGAGATAGCCAAGCTTGACCAGTGCCACCCCTTGTTTCAGCCCTGTCTTACGCATCTCCTCAACAGTCCGGTCATACTGCTCAGTGGTTATCCTCCCCTGCTTCAGGAGAACGTCCCCAAGCCGGTCTTCCTGCTGGTTCGAGGCTGAAAAGATCATATCACCGTCGCGGATATATATCTTCTTGGTTACGGGACCATACTGAATAGTCATGATGCCGGTCTTCCTGTTCCTGTGGAGACCTATCAGTGTGTCCGCAAACCTGAAATCATTAATCAGTCCACTGAACAATCCCTTGGTGCGCACTCCCAGCCGGACTCCGGCGGGTTCGATGCAGGACCAGACAACCTCCCCGCCGACAGCATTTTCAGGGTTGCTCATAGTAATGTTGACAATATCGCCCTTGCTGATAACAGTAGAACCTTCGACGAGTACGCCGACCCCATCCAGCGAATAGTCGACTATTCTGGCCCTGATCACCCTGTTTCTGAAGGTGATCGGAACCTCACGCGTCTTTTGGTATCTTCTGAATTTTCTCTTGTCTCTTGAGACCATGCCGTATTTTTGTCCTCCGGATATATTCATTAACTATTACTCTTCAGTGAAGAAAAGGAATGCGCACCAGCAGCAGATAACCATTCAGGCCCAATAGACTCCCGCAGGCAGCCGACAGGACCGCAGCATAGAAAATCCGGGGTGAACCTGCCAGGATCGAGATGGAGGCCAGCACGATCGAGATCTGGATAAGCACCTCGGCATAATCGAAATAAGGGTCCTTGTTTTTATTGATATCGCGGTCTGCCTCCAGTCTCTTAGCCTCTGCCTCTATCTCCTTTTTTTCCTTCCGGTACCGGGTTTCCTCCTCGCCCAGCTTTTTTATGGTATCGGTATAACTCTGCAGCAGATCAGGGGACATGGTTTTCTTTCTTTCCAGAAGATTCGTCTCGAACTGAAGCTTCTGCAGCTTATACATATGCTCTCTCATAACCTTTGACTGATAAAATGCCCACTGGTCGGAAGACTGCTGCTGTGCCAGCAGCATCTCTTTCATCGCATTATTGCCCCCCAGTGATATAATTGCCAGAACAACGGCAAAAATCGCCGTTGTCAGCGCCACCCTTTTGGTGAAGGTCTTCCCTCTCATCTCTTCGAGTTCTTCAGGATCTGGCAATTCGATTTCAGCCATATGACTCCCCCTTGGTGTTCACTGCAATTGCTGGTATAATATCACAAAATGCAGACAGAAGATGCATGGCAACTGAGGAGCCCGGGACAGGAAGGAAACGCGTTGGAAAGCAAAAAGAGACTACTCCAGATTATCAGAAAATTGAAAAAAGAATACCCTCAACCGCGGACTGCGTTAAACTTCAGCAGTCCTTTTGAGCTGCTGGTGGCAACGATCATGTCTGCACAGACGACAGATGCCCAGGTGAACAGGGTGACTTCCGTTCTCTTCAATAAATATACGACGATCAAGGCTTTTGCCGATGCCCCGATAAAAACGCTCCAGAAAGACATCAGTTCAGTCAATTTTTTTAACAACAAGGCAAAAAATATTCAGGCCTCAGCTCAGATGCTGCTCAGGGAGTTCAATGGAAATATCCCTCAAACCATGGCCGAAATAATCAGGCTTCCAGGGGTTGCCCGCAAGACAGGCAATATTGTGCTGTCGACGATCTACGGCGTCAACGAAGGGATAGCGGTCGATACGCATGTCATGAGGCTTTCCCAGAGACTGGGCCTCTCAACATATGCAGACCCGGTCAGAATCGAACGTGACCTGATGGAACTGACGCCTCAGAAAGAATGGGCAAACCTGTCCCATCTGCTCGTTCTGCATGGCAGAAATATATGCCAGGCACGAAAACCGAAGCACGCAGAATGCGTTCTCCGGGACATCTGCCCCTCGAAAGACCTGTAGTCGGCAGCGTTTAACCTTTTGCACCAAACCCCTCCAAACCTCCCCTTATCAGGGAAGACTTACATGAGCCTGCCGCCGCCGGGGTTCATCCCCCTTGATAAGGGGGGACCGAGGGGGGTTGGTTTTAGGTCTTGCATATAACCTGATAGCAGCGGGTTCTCAGGTTTCATCACCGGTCTTGCTCCGCCCTGTGTGGATATGATAAGGTACGACATATGCTCTACGGGGGAGAAGAAAATGGCAAGTGAAAATGTGACGCGGAAGGCATCCTTTCTCAGCACCGGCTGGTGGGTAATCCATGTCCTCGGGATCGCCGCCGTATACGCCCTCGGGCATATTCTCTGGAAATAGCCGTGCTTCAGTATTTCATGCGCTACAGGCCGGGCTGGTGGATACTCCATATTGCCGCTGTCCTGCTTACCCTGTACCTCGGCCATATGGTCAGGTTTACTTTCTAATATGAATAAAAGAGCTCTTCTGGCCGCGCTCCTGCTTCTGGCCCTATCGGGCATGATGCTCCATTACCGGATACACCGCTTCATGGTCCCGGACAGGACGATTCCGTCAGTCTATGTTATGGACAGCACAAAATTTCTGGCATTCCTGCTGCCGCTGATTGACGTTATCGTCGTCACCGGACTCTTTCTGTCACGCAGGACGGTTGTTTATGGATATCTCCTTAACGGTCTGCTCGTAATCTATGGAACGGTCCTCATGGGCCACTACAGCATTGCCGAGATCATGGCGCGCGCGATACCTCCGGCCGACTGGCTGATCAAATCAACAGTACCTGATATCGGCATCAGCTGGGCAGACTTTCTGGTCGGCAAGATATTATATGATGAGACCATGCGGAATGCTCCGCACTGATCACGTTTCACAAGGGGAGTGATGCCATGCCTCATTTCGGACTGATGGACGAAGAGGCACTGGGGCCTGAAAAAGCGGCATTTCAGCGGGCACGTCTGCATATCAGGGCGGGCAGGAGACGGCTTCGGCAGGGGAAAATCTCGGCCGGCATACTGACCCTCTATGATGCCGTGGTCTTCGGGATGGAGTGGTATGCAGCCGTGTCTGACCACAGGGCAAAACTGACGGTTTCACCAGGTGAAGACCTCCGGCAGGATAAAATTCTGTATACCGTACTTGTCCGTTCCGGCGTCCTTGATGGTCAATTTGATTACCCTGCCTTTGATAACCTTGTAGAGTATGCTTCCAATAACGAAATGCCGGACTTTGACTATCGGGAACTCCTGACATCAATAGAGGCGATCATGACCCAGCTGGAGATCATGCCATTCGATGAAAATGAACTCCCACCTGAAGATCCTGCCACCTATTGATGCGGAGCTGAATCGGCATTGACGGTTCCTTCCCGCCGTCAAGCGAAAACGGGTGGAAGGGGCCGAAAGTCTCAGGTTAAAACGATACAAGGAGATCTATATGCTTATTTTTACCGTTGATAAACAGAAATGCACGGGCTGCGGTGAATGTGCCGAAGACTGTCCGGCACACATCATCGAAATGGAGAACGGCCTTCCCGGGATTGCGGCAGACAAGGAGGCCTCGTGTTACCGGTGCCAGCATTGTTTCGCGGTCTGCCCCACCGGGGCAGTTTCCATTCTCGGTCTCAAACCGGAGGAGAGCCTCGTATTGCCAGGGAATAAACCCGCCCCCGAAGAATTAGAGATCCTTATAAGGGGTCGCCGCTCGGTGCGGCGCTATCTGCCGGAGAATCTCGATGAAGCATTGCTGCAGCGGCTTTTGGAGGTGGCCTGGTACGCACCGACGGCGGTCAATGCAAGGCAGGTCCAGTTCACCGTGGTGAATGACCGGAAGAAGATGGCGGCGCTCCGTGAAGATGTGATAGCCGGTCTCAGCCGTATGGTGCGGGAGGGAACCCTGCCCGAAGGCCTTGGCTTTTTTGCGGGGATAGTCACCGCGTGGGAAGAGAACAAGATTGATGTAATCTTCCGCTGGGCCCCGCATCTGATTATTGCCTCAGCCCCTCAAAACAGCTTGGCGCCGGTGGTGGACAGTCTGATAGCCCTTTCGTATTTTGAGCTCTTCGCTCAGGGCCTCGGAGTCGGCGCTGTCTGGGCCGGTCTGGCTAAATGGGCCATTAATGATCTGCTGCCAGAGACCCGGAAACGCCTGGGAGTACCGGACGACCACGTGATCGGATATGCCCTGTTATTTGGCAAACCTGCCGTGCGTTATGCCAGGACGGTCCAGCGCGGCAAAGCAAACATACATTTCGCATCATGAAAGGGGAAGATACTATGAACAATATCGGAATCAGGTTTCTCATGGCTGTAATGCTGTTCTGCTTGACCGTCGCACCGGCCTGGGCAGGGGTAGAAGGGACGAATTCAACCTTTATCGGACTTAATGCGGGCGGTTCAACCGCCATCTTCTCGGACACACATGCCAATACGTTCGTTGGCGCCTCAACCGGCTTAGACGCGACAAGCGGCAGCTACAATGCTTTTTTGGGATTTCATGCCGGGCAGCATAATACAAGCGGCAACTACAATACATTCCTTGGGGCCACCGCAGGATTATCTAATGTTTCCGGCGGCAGTATGAACACCTATGTCGGTGCGTCCGCAGGATTCTATACAACGGGAAGCAACAACACGTTTATAGGATACAATGCAGGCAGCGGCGCACTTGTCACGGGAAGCGGCAACGTCTTTATCGGCAAAGGCGCAGGTGAAAATGAGGACACATCGAACAAACTCTATATTGCTAATACGAATACCTTTTACCCCCTCATCTATGGGGAATTCGACAACGCAGCGGTCACTATATACGGGTCGCTGTCTGTGGCGTCTGTTGCCTCTCCATCTGACGAAAGACTGAAGAAGAACATTCAGCCGCTGGAGTCGTCGCTCGAAAAAGTAATGAAGCTGCGCGGGGTCAGCTACGACTGGAAGACGGAGGAGTATGCAGGCAGGGGCCTCGGCACGGACAGGCAGATAGGGCTTCTCGCTCAGAACGTCGAGGAGGTTATCCCGGTACTCGTCAAGACAGACAAAAAAGGCTATAAGGCCGTCACCTATGAGAAAATGGTCCCTGTCCTGGTCGAAGCGATAAAAGAGCAGCAGGGCATGATCAAAGAGAGAGATGCCAAAATTGAGAAGCTCGAAAAAGCACTCGAAGCTCTGGAAAAGCGCGTAGCAGGAATTGATACCCCGGCCAGGACTTTGGCATTGCGGTCAATTACCTCTGCACTATCCATGACTTTACCGGTACGGTGATAGTACATTAACCTTCAATAATTTCTTTTCTCCTGAAACAACCGATTGCATGATCGTTCACCAGGCCGGTGGCCTGCATATGGGCATAGCAGATCGTAGAGCCCATGAATTTAAACCCGCGCTTCTTCAGGTCCCTGCTCAGGGCGTCGGACTCCGGGCTTGTTGCAGGATAATCACTGAGGTTTTTTATTCTATTTAGCTTCGGCCTGTTCCCCACAAACCCCCAGATATATGTTGAAAAGCTGCTGAACTCTTTCTGAACTTCAAGGAACCTGCGGGCGTTGTTTACCGAGGCCTGAATCTTCAGGCGGTTTCTGATAATTCCCGCATCCTGGATTAAGGCCTCAATTCTTGTTTCATCAAACTGGGCAACCTTCTTCGGATCAAAGTTTTCATATGCCTTGCGGTAGGCCTCTCTCTTCCTCAGGACCGTATACCAGCTCAAGCCTGCCTGTGCAGCCTCCAGGGTCAGGAATTCAAAGATAATCCTGTCGTCGAACACCGGCACACCCCACTCTTTGTCGTGGTACGCGACATAATCAGGCTTGCTCAGATCAACCCAGGGGCAACGGATAACAGTCTTTTGGTTTATGGGTGACACACTATTCCGTCCCGGAGGCAGGGGGCAGATCTGATTGCTTCATTACCCCGCGTCCTGCAGTTCGTTCATCTGGCTGTCAAATTCCTTTGCCTTTGCGTCGTGATCAGCAGTAATCTCTTCAAGCTCGCTGAAGAGGCTGTCGATATGCTCCTTTGTCTCATGGATCGCCTTGGTCAGATCACGGATTGCGCGTCCGTCTCCCTTGGTCGAAGCGGCCAGAAGCGACTGGTTGTCCATCTCTATACGCTTCTCAAAGCCGCTGATCATATCCTCGATATCCGTGATGCGTTTCTGGAGCGGGTTGAGTATCTTTGAACGGTTCGTAACAATCTCTGCCCGAAGCCGCCTCATCTCTTTTTTGCTGAGACCCTTGCCTTTTGGAATCTCAACCGGACCGCTGCTCTGGGCAGCAACTGCACCTTCGTCGCTCCAGCCCACCCTGCTGAGGAAGTCTTCATACGTCCCGTCAAATACCCTGATCTCTCCACGGTCAAATATTATCAGCTTCGTCGCGATCGCGTGCAGAACCAGCTCACTGTGGGTGACGAGGACCACCGCGCCCCTGAAGGCCTCTATCGCTTCAATCAGAGAGTCGATCGACTCCATATCAAGATGGTTAGTCGGCTCGTCCAGCAGCAGCAGATTTGCCGGACTGACAAGCAGTTTTCCCATGAGAACCCGGCTCCTCTCTCCGCCGGAGAGTACGCTTATTTTTTTCATGGCCATATCGCCCTCAAACATCATTGCCCCGCATATTTTTCTGGCTGCGCCACGGCTATGGTCGGGATGCACGTCCATGATCTCAGCTTCCACGGTCTTTGACAGGTCCAGCCGGTTGATGTTCGTCTGGCCGAAGAAAGCGGTCTTCAGCTGAGGATGCCCCGTTATCGTACCTTCTGTGGGTTCAAGTTCTCCCGCAAGAAGGTTAAGGAGCGTTGTCTTGCCCTTTCCATTCTTACCGATGATCGCAATCCGGTCATTCTTGCCGACAGCAAAATCCAGATGGCTGATGAGCGGCTCCGCTGCAGGGTCAAAGGAGAATGACAGGTCCTCTGCCGCAATAAGCTGCTTGCCGGTAAATGAGGCATCGTTAAAGGCAAAGTCCAGGCTCTGTATATCTGTCAGCTTTTCATGCTGCTCATGCCGCGCAAGCGCCTTGACGCGGGACTGGACCGCCTTAGCCTTGGTCGCCTGGGCACGGAAGCGGTTAATGAACTGCTCGACATCTTTGCGTTTCCGCTCATCGTTCATGCGGGTCTTTTCATACACTTCTTCGTCAATAAGGATCTGCTGGTAGAGCTTCTCGGTCGGCCCCTCTATCTTCCGTACTTTCTGGCGGTGGATCCCAAGAGTATGTGTTGTCACGCTGTCCATGAATTCGCGGTCATGGGTAATGATAATCATTTCATTCTGCCAGGATCTGAGGAATTTTATCAGCCAGCGTATCGAGACAATATCGAGATAGTTTGTAGGCTCGTCAAGCAGCAGAAGGTTCGGCTCCGAAACCAGGACCTTCGCAAGATTAAGCCGTATCTGGTAACCGCCGGAGAGGGACGAAGGGGCAGCATCAAAATCCTCGGTCGAAAATCCGAGTCCATGGAGGACCGCACCCACCTTATAGCTTTCATCCCTGCCATCGTCGGTCTTGGGGAGCAGGAGGCATCCCTCTTTGAGGACTGTCTTTTCAGTAAAAGCAATATGCTGCGAAAGGTGGCCAATCCTGTATCCGTTGGGGACGGTAATTACACCCTCGTCGGCATATTCCTGACCAAGGATCATCCGGAAAAGCGTTGTCTTGCCGTGGCCGTTTCTGCCCACAAGACCAACGCGCTCGCCGGGATTGACGGTGAAGTCAATATCGTCAAGAATAGTCTGGCGGCCGTAGGCCTTTGATAAACTGTTAACCTGTATCATAATGTGTAAGCGAATATAATAATTAGTTTTACGTTGCGGAGTCAATAAAACAGGTAAAAAAATGTGGTTACGCTAAGCGATCAAGCGTTTTTAAAAGGGCCTCGGCTTTTTTGAGGCATTCGTAATATTCCCGTTCAGGGTCTGAATCAGCAACGATCCCGGCGCCTGCCTGAATATAGGCCTTGTTGTCCTTGATCAGAAAAGTCCGGATAATTATATTAAGGTCCATGCTGCCTCCGAACCCTATATACCCCAGAGACCCGGTATACGGCCCGCGCCTGAAGGGCTCAAGCTCGTCGATTATCTCCATGCAGCGCACCTTCGGCACACCCGTAATCGTGCCTCCGGGATAGACCGCGGCAATCACATCCAGACAATCTTTTCCCTCAGCCAGCCTGCCCTCAACATTTGAGACAATATGCATGACATGCGAATAGTCCTCGGTCACCATTAACTCATCGACCTGCACTGAACCGTAGTCAGCAATGCGGCCGATATCATTGCGCTCAAGGTCTATCAGCATGATATGCTCCGCCCTTTCCTTCTCGTTCAGGAGCAGTTCTGCGCGCATCCGGTCGTCTTCCCTGGCGTCTTTCCCCCGGGGCCTTGTCCCGGCAATCGGCCGCGTATCAACAACCCCGTCCAGAACCCGCACAAGTCTTTCGGGAGAAGAACTGACGAGCTGATAATCGCCGAAATCAGCATAGGCAGCAAAAGGGGACGGGTTAATCTCCCTGAGAATCCGGTATATCTGCCAGGGTTCGTAACCGGTAATGTCGGCCGACACCCGGAGAGACAGATTGGTCTGGAATATATCGCCGGCAGCAATATATTCCCGTGCCTTCTTAACCATGGCAATGTAGTCTTCCTTCCGGACATCATAGGTTATCTCTATCCCCGGCCCCTGTTTCCCGAGCTCCCGGCCGCCCTGCTGCGCTGTTGCTTGAACAGGGCCTTGTGTCAGGCGCAGAGCGATCGCAGCAGCGACCTCCCCCGCCCGTGCCCTCTGCTCCTCCGTGCTGCTGCTCTCAGAATATCCCAGTGCTGTCTCGCGCGCACCCGGGCAGACAATGATCCAGGCCCTCTTATTTGTGTGGTCAAAGGATACCAGTCGGTCGATCATAAAAAAATGGGCTTCCGGCAGTTGCAGATCATCTACGGTATTGACCGGAATACGTTCGAGATACCTGACAAAATCGTAACAGAAGAGACCTGCTGCTCCGCCCTGAAACGGGGGAAGCCCCGCCATGGGTTTCTGCTGATAGCAGGCAAGCAGCTCTCTCAGGCGCTCGAGCGGCTTACGGGCGGAGATCGTTCTGCGGCCCGAGGTATCGATCTCAATGCAACCGTCCTTGACCGTGAATTCGAGATACGGATCGATACAGATAAAAGAGTAGCGGGCAATGCGTGCCGGCCCTTTAACGCTTTCGAAGAGAAGACTTTTGGGAGACCTGACAGACTCGTACACCGCAGAGGGATCCTGGTAGGAGATTTCCTTTACAACCGGAGAATAAGACAGACTCATTGAGAAAACTGTTTGAGGATCACGACCCTGAAATCTCCTGCTGTATGCGCTCAATCGCCTTTATCGGGTCCGACTGGTTCAGGACCGCGCGGCCCATCACCAGGTAGTCTGCCCCGGCTCCTATGGCCTTTTTCGGAGTCATAATCCTGGCCTGGTCATCGGTCGCTGCCCAGGATGGCCTGATGCCGGGCGTCACTATCAGAAATTTATCCCCGCAATGCCCCTTGATCATGGCAGCCTCGTGTCCGGAGGCAACTACCCCATCGAGCCCGGCCTTCAGTGCCATGCCGGAGAGATGTTTCACATGCGTGGCCAGGCTGTGCTGCAGACCAAGTTCGGCCTTCAGGACCTCCTGGGACATGCTGGTCAGCACCGTAACCGCAATTATTCTTGGACGGGGAAGGTTCTCTTTGAGGCAGACGTTGACCACATCCTCCCTGCATTTCTTCATCATATCCATACCGCCTGAGGCATGGATATTAAACATGAAGACCCCTTTTCTTGCCGCCGCCACCCCTGCCTTCGAAACGGTCGTAGGGATGTCATGGAATTTCAGATCAAGGAATATCTTCTTGCCTCGGCGGTGAATCTCATCAAGAATTGCGGGACCGGCAACGGTAAATAGTTCAAGTCCTACTTTAAATATATCTATACAACTACTTAATTTATCTACTATTTCAAGTGCATAACCATATTCATCTACATCCAGGGCAATGATCACCTTGCAGTCCGGTTTCATCGGCTATTTATCGTCAACTTTCGAAAGAACTATGCCCTTCTGGGCCTGGTATTTTCCCTTCTTGTCGGCATACGAAGTCTGGCAGAGATCACCGGCACCCAGAAACACCACCTGACCGATGCCCTCATGTGCATACAGACGGACAGGGACCGGCGCGGTATTCGAGACCGAGATGGTTATATACCCCTCCCACTCCGGCTCAAGAGGGGTCACATTTACTATTACGCCGCTGCGGGCATAGGTCGACTTCCCAAAGCAGATAGCAAGGGTCTCACGCGGTATCCTGAAATACTCAAGAGATCTGCAGATTACATAGGAGTTGGCCGGTATTTCACAGACCTCTCCCCTGAAGTCCTCAAGACAGACGGCATCAAACTGCTTCGGATCGATCACCATGCCGGCTGAAGGCCGCAGGATACGGAACTCATCGGAGATCCGCATATCATAACCATAGGAACTGACTCCCGAGGATATGACCCCTTTACGGACCTGCTCCTGGTTGAACGGTTCTATCATGCCCTTTGAGGCCATCTCCCTGATCCAGACATCATTCTTTACCATGCGATGCTCTCCTGCCCTGAAACATTTTCCTAATATAAATTATTGCGTGATAGTATAACCTATTGCCCATCTCATTCTCTCATCATTTTCCGGCGCCTGACATTGCTTTACTGCCCATCGCCCTGATCAGACTGCGCGCCTTTTGCAGAACAGCCTCTTCGTCTGCGCCCCTGCCGAACCGCGCACGGCTGTAAGCCCGGTGAAACTCCCTGAGCAGCGGATTAAAAGGGAACTTCACTGTCTGGGCCTCTATCTCGGCTGTCGTTGTGGAGGCTGTAATGCGGATGCCTTTCCTGACGAGAGCTCCCCTCACCTTCAGATACGCCGCGGTAACCTTTCGGCGGCCTCTTCTGCGCCTTTTCAGATGAACCAGTACAGACACAGCCATGAGGACACTCAACGCGACAAACAACAGGAATGCGGGAAGACCGCTGCTCATCAGTCTTCTGACTGACTGGACAGACAGCCGACCGGCCTGGCCAAGGCCGGTGGCGAACTGACCGAGCAGGTCACTCCGGTCTTCAGGTCTGTACCCGACTACGTACCTTGACCATTTCATCTTGACCGAGTCCCAGAACAGGTTGTACGTCCCGGCCGGCTGCACCGCAACCGGAGGGGTCGGGTCGAAGCGCTGCCATTGACCCTTAATCAGGGCCTCAACCCATGAATGCGCATCGCTCTGTCTCACGATAAGATACCCGCCGTAGGTGTTGCGGTCGCCCCCGAGGAACCCGGTCACAACCCTCGCAGGAATGCCGACACCCCTGAGCATGAGGACCATCGCAGTTGCGTAGTGCTCACAGTAGCCTTTCCGCGCAATGAACAGGAAGTCCTCGATCGGGCTGGTCCCTTCCGGAGGCGGAGAAACAGTCAAAGAATACTCGTAATTATTCCTGAGATAGCCTTCAATGAAGGCAGCACGTCCGGCCTCATCCTGAATATTCCGTACAAGCCTGAGTGCAAGCCCTGATATGCGCTCGCTGCCGGCAGGAACCTGCAGATAGCGCGGGTCTGCAGACCCGGCCGCTCTGTCTGCAACGTCACTGATCACCGTATACCTGATCCTGCGCGATGTCTTTCCCGGCAGGGAGATAGTACCGGCTGCATCGACGGTCATGGCATATGCATCTGTCCTGATGCTGAGCACCCGGGCAAGTCCGAAGATCACATCCGAGTCCAGAGGTTCCAGGTCAATCTGCTGCTCGGTTTGTTGCTTTACTGTCCCCTCCGGCTGCCGGTTCGTGCCGGAGCCCTTCTCCGGCGTTCCGAGGATAAATCCGTCAGCCGTTCTGCGAAGCCTTGTCCCCGTCCTCAGTTCGTTCTTCCATGTGATCCCGTCAAAATAATCCAGGGTACTGCCCCGCCAGTAAAGAGGACCGGCGGCAGGGCCCTGGAGTTCAACTCTCATCACCACCGTGGGGTCCAGCTTGACCGTTCCAAGTGAGCCGAAATCCATCCGGCCCGAGAATCCCGTTGTATGGATACCCCTGGCATGCCCCTTACTGATGAACCGGTAGGTGAACCGGGGAAGTCCCGCAAAAAATAGTACCGTCAGGCATATCGTCAGAACCGATATCACATAGACCGGCCTCCTGACCAGTCCCTGGTTACCGTGGCCCTCCTTCAGAAAATGGGAGACGACCATGGCGGTGACCAGCAGGACCATAAATACGACAAAGACCACACCGAACGCCAGAGAACTGGTAAGCTCTGAAGCAATTATCAGCTGGAGCAGGGAAACAAAGTAGACCTGGAGGTGGTCCCAGGGCTCTTTCAGGTCAAAGCTCTTGAGCGCCTGAAAAGCGATCGTCAGGTGAGCCACGGCGATAAAAACATCGCCGGACACGGCAAAGGAGTCAAACAGAAAGACAAGCAGTTCGGTAAACGTGAACAGCCCTATGATCCGGATTGAGGCGTGAGGCTCCCCTTTGAAAAAGCGGTAGTACCCCGGAATGAGGGCCAACGCAACCGAGGACATGACCAGGTTAATCTGGCCGGTAATCGCCAGACTTACACAACCGGTGAGGGCCAGCAGGGCTGTTAAGACTTTATACAGTATCGGCATAGATAATCCGGGCACCATCCGGAAGGACTATATACCGACCGGCTTCGGCTGACTTGAGTACCAGAATAAACTCCCCGCTTTCATCCGGAAGGAAGAAACCCTGCCCAGAGTCTTCTCCCGGGCCTCCCTCCCGGACGAGCGCGAGCATGTCCAGTATCTGAAGGAGATGCTCATAGCCGGAGCCAAAAGGGACCACCTCACTGCCCGCGACCAGCCTTACCGGGCGGCCACCCCGTATCAAATCACGGGCCAGAGTTGCTGCAATCGAAACCGCTTTTTCAAAATCACCGCCTGCTTTCGGATCACTATTGCCGAGTACGACTGTTGTCCTGCCGCTCTCCTGCAGGGCATACTCCCTGACCATCAGCCCGAGCCCCTTCGAAGATGCCTTCCAGCTTATCTGCCTGGGGTCGTCCCCCTCCCTGAAGTGCCTGATATGGACCATTTCGTCCCCGCTCCCCAGGGCATAATTTTTTCTGTCTCCATCCGTCCCTGGTCCGGAGTCACCGGGCAGGTCCGCATCATAATACGCCGGATAAACGACAATGTTCTTTGCGATATCCATTTTTCTTATTGCATAGAAAAAAATAAACGGGAAACTGCTCTCCAGCGCAAACGAAACCACCGGATGCAGCCCTCTTTTATAGAATATGGCCCTCGTCACTTTTTCCAGATGACCTCTGTTGTCCAGGTGCGGCAGGACTATTGTTTCGGGCAGAACAGCAGATGTGACATGCACTGAATAGGAGGGAAGAAGCCTCGTATCATTGAAAATCGAAAGCGTGAGTCGTGATGGTTCCCCTGCATATATCTGACCGTCAAATGCAAGCTCAATTCTGAGCTGAGAAAGGATCAGCCTGGGAATAAGATACGCCAGCAGGAGAAATGACAGCAGGAGCGACAGGACCAGGTAGATAAGATTGTTGCCGGTATTCACCGCGGCAACCCCGATAAGCACGGTAGCCAGGACAGAGCGCTTTCCTTCCTTGGTTGCCCTCATCTCCATAGCCGGTATCTCCTGCCCCCGATGTCAGACAGGGACCGGAAGGCTCTCAACGATATCGCGGACAACCAGCTCAGCCTCAGCAACCGTCATGCGTGTCCTGAGGATGATCCGGTGTCCGAGCACCAGAGGCGCCAGGGCCTTGACGTCATCGGGGCTGATATAGTCCCTGCCCTCATAATAGGCATGTGCCCTGACGGCCGACAGAAAAAACTGGGCCCCCCGCGTACTGGCGCCGAGTCGAACAGAGGGATGGGTCCGGGTGCCGGTGACGATCTTCATGAGATAGGCAACAACACTGTCGTCAGTAAATACCTTCTCCACTTCAGCCTGCATCCTGACGATCTCCTGGTGCGACACCACCGGACTAAGGTCATCCAGCAGTACAAAACTCGTTTTTCCCAGAATGGCCTTTCTCTCATACTCAAGGGCAGGATAGCCGATAGTGATATGCAGCATAAACCGGTCAAGCTGGCTCTCAGGGAGGGGGAAGGTCCCGTGATACTCCATGGGGTTCTGTGTTGCGATGACCATGAAAGGGTCAGGCAGCATAAAGGTATGCCGCTCCACAGACACTTTTTTCTCGCTCATCGCCTCCAGAAGCGCTGACTGGGTCTTCGGGTTTGTCCTGTTGATTTCGTCTGCAAGTACAATATTCGAAAAAACAGGTCCCTGCCTGAACTCGAAATCCCTTGTCTCCTGATTGAATATTGAAACGCCGAGAATATCGGTCGGCAGGAGGTCACTCGTAAACTGGATCCTCCTGAACGTACAATCAGTTGACTTTGCGAGCGCCGAAGCAAGGGTTGTCTTTCCGACACCGGGTATATCCTCGATGAGCAGGTGCCCCCTTCCGAGGAGCGTTACGATCGCCATTTTTATGGCATCGGCCTTACCCTGGAGGATAGTCTCCATCTGGTTTTGCAATTGTCTCAATGACTGATTTATCATAGTATCCATTGCTCTATTATACACCGGACCAGAGGGAGATACGCGTGAAAAAGCCCACACAGAAGCCCGCACAGAAGACCCCGGCCAAGCCAGCAGGCAAGTCCATGAAGAAAGCTCAAAACAAGACGTTGAAGGCAGAGACCGGCAGGCCCATGCGTAAAGCAACAGAGAAGCTCTGGAGCGGCAGGTTCAACGAAGCCACGTCTGCTGATGTGGAAGCCTTTACCGAATCAATCTCCTTTGACCAGAGGCTCTGGAGGCATGATATCCAGGGCAGTATTGCACACGCGCGGATGCTTGCAGCGCAGCGGATTATAACAGCAAAAGAGGCAGAGGCAATCATTCGGGGACTGGACAACATTGCAGCGGATATACGTTCCGGGGACTTCTTCTTCAGCCGGAACCTGGAAGATATCCATATGAATATCGAATCAAACCTGACCGCCAGGATCGGCGACCCGGGGAAAAAATTGCATACAGCCCGTTCACGGAATGACCAGGTTGCCCTTGACCTCAGGCTTTATCTCAGGGACGAAATACAGTCGATCCTCTCGCTGATACAGCGCCTTGAAGGGACGCTCATCTCGATCGCGGAGCAGCATGATACGGTCATCATGCCCGGATATACGCACCTTCAGAGGGCGCAGCCCGTGCTGCTGGCGCATCACCTTCTGGCCTATGTGGCGATGCTCGACAGGGACAGGGACCGGTTCACTGACTGCCTCAGAAGGATGGATGTCCTGCCGCTGGGGGCCTGCGCGCTGTCGGGCACATCACTGCCGACCGACCGGGCACTGGTAGCAAAGCAGCTCGGTTTCAGGGCCATCGCGCTCAACAGCATCGATGCCGTCTCCGACCGGGATTTTGCTGTCGAATTCCTCGCGTCATCGGCGATTGTGATCATGCATCTGTCCAGGTTTGCCGAAGAGCTGGTACTCTGGTCTACCGAGGAGTTCAGGTTCATCGAGATATCCGACCGGTTTACGACCGGCTCAAGCATCATGCCGCAGAAGAAGAATCCCGACGTCGCTGAATTGATCAGGGGCAAGACCGGCCGCGTCTACGGCAACCTGATATCTTTACTGACCCTGATGAAGGGTCTGCCCCTTGCCTATAACCGCGACATGCAGGAGGACAAACTACCGGTCTTTGATACAGCGGATACGGTCAATGCATGCCTCGCCATTATGAACGGGATGCTTCCGGCGATAACCTTCAACGCTGCCCGTATGAAAGCCACGGCAGGGGAAGGATATTCAACAGCTACCGACCTCGCCGAATATCTGGTCAAAAAAGGCATCCCGTTTCGGGAAGCGCATTCCATAACCGGCAGGATTGTTTTTCACTGCATACAAAACAAGGCCGGACTGGAAACGCTCGAACTGTCGGTACTGCAGTCTTTTTCGCCGGTTATCGCCAAAGATATATATCGCGTTCTTGATCCGTCAACTTCTGTCTCGGCAAGGACCTCCTATGGCGGGACGTCACCGGCCGAGGTTAAAAGACAGATACGGTATTACAGAAAGCTGCTGAAAATTAAATGATAAGAAGATCCTGGTCACGGTCTCTTGTATATATGCTGTTCAGCATTACGCTGCTGACAGCAGCCTGCGGCAAAAAAGGCGCTCCGACTCTCAAGACATACGACAAGCCGGTTGCCCCGTCCGGACTGACCGCCATCCACCGGGAAGACAGGATATATCTGCAGTGGACCTTTCCGAAGGACAAGGAAATTACAGTAAAGCAGATTGCAATACTAAGAGCTGCGGAAACGGATTTCGAAAAAATTGCCGACACTGACGCTGCCGGACGTTCTTACGTGGACGCCGGAATACAGACTGACGTTCAATACCGCTACAAAGTAGCTGCCCTGAATCACCGGGGAGTCTTCAGCCCGGATTCGAACACCATCCTGATTACCGCCAGCAGGGTGCCGTCTGCCCCGCAGGGTCTGAGCTTCACGGTAACAGAGACGGCCCTTGCGCTGAAATGGCAACCGCAGGACACCGCTCTGCGGTACAATGTCTACCGGGCCACGGCGCCAGGCCAATACACTATGTTTCCCGTAAATCCGTCACCTCTTGCGTCACCATCTTTCACCGATGCTCTCTCTCTGGATAAACCCGTGTATTACACCGTGCGTTGTCTTACCGATTCAGCTGCCCGCAGCGAAAGCTCAGCGTCTGCCGAAATAGTCGTTGACCCTGGTGCGTTTGTCCCCCGGCCTCTGCAGGGAGTCCGCTCCATTGCGTCAGAGGCCCGGGTGTTTTTGTCCTGGGACCTGCCGGCTGAATCCTGGGTCACCGGATTCAGGGTATATCGCAGGACCAGCGGCCAGGAATACACGCTGGCAGTAGAAACCCAGATACCTGCTTACATCGACCAGGACCCGTCTTCTTCAGAACGGACGTACCGGGTCCATGCCCTCGGCCCGAGACTGGAGAGTGCCGGGGTCGAACTGCCGGGCGTCCGGCTCCAACCTCGTGAATAGTCCGCAGCAACCCCTGCACCGTGAATAAAGCAGAATCCACTGACAGGGAGGCCCGCATCAGCATACTGGAGCAGACCGTTGCCGAACTGACAACTGCCCTGAGCAGCGCAGAAGAGAACTTCGGGCTGGAAAAGCAGGAACGGTTGAAACTCGAGGACGAACTGAAGGAGTACAGGGACTATCTCGACCGGACCATAGCCTGCAGGACACAGGAACTCCGGAAGGCGAACAAAGACCTGAGGGCCGAAATCATGCGGCGCATCCAGATGGAAAAAGAGCTGGTGGAAAGTCAGCGCTTTGTCAACAGAATCACCGATGCCACTCCCAATATCCTGTATATTTACGATGTCATTACGAATCGGAATATCTATGTTAATCCCCGCATCACGAATCTGTTGGGCTATTCTGCCGAGCAGATAAAGCTGATCGGCAACCAGTTTTTTCAGTCAGTCCTCCACGTTGAAGACGCCGGCGTCTTCGAAAAACTCCAGGAGCGCTTCCAGGGCGCCCGGTACAGGGACATCCTTGAGTCAGAATACCGGATGAAGAATGTTCAGGGTGAATGGCGCTGGTTTCTGAGCAGAAATGTCATCTTCAAAGAAACGTCCGCAGGAAAACCCCAACTGATTCTGGGGATTGCCCAGGACATAACCGAGAGAAAAAAAGCCGATGAAGAACTGAGCCGCTCCCGGGAACAGCTGCGCGTGCTGCTCGCCCACCTGCAGTCTGTGCGGGAGGAGGAACGGACGCGTATCTCCCGCGAGATACATGACGAACTCGGCCAGGCACTGACCGCGCTGAAGATAGACCTCTCCTGGCTGGCCAAACGTCTGACTAAAGACCAGGAAATTCTGATCGAAAAGGCCTCGGACATGTCGCGGCTGATAGATCTCAATATCCAGACGGTCAAGAGAATAGCGGCGGAACTGCGGCCGGGACTGCTCGATGATCTGGGGCTCACCGCTGCGCTTGAGTGGCAGGCGGAGGAGTTCGAGCAGCGTCAGGGCATCAGATGCGAGCTCAGGATCAGGCCAACGGACATAACCCTGGACCGCGACATCTCAACCGCTATCTTCAGGATCTTCCAGGAAACGCTCACGAACGTCGTGCGCCATGCAAAGGCCACCCGGATCGTCGTAGCCCTTGAAAAGAAACCTCGCGGTCTGGTGCTGACGGTCCGTGACAACGGCCGGGGCATAACAAAAAAACAGATCGAAAGCCCGACGTCCATAGGGTTGATCGGTATGCGGGAGCGGGTAAATTTTCTCAACGGCACCGTCGACATAAGCGGATCAAGAACCAAAGGGACAACCGTAAAAGTATTCATCCCGCTGCGGACCTGAAGAAACGTTTGCCCGGTTTCACTATATTCTCGTCCACTCCTCTATCCTGTGCTACAATGAAGCATATGCATTCATATTCTTATGCCTCGGGGAGGTTCTAAATCCCTGTCCTTTACGGAAAACTGAGCGGCCTTAAGGGCAGCCAGACCACTGCGCTCGAGAAGATTTACCGCCGCAGACTCCATCGCGAGGTCATCACAATAGAACTCGGCAGATACCTGGCTGAACTCTCGGATGAAATGAACCGGCAGATCGGGATACTGGTCAACCGGAAGGGGACTATCACCCATGTAATCGTCGGTGACGCGAAGGGCATCTTCATCCCCCCGCTGGAGGACTATCCACTCGGCAAGCGCCCTCTCAGGGGGCTCCGGCTGATCCATACGCACCTTAACGATGAGCCCCTGAACAAAGACGATATTACCGACCTCTCTCTCCTGCGCTTTGACCTGATCGCGGCGCTCGGCATACGTGACGGGCTGCCGGTGCATATTCACATCGCTCACCTCATTCCGCAGACCGGGGACACGAGCGAAAGCAGGACCTATGAACTGCAGCCTCCCCAGGATTTTTTCAACCAGGACTTTGATTTTATACCATTTGTTACAGCACTGGAAAATGAATTCGAGCGGTCGCAGGGATTTGTTATTTCGGGACCTTCAAAACGCAGCAGCCAGGACCACGCTGCATCCGGCGTTCAAAAAAATAAAGGCTCATATGAACGGGAACCGGGGAATGAGCGTGCCATACTCGTCAGCGTCTCAACCGGGTCGCGCCATGATCAGGAGGATTCTGTCGACGAACTGGCAGAGCTGGCAAGGTCAAGCAATGTCACGGTCCTCGAGAAAGTGGTCCAGAGGCCAAAGCAGATCAATCCCCGGTATCTCCTTGGCGAGGGAAAGCTGAAGGAGCTCGTCATCACCGCAATGAACCGCGGGGCAACACTTCTGATCTTCGACCAGGACCTCAACCCTTCACAGATCAAGGCCATAAACGAACTCACCGAATTAAAAGTAATCGACCGCTCACAGCTTATCCTGGATATCTTTGCACGGCGGGCTCACAGCAGGGACGGCAAGGTCCAGGTCGAGCTGGCCCAGCTCAAATATCGGCTGCCGCGTCTGACCGGAAAGGGCACTGCCATGTCGAAGCTCATGGGCGGCATCGGCGGACGCGGACCCGGAGAGATGAAACTGGAGATCGACCGCAGACGCGTCCGCGACCGGATTACCCTGCTTGAGAAGGAACTGAAAAGCCTCGGAGAGGCCCGGCGGCAGCGCAAGGCACGCCGCGTTGAAAGACAGGTGCCTATTGTCTCGATTGTGGGCTACACCAACGCAGGCAAATCTACCCTGCTGAATGCACTGACCAGAAGTAAAACCTTTGTCGAAGACAAGCTGTTTGCGACCCTCGACACGGCAAGCAGACGCCTCCGCTTTCCCCATGAACGCGAGGTGATCATCACGGATACGGTCGGCTTTATCAGGGACCTGCCGAAAGACCTCGTCGCTGCCTTCAAATCCACACTTGAGGAACTTGAGGACGCCGACCTCCTGCTGCATGTGGTCGATATCTCGAACCAGCGGTTCGAACAGCATATGGCCTCAGTCGACACTATTTTGACCGACCTGCATCTCGAAGACAAGAAAAGACTGCTGGTCTTTAACAAAACTGATCTCATCCCCCCTGACGAGGCTGACTACCTGTCACAGAGATTCCAGGCGATAGCTGTCTCGGCAGTCGACAGCGGCACCTTCGCCCCGCTCCTCTCCGCCATCGCAGACCATGTCTTTGATGAAAAAAGAGAAGCCGCAAAGGTATAATAAACACAAGCTTTTCGTAAAATATAAAGATTGTCATCCTCGGGCTTGACCCGGGGATCCATGGTTCGACAAGCTCACCATGACACTTACTATGTCACCCTGAGTTTATCGAAGGGCTGGAGACCCGATTAAAAACTTCGGGAATGACGGCAAAAAGTGGCGTTACTATAACAACACTAATCATGACCGACAAAGACAAAAGGAAAACAAATGGAATTTGCACCTAAATGGATAGCATGGGAAATCACACGGAGATGTAATCTCCGCTGCGTACACTGCCGCTCCTCCTCTGAAATGGAGGCCAAGGGACACCCTGATTTCAGCACTGAAGAGGCGTACCGGATACTGGACGATATCGTCAGCTATGCAAACCCGGTCGTTGTGCTGTCCGGCGGAGAGCCTCTGTCCCGGGCTGATGTCTTTGAAATCGCCCAATACGGAACTGGCAAGGGCCTGCGCATGTGCCTGGCTACAAACGGAACCCTTGTTACTGATGAGATCTGCGAAAAGATCAAGGCCTCAGGCATACGGATCGTATCACTCAGCCTGGACGGCGCTGACGAAAAAGTCCACGATGACTTCAGAAATCAGAAAGGCGCCTTTGCCGGTACGGTAAACGCTGCCCGGCTCTTCAAGAAACACGGCATTGAATTTATCGTCAATTCATCCTTTACCAAGAGAAACCAGGAGCAGATCCCCCTGGTCTACAAACTTGCCAAAGAGCTCGGCGCAACTGCCTGGTATATGTTCATGATCGTACCGACCGGCCGCGGTGAAGAGATCATGAAAGAGCTTATCACCAGAGAAGACTACGACGGAATCCTTGACTGGCATTATGACATGGAAAAGGAAGAAGACCTGATGCTGGTGAGACCCACCTGTGCCCCGCACTACTACCGCGTCGTACTCCAGAAGGCAAAAGAAGACGGCGAAGCTTTCAAACGCAGGACTCTGAAGTTCTCGACCGGCGGGTCAAAAGGCTGTCTGGCCGGGCAGTTGATCTGCCTGATAGATGTTGATGGCAATGTCCTGCCCTGCAGTTATTTTCCTCTGCCCGCGGGCAATATCCGCACCCAGTCGTTTAAGGATATCTGGGAAAACTCTGAACTCTTTAAGAACCTGAGGGACTTCAAGTCTTACAAAGGCAGATGCGGTTCCTGTGAATTTGTGAATGTCTGCGGCGGTTGCCGGGCGCGTGCCTACGCAGTGAACGGCGACTACCTGGCAGAAGAACCCTTCTGCGGTTATACTCCCATGAAATTAAGAAAGGCGGAACAGTAACTGATATGATGAACGATACGTTTTTGAAGGCATGCAGAGGTGAAGAGGTTGCGTATACACCGGTCTGGCTGATGCGCCAGGCAGGACGCTATATGAAGGAATACCAGGAGGTCAGATCAAAGGTAGATTTCCTGACCCTCTGCAAGACCCCTGAACTCGCTGCAAAAGTCACGCTCCAGCCGATAGAAATCCTGAAAGCTGATGCTGCTATCCTTTTCTCTGATATCCTGATCCCGGTGGAAGCGATGGGAATGCACCTGGAGTTCACGGACAAGAAGGGCCCTGTTCTCGGAGAGCCGGTAAGGTCAAAGGCAGGTGTCGAAAGACTCGTAATCCCGGACACGGAAGACAGCATGTCGTTTGTCCTGGAGACGATAAAAATTCTCCGCCGCGAACTCGCAGACAAGGTTCCGCTTATCGGATTTTCCGGGGCCCCCTGGACCCTTGCCACCTATATCATCGAGGGAGGTTCCTCAAAGAATTTTCTGCATACCAAGAAAATGATGTATCAGAACCCCGGCCTTTTCAACCAGCTTCTCGAAAAGATCACGGCCACCGTGATTGAGTACCTGACAGCACAGATTAAGGCAGGCGCCCAGGCGGTCCAGATCTTTGATTCATGGGCGGGCATTCTGGCTCCCTACGACTATGAAAACATAATCTTCCCGTATGTCAAGACAGCGGTTAAGGCACTCAAGAAATTCGATGTGCCGGTGATTTATTTTGCAAATGACTGCGCAGGAATCCTCAAGATCGTCAAGAAATGCGGGGCTGACGTCATCGGCATCGACTGGCGGGTGGACATGCATAAGGCGGTCAAAAAGATCGGCAAGAAGGCCGCGGTCCAGGGGAACCTTGATCCCTGCGTCCTCTTTGCGCCCCACGCCCACATTGAGGAGCGCGTCCAGGATGTACTCAATAAGGCTGAGGGCGCCAGCGGGCATATCTTCAACCTTGGCCATGGCATCCTGCCTGAGACCCCGGTCGAAAACGCCCAGTTCATGGTCGACGCCGTACACAGACTGAGCAAAAAGGCATAAAGAGCAGTATTATTTCTGTTGGACGAAAAAGGGGAGTTGGTTCTCTGATCCACTCCCCTTTTTATTGATGTCAGGATAGCCCGGCAGCCGACCTTCAGCTTGAAAAAGCACTGTTATATGTGGAGTATATATGGAGCATATATGGAGAATGTATAGTACTATGAAAAAATGGTTGCTGCCCCTTGTCTTCCTCTGCCTTTTCAGCAGCGCGCTCGCTGCCGCAAAGATGACAGAAGTGAGTCTGCGCTACGGCCGCCAGGAGAACACGATCAGAATCGTGCTGGAAGGTCAGGACGAGCTTATCAGAAACGCCAACACCATAACGTCACTTTCCTCGGTCAGGATCGACTTCCCGGAAGCGGTAGAGATAAAGAAGCAGAAGGATTTCCTCTTTGAGACCGTGCAGAAAGACCGGTTTTTTGTCATCAACCTTCGGGATGTCGTCGATATCAAGACCTATAAACTGAGCTCTCCCCCCAGGATCGTAATCGACCTGAAATCTGCACCAAAGCCGGTGAAAGAGCCATTGAAGGAGCCACTGAAAGAGCTGGGGGTAAAGCCGAATATTAAAGCACCCCTGGAAACACAGCCGCCCGCCCAGAAAAGTCAAAAGGACCCGCTCCCAACCGATGCGGCAAAGGCACCGGTGCCTGCAGGTCAGACAGCACCGCAGAAACCCCAGCAGCCCGGCCAGACCCCTGCAGCATCCTCTGCCCCGGAAAAAACACGCAGACTGAAACTGCTGGTAATCGACCCGGGTCATGGCGGCTATGACCAGGGTATCGTGCTGCAGGATACCAGGGAAAAAGACCTCTCTCTGGCGCTGGCAAAAGACCTGAACACGGTCCTCGCAAAAAAAGGACTGACTGTTTTTCTGACCAGGAAGACCGATCAGCCGCTGTCTCTTCAGGAGAGGACCAATTTTGCTTCGTCCAAGAAACCTGATCTCTTCATCTCCCTGCACGCGTCAAAAGAAGACCGCTGGAATATTTATACGGCAACAGCCGACGAACCCGGCACCGACACTGCAGTCAAAATGTACAGCTCAACGTCTAAGCAGGGAAAGTATCTCGAAAAAAGCAGGGCAATAGCAAAGGTCTTAGCCACGGCGATCAGGAAGGAATTCAGGGGGACCGTCGCACTCCGCGAGCTTGCCCTGCCCCTTCTGACGTCACTCGACGCACCGGCGGTGATTATCGAATATCCTCTGGCAGGGAACAGCTCCTATGACCAGAAAATGCGGGAACGTGTTATAAAAACACTGCTGAGCGGGGTAACGGCTTATGAATAACAGGCGCACCGTTATCTGGGTCGTGGCTTCGATACTCCTGCTTGCTCTCGCGGCAGGCGGGGGCTACTATTTCGTTCACAATTTCAAGATAACCAAACAGCAGAAAGCCGCACCTTCGCCTGAGTCTGCCGATACGATGCTCGGGCAGCCGGTCGATACTATTACGCTCAGGCTGCATTATCCGTCAGGGAACCGTCTTGAGATAACCGAGAAGCCCATCCCAAGAAGAATCCGGACGTCCGCAATAGCCGAGGCAATTATTGAGGAGTATTTCAAGCTTCCGGTCAACGCGGCAGATTCGATCATCCCGGCGCAGGTGAAGCTCCTGGGACTCTACCGTGACGGCATGCAGATTCTGTACATTGATCTTTCTGATGAACTGCGGAGAAATTTTCACTCTGACGCGCTCTCTGAATATCTGCTCCTGAAAGGGCTCTATGAAACCATCGTTTCGAACATCCCTGATATTCAGGACGTCAAAGTGCTTGTCGAGGGCAAGGAAATCGAGACGCTCGGCGGGCATCTGCTGCTGAGATATCCGCTGAAGAATACGGTCAGTGCAGAGGTCAGGGCAGAGGTCCCTCTGGCTGATGAGCAATAAGGACCTGCCGATCGGGATCTTTGATTCAGGTATCGGGGGACTGACCGTTCTGAAGGAGATCATCAGCAGATTACCCGGAGAGGGGACAATCTATCTTGGGGACACTGCCCGCGTACCTTACGGCATACGCTCACCCGAAACCGTAACCAGATATTCCTTCGAGAACACCCGCTTCCTTTTTTCCAGGGGCATTAAGCTCCTGGTCATCGCCTGCAATACGGCTTCTTCCGTAAGCCTTGAGGCGGTAAGGCAGTCAGTCCCCGTTCCGGTCATCGGGGTCATCGAACCGGGAGCGCGGGCGGCCGCTGCGGCGACACGCAATAAGAAGATCGGGGTCATCGGCACCGATGCCACTGTCCGGAGCAATGCATATCCATCAGCCATCAGGTCTATTGACGATACCATTGAAGTCTACAGCCTGCCCTGTCCGCTCTTTGTGCCTCTTGTTGAAGAGGGCTGGACTGAAGGAGCGGTGGCCGAGCTGACCGCAGAAACATATCTCAGCGATATGAGGGGAAAGGGTATAGACACCCTGGTCCTGGGTTGCACCCACTACCCGCTTTTGAAGAACATATTGTCTCAGATCATGGGGCCTGGGGTAACGCTGATAGACTCGGCGATTGAGACTGCTGCTGCTATCCGCTCCGCGCTCGCGGCACATGCCATGCTCAGGGATACCCCGGGAGGAGGCAGCCGGGAGTTTTATGTGACCGACTCGCCGGAAAAATTTGTGCGGGTCGGGGAGCGTTTCCTCGGCAGCAGCATAAGCTTTATACAAAAAATTGAACTTGAATCGGAGGTATAACGGATGCGGTCTGACGGCAGGCAGGAAAACGAAATACGAGAGGTAAAGATAACCCGCAATTTCATCAGCACTGCCGAAGGCTCGGTCCTGATCGAACTCGGAAACACAAGGGTAATCTGCAACGCCACCATAGAGGAAAGGGTTCCACCCTTCCTGAAAGACCAGAACAAGGGCTGGATCACGGCAGAATACTCGATGCTCCCGAGGGCCACGCAGGTCCGCACCTCAAGGGAGTCCTCGGTCGGCCGTGTCAGCGGGCGCACCCATGAGATACAGCGCCTTATCGGAAGGTCTTTACGCTCAGTAGTAGATCTTGAGCGCCTCGGCCAGCGGACAATCTGGATAGACTGCGATGTCATCCAGGCAGACGGCGGGACCCGCACCGCAGCCATAACCGGGGCCTTCATATGCCTCTGCGACGCTCTCAGCCATGCGATAAAAAAAGGCAGTATTTCCACGAATCCTCTGAGGGACTATCTCGCCGCAATAAGCGTCGGCGTTGTAAAAGGAGTACCGGTGCTGGACCTCTGCTACCAGGAGGATTCTGCAGCAGATGTTGACATGAATGTCATTATGACCGGCAAGGGAGACATCGTTGAAATACAGGGTACAGCCGAGGGCAGCCCTTTTTCTCTCGGTACACTCGACAGCCTGATAGGGCTGGCGCAGACCGGAATTTCGAGCCTCATAACCATTCAAAGAGACCTGCTGGGAATCAGTCTCTGATTCTGAAAAATATCAATTTTATGTGCTAGAATAAACGAAATATCCGGAGGTATTAACATTGAACGTATATAGAAGCATCTTTATATGGCTGCTGATCGGCATCATGGTCATTCTGCTGTTTAATCTCCTGAACACACCGAAGAAAAATCTGGAAGACATTATCCTGTCGGATTTTCTGACCAAGCTCGAAGAAGGCCAGGTGGATGAGGTGGCGATCAAGGAGAATTCGATCACCGGCCGCTTCAAGGACGGCACAAAATTCAAGACCTATTACACGGATTATCCCAAGCTGGTGGAACAGCTGCGGGAGCAGGAAGTCAAGATAACCGTCAAACCTCCTGATCAGAACCCGTGGTATGTGAACGTATTCTTCACCTGGGGCCCCATTATCTTCATCGCGGTGATATGGATATTCTTTATGCGCCAGATGCAGTCCGGAGGCAACAAGGCCCTGTCCTTCGGTAAATCAAAGGCACGCCTGATTTCGGAAAAGTCGGTCAAGATCACCTTTGCCGATGTGGCCGGGGTCGAAGAGGCCAAGGTCGAAGTGCAGGAGATCATAGATTTCCTGAAGGACCCGCAGAAGTTTCAGAAACTCGGCGGCAAGATCCCAAGGGGCGTTCTGCTGGTCGGCTCACCGGGAACCGGAAAAACACTGCTGGCAAAGGCGATCGCCGGCGAGGCGGGCGTTCCCTTCTTCAGCATCAGCGGCTCTGACTTTGTGGAGATGTTCGTCGGCGTCGGAGCCTCCAGGGTGAGAGACCTCTTCGAACAGGCAAAAAAGAGCGCTCCCTGCATTATTTTCATTGATGAGATCGATGCCGTCGGCAGGCATCGTGGCGCAGGCCTCGGCGGCGGCCACGACGAACGCGAGCAGACCCTCAACCAGCTGCTGGTCGAGATGGACGGGTTTGAAGGCAACGAAGGCGTTATCATCATTGCAGCCACGAACAGGCCGGATGTTCTTGATCCTGCTCTGCTCAGGCCCGGCAGATTCGACCGTCAGGTCGTGGTTTCTCTGCCTGACGTCAAGGGAAGACTTGAAATACTGAAGGTGCATACCAGAAAGATCCCGGTGGACGAACTGGTTGACCTCGACCGCATTGCCAGGGGAACCCCCGGCTTCTCGGGCGCTGACCTGGCCAATCTGGTGAACGAGGCTGCCCTGCTCGCTGCTCGCCAGGCAAAGACCAAGGTTGAAAATATTGATTTTGAAAATGCAAAAGACAAGGTCCTGATGGGTGTCGAAAGAAGAAGCATGATCATCAGCGACACGGAAAAGAAGAACACGGCCTATCATGAGGCGGGACATGCCCTGGTAGCCAAGCTCACCCCCGGCACGGACCCGATCCATAAGGTAAGCATCATACCCAGAGGCAGGGCCCTTGGCGTAACCCAGCAGCTTCCGCTGGACGACAAGTATACCTATTCGAAGGACTACCTGAACAAACAGCTCCTGGTGCTGATGGGCGGACGGGCTGCAGAAGAGATAGCCCTGCACCAGATGACCACCGGGGCAGGCAATGATATCGAAAGGGCCACGGCCCTTGCCCGGAAAATGGTAACCTCATGGGGCATGAGCGATAAACTCGGCCCGGTGACCTTCGGCAAGAAAGAAGAGCACGTATTCCTTGGCAGAGAAATGGGACAGCATAAAGACTACAGTGAAAAGACTGCAGAAGACATAGATGAAGAGGTTAAGCGGATAGTCACCGAGGCCTATGCCGTCTCCAAAAAGCTGCTTGAGGAAAGGTACAGCCTGCTTGACGCCTTTGCGCGTCGTCTACTCGAAAAAGAGACCATGGACGGCCCTGAGATCGATGAACTGCTTGCCGATGAAAACAGGCATCAACAGTCGCCTGAGCCCCCTTGCAATGACACAGGCTGCACCGGCATTGCATAACGGCAGGATATTAGAAGCGTTTAGAAACGGCGGGATCTTTTCCCGCCGTTTCTGTTTCTGAAGAAGGAACAGACCATGAAACTGACCTGGTCTCACTACAACCTCGACTTTGACAAAAAGACCCATATCATGGGCATACTCAATATTACTCCTGATTCGTTCTCTGACGGCGGCATGCATTTTGATCCGGCAAAGGCGGTTGATCATGCACTCAGGATGGTCGATGAAGGAGCCGATATCATCGATATCGGCGGCGAGTCAACAAGACCCGGTTCTGATCCGGTCCCGCTTGAAGAGGAGCTACGCCGCACCATTCCGGTCATCAGGGCCATTGCGCAGAGAATCTCAATCCCCCTGTCAATCGATACGTATAAGGCCGAGGTGGCAAAGCAGGCGCTGGAGGCAGGCGCTGCTATCGTCAATGACATCAGCGGCCTCAGGTTCGACCCTGAGATGCCAAAGACCATTGCTGCGTTCAGGGTCCCGGTTGTTGTAATGCATATAAAGGGAACGCCCCGGGACATGCAGATTAACCCATCCTATGACGCACTGATACCGGAGATCATCGAGTATCTCAGAGAATGCATTGCTATCGCGACCCGGGCCGGCATATCAGAAGAGATGCTCATCCTTGACCCCGGCATCGGCTTTGGCAAAACCTTCGAACATAACCTGCAGATCATCAATCGCCTCTCTGAGTTCAAGGCGCTCGGAAAACTCCTCCTCGTCGGCCCCTCCCGCAAGGCCTTCATCGGTAAAATACTGGACAACGCCCCTGCCTCCGAAAGACTCGAAGGAACAGCCGCCGCTGTCACCGCGTCGATTCTGAACGGCGCCCATATTGTGCGCGTGCATGATGTGAAGGAAATGGCAAGAGTGACAAAGGTCGCTGACGCGATAAAGAGGGAAAAGCTTGAGCCTTAACGATAAATGCTTCCCTCCCCGTTATTATTGAATATCCCCGTATTCTTTCATAAGCGCATCAAGAGGGCTTTTGGCCTCAAGGGCTTTCAGAAATTCGGCAACAGTCAGATTGAGATCAGGAGACGGCTTCTGTTTATTGCTAAAGGGCAAGAAGTTGGCTGACCCAGTGCGCAAGGTAAAGAATATGTTTTTCATGTGCCAGCTTGTGCGAAACCAGAAATTTCTGAAACTCCTCAAGTCAAGATCTATTTTTTGTGACGGCGTGATTTTAAAGATAATTTCCTTACAATCCTGTGTCTTACAATCCTATTGCCAAAAGCCCCAGCGTTTGTGTATATTCAATCATTCACGGACGCATGAAGCTGCAAAATCGTATCTATCGGGGAGGATTCAGATTGTCAGTTGCAGCAAACGATATCAGCTGTATCCAATCCAGGACAACATTACCCCGGAAACGTTTGTCGAATCCCCATAGGTCGTCGCAACGGCTTCGTCTTCTCCTCAGCGAATCCGCCTGGGCGGACAACATGTTTCTTTCTGAAATCGCCACCACCGGAAGTCTCTCATTGCCTTGTCACTGCGTCCGACTTCAGAAAGAAACTTTATTGTTATATCGCATTACTGGGTCAATTGTGGAGTATTATTTTTCATCTATTATGTCAGAAGATGGGTTGGAGGCAATGACTTTAGAAAATGCCACCGCGGCATAAAAATCAAAGGGGAAAATGTGCCATGTCAAAACGTATCATCATTTTATCTATCCTCATTACAGTCCTATTGACAGTCTCGTCCTTTGCAGAAGCAGCTTCCTGCTCAACTCCAGGAAGCCTGGTCTGGAACGTTACGAGCGAACGTTATGATGCACTGCTTCAGACCGCTCTTGACAACCTGACTGAGGCGCCTCAGCAGGAACTTAGGCTGCAGACCTTCGGGGTCAACGAGGAGGTTAATATGAGCAAGGCGGTCGCAGTCTTCCTGAAAGGCGGCTATTACTGTGATTATCAGGATAATACTCCGGGAGGAGTGTTCGGAATAAAGACTCTTACCATAACCGGCGGCACGCTGATTGTCGAAAATATCGAGATCAATGCCGGGGTAGAACCATACGAACCACCGGCAACGATAAGCCTGACGACAAGCGAAACAGCCATAGCGCCGGGCGCCCAGTTCAATCTCCAGTGGACTATCAGCGGCAACACGACCGGCCTTGGGCTCCAGATATATGCAAGACAGCCGGGCAACTACTATACCACCAGCAACGGCATCGTGAATAACCCGGGTGCGCCTCCGCCAACCGGCGACCTTCTGTATCTGCAGCCTGACGGAACGTGGGCCTCGACCCCTGCGTTGTATCTAAATCAGGTGGATATTGGCACCGCAGGCCTTACGCTGCCCAGTCCGGACGAGGGCATGTGGGTGATCGGGGCGCTGCTGGTTGATCAAACCGGCAATATGACAAATTCCTTTGACGCGAAGAACCTTCTTGTCAGCGCAGGCCCTGCAATGAGCCTTCAGCTTAACCGGCCGATAGCAAATACCACCGACAAGGTGCGGGCAAAACTGGTCACCTCTGCAGGTTCACCAACAAAGGATATTATAATCGCCGCATGGCTGGTTCTGCCTGACCAGTCACAGGTTTCACTTCCTGATCTGACCTCCGGCCTGCAGTTCTTATACTCCGGCCCCTCCACAAATGCAACCTATACCCTTATAGATCAGCACATGGGGCCACTCGGCACAGGCGACTACCGCCTCAAAGTGCGAATGCTCGACAGCGCAACCGGCAATATTTTGCAGCTGGCGGAGGCCAGTTTCAATGTCTGCGACGCACCAGGCGGGACTGTTTCGGGCACGGTCTACGCCTCAAACGGATTGCCCCTTGGCGGCAACAGCCCGACACTTGCCAATGTAAAGGCTTTTGATATTGATGATGTGGGAGTAACAGCTACTGCAGTCATTGGAGCAAACGGTGCATATACACTCAATCTGCCTCCGGGTCGTTTTCTACTCATGGCAGATGTCATGGATTCGGCGGGCTGGCACAAGGCAACAGCGACGGGCCTATCAGTGATAGGTTGTACCGGACCTGCCATAACCACGGACCTGACCGCTGCTCCTCCGGAGGTGGTTCCCATGCAGGGAGCTGCCGGAACGCTACGTCCAGCCGGTATCGCCTCCAGGGAGATCAGTCCGGCAGCCGATCCTCCCCCTGACCCAAATGCTCCTGGTGGCTGTCCAAAGCCCAGGGTAGTACTCGTGGCTACGGGGAATACCCCTTATGCACGAAGAACACTTATAGAATACGTTAAGAGCAGAATAGATGAAGACATTCCCAATAGCTTATTGTTATCAACAAAAAGTGATATTGAAATGGGTCTGGGTGTTTTGACGGGGCAGCAACTGATGGGTACTGACGATGCGGATCAGGTAATTGATAGGAATGTAGGACAAATGGTCGGGTCGCGATTCCTCATTCAGCTTGAAGGTAGGAGCATAAGCACAACATTAAAAATGTTTAAGTTAGCCCTCATTGACACAACCAATGAAGATTCCATTCGCCGCGTTGATTCATCTGCTGGTCCGGAGCTCACACCTGAGATGATTGATGAAATTCTGACACAGATGGAATATTTCTCAGGTGATCCCAGAGGCACGCCTAAATTGTTAGACCTTCTGCTTTATGTTCTGGGCGCTCCGTGTACACCGTATCTGACGCTGGATCTGACGCCTTCCCCTCCTGAAGTTCGGCCCGGTGACAGCATTACGGCCAAGGCAACCTTGTATGAAAAGGACGCAAGCGGTGCTGTGCAGCCGAATAGGACCATAAAACTCACTCACAAGAAGCCGGACGGTTCCGTCTCAGTTACGAATGGCCAGACAGACAGCAGTGGTGTATACCAGGCTCAGTTTAATGTGGGCAGCTCAGCCGGTGGCGGCACGGTCACAGCAGAATATATGAAGGAGAGCAATATGTCTATGGCAGAAAAGGTCCGCTCATACCGTGTGAAGCCTAACGGCGGGGTACTGATGCTGCAGTCGCCTCATGTCGAGGTCCTGCCGGGGGCCACTGAATCAGTCGGTCTGACCCTGCGCTCAAACGGTACGCCTGTGAGCGGGGCGACAGTGCAAGTGGCTTCTTCAGGTGGCACGCTTGATACAGCTCAGGTGACGACGGATGCAAACGGGACCGCCACCTTTACATTTACCGCAGGACCGCAGAGCGTGCTTGCAAATATCACGGCTGATACCAGTCCAGCGCCCATTCCGCAGGCAACTGCAAGTCTGCCTCTGATGGTCGAAAGCCCGGTCATTATAATGGCATTTGCAGAGCAGCCATCGATCTACAACAATGTATCTACCCATGTTACTGCCGAGGTATTTGTGGAAGGCGCGCGTGTGGCGGGGCTGCCGGTGCAGTTCAGCCTGCTGGGAGAAGGCGCGTTAAGCACCGCCTCTGGCCTTACTGACGTCAATAGCCGGGCCGAAGTGGATTATACTGCGCCGGACACAGGCAGCGGCTCCGGCGACATCACCGCAACTGTCACGGTTGACGGGCAGGAGTACAGCGGCACTACAACTGTAAGTTACGAGCCGGCGCCTTGTCAGACCGTGATGTGGCAGGGGGACGAGTGGCAGAAGTTTGGGAGTCAATCTATTATGGATTGGGACCAGGCGATCGCCTACTGCGAGGCTCTGGAGTGTGGGCATTCTGACTGGACACTGCCCACGATGGAGCAGTTGCAGGGTCTGATAGTCTGCACCAATGGAACGCAGGTCAGTTTCGGGTATATAGAGGGAGAGTTTCCACATTGGTGCGGCTATAATTTTGCTGCACCCTTTGATGTGCCGACTATTGACCCGGTATTTTCGATCACTGTCCCCGTCCCCTACAGCTATTGGTCGTCTACTACCCACGCCTACAGTCCAGGCCTCGCGTGGGGCGTGAACTTCGACGGCGGCTGGGTCAGCACATTCAGTAAGATCTTTTACCCGATCGTATACCATGGCGGCTATGCCCGCTGCGTTCGGAACGTACAGTGACTGGGTGATTAGGTCATTCTGCGCTTCTGCGTTTGACTCTGATCCCTGTGACTGTAAAGCCGCAGGGCGGGTTTAGACTTTTAAAGGGGTGATACGTCCTGTATCACCCCTTTTGCTTCAGCCTCTTCTGCGGGCCATCTGAGTAATATAGGAGTCAAGAAAATGGGTCAGGCTTGAAAGCATTAATCAGAAGCAGAACATCTTCATAGATGATCCGGACAGACAGGAATATCTCGCAAAAGTGCAATCTTATTAATCAAATTTGCCTGACCGCAGATATGAATTCCGCAGGCGATATAATCCGTATCCCTGCATACTGTCCCAACTCTTTAAGATGCTTATCCCCGGAAACAATGTACGAGGCCCGCGCGACAACGGCACACTCGATGAATCTATTATCATCCGGATCAGCCTCAACGACATTTAGTCTGTCATCACAAACGACAAGCTCGCAATAAGAATGTTGCCTGAACAGATCAAGAACCTCTTTTAACTCAGGCTCGTTTTCAAGTCCAAACCGGGAAAGCACCTCTATATATTCACTGAGAATCTCGACAGACAGACACAGTGTCACTTCACCCTTTTTCCATAAATCAACAATTTTGCGGGGCTTGCCCTTCGGACTCAGAAAAGAGGATATAAAAACATTGGTGTCTATAACAATCTTCACCTGGATTTTCTGGTTTCCCTGATGACCCGTTCAATGTCGGATTCGTTAAAACCCTTTTCTTTTACCTTTTTTTCCACTCGCTCCCACAGGTCGTCGACAACCTGAGACATATCAGCCTTTTTGATATAGTTTTCGACCATCTCTCTCATTTTCTCGCTTGCAGTTTTCCCTTCCCGTCTGACAATGCTGTAAAACTTTTCCTTTGTCTTGTCGTCGATCCGCAGAATCATCTGACTACTCATAACGCAAACCTCCACTGTATGTATATACAAATTATACAATATATACAAATATTATCAACACGTTTCTCTACAAGCATTTAAATATATATTGACCAAAGGTATATTTAAGGTATAATAATTATACATGGAATATGAGTTCGACTCCAATAAAAGTGAAATCAACAAGACGAAACACGGCATTGATTTTTATGAAGCTCAAAAATTATGGGATGATCCAGACTTTATCGAGATTCCTCTGAAAACCAGTGACGAAGAAAGGTTTTTGGTAATCGGAAAGATTTCAGAGAAGTACTGGTCTGCAATTATCACATATCGAAGCGAAACAGTTCGGCTTATTTCGGTTCGAAGATCCAGGAAAGAGGAGATTGAAATATATGAAAGCTAAGGAACTTGATAAAAAATTTGATGGAGGAGAGGATATTTCCCAATACCTTGATTTAACGAAGGCAAAAAGGCCAGAGCAGGAACAAAAAAGGGTAAATGTTGATTTTCCTTTGTGGATGATTCATTCGCTGGATAAAGAAGCCCGGAGATTGGGAGTTCCTCGACAGTCAATCATAAAAGTCTGGGTAGCAGAACGTCTTGAAAAGGCATCATGAAAATACTTAAGAAATCTGATGCTAACCGCGTCAACACCGACGCCTAATAAGCGTGGTTTGAATTTGCAGTTGTCGTACAGGCGAGGGTTACGCATAGGCAACGCGATATTTCTGAAAACCATAATACCCAGGTGCGGAGTTCTCCATCCTGCGCCTCATTTTTCAGTAATGTCTGGGGTGAGTCTTCCGGTATTCTGAGGGCTCCTGCCGCAGTCCGTTTCTACCCCAGATGCCTATTTTTTTATCCCGCGCCTCCCGCTGTGCTGAGGTAAGGACATCAACATATTTAACATTCGGCGGGAAGGTATAGAGCACGGCATAGCCGTCTCTGACCATCATTTCGTTTATCAGCCTGCTGTCAGAGGTCCTGATATATCCGAGAAGTCTGCCGTACTTGTCTCTTTCGACAACATCTCTTTCGATGCTCACCTTCCCCTCAGATGCGGCAATGATGTCTTCAAGGTGCTGTTTTGACTTTCTTCCCCAGGGTTTCTGCGCCATCTCCGGGGCATCGATGCCGATCAGTCTCACCTTCTCTGAGCGGCCTCCGGTCATCACAGTCACCGTGTCCCCGTCAAAGACGCGGTCAACCCTTATCAGGCTCGACTGGCTTCTCCCGGGAGAAGCCTCCTTCTTCGTGCCGTTCACACTCCGGTCGATCAGACCATAGAGAAGGGACCCCAGAGAAAGCAGCATAATGATGATATATTTTATGTATCGTTTTGGCATGACGTGCTTCGCAGCTAATCCACAACCAGAAAGGCGCACTTGAGATACTCTGTCTCGGGCATGGCAAGCAGAACCGGGTGGTCCATGGCCTGCGACCGCAGAGATAATAGTCGCAGGCTTCTGCCGGAGGCATGAGCTGCGGCGAGCAGCAGTTCCATAAACATGCCTTTCTGCAGGTGATACGAACAGGAGGACGTGGCCAGCAGACCACCGGGCTTCAATAAACGCAGGCAGGCGGCATTCAGCTCTGTATAGGCACGGACAGCCTCTTTGACCTTCGAGGCGCTTTTGACAAAGGCAGGAGGGTCACAAACGATAAAATCATATACAGCGCCCGTCTCTTCCTGTTTTTTTAGAAAATCAAAGACATCACTGATCACAAACCCGGCCTTTTCCTGCAGATTATTCATGGCTGCGTTCTGCTCTGCCTGCCTTATGGCACGTTCCGAGGAGTCTACCCCGGTGACCCGGATATTCCCTGCTGCAGCCAGGGTCAGGCTCCAGGACCCTGTATGACAGAATAGGTCGAGTCCCCTGCCCTGCTTGACGAGTTTTGAAAAGGCAGCCCTGTTTTCGCGCTGATCAAGAAAAAACCCGGTCTTCTGCCCTTCCATGGGGTCTACGGTAAAGCGTACGCCGCCTTCGTCGATCACCGGCAGGTGTTCCAGGCTTCCCTTGCGCAGCTCCTTATACTGGGGCAGCCCTTCGAGCAGCCGGGACCTGCTGTCATTCCGTACGACAATCGTCTCAGGGCTCAGGAGCTCGTCAAGCAGGTCAAGGATATGGTCTTTCTGCTGCTCCATGCCCGCAGTCAATAACTGTACCACAAGGCACGAACCGTAACGGTCCACGATAAGTCCGGGAAGGTAGTCAGCCTCGCTGAAGACAAGACGACAGTGCGCCGCATCACCGAGGATACGCCTCCTGAGTTCTATGGCACGTCTCAGGCTGTTTGAGAAAAAAGCACGGTCAAGGGGGATGTTCTCTCTGGTGAGTACCCTGACGGCTATCAGGCTTTTGGGGTTGATATACCCGGAGCCGATAAAGGTATCCTTCCGGTCGAAGATCTGTACCGGCGAGCCTGGAGCAAAGTCCCGGAGATTTTCCTCTATCTCGTTGGAGAATACCCAGAGATGACCGTGTAATATTCTCCTGGAGCGCTTAAGATGGGCCTTCTGCATTTTCAATACCACTCAATACCACCTAATACCACATCATGGCCTCAAAGTCGGCGGTCGGCACCGTCAGGCTGATATGTCCCCTCCACGGACATCTTTCGATCTCTTCACCCTGCTTGCGAATCGAGATAAAGATATTGATTTCGTCCTTTTCCTCTGCCTTCAGATCCGCAAACGGGATGGCGATCTCAAAAATATCCTTCACGGCAACCTCTTCAAGGTCCCTGATCTTCGTCCATTCCTGTGTGCTTACCTGGGGGATCTTCTCGAAGACTTCCGCCCTCACCGCACCAGTTCTTATGTTTAAAGGGCACTGTATCCTGACTTCGGCAGGGGCAGAGGTGATGATCGAAAACTCCATACCGTCCTCAAATTCTTCAAAAGTCCCCTTGGGATCGATGCGGAGGAAAAGCGTCTCCTGATTAAAGCCGAAATGAATTGTCGATATCAGGCTCTCTGATTTATGCATACTGCCGCCGGATTTCCTGACATCCACCTGCGCCCCCTGGTACCACTCGTAATAGCTGGTGACCAGCCCGTCGATCTTCGGCCTGATAAAACCCCTGATCGACAAGGACGGCATGACCCCTCTGTCCTCTTGCAGGATCGGAACAAAGAGCTGTGCAGGAATGTCCCTGTCCATCTCTTTATAGACCTTCATGAGGTTCAGCCTGAAGAGTTCGTCAAACTCCTCCTGCGTTTCGGTCGAATGCTCGTCACCATACCACCAGTTCCAGTCAGACCCCTCTGCTGCATAAAGAGATTTCCAGGCCTTCTGCATGTCTGCACCGGGATTGGCAGCCTCAAACTCTGCAAGTGCGTCTCGGGTCTCGGTAAGATAATCCCAGGACAGGTTGTCCTCCTCATGCCCGATCCAGATCCCATAATTCGAGTTGATCCAGGACCCCGGGTGGACCCGGTCGAGCCGTTCTCCCTGTCCGTGGGTGGCAATAAAATCCGAGACGGTCGTCGTCTGTATCCTCTGCTCCCGGCTCAGGCCCTCATAAAGATAAAGAAAGAAATCGCGGCCGTCATTCTTGAAGTGCTCCCAGGCGTTCTCTCCGTCCAGGATGATCGAGACGATGTGAGGCCGGTCAGAGGGAAGATTTTCGCGAATCCGCAGCAACCGGCCGATAAGGTCTTCAGCCGCATTTTTGGCATCCCACTGCGAATAGACAAAGCCGATCAGGTCGGAAAGCTGGTGGTCCCTGAAGACGATTGATACATCCTCGTAGGAATGCGGACGGTAAAGCAATGACGGCTCGACAAGATTGCCGGCATTGTCCCTGAACCGCCTGCCCAGCGAGTTGGAGAGAATGCCCTCGTCCGTGGCAACCCACCGGATTCCCTGCCGCGCAAACAGCCTGAGCACCTCCTCGCTAACCGACCCCTCTGAAGGCCACATGCCGGACGGCCGGTAGTTGAAGACCTTCTCGAAATAATCCAGCCCCATGACGATCTGTTTCTCCGCATCTTCAGGATGTCTGAAGCGCTGCCGGGGAAGTCTGACTCCCGGCATGGCGACCCTCGCAATATCCGTATCGCACATAAGCGGCAGTATCGGGTGGTAAAAAGGTGTGGCGGAAAGTTCTATCTGCTTTGTAGCGGCCATGTCCCGGTAGGTGGGGATTATCTGCCTCAGTATCTCCATCTGCTTTTCAAAGAGCAGGTCTTTATCCTCCTCAGTATAGTTGTGCCCCTTCTCGGCCAGCATCCGGAGGAACGGGTCGCGGGACCTGAAGAGCGGATCGATCCAGCAGAGGTTAAAGTGGACCTGGAGGTCCCGGAAATCACTCTCCGTAAAATATTTGATGGCGCGGACCAGGTCACTCTTGATGAGGTGCGTCCCCCTCTTGACCAGCAGCTCGTAATACCGCGGAAAAGGCCGGATCATATTGTCCCAGTGCGCAAGAAAGAAATTTTCGAGCATGAAGACCTTTTCGTCATCGGTAAGTTCCGCGGCCCTCCTTCTGCTTATTTCCAGAAAGATATCCCGGGCATTATGGTCAGTATAATCCACCAGTTGTTCAAGGAGCGACGGCACCAGGTTGAAGTTCTGCCTGATTTGGGGAAAGTCTTTGAGGATTTCGACCATATCCAGGTAATCCTTGGTCCCGTGCAGACGGACCCAGGGAAGACGATAATAATCCGTCATGGGGTCTTTGTAGAAAGGCTGGTGCATATGCCAGATAAAGGCAAGATGCAGCGGTCTATCGGTCATACGTGAAGATATACTCGTCCGGCTTCGCCAGACCAAACTCCTCCCGGGCCAGTTTCTCCCTGAAGAACGGGTCCTCCTTCAGCAGTTTTATCTGTGTCCTGATTTCTTCATTCTGCCTGTTCAGTTCCACAAGCTGCCGCTCGAGGGTCCGGCGTGTCTTGTTCAGCTCCAGGTAGCGGAAGACGCCCATATCACCGAAGACAAGATTTATAGAGAGATAGGCAACACTGAGGAGTACAAAGGTGAAGAAGATAAGCCGCTTCTTCTTCACCTCCGTGACGACCTGCTGCCTGAGAAGATTGTTGTCCATTACCTGAGGTTATAAAGCCCCTTGCGTCCCCGGTAGGAGGCCGAATCTGCAAGTTCCTCCTCGATCACCAGAAGACGGTTATACTTTGCGACCCGCTCGCTGCGGGCAAGGGACCCTGTCTTTATAAAGCCGGTGTTGCAGGCCACCGCCAGATCGGCGATCGTCGTGTCTTCGGTCTCGCCCGAGCGGTGCGATATCACCGCGGTATACCCGGCTGTCCGGGCCATCTCGATAGCATCAAGGGTCTCGGTGAGCGTCCCGATCTGGTTAAGCTTGATCAGGATAGAGTTGGCCACCTTCTTCTCGATCCCCTTCTCAAAAATCTTTGTATTGGTTACGAAGATATCATCCCCTACGAGCTGGACTTTCTTCCCGAGCTTTTCGGTCATGATACCCCACCCTTCCCAGTCGCCTTCGGCAAGGCCGTCCTCGATCGACAGTACCGGGTATTTCGAGATGATGCTGCCGTAGTAGTCGATCAGATGCGCATAGGATACCCTCCTGCCTTCGAAGGCATAGTGTCCCTTGTCATAAAACTCCGAGGCAGCAACGTCAAGGGCCAGAAAGATATCCTTGCCCGGCGTATATCCGGCCTCTTTGATCGCCTGGATAATAAGATTGATCGCCTCTTCATTGCTCTTGAGGTTCGGAGCAAAGCCTCCCTCATCACCAACCGCGGTGTTCAGGCCCTTGGATTTCAGGATCTTCTTGAGCGTGTGAAAGATCTCGGTACCTGCCTGCAGCGCAGAAGAAAAATCTGCCATGCCAGCCGGCATGATCATGAACTCCTGGATATCCAGGTTATTGTCGGCATGGGCACCACCGTTGAGAATATTCATCATCGGCACCGGCAGCACCTTGGCGTTCAGACCACCGATATACCGGTAGAGCGGCTGCCCTGACTCTATGGCTGACGCCTTGCAGACAGCGAGCGAGACTCCGAGAATTGCATTCGCTCCGAGCTTCTTTTTATTTTCCGTGCCGTCCAGTTCTATCATCAGGTTATCGATATAAACCTGTTCCGTAGAATCTATCCCGGTGATGCGGGGCGCGATCTGCTCAAAAACATTCTTTACGGCTTTAAGGACACCCTTCCCCTGGTACCGCTTTCCGCCGTCTCTCAGCTCAAGAGCCTCGCGCTTTCCGGTCGAGGCACCTGAAGGTACCGCGGCCCTTCCGACAGCCCCGCTGTCCAGATACACATCCACCTCTACCGTGGGGTTCCCCCGTGAATCAAGGACCTCCCGCGCTATGACATCAACAATCTCTCCCATGAACACCTCCCGTATCGTAGTGTAGTATGATTATAAATACTGGCCGAGAAGATTTTCCACCCGTTCCATGTCTATATCTTTTCCGCTGAGTTCAGACCGGTTCTCTATATGCCGGAGGGTTGTCTCCAGATAGATCTTGAAATAGACGATTTTATCCATGATCTTGCGATATCCCTCTCCTGAAAGCGTCTCCTTCTTGACAGCCTGCATATCACTGAAGAACCGGGCAAACTCTTCGTAGTCGTCATGCCTCAGCAGTCTGAACGTAAAACTTTCAAAATAGACCATATAGTTTTTCAGCGATTCAAACGCCCGCACCCTCTCTGCAGGCTTTCCGGCCCGGGTCTCGATCAGGACCACAAACCGGTGCAGCACCACGATGTCCTCACGGAGACGAATCGACTGCTGGACCTTCGTCAGGTAGCTTACGAAAAGCTCCTCGCCTCTCGTGCCCGGCTTGAAATAATTTGCAAGCTGCACAATACTCTGCTCAGTCAGGTTTTTGAGGATCCCGTGACTGTTCTCGATCTTGCCCCTGAAATGCGGTGTCGCTTTCTTGCGGTGAATGTCCCTCAATTCCTGCTGGAATACCCGCCTGCTCTCCATCGAAAACTGGTACGACAGGGCGTTCAGGAGGTCCGCAAGGTCCTGCTCAGTGACCTTCCGTATTGTATTTTCTACATAGATATGAAAGGTATTGATCTCCGACCTCAGGAGTATCAGAATAATCAGAGAGGTATGCAGAGAGACCGTGCGGTGTGCGGCAACATCGATAAACCCGAGATAGCGCAGAAACCGGAAAAGGTACAGAAAAATGATCGAGACGTGCTTCTTGTATGTACAGGCCTGAAGCCCCTTGACAATCTCCGATATCTCGGCGTTGCTGATCACATCAAACTCCGGGTTTATATCTCTGGCAAACGGATTGAAATACCGGTTTTCCCGTATCTCCTTATCGATCATGTGGCCGATATTCGAAAAGCCCATGTACGATATGGTGCCTGACCGGAGAATGTCGGCAAGGACCCCCTTCAGATTAACAAAGGAATCATAGAGCAGGTAAAGCCCTTTTTCCGGATTGTCCTGCTTATACAGATTTTCCCGGAAAGAATCCCTGTCCCGTGCATTCAGATATTTTGTCTCGGCAAACTTCTGGAACCAGTAGGCATTTTTTTTGTTCTCGGGGATCACGATTTCAAGTATGCTGAGTACCCTGAGGATCGCATCCCGTGCCGTGGTCAGCTCGTCGTAGAAATTCCGGGTAGTCAGTTCATCGTTCGAGGCGGTCAGGTTTTCTATGGTAAAAAAACGGTCAAGCGCGCGGAGCAGCAGGTCGAGTTCACAAAACAGCAGGCTGTTGGCGTTTCTCGAAATAACAACCCAGTCCTCGGGCAGGTCTTTCTCTATCATCCGCTTCTGTACGTACCCTTATCTGTCAGAGGCCGGCAGCACGTGCACCGCCTCACCATGGACGTCTTCCGCAGCTTCCAGCAGCCCCTCAGCGAGTGCAGGGTGTACATGAATCGTTGCTGCAATATCTCTGGCAGTCAGGCCATGCTGCATCGCGACCGCCATTTCATGTATGAGGTCGGAGGCATGAGGGCCCATGATATGGGCACCGAGGATTTCGTCTGTCTGTTCTTCTGCAATTATCTTGAGAAAACCCGCTATCTCACCCATCGCATGGGCCTTGCCCAGCCCCCGGAACTGGAACCTTCCGATGCGGGTCTTCAGGCCCCTCTCTTCAGCCTGGTGCTGCCTCAGGCCGACAGAGGCTATTTCCGGATGTGTAAAAATTGCAGCAGGGACCACGCGATAATCCATGGCTATTGCAGCACCCATACAGTTCTGAGCAGCCACCAGCCCCTGCCGGGAAGCCACATGCGCCAGGAGCAGGCCCCCGGTGACATCACCGACTGCGTAGACACCCGGGACATTCGTCTCCAGCCTCTCATTGACAATAATTTCTCCGCGCCCGCCTCTGGCGAGTCCAAGGGCCTCTGCCCCGATGTCTTCACTGTTAAACGCCCTGCCTATCGAGACCAGCACTTTTTCGGCAGCCAGTTCCTGCCCGTCAGACAGAAACGCATGAACACCGTCCTCCCTGACGTCAACCTTCTCAACCCTGACATCTGTCAGGAGCCGTATCTTCTTTTTCTTGAGTTCCCGCGCCAGCAGTGCTGATATCTCCTGGTCCTCGGTCGCCACAGCCCTGCCGGCCATCTCGACCAGCGTCACCTCAGAGCCAAGCTCCCGGTAGATGCAGGCAAACTCACAACCGATAGCGCCTGCTCCTACAATCAGGAGACTTTTCGGAATTGCACTGAGTTCCAGTGCCCCGGTTGACGATATAATATTCCTGTTGTCAAACGGAAAAGCAGCAATCTGAGCAGGTCGCGAGCCCGTCGCAATAATGACCTTGTCCGCAGTCACCGTATATGACGACCCGTCTTTCCCTGCAACGCTTATATCGCGCGGCGAAGTCAGCACCCCGCGGCCGTCCTTGAGTATGACGCCTCCGGCCTTCAGCAAAGAGCGGATACCCTTCACCTGCGTGCTTACCACCTTGTTCTTGCGCTCCATAATCCTGGTCATATCAGGCGTGACGCTGCCCTGCAGCTCAAGACCAAACGACTCCATCTCCCTGGCCTTTGCCAGCAGATCAGTCGAGGCAAGGAGGGTCTTCGTCGGAATACAGCCCCAGTTAAGGCAGGTCCCGCCAACCTCCTGGTCCTCGATCAGGGTGACCCGGGCCCCAAGCTGCGCAGCCTTGATTGCCGCAACATAGCCTCCCGGCCCGGCGCCGAGGATTGCAAGGTCCACTATTTCGCTTCCTCCTCAATATACTTCTCATATTCTGAGGAGTCCATGAGGTCTTCCGCCTCTGCAGGATTTTCCAGTTCGATCACCGCGATCCAGCCCTTGCCGTAGGGATCTTCATTGATCACCTCGGGCGATTCCGCCAGATCGTCATTCACCTTGACGATCACTCCTGCAAGCGGTGTGATGACGGCAGACGTTGCCTTTGTCGATTCGATTTCAGATATTTCGCTGTCTGCCTCTACAGCCGTATCGACCTCGGGAAGGTCGATATAGACAATGTCGCCAAGGGCTTCCTGCGCATAATCAGTAATACCGATCGTGCCTTTCTTGCCCGCTATACGGACCCAGGTATGTTCCTTGTGATACTTGAGATCATCAGGGTTCATGCTGCCTCCTTTGAAAGTAAGTATGTTCTACGGCTTACTGCCTTATAACTGCCCGCGTGGTGCGTGCCGTTCCGAAGTGCCGGCATTTTATAACTATAGCATTAAACAGGTCTAAGCGGAATTACTATTTTATCCTGCGCTGAAGTTCGATAATCACCCTGAGCAGCTCCTCGGGACTGAGCTTCCCTGCATCGATTTCTGCCAGTTCATCCGCAACAGAATCCCGGGCAGTGGCGAAGAGGTCTAGCTGAGCTTTCTGTTTTTTCCCCCTTGCTTTTGACACGGCAAACCGGGGCTTCCCGCTCTCGTTGAGCTCCTCTTTTTCGAGATTACCGAGGACCTCTTTGGCCCGGTCAAGGATACTGTCCGGAAGACCGGCAAGACGCGCCACCTGGATGCCGTAGCTCTTGTCCGCAGGCCCTTCCTCGATTTTGCGCAGGAAGATTATCTCGTCGCCCCACTCTCTGACTGAGACGTTGTAATTCCTGGCCCCCTCGGTCGTCAGCGTCAGTTCGGTCAGTTCATTGTAATGCGTGGCAAAAAGCGTCCGGGCCTTTATCTGTTTGAGTATATGCTCTGCAATTGCCCAGGCGATACTGATACCGTCAAAGGTGCTGGTCCCCCTGCCGACCTCGTCAAGAATGATAAGACTGCAGGAGGTGGCATTATTTATGATATTGGCTGCCTCGATCATCTCGACCATGAAGGTGCTCTGCCCCTTTGCAAGAAAATCAGAAGCCCCGATGCGCGTGAATATTCTGTCGACAACCCCGATAGTCGCCGCAGACGCAGGGACAAAACCGCCCATCTGGGCCATCAGGGTAATCAGCGCTACCTGGCGCATGTAGGTCGATTTTCCGGCCATGTTCGGCCCGGTCAGGATATGGAGTATATCCTCCTTCGTGTCCAGCAGCGTGCTGTTCGGAATAAAACGCTCACCCGCCAGAACACGCTCCAGCACCGGGTGCCTGCCGTCCTCAATGCTCAGGACATCGTCCTCCCGGATCGTTGGCTTGACATAGTTATACCGCTTTGCCGTGACCGCCAGGGATACAATCAGGTCTATGCCGGCAATGGCTTCAGAGGCGGCCAGGAGCCTTCCGGACTCCCGGGCCACGGTCCTGAGGATTTCCTGAAATACCTCATACTCAAGACCTTTCAGCCGCTCCTCGGAGCCCAGGACCCTGCTCTCATACTCCTTCAGCTCAGGCGTCACAAAACGCTCGCTGCTGACCAGCGTCTGCTTCCGGATAAAGTCATCGGGCACCAGTTCCAGATTCGACTTGGTGATCTCAATGAAGTAGCCGATGATCTTGTTGTAGCCGATCTTCAGGGAGGATATGCCGGTCCTCTTTTTCTCCCGGGTCTCTATCTCTGCGATAAGGTCCTTGCCGCGGGTCGAAATCTCCCGGATCGCGTCGACATCGGCATGGAAACCCTTTTTTATGATGCCGCCTTCCCGGACCGTTGCCGGAGGACTTTCCGCAATGCCCCTTTCGATAAGCCCCTGTATCTCACTGAAATCGTCAAGCATGCCGGCGGCTGCCTTTATGCCGGGCTCTTTTGCCGCTGCCAGCACTTTGCGTATTTTTGGAAGGGTTTCGAGCGACTGCTTCAGTGCCACCAGGTCCCGCGCATTAGCCGTGCCTGCCGTCACCCGCGTCGCCAGCCTCTCAATATCCTGGATCTTTCTCAGCGCCGTGCGGAGCTCCTCCAGAAGTTCGAAGTCAGCCACCAGATGCTCGACAGAGTCCAGGCGGCTCCCGATTGCGTTAACATCGGTGAGAGGCCGCAGGACGGCAGACCTTATCACCCTGCCTCCCATCGGGGTAAGGGTCTCGTCCAAAACCCAGAGGAGCGTGCCCTCACGGGAGCCGTCCCTGAGGTTATGGGTCAGCTCCAGATTGCGCTGCGTCGAGGCATCCATGAACATATGCATCGTCTGCTGCACCGTCGTGATCTTCCGGAAAGCGGCCGACGACTTCTGCGTCTCCTCGACATACAGGATAAGGGCTCCGGCGGCGGCAATTGCAGCCTGCATGCCTTCACAACCGTAGCCTTCGAGCGAAGAGACCCTGAAATGGCGCAGCAGTGCCCGGTAAGAGTCCAGGGCATCAAAGTGTGCATCATCAATCCCCGAGATAAAATAGCCCGGAAGGACCTCACGGTAATGGATATTGTCCCTGACACTCGCCGGCAGAAGGATCTCCCTGGGCTCAAACCTGCTCACCTCATCCTCAATGTTTTTTTCGGTCTCAAAGACCACAAACTCACCGGTCGAAATGTCGGCGGCGGCAACACCGTGCAGTTTACCTGAGGGGAAGATACTGACGATAAAATTGTTTTCCTTGGGGTTTTCAGGGACATGCGTCCCGGGAGTGACCACCCGGACTACCTCCCGCGCAACAATGCCCTTCGCCTCCTTCGGGTCCTCCATCTGCTCACATATGGCAACTTTATGGCCTGCCCGTATCAGTTTTGTTATGTACGACTCTGCGGCAAAATAGGGGACGCCGCACATGGGTATCGGATTATCACTCGTTTTTTCACGCGTGGTCAGCGCAATCTGCAGTATGCGGGAGGCCTTTTCCGCGTCAGCACCGAACATCTCATAGAAATCTCCGAGCCTGAAAAGTACAATCGCGTCCTCATGCTGATCCTTGATACTGAAATACTGTTTCATCAACGGGGTAAGTTCTGTCATGCAGATATTAAATAATAACCGGACATGAAAGTTCAATCACAAAAGAACATATCTGTCTTCACGCCATCCCAACACTGGTTTTCTTGACTTATTCTCGAAAATATCTTTATAATTCTATGGTTATTGTGACGAAGTGTTATGAAAATCCTGATTGCTGATATCCCGGATGAGGGGCTGATTGTTGACCTGGAAGAAGAGCTGACACCTGATGAAGGCTCTGTAACCGCGCCCGTAATCTCGCATCTTGAACTGATGAAGACCGGGACCGCAGTTATGATATCCGGAACACTCAGCACAAAAACAGCGCTGGAATGCAGCAGATGCCTGCAGCCGTTCAGCCGGACACTGGAAATCCCGGTAAGTGTAGTCTACCATCCTTCGGAAGAGGTTACTGCCGAGGGTCAGCCTGCAAAGCATGCACTCAACACTGACGAGATGGACATGGGATTTTACCAGGACGGCGAGCTTGACCTCAGAGAACTGCTCAGCGAACAGATCATGCTGGATTCCGAGATGAAGCCGCTCTGCAGTGATCTCTGCAAGGGGATCTGCCCGCACTGCGGCACGGATCTCAACAAAGGGAGCTGCACCTGCAGCAAAGATACGGTTGATCCAAGGCTTGAAGTCCTTAAGAAATTTTTTGAAAAGAGAAAGGAGTAGACATTGGCAAATCCAACAAGCAGACATTCGAAGGCACGCAGAGACAAGAGGAGGGCCAACTGGAAAGGCGAAGCCCCGAACCTTGGCGTCTGCCCGGAATGCAAAGAAATGAAGCAGCCTCATAGGGCCTGCCCGAGCTGCGGCACCTATAACGGGAACAAAGTACTCGAGATCGTCGAAAAATAGACAATGCTCATCGCTCTTGACGCTATGGGGGGTGATTATGCTCCGACCATCAATATCGAAGGGGCACTCGATACCGTCAATGAGCAGAACGACATAAACGTCATACTCGTCGGGAATGAACCGCTGATCCGCCAGGAACTGCGGGGTAAGCGGTTCGATCCTGACCGTCTCAGAATACGCCATGCGTCGCAGGTGATCGAGATGCATGACGCCCCCTCGGCTGCCATCAGAAAAAAGAAAGATTCATCCATCAGAATCGGTATTGACCTGGTCAAAGCCGGAGAGGCGGATGCCTTTGTCAGCGCCGGCCACTCGGGCGTGGTCATGGCCACGTCGCTGCTGCTGCTCGGCACCTCGCAGGGGGTAGACCGGCCGGCAATCGCTACCCTGATGCCGACCTTGAAAGAACCTTTTATCCTGCTTGACGTCGGCGCTAATGTCGACTGCAAACCTGAAAACCTCCTGCAGTTCGGCCTCATGGGCAATACCTACTGCAAACTGGTACTCGGCAGAAGTGAACCCAAAGTCGCCCTGTTAAGCATCGGCGAAGAGGACTCAAAGGGAAACGAACTGACCAAAGAGGCCTTCAAGCTCCTGAAGAACACGTCACTGAATTTTATCGGCAATGTCGAGGGCAAAGACCTGTTCACCGGCAAGGCAGATGTTATTCTCTGTGACGGCTTTATCGGCAATATCGCGCTGAAGGTGAGCGAGGGGCTTGCCGAGGCCATACTGAAAATGCTGAAACAGGAGATAACCTCAGGGTCAGCCGGAAGGCTCGGCTACCTCATGCTGAAGCCGGCCTTCAGAAATTTCAAGAAGCGTACGGATTACGACGAATATGGCGGGGCACCGCTTCTCGGCATTAACGGTGCCTCCATTATCAGCCACGGCAGGTCAACCTCCAAGGCGATAAAAAACGCCCTGAGAGTGGCCGAGGACTTTTCCCGCAAAAGAGTATATGAGGCAATAGCGCAGGCTATTGTTTCCACGCCGGCCACCTCGCCCGTGGGTCACTGAGCCATGCTCAGGGCCAGAATTCTTGCTACCGGTTCCTATCTGCCGGAGAATATCGTCACCAATCAGGACCTTGAAAATATTGTTGACACGACAGACGACTGGATCACTGACCGGACTGGGATAAAAGAGCGCAGGATCGTGAGCGACGGTCAGGCAGCCTCAGACCTTGCCTTCGAGGCCTCGCTGGCCGCGCTGAAAAAGGCCCAGCTCAAGCCAAAAGATATCGACCTTATCATCGTTGCCACGGTTACCGGCGACATGCCGTTTCCTTCGACCGCCTGTCTGCTCCAGGCCAAGCTCGGGGCAAAGAATGCCGCGGCCTTTGACCTTGGGGCAGCCTGCTCAGGCTTCATCTACGGCCTGCATGTGGCCAATGGCCTGATCCGGTCGGGTATGCACCAGAGGGTTCTTGTGGTCGGGGCAGAAGTCCTCTCTAAATTTACCGATTGGCAGGACCGCTCTACCTGCATCCTCTTTGGCGACGGAGCCGGGGCGGTTATTCTTGAGCCCACAAAAGAAAAGCATGGCATCTGGTCAACGCATATCTATTCAGACGGAAACCTTTCCGACCTGATCATGCTCCCGGGCGGGGGCTCTCACGCAGCCTGCTCCAGGGAAACCATACTCAAGAGACTGCATCTCATCAAAATGAAGGGCAATGAGACCTTCAAGGTCGCCGTCAGGACACTCGAAGAACTTGCGTCAGACACCCTGGAGAAGAATAACCTTGACCCGGCACAGCTCTCACTGCTGATACCCCACCAGGCGAACCTCAGGATCATACAGGCTACAGCCAAGAGACTGGGGATGCCGATGGAAAAGGTATTTCTGAATATCCAGAAATACGGAAACACGTCAGCTGCCTCGGTACCAATAGCCCTCGATGAGGCGGTTGATGCAGGCAGAGTCAAAGACGGTGATTATATTCTCCTGGAGGCCTTCGGGGGCGGTCTCACCTGGGCATCAGCACTGCTGCGCTGGTAGGCTCAGCATGCCCTGTACTCTCTCCTGCTGATTTCGCCCCATGAACGTTTACTAGCGCTTATCTAACGCTTATCGTCTGACGTCTTCTTATTTCTGGCGGCTTTATTGGTGCTTCTTCTCGATGTCACATGCCAGGCCCTGAAAAGTCTCTCCAGCTTCTCTTTATAAACCAGCGAGAAGAAAATAATAACAATGGCCACGGCAAGCAGGACCGAAAAACGGTAATACTGCTGATGCCGTATATAATTGCCCCCCAGCGTCAGCAGGCTGGTACCTGCAAATCTTCCAACGGTGCTGATGAGCAAAAATTCCCTTGTCGTAAGATGTCCGAGACCGAGGATGTAACAGAGCAGGTCCTTCGGTGTTCCGGGGATCAAAAAAAGCAGGAAAACGAGAAAAGCCCCTTTATGATGGAGCAGGTAGTCATACTTATCCATGGTCTTCCGGCTGACAAACTTTTCGACAAACGGACGGCCGAAGACCTTTGACAGCCAGAACGCGATAAAAGAGCCGATCGTAAGGCCGATCGTAGACAGGAAGATACCGATTGCAGGGCCATAGAGAAAACCGCCGAGAAAACCGGTGACCTCACCCGGTATGGGTGCGGCCACAACCTGAAGGACCTGCAGCGCAATAAATCCGAGGAACGACAGAGGACCGAGGGAATCAAGAAAAACAAGGATCTTCTCCCTGTTCATGAAGAAATGGAACGCGCCGGTTTTATATAAAATAAAAATTAAAAGAAAAAAAAGCACGAGTACGGATAACTTTATCCATACGACCGTGCTTTTTTTCTTATGCTTCGGAGTAACTATTTCTCGCTCTTTTCAGCTGCTTTATCAAGGAACGGCTTTATCAGATCAATCGGCACCGGGAAGATGATCGTCGAATTCTTCTCGGTCGCTATCTCCGTAAGTGTCTGGAGGAAGCGCAACTGCAATGCCCCGCTTTCGGTCGCAATTATCTTTGCTGCATCGGCCAGCTTCTGGGACGCCTGGAATTCTCCCTCTGCATGAATAATCTTGGCCCTTCTTTCCCTTTCTGCCTCGGCCTGGCGCGCAATGGCCCGCATCATCTCGGCCGGAAGATCGACATTTTTGACCTCTACCGATGTCACCTTGATGCCCCATGGTTCTGTCTGAAAGTCGATCACCTTCTGGAGAGCGGCGTTTACTTCATCCCGCTTCGCAAGAAGATCATCCAGCTGGCTCTGTCCAAGGGTGCTGCGCAAGGTTGTCTGCGCAATCTGAGAGGTAGCATAATAGTAATCCTCAACCTCGGTTATTGCCTTGACAGGGTCTATCACCCTGAAATAAACGACCGCGTTTACCTTGACCGTAATATTGTCCCTCGTGATGATGTCCTGAGGAGGAACATCCATGGTCACGGTCCTGAGGCCGACCCTGACCAGCTTGTCGATCCCCAGAGGAAGAATTATCACAATACCCGGCCCCTTTATCGGGATTATCCTTCCCAGTCTGAATACAACTCCTCTTTCATATTCCTTCAATATTTTTATGGCACTCCAGAAGAAATAGAATGTGAAGAAAATGACTATCAAAAGACCAAGCCCTACAGGTGGTATTCCCGGCATAAAAACCTCCATGCTGTTATGTATTCCCTTCAGTAAGCCTTCGGACCTTCAGCCGCAACCCGGTTACACTCCCGACCACGACCCTCTCTCCGAGGAGAATGCGTTCGTCGGCATACGCCGACCACAATTCACCATGTAATGATACCATACCCTCGTCTTTGTTAATATCGGTATGGGCAACGCCTTCGACGCCGATGAGCCCTTCTGCACCGGTCGTCGGCTGTCGCCTCGCCGCCCTGATCACCAGCCTCACCACCACGATAAAGAAGAGCGCCGTTGCCGCAACCGAGGGCAGCACCACCCAGAGCGACAACCGGATGACCGACCCGGGAGTCTCAAAGAGCATGAGTGAGCCGATCGTCATCGCAACAACCCCGCCGATTGCCAGCAGTCCGTGGGATATGACCTTCACCTCCAGGATAAAAAGACCGACGGCCAGGAGGATCAGCATGAAACCGGCATAGTTCACCGGCAGGGTCTGGAAGGCGTAAAAGGCGAGAATAAGACTGATGCCGCCCACAACACCGGGCAGGATCGCACCGGGATTGCTGAGTTCAAAAAACAGGCCGTAAAACCCGAGGAGCATCAGCATGTAGGCCACATTCGGGTCTGTAATAAAGGCCAGAAGCTTCAGCCTCAGCCCACCCTCGTGCCGCACCACTTCAGCCCGGGCCGTACTCAATCTCCTCTCGCCAGAGACAGTCTTTACTGTTTTGCCGTCTATGTCAGCGAGTAATGTCCTTAAATCTGAACTCAGCAGATCGACCACCTTCTTGTTCAGGGCCTCTGTCTCGGTGATGGATACACTTTTTCTTACAGCCTCTTCAGCCCAAACTGCATTTCTCCCCCGCTGTTCGGCAATCGACTGAAGATAGGCTGCTGCGTCATTCCCGGCCTTTTCAGACATGGTTTTATCCATAGTCCCGCCGACGGCAACCGGGTGAGCAGCACCGATATTTGTTCCGGGAGACATGGCCGCGATGTGCGCAGCCATGGTAATGAATACGCCCGCAGAAGCCGCACGGGCCCCGGCCGGGGATACAAAGACAACGACCGGCACCCCACTGCCCAGGATATCCCTCACCATGCTCCGCATCGAAGTATCCAGGCCGCCCGGCGTATCGAGCTCAATGACCAGGGCCTCTGCACGGGCATCAGCCGCCTTGTTAATACCGCTTTTCAGAAACTCTGCCGCGGCCGGGCCGATAGCACCCCTGATCTCCAGGACGAACACCTTCGCCCCCTGCCCTGCTGCATACGCAGGAAAAAAAACTGCAGCCAACAGCAGCAGCATGGTGAAGTACCCTATCACATTAATTTTCTGTCTCATCTGTTTCTATTATATATCGAAAGATGCCTGTACGCTCAGGAAAAGACGTTAACCGTTATGGTACGGCTGCTTATTCCGGAACACGCGGTCAGAATTTTCTCAATTTGGATTGACAAATGCCACCCTGTTTTGATATAAAAAGAAGCTGTGTTATAATCACAGCGTAAGAGTTCAGGCCAATATTCCCGGGTAGCTCAGCTGGCAGAGCAGGTGACTGTTAATCACCCTGTCGCAGGTTCGAATCCTGCCTCGGGAGCCATTTTCCCACTACTAGATTTTATTAGATTAAATTTGGACCATCTGAGACTCTCAACAAAACTTTTCGTGTAAATCAGAAGTCTGCTTTCTCCTCATACCCCGGAGCATTATATGCCTTCATCCTTTTCTTGAGCATTTTCATTAAAATCAGGAATGTTACTAATCTGTATATTAGTAAGAGAACACGGTAAATATGAATCATGAAAGAACCGGATGGGCGGAGACTCTCTCACGACGCAGCTTGACGCAGCATGAGGTTTTTCGATATAGTTGTATATACAACAGAGAGACAGGCAGTTAAGGAGACACTATTGAGGATAAAGAATGTAATGGATGAAATCGAGGCATCGAAGCTTGCACAGTCGGTAGCAGAAGAATGTATCGCCTTCCGGGTGAGGCTTCTCAATCGTGTGATTACGAAGCTCTATGACCAGGCCCTGCTTCCGCTCGGCATCAAGGTCAACCAGGCCACGATCCTCGTAATGCTCTCCATGGCTGGGAAGGCCAGTCCCTCGGACATTGCAGGGACGCTCATGATGGAGAAATCCACCGTGAGCCGCAATGTGGAAAGGATGAGTAAGAAGGGCTGGATCGACGTTGCGGCCAGGGATGATGGGGCATCTCAGGTCATCACCGTGACTCAGAAAGGCAGAAATCTCATGGCGGCTACCCATGTCGAATGGATGAAGGCTCAGAAAAAAGCCGCCCGCCTCCTGGGAGAGGAGGGGGTTTCAGCGGTGAGAAATCTGCACAATGCCCTGCGGCACGGAAAGAATCCTGACTAGTTATTTTTTACTATTAATGTTGTATATACAACAGAGGAGGATGGTATGCAAAATATGCACGAGCACCCGACAATAATGCGCTATAACGAGAAGGTAAAGGCCGGCGATATAAGAAAATCGTCCCCGAAACTAAGCTCAGAAGCCCTGCGGCAAATGTGCATGGATTTAGGTGCCGATGATGTCGGCTTTGTCGGGATTGGACGTTCTGAACTTGAAGACCAGCGCGCGGACATCCTGAATATATTCCCCTGGACCAAGACTTTCATCAGTTTTGTCGGACGGCTCAATAGGGAAAACCTGAGAAGCCCGGCGCGCTCCATTGCAAGTCTCGAACTGCATCAGGTGGAAGATCGGTTGAACCACGCTGCCCAGGCATTGGCAGCGGCGCTTGAACGGAAAGGCATTCGTGCCGCAACCCCGGCAGTCGGGTTTCCTATGGAAACGGATCAATGGCGCGGCAAGATGCATGTCGTATCGCACAAACCTATAGCTGTAGCAGCCGGCCTGGGGAAGATGGGCCTCCACCGCAATGTCATTCACCCCGTGTTCGGCAGTTTTGTACTGCTCAATACCGTGCTTATCGATGCCGAGGTGGATGAATACAACAGTCCTCTGGACTATAACCCTTGTCTGGACTGCAAGATCTGTTCGACTGCCTGTCCCACAGGCGCAATCGGACCGGATGGTGTCTTCAATCCTGTAAACTGCCTTACGCACACGTATCGTGAGCTGATAGGCGGATTCACAGACTGGGTAGAAACTGTCGCAGACAGCAAAGGCGCGATCGAATACCGGTCCAGAACAAACGATGCAGAAACCGTTTCGCTGTGGCAGAGCCTGGCATACGGGCCGTGCTACAAATCGGTTTATTGCATGGCCGTCTGTCCAGCAGGCGACGATGTGATCCCGCAGTATCTTGAGGACAAGAAAAAATTCATAGACAGCGTGGTCAAACCGCTTCAGCAAAGAACAGAGACTATCTACGTCCTGCCGGGGTCTGACGCGGAGAGCCATGTCCAGCGCGTGTTCCCGCATAAAAAAATCAAGCGCGTGGGCAACGGCATCAGGCCATCGTCCGTGGCAGCTTTTCTCTGGTCCATGCCCCTTGCTTTCCAGCGCCATAAGTCAGAAGGACTGCAGGCAACGTATCATTTGTCGTTCAGCGGCAGTGAACAGGTGGAAGCAACTATTGTCATCAAAGATAAATCCATCAGCATAGAACAAGGACATGCAGGCATCCCTGACGTACAGGTGCATGCGGATACAAAATCATGGCTGCGTGTGCTAGGCAAAGAAAGTTCGATGATCAGGGAGATCATCTTAAGAAGGATTAAGGTAAAAGGTCCTATGCATTTGTTCAAAGCGTTCGGAAAATGCTTTGCCTAAGCACGAATATCCAGGGCGACTGATATGGCAGAAGAACTGATAACCGGGCCAACGCCTGACAAATATACATGCCGGAAGTACAGGAGACTGCGTCAACGGCAGGTTTTCGAACACGTATCCCGGCGGCTCATTTCCTTCTTTTGATCATGGCATTCTTCCAATACAGCTTCTGCAGCTATTCCTTCAGATATTTATTGAACCACGCGGTGCAGCGGTTCCAGGCATCTTTGGCTGCCTCTGCTCTGTAACTGGGCCGATAGTCCGCATGAAAAGCATGGGGTGCCCCGGGGTAAACAACGAACTCGGCTGTCCGGCCTGCTTTCCTCAGCGCCGCCTCCATCTCCCTGACGTCTGCTACCGGGATGCCGAGATCTTCAGCCCCGTAAAGACCGAGTAGAGGAGCCTTAATCCTGCCCGCAGCATCCAGAGGACCCGTGGTACGGACATTCGGCGTCATGACAGGACGGATCTGACCGTACCAGGAGACTGCCGCCTTTACTTCAGGATTATGTGCAGCAAAGAGCATTGTATAGAGGCCCCCCCTGCAGAACCCGGTCACCCCGACGCGGTCCGGCCTTGCCGCAGGATGCCTTTTGGCATACAGCACAAGTGCATCCAGGTCTGACATAACGCGTTCGTCAGGAACAGGATCAACCACCTTGCGGACCGCTGCGATATCCGGGAGCTGCGACACGCCCCCTTCCCTTGCATAGGGCTCGAACGTTATTGCCAGAAATCCCTCTTTGGCAAAGCGCCGGGTGACATCCCTGATATGCTCATGCATGCCGAATACCTCGGGGATTATAAGCAGAACCGGAAACTTCCCTGCACCTTTTGGATATGCTTCGTAGACCGGAAACTGAAACTCGCCGGAAGCAACTTTTGCCTCTGTCACGACGAGACCTTCAGTCGTCGTTATTATAACGTCGGCCGCCACCGCAGTGGCTGCCGGAGAATAGCCCGCCAAAAAGACTCCGGTTGCGGCCAGCCCTGCCAGAAACTCCCTCCGCGTCATGCCTCCATAAGTATTTGCAAGCCAGTCTTCCACCATAAACACCTCCCGCTCCGTTGTTATTTCTGCACGCTGCCCAAGCGCTGACAGCAGGCCCTATATCCGAATTGCGCTAATTTAAGCACTTATTTCAAACTGATCATATCAAGTGCTTTATGGTTGTCATTCCACGGCTTGACCGGGGAATCCAATTTTTAGGCCCGTGGATGCCCCGATCAAGTCGGAGCATGACGGTTTATGGTCGAAGCATTAGTCAATTATTTCAAATGCTTTCTCTTACGAATAGCCCTTAAATTAGCGCCATTCGGCCCTATATATTATTTCCTAAAATGATCTCATGCCAGGGCATATCTTTTTTTATCATATCATAAGACGCCCGGCTCGTCTTATGATAAAAATTGATGTATACTACTATAATCTTACAAACTCACCAAGGAGGCTCAAATGCTCAGAAAAATCTGGATAGTACTGCTGGCTGTCGTATTTATAGGGTCAATGTCGCTGACGCCGATGTTCGACTCGGTCCACGCAGCACCAAAGTGCCAGTGCAAGGGTGACGGCAAGGACTGCTCCTGTGGAAAAGACTGCAAATGTGATCACTGCGCGGCCGGAAAAAACGGTAAGGACTGCCAGTGTGGTAAAGACTGCAAATGTGACCACTGCAAGACCGGCAAGGGGTCCTGCCAGTGTAAGACCGGAACAAAAGGCTGCCAGTGCAAGGGTGATGGCAAGGACTGCTCCTGCGGAAAAGACTGCAAATGTGACCACTGCGCGGCCGGAAAAAGCGATAAGGGCAAGGCAGGCAAAGGCTGTAAATGCAACATAGACGGCAAAGGGGCATGCCACTGCGGCAAGGACTGCAAATGTGACCACTGCAAAACCGGCAAGGGAACGTGCCACTGCAAAGGCGATGGCAAGAAAGGTTGTCAGTGCGGGAAAGACTGCAAATGTGATCACTGCGCAAAAGACAATGCCGCTGCCGCAACAAAGCCTGCAGCTGAAGCAGACTATGCAGCGACCATGACTTCAAAGGACAGACTGTATAAAGTTACGTATTCGAGCGATGCCCCGGCAATGTCTGCAAACAAGCTCATCTCCTGGAAACTGAAGGTCGAGGCTGCTGACGGCAAACCTGTCAGCGATGCAGAGATTACGGTAACCGGCGACATGCCCGAACATGGTCATGGCCTGCCGACCCAGCCGAAGGTAACGAAAAACCTTGGCGACGGCAGTTATCTGGTTGAGGGTATCAAATTCAGCATGAACGGCTGGTGGACTATGACCTTCAGCATCAAGTCAGCCTCGAAGACCGACAGTGTAACATTCAATCTTCAGGTTAAATAGGCAGCGAAACAAGCCATGCCGGGAGATGGAGTGCGCTGCCGTGATTGGTCTCCCGTTATTTACGGTTTACTGCTTGCGGTCGTACTGCAGGCATCGCTTCTCGCAGGCAGGTCAGAAGCAGACCCTCTGCCAGATATACATCAGTGGAGCGGAGAGGCCTTAAAGACTCTCCGCTCCCTTTCTCTGTCCTCGCTCCCCCCGTTACCGAAAGACCCATCAAACGCGTATCAGGCTGATGCCAGGGCCATAGAATTCGGCAAGTCACTTTTTTTTGACCAAAGGCTCAGCGCCAACGGAAAGGTCTCCTGTGCCACCTGCCATCTCCCGAACGTGAGCTTTACCGACAGACTGCCGCTGGCAAAGGGCATGGGCACGACAACCAGAAGAACGATGCCCCTTATTGGGGTTGCTTATCATGCATCTTTTTTTTGGGACGGCAGAAAGGATAGCCTCTGGTCGCAGGCGATCGGGCCGATCGAAAGCTCGGTAGAGCATGGCGCTACCCGCTCCATGTGCGCGCACCTCATCACAGATAAATACAGGAAGCAATACGAAGAAATATTCGGGACGCTGCCGAAGATCACGCACAAGAGCTGTCCGCCGCAGGCCAGTCCCGGCACCGGAAACCCCGCGGCAATCAGACTCTGGAACGCCATGAAGCCGGGAGACAGGGATGCTGTCAACAGGATTTATGCGAACCTCGGAAAGGCGATCGCGGCGTATGTAAGCCGGATACTTCCCCAGCCGGCACCCTTCGACAGGTATGTTGATGCGATAGTCGCCGGGGACCCTGAAGCAGCTGCTGAACTTCTGGCCCCTGAGGCGATACAGGGTCTCAGACTGTTTATCGGCAAGGCTAAGTGTACAAACTGCCACATGGGCCCCCTCTTCACGAACAGCAGTTTTCACAACATCGGCCTGGCGGCTTCAAAAAAGAAACCGCAGGACAGAGGAAGGGCCGACGGCATCAACCTGGTCCTGGCTGATGAATTCAACTGTCTCGGCAGTTACAGCGATGCGAAGCCGGATGAGTGCACAGAATTACGATTTCTTGACAGAAACACGTCTCAGTATGTCGGGGCCTTCAAGACACCGACGCTCCGCAATGTTGCTGACCGTTCCCCCTATATGCACGCCGGCCAGATGAAGACTCTTGCTGATGTTCTCATCTTTTACCAGCAGAGCAGGAGCCGCGAACTCGGCCACCAGAATCTCACCGCGGCAGAGCTGCTGCAGTTAGAGGCCTTCCTGAAGACCCTGAGCAGCCCCCTCGCCTTCCCGCAGTAGCATCAGCTACTCAAAGCTGATGTACCTCTTCGGATCGATTTTTTTTACCACCTGCATGGGTATCAGGCCGGCGGCAAGGATAGTCAGAAAGAGCCCCAGGCAGAGTACTGAAAGGGGGAGGACCGGCAGACGGAAATGGATCTCCCAGCCAAAGGAGATTTTGTTGACCACCTCGATGAATATAAGGCTCATGGCAGGCCCGATGACCGCACCCAGAGCTATCCCTGCAGTACCGACAATTCCAGCGGAGAGGACCAGCATACCCCGCAGCAGGCGCCAGTCAGCACCAAGGTACCTGAGAATGCTGAACTCCCTTTTTCTCTCGAGCACAAGGGCGAGCAGGATATTGATCACCCCCATCAGTGATACCATGATCGAGATCAGCTCGACCGCATAGGTGATGGCAAAGGTCCTGTCGAATATGGCCAGGACACGCTCCCGCAATTCCCTGTTGTTCATGATCTCAACCGAATAGCGGGGCTGCACCGTATCGCCGAGTCTCTTTATGAACCCGTTGATATCGGCTCCCCTGTCAAGATAGAGCGCCAGCTGCGTGGCATCATCGAGCCCCCAGTATTCCTTCAGCCACTTCCTGTCCAAGTACACAAAACCCGAGGCAGTCGAATAACTGCTGAAGATATTGCTGATGACAAAAGGCACCCTGCCGGACGGTGTCGGGATATCGAGCGTATCTCCGGTTTTCAGGCCATATTTTGTCGCGAGGTAGGCGGAGACCCCTATCTGCCTTTCCCCCGTATTTTTATCAAGAGTACCGTCTTCAACGGCCACCGGCTTCAGCAGCGCATCCCTCTCACCGAAACCCGCGACGATTTTTCTTCCCCTGAAATCAAGCTGCAGGGTCCTGAACCTGTCTGCAAAGGCAACACCGGGAAATGTCTCTGCAATACGGACAAGCCCTTCAGAAAGCGGGTAATTACAGAAGTTGGCCCTGCAGGCCGCAGGCTTGATATAAACGTCGGCCGAGATATTCTTCTGGATCCATACGGTCAGCGAACTGCGAAAAGAATATATCAGCGTAAAGAGCGAGATGATAAGTGCGCTGCTCACCGCAACGCTCATCAGGGCGACTGCAAAACGGAAGATGCTCCCCTGCATGTCCCCGAGTGCGATAATGCCGGCCGGACCGAACAGTCTTCCCGCAGGTTTCTGAATCACCCTCAGGAGCACGGAAAGATACGAAGGAGCAAGCACCGTAAAGCCCAGCAGGATGCAGAGTATCCCGGCGTAGGAAAGGAAGGGGAAATCAAAGGGCATGCTGCGATAATCGATATAGGCGGCAACAGCGCCCAGAACTACCAGCGCAAGACCGGGCCAGACGTAATATGCGCTGCGCTGCCGCTGTTTCATCTCTCCTGTCCCCTCCCGGGTGCTTTCATTCGGCCTGGTCCCCGCAGCCTCCAGGGCCGGGACAACAGAGGCCACAAAAGAAACGAAAAGACCGAGACCGAGAGCCAGGAGTATATCCCCTGCAGAGAGCGCATGGCCGGATATCGCTATCGTGCCGTACATGGAGGTTATGGTCTTCTCAACGGCTCCCACCGCAAACCATGCCACGCCCTGTCCGAAAAGCAGACCCAGGACAGATCCGGTCAGGCCGAGGATGAGTCCATGGATAACGAAGAGCAGCACGACCGTATTCTTGCCGATGCCGAGTCCCCTGAGTATCCCGATCTCGGTCCTTCTCTTGACGGTCGAAATGAAGATGGTGTTGTAGAGCAGAAATATCCCTACAAGTATCGCTATGAGACTCACAAACTGGAGATTATACCTGAAGGACCTTATCAGCGACTGCTGCTCCCTGACCAGCTGCTCCTTCTTCTCCAGAGAGAGAGACGGGGGGATCACCTCCCGCAGCTTCGCGGCGGTCGCCTCGTCTGTGTCGAGATCGATCCGCGAAAGAAATCCGCTTTTTCCGAAATACTCCTGGTAATTTCCGAGATCCATGAGAAGCGTGTTCGGCGGCACGAGGGGGACATCGATAATATCAACCACCTTCAGCACAAACTCGCCGTCATAGACAAGCGCCCCGAGACTGTCACCCGTTTTGAGGGAATGGCCTTCGGCAAAGGCCTTTGTCACAATAACGCCATTAAGCACCCTGAAATAGTCCGCAAACCCGGTCCGAATTCCGGCCCTGAGTTTCAGAAACCTGACGGCCCGCACCGTATCGATCCCCTTAAGATCGATAGTCTGCTTTATTGCCGGCAGATACCCCTTCACCTCAAGAACCGGGAAGCTGTCCTCGTTCTTCTCCCGGACTTTTTTATAAACCGCTTCGGGAAAGTCGATGCCCGAGCTGTCGAGGACCTCGTGGCTGGCATAGGGATTGAGTCCCCTGATGTCTGCCTCGAATGCTTCAAGCGCCTTGTCCGAGGCAACCTTCACCCCTACAAAGAGACCTATCCCGAGTGCCACCCCGATTATGGACAGCACCGACAGGAACTTCTCTGCCTTGATATTCTGCTGTACGATCAGCCTGATCAGCGGCCGGAGCGTCATATCAGGATCACCCCGTCACTGATCCTGATGGTCCTGTCCGCATGGCGCGCCACATACTCTTCATGCGTGACAAGAATGATTGTCCCTGAGGACTCCGCGCTAATCTCCTCCAGAAGCTCCAGGATCCTCGCCCCGGTCCGGCTGTCAAGACTGCCGGTCGGCTCGTCCGCAAGAAGTATCTCCGGGTCGCCGACGAGAGCGCGTGCCAGGGCAACGCGCTGCTGCTCACCGCCCGAGAGCTGCCAGGGATAACTCCTGTCACGGCCGGCCAGTCCCACCCGCTCCAGGCACCAGTATGCCCTCTCAGGACTGCTTATGTTGTTCAGAAGCAGCGGAATCCTGACATTATCGAATATACTGATGTTCGGAAGGAGGTTGAAGAACTGGAACACAAATCCGATTTTCTGCCTGCGGTGCAGTGTCAGCTGTTCATCGGAATACGCGGAAATCTCGGACCCGTCAACAATGATCTTCCCTGCATCCGGTCTGTCCATGCCGCCTATCAGGTTCAGGAGGGTCGACTTTCCTGAACCTGAACTGCCGGTAATAGCAACAAATTCGCCCTTCTTTATCTCAAGAGTTATTCCCCGGAGAACGTGGGCCTCGCCGAAATATTTTTCGATTGCCTGCAGCTGTATCATCAGTACCCCGTCATCTCGACATAGGCTCTTCCACCCGCCGTGCCATCTGAGTTGGCAACCGAGCAGGCCCCTTCCCAGTAATGGTTTCCGGTAGAATGGGTCGCAACGAACTCCTGTTCCCGGACAAGAGGGGTCACCTTCAGGACGATCCCCTCTGACGGTATCCGGACCTCCCAGCGTGCAGGATACCGGGCGCCGGTCTTCTCAGAAGTATAATACCTCAGCACCGTTATACTGAAATCACCTGATGACAAATGCCTTGAGCTGCCGTCCCTGTTTACAAACGTACCTGAGGAATACCGGTCTGAGGTACCGCCTGCCTTCCTCATGACATACAGCATAATCTCCCTTCCGTCATCGAGCTGCAGAGCGAACCAGTCCCAGCCCTTCTGTCCCCGCCCCATCCTGCCTGCAGACATCTCCCTGTCGAACCAGCTCGTCCCTGAGACGCTTCTGACCAGATCACCGGTCTTCAGCGTCCCTTCTGTTTCCATGCGCGTGTACGAAAAATACCACGAAGCGCTCAGGGGAGCATCCTCTGCTTTCCTTGAATACCCTTTGTCGCCGTGCAGGACAAGGGGCTTGACCGGCCTGAGGACCAGGTTAATCTCCCTGCCCTCACCGGAGGCTGTCAGGCGTATCTGCTCAGCGGTCCCCTCCATCAGGTTGCGGCCGACCCAGACCCTCAGCCTCTTTTGATCCGCACCTGCAAAACCGAAAGCACCGGAGTCGGACCTGTCAGAATAATAATACTTCTTTCCCGAAACATCAGTGAGCGCAAAGTGGGAGACATATATATCCCTTACGCCGAATGCAGATTGGAACTCACGCCTCTGCACCCCTGCGATAAAAAAAGTCAATTCGTATCCGAACTCATTACCGTCCTTATCAGAGAGATGCCCGGTGAAGTACCACCACTGGAGGCGATAATCAGGTCTGAAATAAAAATCTGCAGGAAACTTCAGTACACGGTCCGGCGTTACCTCCCGGAATTCTTCTACAGCCGCGCCAGGGCAGATGCCCACGCATAACAATACAGAAAGCAGAACAACACATTTCAGCCTGGCTTTCAAGATTGCTTCCTTATGCAGGGCCGCTGTGTCATATCTATAGTATAACCGTTAGCCGGCAGGCCTATCCCTGTCCGTCATTCCACGGCTAAATGTTGCCGGCTTTAGTCTGCTCGCCTGGCAGCTTGTCAACGTGCCGGCCAGCCGACTGCTGCTGTTTGTTCTTCACAAACTCTCCCTGATTTAGTATTCTACTATTAGGACCGCTTATGTGTTGCGAGGCCTGATGCAGGCATCAAAAACTCATAGGTTACCAAAAACAGGAGGCATATAATGAAACGTCGGGATTTTCTCAAGGCTGCCGCACTCACCACCACCGCTATGACCGTTTCCCCTTCACCTGCTTTTCCGGAGACGACAAAGGGAGCGCCCACAGTCATACGTTATCGTCCAATTGGAAAGACCGGACTTAAAATGAGTGATATCTCTTTCGGGGCAGGCAAGCTCTCGGCTGCCTCTATGGTCCTGCGGGCAGTGGACAGCGGAATCAACTATTTCGACACTGCACCTGATTACGGCCAGTCGGAGAAGAGCATAGGCGAGGCCATGCCCAAACTCAAGAGGGACAAGATTATTATCGCTTCTAAATTCTGCAACCCCCTGCCCTATCCGGGGCATCTGCAGAGCGGAACGAAGACAAAAGACTATGTTGCGGCGGTCGAGGCAAGCCTCTCCAGAATGCAGACCGACCACCTTGATTTCGTGATTGTCCATGCGATAGGAGAGATGAGCAAAGACCTTGAGGCTGAAAAGAAAAGACTTCTTGCCCCGGAAATGCTCGAGGCCTTCGCCCTGCTCAAGAAAGCCGGCAAGGTCCGGTTTCTCGGGACCTCCTCCCATGGCCCGAACAATCTCGAAGAACTTCTGATGACGGCAGTCAAGTCGGGGCATTACGACATGATACAGCCCTCGTTTAATTTCATGAAATTCCCGAAACTCCCTGAAGTAATAAAGGAGGCCCATAAGCAGGGGGTCGGCGTAATCGCCATGAAGACTCTTGCCGGTGCCAAGGAGATGAATCTGAACGACTCAGGGACAGAGTTCTCCCACGCTGCCTTCAAATGGGTGCTGAAGCATCCGGAGGTCAGCGGTCTCATCATCACGATGAAGACAGCAGCAGACATCGAACTCTATCTCAAGGCCTCAGGCGCGAAATTCACCGCTGCGGACCAGAGGGTCCTCGACCACTATGCCGCTCTCTATACAAAGGAGTACTGCAGAACCGGCTGCGGCCAGTGCGAGGGCTTCTGTCCCGCCGGGGTCGAGATAGCCACGGTCCTGAGATACCGCATGTATTTCAAGGATTACGGCATGGAAAAAAGGGCCATGCAGTCCTATGCCTCTCTCTCGCATAATGCAGCCCCCTGTTCTGGATGCGATCAGCCGGTCTGCTTGACAAAATGCCCGTTCAGCCTCCCGGTAAAGGAAATGCTGAGTGACGCCCATACCTCGATGCTGTTTACGGCCTGATGACTGCTGCCTCACTTGTTTACCGGCTGCTGTTGCTCGGGTTGCTGCCATGCATAGCCGCAATTATTTATTTCAGGGGGCAGCAGTACGACGCAGCGCTGATCGACTTTAAGGCAGCCTCAGAAACAACGGGCCAGGGCCAGCCCGCGACAGCACAGACTTCAGGCACAGCGCTGACTACTGCAGCGGTCCTGCCTGAAGAGAAAGTTCTTTCCGGCTTCAGGCAGACCGGCAGGGGGAAGACCTACACAAAGGATAACCTTTATGAGCATGTAAACGGACATGCGGAATATTTCATCGGGGCCGGCTTTGTCCAGCTTTCTGTCAGCGAGTTCACTGCAGCTGAGGCAAAGACGTCCGAGGCAGAACTGCAGGCAGAGGTCTTCGACATGGGCAGCAGCATACAGGCCTTCGGCGTGCTCTCGGATGAATCGGGAGACAGCGGACGACCGGCTTCTGTAGGGACCATGGCCTTCAGGACTTCCGGCGGCATAAATTTCATTAAGGGTAAATACTATGTAAAGATCTCAGCATTGAACCCGAAGGCTCCGCTGCTCAGCTTTGCAAAGGTTTTCAGCGAAACGCTGCCTGCCTCCCGGGATTCCTTTGAAGTTTTCTCACGGCTTCCTGACCTGGGCAAGGTGAACAAAACACGGTTCATAAAAGAGGGCTACCGCGGGCTTGATTTCCTGCGCAATGTTGTCGAGCGGGAATACAGCGCAGGAGATATGAAAATTACGGTGGCGATGATGGTTGGAAGCGGGGCCGGGAGCGCTCAGCAGCTCAAGACTTTGCAGGCCTCTTTCTTCGACTATTTCAAAAAGTCCGGGATGCCGTATGAAAAGGCGGTGAAGGATGGCCTGGAATTCTACAGGGTAACGGACAAATACGAAGGCAACTGGCTTCTTATTCCGTCTCCTGATGCGCTCTTTGGCGTATTCGGGACTGAAGACGAGGCAGTCGTGAAATATTTTGCTAAAAGCAGGGGATGATTTTGCGATTGCATGGGAGCAGACAGAAATACCTCAAAAACTCTGTAATGCAACGAAATTTTATTATGATTCACGTAAACGCTATTCTATGCATTAACTCCAGAATAAAAAAGGTTGGCTGGCCCCATGAAATGGCTGTAAGGTGTTGCAGACAGAGTCTTTTTCGGCATTCCTGTCTGCTCCGGTACTCAGCACTGACAGTGAATATAGTTACGAATGAGATGAACTATGCCTTCTAAAAATGATAAAAGAGAACCCGTACTCAGCAGGAGAGACTTCCTGCTCAGGACGGCTGCCACCTGTGGAGCTGTAGCTGCAGCAGGCGTATGGGGTTATGTCTTTTACAGCAAAGAACCGGTCCGCAGAAGCGACACAAAGATATATACGTTCAGGGATTATCGTATTGCCGACACAAAAGTTTACCCGCAACTGGCCGTGGTGCATGGCAGGGACGCCGAGCGGATGGTGCGCGCAGCGGTGGATAAGATAGGCGGTATCACCCGGTTTATCAACCCCGGGGAAAAGGTCCTGATCAAGCCGAACGTCGCCTGGGACAGGCAGCCCGAGCAGGCTGCCAACACGAATCCCGCGGTGGTAGCAGCAGTTGTCCGGCTCTGCCTCGAGGCACGGGCCTCCGAGGTCTGGGTCACCGACATACCGGTAAATGACCCTTACCGCTGCTTTGCCCGTTCCGGGATAGAAGAGGCGGTCAAGCGTTCAGGCGGCAAGATCAGGCTGACGCAGGAGAGCGACTTTCTGCCGACTGACCTCAAAGGTGAATCTTTGAAAGTATGGCCTGTCAGCGGTTTTTATCACCAGGCTGACAGGCTGATCAACCTGCCGATCGTCAAGCACCATTCGCTGAGCAAATGCACCATGGGCATGAAGAACCTTTACGGGTCCCTCGGCGGTCAGAGAAACCGCCTGCACCAGGATATCAATACCTCGATCGCAGACCTCGCCACAGCTATCAGGCCGACGTTCACGCTTCTGGATGCGACAAGGATACTCAGAAGGAACGGTCCCACCGGGGGCAACCTCGCAGACGTATCAGCCGGAGACACGGTCATCGCAGGGGTTGATCTGGTGGCAGTAGAGTCATACGGACTCAGGTTTCTTGACCTGAAACCCGAGGATATTGTGTTCATTCAGATGGCAGAAAAAAGAGGCCTCGGAACTTCCGACTGGAAATCCCTGAATGTGGCTGAGATGACCCTGTGATCAGCAGACTTCTTACGCTCAGAAATATACGCAGGCTCTACGCCGCCTTCTTCCTGGTCCTCTTTCTGCTGCTCCTCGGGGTAACCGGATTCCGGAGAATGAAGGGCTACGAAACACCGCTTTTTCTGGAACTTGACCCTCTTACGGCGATAGCGGCGTTCCTCACCAGCGGCACGCTGTATAAGGGGCTGGCTCTTTCTATTTTCATCATGGCCGGCACCCTCTTCTTCGGCCGTTTCTTTTGTTCATGGATCTGTCCCCTGGGCATTGTCAATCAGATCAGCGGAAGCCTTTTCAATAAATTTCGCGCAGTGGATACGATTGCACTGAATACCTACCGTACCCTTTACCGGCTGAAATACTATCTGCTGGCTTTCTTCATCGCCATGGCTGCCTTCGGCTCTCTGCAGATCGGACTGCTCGACCCCATCCCGTTCGTCACCAGGTCGTTTACCGTCTCGGTATTCCCTGCTTTTAATCTGCAGGGCGGATGGCTTTATCTCAGGCAGCCGCTCTTTAACGGGGGCACCTTTCTCGGCCTCATCTTCCTCTCGGTGATATTCGCAAACAGGTTTCTGCCGCGCTTCTGGTGCAGGGCCGTCTGCCCCCTGGGAGCACTGCTCGGGCTGCTGTCATTCAGGCCCCTGCTGCGAATATGGCGGGATGTCGAACGCTGCACTGACTGCAAAAAATGCCTCGGCCACTGTCATGGCGGCTGTGATCCCCATGCGGCCCTGCGCACCACTGAATGTCATGTCTGCATGAACTGCATAGACGACTGTCCTGAAGATGCCATCCACTACGGCCTGCCGCGGACCGCGAGTGCAGCGCACCTGCCGGTGGATGTCAGCCGCCGGAGACTCATCGAAACCGCCCTTGCCGGTGCGGTCCTCTATCCAATGCTGCGCAGCACCATCGCATCCGGGACCACCCCACGCCCTGACCTTATCAGGCCTCCCGGGTCTTTGCCTGAAATGGATTTCCTGCGGCGCTGCCTCAAGTGCGGACAGTGCATGAAGGTCTGCCCCACAAACGCCATACAGCCGGCCCTGCTGGAGGCCGGTTTTGAGGGACTCTGGACCCCGCTGCTGATAAACAGCATCGGCTACTGCGAGTATAACTGCGTGCTCTGCGGCCGTGTATGCCCGACCGGGGCGATCACCCCGCTGACCCTTGAAAAAAAGCTGGGAAAAGGGGAACCGAAGAAGCCGCTCAAAATAGGCACAGCTTTTTACGACAGGGGCAGGTGCCTGCCCTGGGCAATGAATATTGATTGCATCGTCTGCGAAGAAGTATGCCCCACATCACCCAAGGCCATATGGTTTGAGTCTGTCGAAGTGCAGCTGCGTGACGGAAAGACGAAGCTTCTGAAGCGGCCTTATCTGGACCCGAATCTCTGTATCGGCTGCGGCATCTGCGAAAACAAATGTCCGGTGCGCGACCGTGCCGCAGTCCGGATCTCCTCGATAGGCGAAAGCCGGTCGGCAGCAAATCAGATGATACTCAAGTCCTAAGGAAAAAAGCTGGCCGGCGGCAGGCGGGCAGACCGGCAGGCTCTGTCGTTGAATAACCTGCCAGCCGGTTTTAGCGGGCATTTGCCTGCTAGCTTGCCAGCCGGTATTCGCTGCTCTCGCTATACGCTATCGTAACCTTGTAGGCAATATTGACGCGGCTGGAGGTAATACCGTGTCCCTCGCAATCAAGCGCCCCCTGCCTCATTGAAGCCCGGTTTCTGATCATGGAAGCAACAACGCTCTCCAGGTCAAACCCGTCAGAACAGTCTTTGCAGTCACTGTTGAGGCATTCGACATGAAAATATGCATGACTCTCCGGGGAGAAATAGAGCGTCCGGTGGAGAAGTGTATCGCATATCCCCTTACTATGGTGTTCCATGTTCACAACAATAGTCTCAACCTCGGGGTAACGGCGGGAAATCAGACCTGCGTCTTCTTTCTGCTGTATCCGTTCGAGTCTCGCATCACACTTTTCGCGATAGGTCATATTCGCCTTTCATACAGTATCGTTGTCCGCCCTCGGGCCAAACTCCCGGATACTATACTTAAGACTAACACCCCTATGGTTAAATTAGCCAGCAGGCCCAGACTCGCGGCAAGCAGCAGACAGGCGAATACAAGCTACAGGCAAGCGCTGTAAGACTCAGAACAGGAGTCATCCTCCGGCTTGACCGGGGGATCCAGACATAAAGTAAAACATAAAGACGCAATCCCGCTGGATTCCCCGGTCAAGCCGGGGAATGACAAAGAGAAAACAGTCGGAACTCTGTGAAGTTGCAAAACTTACTGGCCTGTCAGCCTGTTTTAGCCTGCCGGCAGACAAAAAGAGAGAGGCAGCCGGGCAGGCTGCCTCTCTCTTTTTTTGTTTTGTCTAAGCTTAATTCTGAATAAACGTCCTGAGCCAGTGACTCCTTGAAGGGTGTTTAAGCTTCCTGATGGCCTTGACCTCAATCTGCCGGATCCTTTCACGGGTCACTTCAAAATCCAGCCCCAACTCCTCCAGCGTTCTGGTGGGCTCTTCACCGATACCGAACCGCTGTTTGAGAATCTGGGCCTCTTTCGGATTCAGGGTGCTGAGGGCCTTTTCAATGTGCTTCTTAAGGTCCACCCGAATCGCGTTTTCAAGCGGTGACGGAGAGTTTTTATCTTCTATCAACTCGCCCAGATGACTGTCTTCTTCTTCTCCGATTGGGGTCTCCAGAGATATCGGCTCCTTTGAAATCCTCATAATCGTCTTTACCTTGGCCAGAGGAAGATTGATCTTCTTTGAAATCTCCTCAGGCATAAGCTCGCCCCCCTGCTCCTGGGCATGTTCCCGCATTACCTTCGAAACCCGGGCAATCACCTCACCCATATGGACGGGTATCCTGATCATGCGCGACTGATCAGTCAGCGCCCTGGTGATGGTCTGCCTCACCCACCAGGTAGCATAGGTGCTGAACTTATAGCCGCGCTGGTATTCAAATTTTTCAACCGCCCGCATCAGGCCGATATTCCCCTCCTGAATGAGGTCCGGAAAGCTGAGGCCCTTTCCCATATATCTTTTAGCAATACTGATAACCAGCCTGAGATTTGCCTCGACCATCAGGCGCTTTGCCTCGACTATCTCCTCCCTGTCCCTGACAAAGGCCTGCACCACCTGCCTAAGTGCTGCATGGCCAAGTCCAAATTTCTTCTCAGCCTCTGCTATCATCTGACGGCAGGTCAGATATGTCTTGCCGTGCTGTTCCCGCTGTGTCAGCCTGCCTTTGGCCGTCAGTTCTTTCAGATATGTCTGGTTGAGATTGTTCTTCCTGTTGAGCGGGTCTATGCCTGCAGCCTTGAGCCTCCTGGACGCCGCGGCCATCGACTGCTCTGCCTCGTCCATCACGCGCACTGCTGCGGCAAGTTCGTCATAAAATCTGCCCAGAGAACATTCTTTCAATCGTAATCCGCAGAGCAAATCCAGGATCTGTCCCTGCGTCTGATGTATCTTTTGCTGCTGTTGTATCCTGCCTGAAACAGCACCGGCTTTTTTCTCGCTCCCGCCGGCTGCGGTCTGCTTTGCGCTCTTTTTGAGCAGATGTCTTATCTGTTCAACAGCTGTCAGAAAGCGCCGCGTCTCATAGAGTTCGGCATCATCTGAATCTATATTGCACTGAATCAGGTCATCGATCTTCAGCTCCCCTGATCTGACCTGCACCTCCAGATCTAAAAAATGCTGCAACAGCCGGGGCACTTCAAAGATGTCCCTGACGAGTTTTTCTCTTCCGGTCTCGATACATTTCGCTGTTTCGATCTCCCCTGCCCTGTCCAGGAGCGGGATGCTGCCCATCTCCCGAAGGTACATCTTCAGGGGCTCGTGCGAACTGTCGAAAAACGAATCCTTCCCCTCATCATTCCGATCATAGGCCTCTCCGTCTTCCTGCCACAGGACGTCATCGTCCGTGTCGTGATTGCCGGCAAATTCCAGTTCGACCCCTTCCTCGGCTTCCTCTCTGAATTCCATTGTTTCAAAAATCTTGGCCATGCCTTCCCCCTTTGGGCTGTCGCTCTTAATTAATTAATTTTAACTATAAAGAAATCTTATAATTATCGCTATCAGCAGAAAGACTCTTTTTTTGTAGGCATTTGAACTATACGACCGTAGGTTTTTGTCCTACAGAGAGGACAAAAAAAGGCAAAAAGCGCAGATTATTGGGAATTTACTGTTAAGGGTCAGCTGTTCAGAAGCTCATTGTTACATTCTTTATCACCCTGCAGAAATTTGGCCCAGCTGAGCAACTCACCCAGGTCCTTCGCAGTCAGGGCCAACATCTCATCAATCTCCGGACCGTGCGGAGTCTGACGGATTGCATCAAGGACCGCCTCAATCCCGAAAGCCTTATTGATAATCATATCCGAAATACAGAAAAGCCTTGTCCTGTCATGACGAAAACAGTTGTCTTCATGGTCACCGCATATCCTGCGGCAACGCTCCCTTATCTTCTCTGGCATAGCAATCTCCTGATAATCCTATTCCTGCTCAGGCACCCTGCAGAATCCTCTGCAGCGTCTTGTTCAGATCGATCATGCGGTACGGCTTCGTCACGACCCCACAGAACCCGTACGACTCGTATTGCGCCATTATCGGATCGTTGGAGTAGCCGCTGACTACGATTGCCCGCACATTCGGGTCAATTTTACGCAGCCCCTCCACAGCCTCCCGTCCACCCATACCGCCAGGGATGGTCAGGTCCAGCATAACAACATCGAAGGGCCGACCGCTCATCATGGCCTCCTGGTAAAGCTTAATTGCCTCGGCCCCGTCGCAGGCATACTCGACCTCACAACCGAAATAGCCCAGTATCTCACCGGCAATCGCCCTGACAACCTCTTCGTCGTCGGTGACCAGCACCCGGCAGGTAAGCCTGGCCAAGCCGTCATCACCGCTTTTCGGCTGAGGGCAGGAGCCTAGTGCCACGGGCAGATAGAGGAAGAACGTTGTCCCGGCGCCCACCTCGGTTTTTACCGCTATGCAGCCCCCGTGCTTCTTCATGATCGAATAGCAGGTAGACAGCCCCAGTCCGCTGCCATTTTTTTTCGTGGTAAAATACGGGTCAAAGATATCGTTAATGATCGTCTCCGGGATACCGGCCCCCTCGTCCTGTATAGCTACCCTCACGTAAGGCCCCTCCGGCAGAGGCAGCATATCCTTCGCGTCGACCAATACCTGCCTGCAGGCTATCCTCAGCGTGCCTCCCCCCGGCATCGCATGCTGGGCGTTCAGCACGATGTTATGGATAACCTGGCTTATCTGGCCTTCATCGATCTCACTGCAGAGCGGGTCCTCGGTAAAATCAAACTCACTTTTTACATTAGAACCCCGCAGGGCAAACACCGTGGACTCACAGACAACATCCGTCACCGGAATGATCTTCTTGACCGGTTCGCCTCCCTTGGAAAAAGTCAGCAGCTGCTGCGTCAGGGCCTTTGCCCGCATCGACGCTTTTTCTGCCTCTTCGAGGCGCTCCAGCAGCCGCAGTTCCCCCGGGGGTGCATACATCTTCGCCATACCGATATTGCCGAGAATGCCGGTAAGCAGATTGTTAAAGTCATGAGCAATCCCTCCCGCCAGAATGCCGACAGACTCCAGCTTCTGCTCGCGGACAAGCTCCTCTTCTTTCTTTCTCAGTTCGGTAATATCGCGGAAAACCAGAATCACCCCGATCAGCCCACCCTCTTTATTCGCAATAGGCGTACCGCTGGAGACGATCATTCTTTCCCTGCCGTCTCTCGCCTTCAAGGTCGCCGGCTTCGAGAAGTTGACCATCTCGCGGGTCCGGATCACCTCAGCTACCGGGCTTGTCTGGCTCGTGCCGGCCGCCTGACCGTTGAAATTGAAAACCTCAGAGAGCAGTCTGCCTATCGCCTCGTCCTGGGACCAGCCGGTCAGATTTTCGGCCACACCGTTCAGCAGAATAATCTTCTCCTCGGTGTCAGTGGTAATAACGCCGTCGCCCATGGAAGACAGGGCCACAGAGAGACGCTCCTTCTCGATGGCAAGGGTCCGGAGGATCTCATTCCATTTGGCTATCTGCTGATGCAGCCGGGTTATGGTGATCATCTGCCCGATATAATTTGACAGCAGAATCATGATATGGATCGTGTTCTTTTCAAACGCCTCCATCCGCGGATGACTGAAGTTCAACACCCCTATCAACCCCTCTTCATTCCTGATGGGAATCGAAAGCAGTGAGGTGATCGTCACATCGTCCGGCAGCTCCTTGAAACGCGAGTCTTCATGAACGTTCGGGATGAAGAGATATTCCCCTGTCTCAAAAACCTTGCCGGCAATGCCTTCTCCCACCCTGATCTTCCTTTTCGGAATATCTCTTTTTTCCCCGTTGTACCGGTCGCTCCGCCCCATACCTGCCACCAGCGTCAGGTAGTCCTCGCCGGGCTGCCTGAGCATGATGGAACAGTTTTCAAACTCCAGTTCCTGGGAAAATATCTCGAGAGCCTTTTTGCAGAGCAGGTCGGTATTCGTTACCTCCTCGGTAAGCTTTCCGACCTTGATAAAAGCCGACAGGGCGTGTATCGACGTATCGTAGAACCTCTCCATACCCTGAAAGGCCCGGCTGTAGATCTGAAAATCACGGTAGCTGCGCGCCATCTCCAGCTTCAGGCGTCCTGCCACCAGGGTTTCAGCTGGCGAGAACTCAACGTCGGGACTGTTTAAGACCTCCCGGTCCTCCAGCGCCCGCGTAAGCCATTCGAGGAAGGCGTCCCCTTTCATAATGCAAACAGCTCCCCGCTGAACAGGGTGCGGTCAAACCCCGCCGCAAACGTCTCAAGAGATGCAGGCGTCCAGTTCAACAGGGCAAGGGCTGCCGCATCTGTGCCGCAATACGGGTCCTTCTCCGATACCCGGTAAAAATAGGTACTGGTGATGCAATCTGCAAGATGCACGAGCGAAACGAGTTCCTGATTGCGCTGCGCGGCCGAGGGATTGTGATGGAAACGCACCGTATCAAGGATAATATCCGGCAGGCACCACTTGTCTGCCAGCCAGAGGCCGATCTCTGCATGGGAAAAACCAAGGACCGAATCCTCTGCCTCCAGAAGCGATGACGTGCTCTGGAAGGCCTCCATCACCCGCTGATAGTCCTTGGCACAATAGCTGTTAAGGACCAGCAGCCCGATATCGTGAAGAATGCCGCAGACGAAGACATCGTCGGCATTGACTGACTTCAGTTCCAGTGCAAGCGTCTTGCCCAGAAGAGCCACCGCAATCGAGTGCTGAAAAATCCTTCTGGCATCCAGCGGTGCCTTGTGCTGGTTGCGGTCCAGCACCGTCATCAGCGCCACGCCGAGCGAGACGTATTTGACATTATTGAACCCGATCCGGATAATCGCATTGCTTACACGGGTCACCGCCGAACCGGTACCGAAAAAAGCAGAATTTGCTATCCCCAGAATCCTGGCGACCAGGGTGGGGTCCTTCTCGATAATTGCCTCCAGCTGGTCGATCGAAACCATATCGTCATTGACGATATTCAGAATCTCCTGTGCTACAGACGGGAGAGTCGGAAGTTTCGATATCTTCTGGACAAATATCCTCAGTGAATCATCCACATACCACCTCTACAAACATTGTATCAGAATAAATATTAATATCAGCATCAAAACAATTCCTTTATTTTCATCATTACCCCGCTTGCAGACCCGGGGGAGCTCCCTGTCCGTTGTAGGGAAACGGACATCTGAAAACTCTTTTAGGGTAAGCCCGTCCGATAGAAACTTCCAGGACTTCAAAGCAGAATTAGTTGTGGTACCGAAGACCGGACTTGAACCGGTACGGCCTTGCGG
>PNOC01000008.1 GCA_013824615.1 Thermodesulfovibrio sp.
CAGGACTTAGGGGACGTTGTTTCTAATTATGTAAAACACTTGACAGGCATGAAGCAATTCGATAAGATTACCTATGCCGAGACAAGCCCGTTTGGATATACCTGGAGCCCTGCATCATATCATGGTGCGTGGTATCAACAAGGCTGCTATCTTTGATGATGATCAGGACAAGGCCCTTTTCTTGGAGCGTTTGGGTAACAATGTAACAGAGGGCAACTGCTCCATCTACGCCTGGGTCCTCATGAGCAATCACGTACACATTCTCTTTAAGAGCGGCAGGGAGGGCATTTCCTCGGTCATGAGAAAACTTCTGACATGGTATGCCCAGTATTACAATCGACGTCATCATCGAAGCGGGCATCTGTTCGAAAACCGGTACAAGTCCATACTCTGCGATGAAGATGCATATCTGTTGGCGCTTGTCCGGTACATCCATTTGAACCCCCTTCGTGCAGGGCTCGTCAAGACCATCGAAGCATTGGACAGCTATCAATGGAGCGGTCATCGTGCCATTATCGGGAAGGCCAAACACACGTGGATGGATACCGACTACGTTTTGGCCCGGTTCGGCAGCCCCCTGCGGCAGGCCCTTCATGGATACCGGAAATTCATGAGCGAAGAAGTTGGAGAAGACCAGACAAAGGAGCTCAGGGGAGGCGGCCTTATCAGAAGCCAGGGGGGCTGGTCCAAGGTGATGTCCATGAGAAGACGGGGGCAGAAAGAGACCTTTGATGAGCGCATATTGGGCGGCAGCGATTTTGTGAATAAGGTGCTCAACGATGCTGAAGAGCGGCAGCTGCGGCAACTTAAGAATAAGCGGGCCGGGCTAACGATCCAGATGATAATAGATGAAGAATGTCGAAAGCAGGGGATAAGTCCTGAGGAATTAAGAGGAGGGAGCAAGCGGCGCAAGGTGAGCGGTACGCGATCACTGATTGCGTTGAGGTGCAGGGATGAGCTTGGACTATCGTCGGCGGAGATAGCCCGTCACGTCGGGATAAATACATCGAGCATTATCAGGTCAATCGAAAGAGCGGAGAGACACGGCGCTGATGCAAAGCATTATTAGAAACAACGTCCCCAAAATGTGTACTTCAAAATGTCAACGTCCCCAAAATGTGTACTTTTTCTTTTTCAGCTATGGCTCTAGTGGCCCGCGCCCCTGAGCATGGCCAGCGTTCTGTGTCTATAAATATAATTACGGCATAAGGCAAAGACACTAGCAGACAAAATTGGAAGGACAATAAACACACAATACAAACATCTGCCGAATCCAGCATCTTAAAGGTATAATAGAGGCAAAAGGAGGAGACATGACAAAACGATTAACGGCAATCATAGAGAAAGAAAATGATGGATACGTCTCTCTATGTCCAGAGCTTGATATTGCGAGCCAGGGCGATACGATCGAGCAGGCTACAGACAATCTCAAAGAGGCATTAGAATTATTTTTTGAGACTGCCGGGCCTGAGGAGATAAAGCAGCGGTTTCATGGCGATATCTTTGTAACACAAGTGGAGGTTGCTGTTGGGTAAACTTCGCGTACTTTCCGGAAAGGAAGTATGTGAGATTCTTGCGCGCCATGGCTTCACTGAAGTAAGAAAAAGAGGAAGCCACATTATAATGCAAAAGAAACTGATCGCCAGCACAATTACAGTTCCTGTCCCCGACCATAACGAAATCAGAATCGGAACCCTACAATCCATTATACGTCAGTCTGCAATTCCTCGCTCAGAATTTGAATCATAAAAAATACAAACACAGAACACAGCCTTCAAACAGACGCGGATTAAGCCTGGCGTGTTTTTCACCGGTGGTTGCCCGCTCTGGTTAAGGCAAACGTTACCCATAAATCACTATGCATACAATCAATCGCAATATGCTATGCTAATGGCTATAATAATTAAAAATATTGGGAGGTTCCAAAATGGCCACGGCAGTGAGAATATCAGAAGAATTAGTTAAAGAAGCAAAAAAATATAGTCATGTCGATCATCGTTCCATAACGGGCCAGATTGAGCACTGGGCAAAAATCGGTAAATGCGCTGAAGACAATCCGGATTTGACATACAGTCTTATCAAAGAAATACTTATCGGGCTGCAGGAATTAGAACAGGGCGATCGCTCTGAATATAAGTTTGGATAAATAATGAGAATCTATCAATCGAGAACTTTTGGAAACAAAGTCAAGAAGTTAGCAACGCAGGAGAAAGAAGCACTGGATGACGAAATCAAAAAGATAGCTGATAATCCTTTGATCGGGGAAGAAAAAAAGGGCGATCTCAAAGCAGTCTATGTTCATAAGTTCAAAATAAAATCTCTTAAATATCTTCTTTCATACAGAAGGATTAAATCTGACATCGAACTAATCATGATTGGTCCGCATGAAAATTATTATAAAGAACTTAAAAGCTATTTAAAACGAAGATAAAAGGATAGTGTCAAGTATCTTTCGCACATTTGATTTGGTGTCTCTGGTTGCGCTCCGTCTGACCATTTCAATGCTTTTGAATTCGTCATCCAATAATAGCATTCGTCTAACGGCGTTTAATCTGCTATCCTTAATATAAAGAGTCATGCCCACATTAACCTTGCAGTCGCAACCTTAAAGGAGGACTCAGATGAGCGAAAACAGCAAATGCCCGGTAACGGGCAAAGCCGCTAGAACTACTGCCGGCAGAGGCAGATCGAACCGCGACTGGTGGCCTAACCAATTGAACCTCGGCATCCTTCACCAGCACGCGCCAGCCTCCAACCCGATGGGCCCCGACTTCAACTACGCCGAAGAATTCAAGAAACTTGATCTGGCCGCTCTGAAGAAGGACCTGTCCGCGCTGATGACCGTGTCGCAGGACTGGTGGCCGGCCGACTGGGGCCACTACGGCGGTCTGTTCATCCGCATGGCCTGGCACAGCGCCGGCACCTACCGCACCGGTGACGGACGTGGTGGCGGCGGCACCGGCAACCAGCGCTTTGCGCCGGTCAACAGTTGGCCCGACAATGGTAATTTGGATAAGGCGCGCCGCCTGCTCTGGCCGATTAAGAGGAAATACGGCAACAAGATCTCCTGGGCCGACCTGATGATCCTTGCCGGCAACGTGGCGCTGGATTCCATGGGCTTCAAGACCTTCGGCTTCGGCGGCGGCCGCGTGGACATCTGGCAGCCTGAGGAGGACATCTACTGGGGTTCCGAGGACAAGTGGCTGGGCGATAAGCGCTACAGCGGTGAACGCAATCTGGAGAACCCGCTGGCTGCCGTGCAGATGGGCCTGATCTATGTGAACCCCGAAGGACCGAACGGCAATCCCGACCCCGTGGCTTCGGGCCGCGATGTGCGCGAGACCTTCGCCCGCATGGGCATGAACGACGAAGAAACCGTCGCGCTCGTCGCCGGCGGCCACACCTTCGGCAAGGCGCACGGCGCCGGCGACCCAAAACTGGTTGGCCCCGAACCTGAGGCAGCCCCATTGGAAGAAATGGGCTTGGGCTGGAAGAACAGCTTCGGCACAGGCAAGGGTGTGCACGCCACCACCAGCGGCATCGAGGGCGCATGGAAGCCCAACCCCACGAAATGGGACAACGGCTACTTCGACATGCTCTTCGGCTACGAGTGGGAGCTGTCCAAGAGTCCGGCCGGCGCTCATCAATGGCATGCCAAAGACGTGAAGCCGGAACACATGATTCCTGACGCCCATGACCCAGCGAAGAAGCATCGCCCCATGATGACCACGGCCGACCTGTCGCTGCGCTTCGACCCGATCTACGAGCCCATCGCGCGCCGCTTCCACCAGGACCCGCAGGCATTGGCTGACGCTTTCTCCCGAGCCTGGTTCAAGCTGACCCACCGCGACATGGGTCCCAGGGTACGCTACCTCGGCCCCGAAGTCCCGGCCGAGGACCTGATCTGGCAGGATCCGCTCCCGACCGTCGATCATCCCCTGATCGATTCCAGGGACATTGCCGACCTCAAAGTCAAGGTTCTGGCCTCGGGCCTGTCAATCGCGGAGCTGGTTTCCACCGCCTGGGCATCGGCGTCCACGTTCCGTGGATCGGACAAGCGAGGCGGAGCCAACGGCGGCCGCATTCGCCTGGCGCCGCAGAAGGACTGGGAAGCCAACCAGCCGGAGCAGTTGGCCAAGGTGCTGGGCGTGCTCGAAACCATCCGGCAGGTCTTCAACGGCTCTCAGTCGGGAGGCAAGAAGGTCTCGATGGCCGACCTCATCGTGCTGGCCGGCTGCGCAGCGGTTGAAGCGGCGGCCATGGCTGCCGGTCATGCGGCGGAGGTGCCTTTCACTCCGGGTCGTACTGACGCCTCGCAAGACCAGACCGATCTGAATTCGTTCGACGTGCTGAAGCCTGAGGCCGACGGTTTTCGCAATTATCAAGAGAAGACATTCACCGTGTCGGCCGAGGAAATGCTTGTGGACAAGGCACACCTCCTGACCCTGAGCGCGCCCGAGATGACCGTGCTTGTCGGCGGCCTGCGTGTGCTGGGTACCAATGCAGACCAGTCGCAGCATGGCGTGTTCACGAAACGACCCGGGACACTGACCAGCGACTTTTTCGTCAACCTGCTCGACATGGACACCGTGTGGAATCCCACGTCCGAAGCCGGGGAAACGTTCGAAGGGCGCGACCGCAAGACAGGCGAGCTTAAGTGGACCGCTACCCGAGTTGATCTCATATTCGGTTCCAACTCGCAGCTGCGCGCCCTGGCCGAAGTCTATGCGCAGGACGATGCAAAGGGAAAGTACATAAGTGACTTCGTCGCAGCCTGGAGCAAGGTCATGAACCTAGACCGCTTCGACCTCGCCTGATCGCGGCAAAAAAGTTTACATGGTCTCCTGACGGGCGGAAAAAACAGCAAGCGAACCTCCGGTTCCAGCGTACAGCGTACAGCCGCCGCTGAACCGGAGCGTTAAGCCGAAACACTTGTGTCCGACAGTTTTTGGGTCATGTAGTTATAATATCCCTTTTCTTCTCAGGATTCCCGACATTACAACTGCATCCTTTCTGCTGAAGAATTTCTATCTGCCTTTCTACAGGGTCCACGAAAGAGGTTTGAACACTGCTTCCTTTAGCCAACGTCTTATCCAGAAGACTCTTATGATTATAGCCCCGTGCAAGCATCTCCCGAACAATATCCTCATGAACCTTGAATAATGCCTTCAGTTTACCCTTCCATCTTTTTGTTTCAGGATGGTTGGCGTACCCCTTCTTTCCCTGTGTCAGGATATTCCACATGGCATGGAGTTCATTGTGCTCACCGAGCAGATGATTACGACACAGTCGAGCAGGAGGGATGTCCCATATCCTCATATCGTTTATAATACTCCAAACTTGGACAAGATATTCATAAATGATAACCAGATCCAGGCCAGATCTAGGAATGGGTAGATGCTTCAGAGGGTATCGCTGATGACTGCGGCAGGGAGAAAGTCCCTGGATACGGAATAGGCAAGAGATTTTATAATCTGTTGCCCTGAACTAAAGTTTGGGAGCCTTAATGCAACTGTCATGCAACCAGATTTAGGGTGCTTTTTAAAACTAAATCCTTTATAATCAAAGGGAAAAATGGTCGGGGCGAGAGGATTTGAACCTCCGACCTCACGGTCCCGAACCGTGCGCGCTACCAAACTGCGCTACGCCCCGTATCGGACATAATAAGAATCTTGGCAGTCTAAAGTCAAGCTAACCGCAGTTGTATCAGAAAATACATGGGATAACGGTACGCATAATTATGGAATCATATAAGACAATACGCATTATCAAGGCCCGCGAAGACCAGATCGAAGAAGCTGAAGATCTGATCGCAATCGAAAAAAAAGTCAGGATTTCTGTCAACGGGCAGAACGTTCTTAATCTTTATTGTTCCCCGGTGATGATCAGGGAGTTCATCGTCGGAGTCATCTATAACGAGGGCCTGATCAGCGGTGAGTGGTGCGCCGACAGGATCAGCATTGTCTATGGAGAAGATATCCTGGTTGATATTCCGTCCGCAGGGACGGTCAACACGGCAATCGAAAAAACCGTCACATCCGGCTGTGCCGGCGGCATCAGTCTTATGAAGGGTCTGCCTCCACGGATTATGGAGGATGGCACTCAGTTCAGTGTGGCAGCAATACGGGAGATATTCAGAGAGTTCCAGAAAAAATCAGAGGTCTACCGTATTACCGGAGGCGTGCACAGCGCAGCGCTGACCGATGGCCGGACCATGCTCGCTTTTGCCGAGGATATCGGGCGGCACAATGCCGTGGATAAAATCATAGGGTTTTCTATTCTTGAAAATATTGGACTCAGCGGAAAAATGATGCTTGCCAGCGGCAGGCTGTCGTCCGAGATCGCCCTGAAATGCTCGCGGTGCGGGATCCCGGTCCTGGTCAGCAGGGCTGCCCCGACGAGTCTTGCGGTTGAGATAGCTGAGAAGACAGGACTTACGATGATCGGGTTTGTCCGCGGGGACCGGATGAATATCTATACCGGCAGCCAGCGGATTATTTCCTGAGGCTTTTCCGGGATATTACCGGCTAAAGATCAAAGATTTTTCTTCTGAGGATCGTGATCTCAAAACTGATCGAGGCCATGGAAACAATGTTGTTGATATATCCGAGATTGGCATCCAGCACCGAGGCGATGCCGTTGTCGACATAGAGCAGGCCTATAATTTTTTCGCGTATCTGGACAGGCACTACCAGGCAGTCCTGGGGAGTCCCCCCCACTATGGTAATCAGGGGTTCGTTCGCCGGGACCTTGAGCAGCGGACCCCGGTAGTAGTTTTTACCGGCGATCACCTCTGCGAAGAGCGAATTCGGCTGTGGCCTGAATTCTGCACGTTCCACGTTGAGTCCCTTGGCTTTCCACCCTGATACGCTGCCGGATTTGATTACAAACATTGCAACACGCGAGTAAACCTTCCCCGCCGCATGGAGCAGGAGTCCGACTATTTCCTCTTTATCGCGGGCGCTTGCAAAACTTTCTTTGAGCTTCAGGAGGTCGGCCTTGTTATCGGGAGCGGTTGCCTGCTCCTCATCACTGAGATGCGTCGTGCTGATATACCGCAGGTTGCGTTCTATGCCGTAATATTTTTCAAGAGCATACAGCAGTCTCATCTCCGTGATGATGTACGGTACGATATCATACGTTGTTCTGAAGCGCAGTTCGTCAATACTCTGGAGTACATTGGGCTCCATCATCGCCACATGCAGCCTCTTGCGCTCTTTTTTAAAGGGGATTACCCGGTATTTTTCCGCAATATCCCTGCTGATGCAGTCAATGACCTCGTTTTCGATAGAGGTAAGCAGCTTTACGTCTACAGCCGGCACCTTGAAGTAGCGGCTCAAAAACCCGGCCAGTTCAGCCTCTTTCAGAAACCCCCTCTCGACGATATTCGTTCCGATCCTGCCCCCGAAGATGACCTGACGCTCAAGGGCCTCCTTCAGCTGGTCGCGTGTGATAAGACTGTCCCTGACCAGCGCCTCTCCGAGCTTCATTCCTGCGACCGCGCAATCCCGTACTTGTGAAGTCTGTGCCTGAAGGAGCGGAAGGAAAGACCGAGTTTTGCCGCTGCCTCGGTCTTCATGCCATGGGTGATTTCAAGGGCCCTGCAGAGATATTCTTTTTCGATTTTTTCGAGAATTTTTTCGAGGTCGATGTTGTCTTCACCCAGTTTCGGCAGACAGGTGGAATCATGGCGAAGGCGGCTGATTTCATCCGGGATATCCTCCGGCATCAGGACATCCTTTTCGCACAGGAGGACCAGCCGCTCGATAATATTTTCGAGTTCACGGACATTGCCTTTCCAGGGATAGTTTATCAGCAGTCCCAGGGCCTCCGGTGATACCCTCACCGCATTTTTGGAATATTTTGCCAGAAAATGTTCAATCAGCAGCGGGATATCCTCTTTGCGGTCCCGCAGCGGCGGAAGGACCACCGGTACAACATTTAACCGGTAATAAAGGTCCTCCCTGAACTGCCCGGCCCCAATCGCCTCCAGAATATTTTTATTGGTCGCGGAGACGACACGCACATCGACCGTAATGTCCGAGGTCCCCCCAACCCTCCTGAACGTACCGTTTTCCAGTACGCGCAGCAATTTAGACTGAAGGGAAGGAGGCATTTCTCCGATCTCATCCAGAAAGAAGGTGCCGCCATTTGCAACCTCAAAAAGTCCGGCCTTACTCTGATAGGCTCCGGTAAAGGCTCCCCTGACATGCCCGAACATTTCTGATTCGAGCAGCCCTTCGGGGAACGTAGCACAGTTGATTGTAACAAAACTCTTGTTCTTCCGCGGGCTGAGGTTATGCAGGGCCGCGGCCACCAGCTCCTTGCCGGTACCGCTCTCACCGGTAATCAGTACGGTAGAATTGCTGTTGGCAACTTTTGGGATGAGCTTGAACAGTTCCTGCATTCTGGAGCTTTTGCCGATGATATTTTCAAGCCGGTATGAGGCCTGAAATTTTTCGCGGAGGAGAGCAAGCTCCTCCCGCAGTTTTTTCTTCTCAAAGGCTTTCTTTACGATAAGCCGTATTTCGTCTATTTTAAAAGGCTTGTTGATGTAATCATACGCCCCGACCTTCATGGCCTCGATGGCAGACTCGGTCGTACCGAAGGCAGTGACCATGATCACGAGGGTTTCAGGCGAAAGTGTCTTGACCTGATGCAGGACCTCGAACCCGTCAGCGCCCGGCATTTTTATATCAGTTATGACCAGGTCGTAGAGGTTGTTCCTGACCTGTTCGATCCCCGTAATGCCATCCGGGGCCGTGGTAACGTCATAGGACTCTTCCTCAAGGAGGATTTTCAGCACCTCCCGCATGCTCTGTTCGTCTTCTATGACGAGTATTTTGCCCTTAGAGCTCTCCATGACGCATCCTTAGTATAATGGTAAATATTGTTTTTATACCAGGGTTACTGCTGACCGTGATCGTGCCCTGATGCTCTTCCATAATCCGGTATGCTATTGAAAGCCCCAGCCCTGTGCCTGCGTCCTTTGTCGTGAAGAACGGATAGAATATGCGGTCAAGATCAGCCGGATCGATCCCGACCCCGGTATCCTCAAACGATATGGCGATCTGCTCCGGACTGACCTGTGTCCCGACCGCCAGGGTTCCCCCGGTGCGCATGGCTTCGATAGCGTTCATGCCGAGGTTCCAGAATACCTGGCGCACCTTCTGCGCATCAACAAGGGCATACAATGGCCCATCGAATTTCCTGGTTATGACGATGTCGCCCTTGTCCCTCCCCATGTTTTTCAGCAGCGCGAGCGTTTCGTCGAGCATAAGATGCAGGTCAACCCTCTGCAGTTCCAGCGGCTTTGGCCGGGAGTAGGTAAGAAAGTCAGTAATAATGTTATTGAGCCGCTCCATCTCGTGCAGAGCGATCTCCATAAGCCGGTCCCTATGCTTCTCCGGGATCTTACGGTCTCTGAGCATCTCGAGTGAGCCCTTCATGGAGGCCAGAGGGTTTCTGATTTCATGGGCAATATTCGAAGACAATTCGCCGATGGCCGCCCACTTCTCTTTCTGCTGGATTTCGATCTCCAGTTTTTTCAGATGTGTCAGGTCTTGGAAGACGCCGATATGCCCGGTATCTTTTCCGCTGACATCCTCCAGTACCGAAATAGTAATGCCTATGATCTTTTTCCCTCCTGTGCCGACCTGGATGACCTCATCCCTGCGGCCCTCCCGCAAGGGAACCGGCAGAAAAGGAAGCAGATCGCTGATATGTCTTCCTATAGCCTCCTGCCTGTCGACCCCGGTTATTTTTTCTGCTGCGCGGTTGAAGATCAGGACCCTGCCTGATACGTCAGTGGTGAAGAGGCCGCTCGGAAGGCTTTCGATCACTTTGATGTTGAAACGCTCAAGGTCCTTCAGCTGTGTATCCTGCTCTTCAAGCAAAAGCTCGGTTTTGGCGAGTCTATGTGAAAGATAGCCGCCCAGATATGCCGTAACGTAAAAAGCGAGTGTATGGACAAAAATGTTGTAGAGAAAAACCTTTTCCGAAACAGAAGGGTCGAAGGCCTGAGGCAGCAGCCTGTAGAACTGCAGGTCCATCAATACTCCGTACAGAATGCTGCTGAGACTGGCGATAATATAGCCGGCCCTGCTGTTAATAACAATGCTGGAGGAGAGGATAGTCAGAATCAAGACAAAAGAAAACAGGCTTTCGATGCCACCGGTAATCGAGACCAGAATGATCTCGGCGCAGATATCCAGAACCAGCTGCACATAGCCAAAAAGTCTGATGTTGCGCACCCTTCCGGCCAGCAGGGCATACAAAATCGTCAGGAGATACAGGGAGATAATAAAAAGCGAGATAGTGCGGGGATAGGCATAAAAATACTCGATTCTGAACAGAAACGCAGACCCCAGCAGGAGTGTAACGAACAGGGCCCTGAAAAATATCAGGGCCCTTATTCTCGACATCATGGCATATTCTGCCATAATCCCTATTTTATGAGTGTAATAAGTTTGAAGATCGGGAGATACATGGCGATAACAATAAATCCGACCGATCCGCCGAGGAAGACCATCAGCATCGGCTCCATCATGGCCGTGAGATTATTGACCGCGGCGTCAACTTCATCGTCATAGAAATCAGCGATCTTGCTGAGCATGGTGTCGAGCGCTCCGGTTGATTCACCGACAGAGATCATATGGGTCACCATAGGTGGAAAAACCTTGGATTTCATCAGCGGCTCAGCTAATGTTTTGCCTTCGGAGACCGCCTGCCGCACATCAAATACCGCGTATTCAATTACCTTATTGCCGGCAGTCTTGGCGGTGATCTCAAGCCCGTCGAGGATCGGGACGCCGCTGCTGATGAGGGTACTGAGTGTCCGGGTAAACTTGGCAACAGCAACCTTTCTCAGTATTATCCCGAATATGGGGAGCTTCAGGAATATCCTGTCAGTTATGGCCCGCCCCTTTTCCCGCTTCCTGATCTGGCCGAAGGCAATGCCGAGGCCGACACAGACCAGGGCGGTTATAAGTCCCCCGATTCCGGCGATAAAATGGCTGAAATCAATGACCATCTGAGTCGGCAGCGGCAGCTTGCCCCCCATTGAGGAGAACATCTTCGAAAAAGTCGGGACAACAAAGATCATGATAATAGCGATAACAAAGACCGCAATGCCGGTGACGACAATGGGGTAGGTCATTGCCCCTTTCACCTTCTTCTTCAGTTTCATGGCTTTTTCCATATATGCGGCAAGCCTGTTGAGAATGGTATCGAGAATACCACCAGACTCTCCGGCTGCAACCATATTGGCATACAGGTCCGTGAATACCTTCGGGTGCTTTCTCAGTGCGTCGGCATACGTAGAACCGGATTCGACATCCCCTTTTATCGTCACCAGCGTTTTAGCTAAAAGTTTATTCTCTACCTGTGTCGAGAGGATTTCGAGCGCCTGAACCAGCGGCAGGCCGGCATCGATCATCGTTGCAAACTGGCGGGTGAAGATGACGATGTCCTTGTCGTTAACTCCGCCGCCCAAACTCAGTTGTGAGAGCGAGAAGCCTGGTTTTTTTGTTTTTTCTCTGATAATTGTAGGAGTTATATTGCGTTTCTTCAGCTGGGCAATAACATCATTCTTTGAGTTGGCGGATATCTCGCCTGATTCGATAGTTCCTCTGTTTGTCTTGCCTGACCATTCAAAAAGTATCGCCATCTGCAGTTACCTCCCCCGGCCAGCAGGCGTGCTGGTCATTCTTTGAAGCATGGTGATCATTTCGTCCGGCACCGAGGAGCGGCTGAGGGCATCCTCATAGGAGATAAAGCCCTTCGAGTAAGCCTCTGCAAGGGACTGGTTCATCGTCTGCATGCCGAACTTCGACTGTCCTGTCTGCATGGATGAATAAATCTGATGGATCTTGTCCTCCCGGATCAGGTTCCTGATCGCCGGGTTGGGGACCATAAGCTCTATGGCCAGGCAGCGCCCCTTGCCGCTCTTTTTTCTTATGAGCTGCTGCGAGAGGATTGCCTCGAGAACAAAGGAAAGCTGAACCCTGATCTGCTCCTGCTGGTGTGGAGGAAAGACATCAATAATACGGTTGATCGTCTGGACTGACGAGTTTGTATGGAGGGTCGCCAGAGTAAGATGGCCGGTTTCAGCCACGGTCAGTGCGGCCTCGATCGTCTCAAGATCCCTCATTTCACCGATCAGGACAACGTCGGGATCCTGCCGGAGTATATATCGCAGGGCCATCTTAAATGAGGAGGTGTCGGCGTTGACTTCCCGCTGATTAATGAGGCAGTTCTTGTGTCCGTGAAGGTATTCAATCGGATCCTCTACCGTAATAATGTGGTCATATCGCTCCGAGTTGATCCTGTCGACCATGGCTGCCAGCGTCGTGGATTTTCCGCTTCCGGTAGCCCCGGTGACAAGAATGAGACCACTCGGTTTTTTTACCAGATCATTGACGATTTCCGGAAGCCCGAGGTCCTGAAAGGTCTTGATTTCAAAAGGTATTGTTCTGAAAGCTCCGGCTACGGCTCCGCGCTGCATAAAGATATTTCCCCTGAACCTGCTGAGCCCTTTGACTCCGAAAGAGAGATCCAGTTCATTATTCTCTTCGAACTTATGCTTTTGTGCGTCTGTCAGGATGCTGTAGCAGAGCGCCTTGGTGTCCGGGGGATTTAGCGGTGGAGAATCAATAGGGATGAGTTTGCCGTCAACTCGCATGCGCGGGGGACTTCCCGTTGTTATATGCAGGTCCGACGCTCCTTTTTCTATCATGATTTTCAGCAGGTCATATATACTTCCCATCAGTATCTCCTTTAATCTCCGAACGTTACCCTGAGAATTTCTTCCATGGTGGTGACACCCTCGGCAACTTTGGTGACTCCGCTCATCCGCAGGGTTTTCATCCCAAGCCGTATGGCTGCCTTCTTAATTTCAGATGTTGACGCCCCTTCGAGTATGAGCTCCTTGAGTTCGTCCTTAATCAGCATGACCTCGTACAGTGCTACTCTGCCTTTATACCCGGTACCGTTGCAGGCATTGCAGCCTTTTCCTTTATAGCAGGTGACGGTTTTTGCCTCATCCTCTGAAAACCCTGCACGGGTAAGCGCAGCTATAGGAAATTTTTCCTCTTCCTTGCACTTTTGGCATATCCGCCGTGAAAGTCTCTGTGCCACAATCAGTATGACAGATGAGGAGACCAGAAAGGGCTCAATTCCCATGTTCAGCAGCCGGCTGATTGTTCCTGGTGCATCATTGGTATGCAGGGTGCTGAGCACCAGGTGACCGGTGAGGGCAGCCTTGACCCCGATTTCTGCAGTCTCAAAGTCCCGGATCTCTCCCACCATGATTATGTCAGGGTCCTGCCGCAGGAACGACCTCAGCGCTGCGGCGAAGGTCAGTCCGATCTCTTCCTTTACCTGAACCTGGTTGATGCCCATGAAATTAAACTCGACAGGGTCCTCTGCCGTCATAATATTCGTATCAGGTTTATTCAGATGGTTCAGGGCTGAGTAGAGCGTGGTTGTCTTGCCGCTTCCGGTCGGTCCGGTGACGAGCAGCATGCCATAAGGTTTATTTAACGCCTCCATAAAGTCATCGAGTGCCGACTGCTCAAACCCCAGTTTTGTGAGGTCGACCTGCAGGTTAGCCTTGTCAAGAAGACGCAGAACTGTTTTTTCTCCAAAAAGGCAGGGCAGGACCGAGACGCGGAAGTCAATTTCCCGCTTTTTGCCGAGCTTAAGCTTTATTCTTCCGTCCTGGGGCAGCCGCCGCTCTGCTATGTCAAGCTTCGACATGATCTTTACCCTGGAGGTAAGGGCTGCCTTGATTTTTGTCGGGAGGTTCATGACCGTATACATAACCCCGTCCACGCGGTATCTGACCCTGAGGGACTGTTCGTAGGGTTCTATATGTATATCGCTGGCCCCCTGTTTGATCGCATTGACAAATATCCCGTTGACCAGCTTGACGATAGGGGCTTCCACTTCCCTGACAAGCTCGGAGTCTTCTTTCTCCTCAAGGATATCAACATTATCAAGCGCACTGCCGACAATCTTATCGAAGTCATCGACATTAACACTCGGGCTCTCGTCAAAGCCCCCTCCATCTAACCCCGTACCGGCCATATCATCATCAGTCAGGGTATAGTCTTTTGCCTGAATCTGCATGGACGCTGTTGTTGCGGCTGCGGTGGATGATGACGTGGTGAGCATGCCATCCCCCCTGCCGAGATAGTAGTTGCTGATGGAGCCGATAATCGCAGATTCACTGGAGACCACGACCTCCACATTATACCCGGTCATGAATTTTACGTCGTCTATTGCGAAGACATTTGAAGGGTCCGCCATAGCCACGGTAAGCGTTGCGCCGACTCTTGCAATGGGCATAATGAGATATTTTTTTGCCATTTCAGCCGGGATAAGTTTCAACACCCCCGGGTCGATTTTGTAATCAGCAAGATTTATTGAAGGGACGCCATATTGTTTGCTCAGAAAGGCGACGAGTTTGTCCTCAGTCAGAAACCCCAGCTTCACGAGGTTGGTCCCGAGTCTTCCCCCCTCTTTTCTTTGGGTGTTTAACGCCTGCTTGAGTTGTTCTTCAGATATAATGCTGGAGGCAATCAGTAATTGCCCTAGTTTAACCGCCATAGGAATAAAATATATGAAATTACAGGTATTGTCAACAAATCAAATAACCGGGAACAAAAGACTTTCCTAGATATTCCAATGGGTTTTGTTTTATTATTCAACAGTAACATTAAGAATTCTGCAAAGAATTGATACTGATCTTTACGTTATGCTCAATAGCGACAGGAAAATCCCTTCTGATGAGGACCTCGAAAGGGCAGAACGGCTCAGGGAGGTCCTTGAGGCGCTGGCCGAGATCAACAAGACTGTCCCGGTGATTGTTGAAGGGAAAAATGATGTCAATGCCCTGAGGAGACTGGGTTTGTCCGGGGAAATCATTACACTCCACAGGGGCGCTACGCTCTATGATTTCTGCGAGGATATTGCCGAGAAATTCCCCCGGGTTGTCCTGCTGACCGACTGGGACGAAAAAGGCGAGATGCTTTACAGCTCACTTGCTGATAAGCTCAGAGGCCTTATTGAGGACTTTGCTGCAGTGAGGGGGATGCTCAGGATGCTCTGCCAGAAGGAGATCAAAGATATTGAAGGCATTCCGAGGCTTCTGGCCAGGCTTGAGGGCCCCCGGTTGGAAATAGCTGATTGAATACCGTCGGCAAACAGGGAGAGGCGGCAGCCCTGGCCTTTCTCCTGCAGGCCGGCTATAGTATTCTGGCGACCAACTACAAGACAGTTTTCGGTGAAGTCGATATCATTGCAAGGGATAAAGACATCACCGTTTTTGTGGAAGTCAAATCAAGGTCCGGCTCTGCCTTTGGCTTCCCGTTCGAGGCGGTCACTCCCAGAAAGCAGGCGAAGATACGCAAGGTTGCCCTGTTTTATATGAAACAGAAGAAAAAAGAGATCCCGCTCCGGTTCGACGTCCTGAGCATCAATATTGAGAACGGACAGAGCCGGATTGAGCATATTATTGATGCCTTCTAAGCTTGCCAGCGCCCAATAAGTCCTGCTGGTCCGCTAATCGCCGCGATACAGAACTCCTTGAAAGTCAACCCCAGCCCGGTGCTTTGAGTATTAAATAGTGTCTGTGTATACATTAAGAAGTCGTCATCCTCGGGCTTGACCCGGGGATTCAGAGCTTCTTGAAAACAATGGATTCCCGCCTCACGAGAATGACAGCCAAAAACAAAAATGGCAGTTTATACACAGACTCTAATTATCGGGAAAAGCAATATGTGTACAGATTATTTTCATTGAATCTTGTCATCCCACAAAGCAATGTGTTATTTTATAACCTCCTGTGGGGCTGTAGCTCAGTTGGGAGAGCGCTTGAATGGCATTCAAGAGGTCGTCGGTTCGATCCCGATCAGCTCCACCATATTTATCAATGACTTACGCTTATCGGTGTTACCTCAGTCTTTGCCAACGTGACAAAATCGTGACAAATCCCTTTTTTAACGTCCTGTCCAGGATGTCCACTGCCTTAACCTTATGATTCGGTGCAAGATGAGCATACCGCAAGGTCATCTTAGCTCTCCAATGTTATTGTAATTTAATTTCCATAACATTGGAGAGTAATTAAGAACGCAAATTAGTTAAGGGGCTGCCCAAATTGATCAATCTACATGGTACCCAATAAAGAGCTGATGACAAGTTATTGACATTATGCTGAATACTGGTATGATTGTAGAGGATTATCTTGCCGGTATTTATATAAGGAGCTTCTGTGATCTTCAGGATCATCAAAAAAACTGAACTGGAAAAACTTTTCAATGTCCTCTCGGATGAAAACCGCATTATCGGTCCGGTTGAAGTCGGCCGTGATCAGGACAGCCAGGCGATATACGGGTTTCGGGATGTTGCCGATTTCAGGCAGCTTGCACTGGACTATACTACGACATCCCTGCCGGCAAAAAAATATTTTCTACCGTATAAAGAGGACATGGCCACATTCCGTATTGACGGAAAGGACTGGCAGAAAACGGTTGATTACAACATTGATGCCCCATTTGTCTTTTTTGGTATGCATGCCTGCGACATTAATGCCCTGAACAAGCTCGACAAGGTTCTGATGGGCAGCGTCTATCCCATGCCCTACTATGCTGCCAAGCGGCAGAATGCATTTATCATCGGGATCGACTGCGAACCGCAGACCTACTGTTTCTGCCGTTCAATGGGAGCCGATACGGTGCTGCATGGTTTTGACATGTTTATAACTGATCTAGGAAACCGCTATTTTGTTGAAATACAATCCGACACGGCCTATAACCTTCTGAAGAAGGTTCGGGCTGAAGAGCCTCTTGAATCAGACCATGTCGAGTATATGCATGTAATCTCCGAGAAGAAAAAGAAATTCACGGCACAGGTCGATACGACGGACCTGACCAAGATCCTTGACATGGAGTTCCAGTCAGATGTCTGGAAGCAGTGGGGTGAAAAATGCCTTGGCTGCGGCACCTGCGCGAACGTCTGTCCCACCTGCTACTGCTACAGCATCGAGGAAAATGTGAGGATAGATCTGAAGGCAGCGAATAAGAATAAAATACTTTACTCCTGCAATCTCATTGATTTTGCAGAGGTTGCCGGCGGTCATAACTTCAGGCCTGAAAGGCATAGCCGTCTCAAGTACCGCTACTATCACAAGCATCGAGGCTTTGTCGAGGCCTATGAGGAGTCGCTTTGCGTGGGCTGCGGCCGGTGCGGGGAAGCGTGTCTTGCAGACATTACGGTGCCTGAGGTAATTTCGAGCGTGCGCGGGGAGACTTCATAATATGGGCAGTAAATTAGCGTTCTCTGACGTAGTAAACCAGAAGCATCACAGAAGAAGCGACCTGGGTGCCTTCGAGCATACGTACAAGGCCGAGATTACGAGTATACACCGGTTGACCGACCTTGAAAATCTCTACCGGATTAAGATCATCGACGCTGCTGAACGTGAGCGCTTTGAATTTCAGCCGGGCCAGTTCCTGATGCTTGAGCTTCCGGGCATTGGCGAGGCCCCGTTTTCGATATCCTCATCCCCGTCCAGGAGAGGCGATGTTGAGCTCTGCATCCGGAATGCCGGAAGTCTCACCTCATTTCTCTCCCGGGTGGAGCGCGGAACGCATGTAGGCCTTCGGGGGCCTTTCGGCACCAGCTTCCCGATGGAGAAAATGCACGGGCAGAACATCCTGTTAATTGCGGGGGGGCTTGGTATTGCACCTCTGAGGGCGCCGATAGCGCATGTGCAGGAAAACAGAAGCCGTTTTAATAACGTCGACATTATCTACGGGACAAAAGATCCCGCCCATCTCCTGTTCACCTACCAGTATGATATGTGGCGGGCTGATGATATCCGGCTCAGCGTCATTGTCGATAAGGCCGATGCCGCATGGACCGGCCGGGTCGGTATGATTACGAAGATCCTTGAGGAGATGTTCGCAGAACGCGGGGATGCTTTTTTCCAGAATACCTGCGCGATCATCTGCGGGCCGCCGGTCATGTTCAAGTTCGTCTGCAACATGCTGAACACGAAGGATGTCCCGATGCAGAAGATGTTCGTGTCCCTCGAGCGCCGCATGCACTGCGGCATGGGAAAATGCTGCCGCTGCAATGTCGGCTCGACCTATACCTGCCTCAGCGGGCCGGTCTTTGATTACTGGACCGTCATGAATCTGAAAGAGGCGATATAACCATGTCAGATACTCTTGCAAAACCAAAAACATACCTGGGGGTGCCTGTCCACCGTCCGAAGGTCGCCTTCTTCGAACTGTCGTCCTGCGAGGGCTGTCAGCTGCAGCTTCTTAACAATGAGGCGACCCTCCTGGACTTCCTCTCGCTTATGGAGGTAGTCAGGTTCCGGGAGGGTATGACCGGCGGCACCGATGATTATGAGATTGCCTTTGTTGAAGGCAGTGTCACCCGGCAGGACGAGGTTGAGCGGCTCAAAAAAATCAGAGAGACCGCGAAGGTCCTTGTTGCCTTCGGGTCCTGCGCCTGCTTCGGCGGGGTGAACCAGCTGAAAAACCGCTTCAGCATGGACCAGGTCAGAAAAGAGGTCTATGGAGATCATCCGATCGATACTGATGTTGCGCGTCCGCTCGAGTCGGTAGTTCCGGTTGACCTCAGGATATACGGCTGCCCGGTCAAGAAGGAAGAGGTCGAAAAGATTGTGACGCGTCTCGCTCTTGGCAGTGAGGTGTTTTATCCCCGCTATCCGGTCTGCATGGAATGCAAGGCAAACGGCAATATCTGTCTCTTTGAGCTGGGGGAGCCCTGCCTCGGGCCGATTACCCGTGCCGGCTGCGACTCGTGGTGTCCCAGCAACAGGGCAGGCTGCTGGGGGTGCCGTGGACCTGCTGATGATATGAATATCACGCAGATGGTCAGCATAATGGAAAAATACGGTTTTTCGCGTGAGACGATCGTTGACCGGCTGGAATGTTTCGGAGGATTTTCAGCGCATATTGAGACGTTTCGTGATGCCGTTGATATCAGGGAGAAGGTGCAGAAAACATGAAGGTTACGTGTAATATCGATGTCCATCACCTCACCCGGGTTGAGGGGCATGGCAATATAAAGATTTCCATAAAAGAAGGCAGACTTGAACAGGCGACCTGGGAGGTGGTAGAAACCCCGCGTTTTTTTGAGGCGCTGCTTGTCGGCAAGAAATGGGACAATGCCCCCTGGATCTGCGGCAGGATCTGTGGCATCTGCTCGATTGGACATACCCTTGCCAGCATCCGGGCGATCGAAAATGCCTTTGGCATGGTTCCTTCTGAACAGACAAGGAAGCTGCGGATTCTGCTGAAGCATATGGAAACACTTCAGAGCCATGTGCTGCACCTCTATTTTCTGTCGGCGCCCGATTTTCTTGATGTGGGAAGCGTATTCCCGCTGATCAACTCGCACCCTGATGTCGTGAAGATGGCCGCACGGCTGAAGCTTCTTGCAAATGATATCTGCGATTGCGTCGGCGGACGGCGGCTCCATCCGACGAGGACCGTGGTCGGAGGCTTTACCATGCTGCCGGAAAAAGCTGAACTGGAAAAGTTTAGAAGCAGGCTGCTTGATGCAATAAAGGATCTGCTCGCCACAGCCGAAATATTCAAGACCTTCAGCCTCCCTGATTTTGTGCGGGAGACTGAATTTGTCTCACTTAAAGGCGACAACGATTATCCGTTCATTGGCGGTGATCTGGTCTCGACAGACGGGGTTGTCCGCAAAGAAGACGAATACCTTCAGATGACAAATGAGTATCTCGTTGCCCAGTCAACATCCAAATGGAGCAAACTCTCGCGCGGGTCCTTTGCGGTCGGTGCGCTGGCAAGGGTGAACAATAACTTCGCGTTCCTTGATCCTGCTGCCAGAGAGGTCGCAATCTCCTTTGGGCTGAAACCGGTTACCCATAATCCGTACATGAATAATATTGCTCAACTGGTTGAGTCTGTCCATGTTGTCATGGAATCTGTTGCCTTGATCGATGACCTGCTCGGCTCTCCATGGGTTGCCCCGCGACAGCCGGTCACCCCCCGGCAGGGCATTGGAGTAGGCGCAGTAGAAGTGCCAAGGGGCATTCTCTACCATTGTTATGAGTTCGACGGGACCGGCCATATTGTCAAGTGCGATTGTGTTATCCCGACAAGCCAGAACCATGCGAATATCCAGCATGACCTTGCCGCCCTTGCCGGCAAATTCGCTGCGGAAGGAATGCAGGACAGAAAGCTTGAACTGCTGGCAGAAATGCTCGTCAGATCATACGATCCCTGCATCTCCTGCTCGGTCCATTAGCCGGTGTCCGGCCCTTGTCCGTGCGTTTCATAAAACTGCTCCTTGAATACAATGGTGCGGGATACCAGGGCTGGCAAACCCAGAAGACCGGCAGAACAATACAGGATATCATCTGTGCGACAATTGCATCCATCACAGGCGAAGATGTCCGGCTTACCGGGGCAAGCAGGACAGATGCCGGGGTCCATGCTCTTGGCCAGGTTGCAGCCTTCAGTACAGCATCCGCTCTCCCGCCGGAAATAATCCAACGTGCCTTGAATGCGAAGCTGCCTTCTGATATCCGCATACTGGCGGCTGAAGAGACCTCGGGGGAATTTCATCCCCGGTATGATGCAATCCGTAAAAGCTATTTTTATCTGATTTCAACCAGCAGGGTGCGCTCTGCCTTTTTTTCTCCTTACCTTTGGTATATCCCGGCCGACCTTGACCTCGTCTCCATGCGTGAGGCAGCAGCAGCTCTGCTGGGTGAGCATGACTTTTCGGCCTTCAGGGGGGCAGGCTGCGGCGCGAAGACGACCATCCGGACGGTTAATTCTCTCGATATAACCGGTGCCGGAGAAATCAGCTTTATGACCGCCTCAATTCCAGGGGATTTTATAAAGATCAGGATCGAGGCAAATGCATTTTTGAGGCATATGGTAAGGAATATTGTCGGGACGCTTGCTGATGTGGGCAGCGGGAAGACTTCTGTCGAAGAATTTTCCCGGATCCTTGCGTCCTGTGACAGGACCCTGGCCGGTCCCACTGCCCCGCCGCAGGGGCTCTTTCTGGAGCAGCTTATCTACTGAAAAGCCGGTGCAGCTCCTCGAACCTCCTGAGGTTCTCCTCCCCGTATCTGCCAATCTCCGCCCTCACCTTCTCCAGAGACTTTTCAACCGAAAGCGACTCGATCCTCTTTGAGAAAAACTTGTCTGCATAGCAGATGATCTTCTCCTCAAGAGAGACCGGGAGCATATCCCGCTTCGGCAGCGGAAGGTCATGCTTTTCGATATCAGCGATGCTCAGCCCGACACCCGTATGCCGTTCGCAGACCAGGGCGTGGACCGGGAGGCCTTCCTTTTCGAGCAGTTCGCGGCCCAGATAGCCATGGCAGATATATTCCTCGTCGCCAAAGCATCCCAGGCCCGGAGCATCGGTCAGGAAGATTCCGATGTCATGCAGCATGGCAGCCTCCTGAATGAAAACAACATCAGGAGAGAGATGACCTGCAGCCTCTGCAGCAGCCAGGGCCTTTGCTGTGACCACTCTTGAATGCTCGACCAGGATCTCGTAAGCAAGGGATTCCGGGGGATAGTATTTTGTGATCAGCGCAACAGGGTCGATCCTGCCATTTATCCCTTTATCCGGTCTCATGTCCTGTACTCACGCATAAAGACCGATCTCGGGAAGGGCATCCGGATGCCTTCCTTTCTGAACCGCTTCAGGACCCTCTTTCTCAGTTCATGCTGCGCAGGGGCCTGGTCGCTGAATTCCCTGACCTGGACGGCAACAGTAAATTCCAGCGATGCCTCCCCAAAACCCGGGGAGAGATGGACAACCGGAGCAGGCTCTGTCAGTACTGCCTCGAGCTCAGCTGCCGCCTTTCCAGCCTCATCAATCAAAATCGCCTCAACCAGATCGGGGTCAGCTTCATAGCTCACACTGACCTGGATCTGAGCCATGAGTCTTTTTTCAGGAAGATGATAGTTCGTCACAATGCTCTGGGAGAGCTTATTGTTCGGGATAACGATCATGTTGTTTGCCGGCATCCGTATCCTGGTCGTCCTCCAGGTTATATCTTCGATGTAGCCCTCAAGCCCGTTTTCAAGCCGGATGAAATCTCCCACACGCACAGATTTTTCGACCAGGATATGAATGCCTGCAAAAAGGTTCGAGAGCGTGTCCTGGAGGGCAAGGGCGACCGCAAGGCCTCCAACGCCGAGGGCGGTGATTAGCGGGGCGATTGAGATGCCGAGGACGCTCAGTGTAACCAGAATACCGATGACAAGAATAGACCCGTACATTATGCCGTAGGCAAGGCCGGTAGTCGGCACCGGCAGGCTCGACCGCCTGATATAGTCGCGGAATATCTTCCCGGCAAGGTTTGCTGCCGCAATCGTGATTGAGAGGATGACTATGACGTGGATGGTTTTGCTGGTGTAAAAGACATATTTTTCTGGGAGCTCAGAGAGGGCAATTCCCAGGTATAAGCCTATAGCGATGCACCAGTAGACCGAAGGGGTTTCGATAACAGGAATAATGATATCGTCCAGACGGTTTGCTGTCCTGCCGCCCCAGCGCCGAAGCAGTCTGAAGGCGGCTGCCCTGACGACCAGGAGAATCCCGGTCGCAATGATTGCGATGACTGAAGGGAGGACCGTGCTGACCAGTGCATTAGCAGACATCGGTGCCTGCCTGTAAAAGGTTGGCAAAAATAATCATTTTGGGAAATACTGCCCTGGTCATTATATAATTATACATGAGCAGGAACCAGAGTTGTTCGATATCATCGGGGCGCTGTAACCAGAGGAGAGGGGGTCAGTAATGATCAGGTACACTGGTGTCAATCATCTTGCGATGGTGACCGGCGATATGGACAGCACCATCCGCTACTGGCGTGACCTCCTCGGGATGAGGCTTATCGCGGGCCTTGGTGATCCCGGATACCGGCATTATTTTTTTGAGATTTCGGAGCATGACATGATCGCTTTTTTCGAATGGCCGGATGTCTCGCCGGTTGAAGAGAAGGAACATGGCCGGAGGGTCTCGGGCCGGATTGCCTTTGATCATGTCTCCTTCGGCGTAGAAGCAAAGGAGATGCTCCTGGAGCTTAAAGACCGTATTGATGCAGCGGGATTCTGGGTATCAGAGGTGATCGATCACGGCTTTATCCATTCTGTCTATACCTTTGACCCAAACGGGATCCCGATCGAATTCAGCTGGAACATACAGGAAGTGGATATACACCTGAACCCTGCGATGCTGGATTCAGACCCCTCAGCCATCTCGCGGGAAGGTGCAGGTCCTCAGCCGGGGATCTGGCCCGAGGTGCAGCGGGCAACCGCCTTGTCTGAGTACAGGCCATATCCGGGGCAGGGCAATCAGTTTTTTCTCCGGAAAAAGAATTCATGATCATCTTTCTTGTGGTCTTTTTTCTTATCTATGGGGGAATGCATGCCTATCTCTTTGTCAGGGTAAGGTCTGCCGGAATCCTCCCGCTGGCAATGACCATCCCGTTTATCCTGCTGCTTCTGCTGATGGTCTTCATGCCGGTGATCGTCCGTTATGCTGAACAGCAGGGACATTCCTCCTTTGCGCGCATGGCGGCATGGGCAGGGTTCAGCTGGATGGGCTGGCTGCTGCTGTTTAGCGCCTATGCCCTGGTTTACGATCTCTTCCGGGGAGCTGCCGCTGTCTTTGGGAAGATCTCGCGGCAGGATGTTTCCTTTCTGGTTGCAGGGTCACGGAGGGCCCTGCTGGTTATTTTGGGGCTGTCGGTTGCCACAACCGCATACGGTTATTTTGAGGCCAGGAAAATTCGCACCGAATACGTTCACCTGCCGTCATCCAAACTTCCGCCGGCCGTCGAGCGGCTCAGAATCGTCCAGATCTCTGATGTGCATGTCGGCTTGATCAACAGGGAGGAACATCTGCGCAGGATTGCCGGGGCAATCAAAAAGGCAGAGCCGGACATCCTGGTTTCGACCGGAGATATGGTCGACGGCCAGGTCTGTACCTACAATGGGTATGCTGCAGTATTCAATGAAATTACCCCAAAATACGGCAAATTTGCTGTTACCGGAAACCATGAATTCTATGCAGGGCTCAAAGAGGCGAAATGCTTTCATGCGGATGCCGGGTTTACCCTGCTCAGAGGGCAGCGGGTGACTGTCGGAAATCTTATTACCATTGCAGGGGTCGATGACCCAACTGCAAAACAGATGAAACTCGGCCCCTCGGCAAACGAGAACGACTTGCTTGCAAATCTGCCTCCCGAGAGGTTCCGGCTCCTGCTGAAACATCGTCCGCTTGTCGATAAGTCGGTCCCCGGTCTTTTCGATCTCCAGCTCTCGGGACATGTGCATAAAGGACAGATCTTTCCCTTCAGCCTCCTGACCTGGCTCTACTATCCGGTGCAGGCAGGCCTTGCTGATCTGGGTGGCGGAAGCACGCTATACGTCAGCAGGGGAACAGGCACCTGGGGGCCCCCGCTTCGTGTCCTGTCTCCGCCCGAGGTGACCGTGATCGATATAATACGAAAGGCTCAGTAAGACCAGGAAAGTAATGAGCCGTCAGCCTGGTGCTCACTGCATCAAGAAAATCCTCAGCAGAAGATAACAGGCAAGAGCTGTAACGGCAACGGCAAGCACAATAAGAAACGTATTGCTTGCATAGGGTTTCTTCCTGTCCGATGGCGCCGGTCCTGGCGGCCTTAGTATCTTCTTCTGCAGAGGGACCGGGTGCTCCTTCTCCGGAACCGGGGGACGCTTTCCCACCATCTGTATATCCAGAAGCTCCGCGCCCTTGAAATCCTTATACTCAACCTTTACCCCCTCCGGCAGGGCCATCTTCTTTTTGCATGCCGCACAAGGCTCTCCGTTGCTAACTTCCCTATCGCAATCAGGACATTTCACCTGAATAGTCACCTCTCCTGTTTATTCATGTCTCTGCTCTATTATAGCGCGCTGTGCAGACGCAGACAGATTTGTTATAATGACGAAGAACCAGACAGGGCTACAGCCAAGATGTATGAAAGGTCGCGGTGCCGTTTAATTCCATTCCTGCAATAGATTTTTTAAACAGGGAAAGTGAACTTGCTTACCTGAGGCGCCTGCCTGAAGTGAAGTCAGACGGCCTCACCGGCAATGTGATCCTCACCGGTGGGCGGGGCATCGGCAAGACAGAGCTTCTCAAGCAGCTTTACCTCAGACTCTTCAGGGAAGAGGGATGCACCCCTTTTTATTATTCCTTCAGGACGGCAAACCTCAAAGGCAATTATTTTGCACGGGACTATTTTGCGAGATTTGTCAGGCAGTATATCGCTTTCCTCAGGAAAGAACCTTCCCTTGCGGAGAATGTTTCTGAGCCGCTCCAGAAGCTTATGCCGCTCGTCTCTTCCCTGGGGCTGGAATGGCTGCTGGACTGCATGGCAGATTTCCAGGTCCATCTGGATAATAACGACCTTTATTGGCAGGTCATAGCGGCGATCTCAGTACCGGTGACTGCAGCGAGGAAAGGCGGAAGACCGGTTTTTGTGATGCTGGATGACTTCGATGCGGCCGAGAACCTCTATGAATCGGTCCGTGGCGACGCACACGGGCTTACGAGCCTTTTCAGCGAGGCAATGAAAAACAGCCTTTGCCCGCATGTGATCACCGGCTCTGCCGCTGCGCTTGAAGCAATTTTCGCGGATCAGGCATTCATCGGAGGAGTAGAAAGACTGCGCCTCGGCGCCCTTCCTGACGACCTCGCCCGGCAGCTCTTCAGGTCTCTTCTCGGGAAACTGCGGCTGTCCTGTCCTGCAGAAGAATCCCTGCAGTTTTTGAATCTCCTGAGGGGCAATCCACTCTATATCAGGAACCTTGCAGCGGCAGCGCGGAAGATGCAGAAGGATAATCTGGCTGAAAAAGACCTGGTTGAATGTTACAGCATGGATGTCTCAGAGGGAGAGACGGCCCGGTACTGGTCTTCGGTATTCAGCCGGTGCACCGGGGGTGCAGCCCGGAAGAAGGCGGTGGTTAAACTCCTTATGCATTCGGTTGAAGGCGGGGGGATGGAAGGCGAAAGACTTTCGAAGGTACTGGGCCTGCGGGAGGCCGAGACAGGGGCTGCACTGGACGAACTGCAGGCGTCGGGGATACTCTCTGACCAGGAGCCATTGCTTCAGGATTTTATCCGCGGGCTTTTTCTGAGGGAGATAGAAGGAAGAACCGCTGAGCAGGTACGCGAGGCCATAGAAAAAAAGTATTCCCGGGCAAAACCTGAATCATGCTTCGAGCTGGTTATCCCGATGGATTTGAACGCTGAGCTTGTGGCTGCCGGTGCTGTCGAGCAGATCGGAAAGAACCTTGGCCTTGACAGCGATTTCCTGAGTTTCCTTCAGCTTGCGCTGATCGAGGTCTGCATCAATGCGATCGAACACAGCGGCAGCCATGACCGGCGGATCCTGCTCAAATTCATCTCCCGGGCCGATGATATCGAGATAACGGTTGAGAGTGCCGGCAGGCCGTTTACCCTGGATTCTCTGTCGGCTGTCCCTGCTGAGGAGAAGCTCCGTGGAGGGCAGAAAAGGGGCTGGGGGTTCAGGCTTATATCAGGGATAATGGACAACGTAAAGGTCGAGAGGGTGGGCGACCGGACAAGAGTGATACTCAATAAAAATATAAAACACAAAGAGGTGCTTTAATGAATCCTGCTCAATTCACCGTTGACTCCAGGCTTGACGGAGACACTGCGGTCATCTACCCGAAGGGATACCTGAACAACCTTGCGGGAGAAAGTCTTGTTGCCGAGTGCGGCAGATACACCGGCAAAGGCATCAGAAAGATCGTACTCAACTTCGGTGGTACCGGCCTGATCAATTCCATCGGCATATCCCTGCTGCTTCAGATTATCGAGGACCTCAGGACGATCGAGGGCACGGTCTGCTTCTCGAATATGTCCAAGTTCCAGGTAGACACGCTCGACATGCTTGGCCTGCTGAAGCATCTGCGCATTTTTCCTGCTGAAAGTGAAGCGCTTCAGTATCTCGGCGCCGGCGCGGTATGAGCCTGCATGAGCACAGAACTCAAAAGGGCCCTTTATAACATCTCGGCCCTGGCTGATCTCGGCCAGGAAATTACCGCGGGCGGGAGTAATTTTCAGGAAAAAATACAGGCTGTCCTCTATGTGATCACCGGGACATTTCTGACCAACAAAGGGGCGATACTGGCCTGCAATAAGGACGGCCAAATGCATATCCTTGCGCAGCGCGGTTTTGACCAGCTTGACCCCGGCCGCGCAGCCGAAGAAATTAAGGCACTTGCCAGAAACGAGCCCTGTTTGCTCCCTGCCGCCTTCGGTGCCGATGCCGGGGTTGCTATCGGCGCAGGGATACTGACACCGCTCTGGGTGCGGGATGAGTTTGCCGGGATGGTTCTGCTCGGAGAAAAGTTCACTGCCGATCCTTACACCGCCGAGGACTTTGAACTCCTCCGCATTATCGCCGCCCAGATTGCGGTGGCTCTGAACAACCATTCCCTTTTCAGGGACCTCTCGGCCCAGCTCGATGAAAACCGGCGACTCTACGAGGAGATGCGGCGTATCTACCACGACACGCTCCAGGCGTTTGCCGCTGCAATTGACGCAAAGGACGCCTATACAAAGCACCATTCCCAGAGAGTCGCAAAATATTCCGTTGCCATAGCCCGGGAACTGGGGTGGAACGACCACGATATAGAAGGGATCTATGTCGCCGGGTATCTCCACGACGTCGGGAAGCTTGTGATCAGCAACGACCTGCTGAACAAGAAAAAACCATTTACCCCGGAGGAAGTCGATCAAATCAAGACGCATTCGACCCTCTCCCACACGATCATCTCGAAGATAAATTTCCCCTGGAAGGATGTCGGCAAGATGATCAGGCATCACCACGAGAGACTGGACGGCAGCGGTTATCCTGATGCGCTTACCCATGAGGACCTGAATGACGGCGTCAGGATCCTTACCCTGGCCGACGCGTTCGACGCGATGACCTCCCGGAGGGCATACAGGGACAAGATGGATATACAGGATGCGCTCAGTGAACTGAAGAATTGCCTGGATACTCAGTTCGACAACCGGATCCTGCTGGCCTTCTGCAGGGTTCTTGATAAAGAGATAAAGGGCGAACTGCCTGAACCTGACATACTGCCTCACTTTGACCGGGATTCTGACCTGTCGGTTATTGCCGCTCTTCTCGAAGGAATAATCCGTGAGCTCTCGTCATGATCTTTTTCTGCTGGTATACTATAATTGAATCATGGACCTGATACCCATAAAGATTCAGCACGGAGAGGAAAAGGCCTGGGAGCAGGTCTGCGGCCTTTCCCGTCAGGACGTATCATCGAGGACCCGGTCGGTCTTTGACGAAAAGGCCGGGGCCTACCTGCTCCGCTCCTTCGGCATTGACTTCCAGGTGAACCCCTGCGAAATGCTGATCGCCTGCCCATCAGGACAAGGGGAACTTTTCCTCGGCAAACTCAGGGATTTTTTCAGAATTGCGGTGCTCTGGTATATGTCTCACGCCAAGGATATTCCTCCCACCGGAAGACTTATCCGCCCGGTGGATGTCAAGGGAGGTCACCGCTTTACTACCGGGACCCATCTGCTTCCGGTGGATGTCATAGCCGGGATATTCGCCAGGGATAAAGAGGGTTTTATAAATAAAGGCCTGCAGTACGGGGCTGAGGTTGCTGACGGGCTCGGTGATGCAGGTATCCGGTTTTATCCGCTTCCCCGTGTACCGGTTACGATGATCCTCTGGATTGCTGATGAGGAATTTCCTGAGCGGGTTGACCTGTTTTTCGATTCCACCTGTGAGTTTCAGCTTGCGCTTTCTGATGTTATTTGGGCCGTGGCGATGATGTGCTGCATAGTCATGATTGATGGCTGAAGGCATTTGAGGAGGTTAGCAATGTCATTGAAATGGCTGCTGGTTATTGTTCTGCTTCCCTCGCTGGCCTTTGCCAGTGAAAACTGCGATACTCAGTACAAAGGCGTCTGCAGGGATATCTGTGCCGCAGAGGAAGAGCCTGCTGAGGGCGCCTTTATCGACTGCACGGAAAAGCAGGAATGCTGTGTTGCAAAGGCTGTTCCGACGAAGCCCCGTGGTGCGGGTAGTGGTGCGGTGACAGTCGATCCTCAAAAAAAAGGTCAGCAGAGCAAATAGAAGCTCATCGGATAATACCCTGGACTGCATGCACAATAAAATAAACTGACAGCAGCAGAAGAAATATTCCGAGTGCAGTGTTGATCTGGCGCATCCGCCTGGAAGAAATTATACTTCTGGCCCGGTGCAGGACCAGAGCGAGCAGCAGGAGATACGAGGCGAGGCCGAGACTTCCTGCCAGCAGATAGGCCACCGCGAGAGAGGTGGTAAAGACAGGGATCAGGCCGATATCCCTGAAGATATTCAGGCTTGAAAGCCACCAGAGGACCATGACCGGATTTGTGCCCGAGAGCGAAATACCGCTCAGCAGGGACCAGCGTTTTCGGGTCAGAAGGCTCGATGGCTGAGACGGCTGAGATGGCTGACTGCTATCATGCTCCTGCCTGCTGTGGCGCAGTGTAAGGATTCCCAGAACGCCAAGGATAATGCTGCCGCTGAACCAGAAGATTGTCTGAACTGCCGGGCGTTCGAGAAAAGGGGCGATACCGAAAAAGGCAATAACTCCGTACAGCATGTCAATCAGAAAGGCACCAAGGATTACCATGAAGGCCGGTTTAAGGTGGCCGTTAACCGATCGTCTGATAACCTCAACCTGGACAGGGCCGGCAGGGATGGCAACCAGGAACCCCAGAAGAAAGACGAGAAACAGAAGGATTATCGTATTCATGGTACTGATAGTATAAAGGATTGGCTGCACGCTGAACAAAGGGAAAGGGGCCCGGACGCGGGTAATTTTTTAAGGAGATTGCCCTGAGAATATCTGCTACTATGTTACCGGAAGAATGGAAATGGAGGAGCGTATGCTTGAGAATATAAATCCGATTAAGACTCGCGCGTGGCAAGAACTGAAGACGCATTTTTCGGCAATGAAGAAATTACAGATGAGGGATCTTTTCGAAGCAGATCCCGAACGCTTTGAGAAGTTCTCACTCAGGTTTGAGGATATCCTTCTGGATTATTCAAAAAATATTATAACGGATGAAACAATGCGGCTCCTCTGCGGACTCGCCCGTGAAACCCGGGTGGTAGAGGCAGCGGAAAATATGTTTTCAGGCCAAAAGATCAATGAGACGGAAGGCCGTGCCGTGCTGCATGTTGCCCTGAGAAACCGTTCGAATACCCCTGTATATTACGATGGCAGGGACGTCATGCCTGAGGTGAATGCCGTCCTCCGCAAGGTCGAGGCCTTTTCTGCCGAAGTCATCTCCGGTGCCTGGAAAGGGTACACCGGCAGGCCGGTGACCGACATCGTAAATATCGGCATCGGCGGATCTGATCTGGGGCCGGTGATGGTTACCGAGGCCCTCAAGCCATACCGTACCCAGATCCGGGTCCACTTTGTCTCAAATATTGACGGAACTCATATCATGGAGACCTTGAGGGGACTTTCTCCCGAGACGACACTCTTCATGATCGCTTCCAAGACCTTCACCACTCAGGAGACGATGACCAATGCCTATACTGCAAGGCAGTGGTTCCTCAATGCAGCCGGCGACATGGCATTTGTAAAAAAGCATTTTGTGGCGATATCGACAAACGAAGCCGCGGTGCAGACCTTCGGTATTTCATTGGAAAATATGTTTGTATTCTGGGACTGGGTCGGCGGGAGGTATTCGCTCTGGTCCTCGATCGGTCTCTCGATTGCGTGTTCCATCGGGTTTGACCATTTTCGGGAGCTGCTTGAAGGCGCCCATGCGATGGACAGACATTTTCAGGAAACGCCCCTTGAGCAGAATATCCCGGTCGTCCTGGCCCTTTTAGGTGTCTGGTATAACAATTTCTTCGGGGCGGCAACACATGCGCTGCTTCCGTATGATCAATATCTGCACCGGTTTGCTGCCTACTTCCAGCAGGGGGATATGGAAAGCAACGGCAAATATATCGACAGGGGGGCAAAAAAGGTGCTGTACCAGACAGGTCCTGTAATCTGGGGAGAACCAGGGACCAACGGGCAGCATGCCTTTTATCAGCATATCCACCAAGGGACAAAATTGACTCCCTGCGATTTCATTGCTCCGGCAATAAGTCATAATCCGGTGGGAGAACATCATAACATCCTGCTTTCAAACTTCTTCGCCCAGACGGAAGCCCTGATGAGAGGCAAGACCAGAGCAGAGGTTGCTGAAGAGTTAAGAGCTGCAGGGAAAAGCCTGCCGGAGATAAGAAAACTTGCACCCTTCAGGGTATTTGAAGGAAACCGTCCGACTAACTCTTTCCTTCTAAAAAAACTTACCCCGCGGACCCTCGGCAGTCTGGTCGCCCTTTACGAACACAAAATTTTCGTCCAGGGGGTCATCTGGAATATATTCAGTTTTGACCAGTGGGGCGTGGAACTGGGAAAGCAGCTCGCAGGCAGGATACTGCCTGAAATTAATGACAATGCAGCGGTGACCTCGCATGATTCATCGACAAACGGCCTTATAAATGCATTCAAGGCCTTCAAGAAGATGAGAAATGGATGAAGGATTAATGCGGTAACGAACTTGCCGGGTCTATGTTTTCTTATCTATCAAAACAACAGCAACATTATCGGCCTGCTTTTCTGCTGATATAATATATTTGCGGGCCTCCTGCTTCACGGACTGGATATTCAGGGTTGCTCCATCTGACCGGATGGTAATAACCGGCATCCCATCCGGGCCTCCATCCGTTATGCTTATGTTTATGCCGGCTTTAGCCTGCTGCAATACAGCAGGCACCGAGGCAGATGCAGACTTGTTGAAAAGGGCTGACATCTTGCGCATAACAAAATAGACTATCCCACCGAGAAGAAATAGTATCAGAATGAATTTCATATCTATAAAAATATGGGCAAAATCAAGTCAGCTATGCCCTGCTTTTCCTTAAAGCGTGCCTTTGTATTATTTATTGAGCAGCTTCAGCACTTTTTTGTCATCCGAGGTCTTGAGTACTATCATTGAACTCCTGGCAGACCCGGCAGTTCCAAATACGGTAATAATATCTATCCCGGCCTGAGCAATAAGGCCTGAAACCTTTGTGAACTCGCCCGGCTTATTAGGGATTTCTATGGTTACGACATCTGTGGAACCGGTAGCAGCTCCCATTTTTTTCAGAAGTTTGTTTGCCGCTGTATTATCGCTGGTTATAAGCATGACGATTGCCTTGTCACCCGTTTCAATGCCAAAGAGCGACATGATATTGATTTTTGCTGCACTGAGAGCCGCGCTTATCTCATGCACGAGTCCGACCTTGTTGGGCAGTTCAAAACTGAGCTGCTTTGCCTTTGCTGCTGTAGCCATAATGTATTACCTCCCGGAAATATTATTGATAATGAAGTTTCCCCCTGATATTGACAGGCTGTACGTGAACGAGGATAGTCTGTGTATGCTTCACGCACTATGCTACATCACATAGCCGTCAAGCTATTTCGAAGTATAGGCATTCAATCCGATAGTAAGTGGTTTCCCGTTTACGGTCAGCTCTGTCTTCATATTGCCTCTGGTGCTTGCCACAACAAGCGTCTTGCCTGACGCGCTTGGTACCGGTTCCTCAAGGTCGCAGGTGATAATGAGTTTGGTTCCTTCGATTTTTGCTTCAATGGCCATGATGTATTGCCTCCTCGAAATAGTATTGATAATGAAGTATACACAAATCGGGTCAGAATATGCCTGTGGAGAGCAGCTTAGAGTAGCTGAGGGGGCTAAGACTTCTTTTCCTTCAATATAGGTACTATTCCCAATTACATCTCATCTGCGCATCTGGTACTATGAAATCAGGAACAGAGAAAAAATACAGAAGGAGGACAAAAAAATGTTACGGATCAAACATAAAGGTGGAGAAAAGGTCTCCAAAGGGAATTACTGGAATATCACCAATGGCCAGAGAGTTATCGTTCGCAGCGAGGAAACACTTCCCGGCGGCAGCAATGCAACCTATTACAAGGCAAATCCTCTTATCGTTTTGGCAGCAGGACCGGTTCTCGGGCTTTTGTATGCAGCTTTTCTGCCCTTTATCGGCATAGCTATGGTCATGCAGCTGCTTCTGACCAAACTGTTCGCCCTGGGTGTTGATGAAATGGCCAAGGTCTCTACTTTCAACTGGAGCCCTGCCGCATCCTTCCTGGCAGGGAGAAAACATAAGAACAAAAAAGCTGAGGCTGAGAAGACAGAGGAGAAGAAGGAAACAAAGACCTAGCTGGTCCGGGATCAAAAAGGGCTCCTGCCGCAAGACAGGAGCCCTTTTTTATTGCTTTCCGCAATTGCTGAAGCGATACTGTTTAAAATCAAGAAGTTAAATGGCGGAGAGGGTGAGATTCGAACTCACGGTAGAGTTACCCCTACAACGATTTTCAAGACCGTCGCCTTCAACCGCTCAGCCACCTCTCCGGATATGCCGCTTATTATACCAGAAAAATATTTTATTCAGCCAATTATTATATAATAGGCGGTGACGGTGATTATGTCCTGTTCCATGCGCATAAAGTAAATAAAGTTAATTTGACTTTTTGATGAAAATTATTTAAATTCAAGGCGGTTAAGAGGATGCTAACATGAATAACTCTGTGCTTCAGCTGATACTCAATGCAGGGCTCGTCGTCAAGGGCGTGCTCCTGATTCTCCTTTCTTTCTCGGTTGTCTCCTGGGCGATAATTTTTTTTAAACAGAGGTATTTTTCAAGAGCAAACAGGGAATCTGAACAGTTTCAGCGTGCCTACCGCACCAACCGGGACCCGAAGAGTCTTTTCAAGGCAACAAAAGGCATGTCGCTTAGCCCTATCGCCAATGTTTTCAAATCAGTTTATTCCGATGACGCGCATCGCGATAAGGGAGAGGTTAAACGGCAGCTCAGGCGGTATGAGACCCTCGAATCGGTGAAACTCGAAAAGTATCTCAATTTTTTGGCGACAACCGGTTCGACATCTCCCTTTATCGGTCTGTTCGGGACGGTCTGGGGCATTATGAATTCCTTCCACGGAATCGGGACCTCAGGCTCAGCCTCTCTCGCTGTTGTAGCCCCGGGTATAGCCGAGGCGCTTATTGCGACAGCGGTTGGACTTGCGGCTGCAATTCCTGCGGTCATAGCCTATAACTACTATCTAAGCCGTGCCAGGCAGATGATTATTGACATGGAGGACTTCTCCGAGGACCTCCTGGAGCTGTTCAGCGGAGCCAACGATTGAAGGCCCAACGGGACAGAAACGTCCTCTCGGAAATTAATGTAACTCCGCTGGTTGATGTTATGCTCGTGCTGCTCGTCATTTTCATGGTGACTGCACCACTGATGCAGCAGGGAGTTGATGTGAATCTGCCGAAAGCAAAGGGCAAGGAGCTGCCGCCGGAAGAGCGGATCAGCCTGATCCTGAAAAAAGACGGAACGCTTTCGATGAATGATGAGCAGGTTTCTATCCCTGAGATGCACAAAAAGCTTCAGAAGGTGAGTAAGCTGAACCCGAACGTTTTTCTTAAGGCAGATAAGGATGTTCCCTATGGACTGGTTGTTGAGGTAATGGGGGAGATCAAAGACGCAGGCATCGAAAAACTCGGGATGATCACCGAACCGAAGCTCGAACTGAAATGAAGGGGCCGAGCCTCCAAAAGACAGCTGCTGTTTCTGCAGCGCTGCACGCAACGCTTTTCCTGATTACTCTGATCGTCCTGCGAAATTCAAACAGGATGGTTTTGCCCTCGCCGTATGTGGTTAACCTGGTTTCTTCGGGCGGTGCTCCAACCGCTTCTGTAGTTGAAAAAAGTCTTTCTGAGGCACCAGAGTCGGCGGCAACAAAGGTCGAGTCGCCAAAAGTCGTGACGCTTAAATCTATGGAAAATAATTCCCGGGACGTAAAGGCAGACCAGCGGCGGCTTGAGGACTCCCTCCATGCGCTGAACGCGAAAAAGAAGCTCACGCAGCTGGCCAATCTCAGGAAAGCCGTGCTTTCAGTCAAGGGCAGCAGTGATCAGACCGGGACTCCCTCAAAAACTCAGACAAAGGGCCTGCTGAAGGGCAAGGCAGGAGGGCCGGGAGGGGAGTTGACGTATGCTGATAGAATCAGGGCGGAGATACATAAGCAGTGGTCGTATCCTGACAGCATCGGAAGGAATCTTGAGACTATAATAGCCATAAGGATTTTGAAGGACGGGGCTATCAGGGTGGAGGATATAGAAAAAAAATCAGGCGACCGGATTTTTGACAAGTCCGTACTCAAGGCGATTGAGTTGGCCTCCCCCGTCACGCCTCCGCCGTATGAAATGGAATTCGGTATCAGGTTTACTCCATGAAAAGTTTTCGGCGCTCAGGAAGAGTATCGGCATGGTTGATCGCTATGCTCATGGTGGCATTAATACTGCCGTCCGGTGCATTTGCAAAGATCTATATCGACATAACCTCGCCCTCGATAAAGAAACTGCCTCTGGCGATATTTGATCTTCAGGGGCCCCAGGGGGTCGAGATAGCGGATATTATCCGGGAAGATCTTGGGTTCACCGGTCTTTTCATGTATATTGATAAAGCGTCATATATTGAGTCGGCAACCCAGCCCTTTAATCAGAAAAACTGGCTGCCCCTGGGCATCGAGGCGGTTGTCAAAGGGGCGGTATCAGGTGACCGTCATCTTTCAATTTCAATCCTGCTCTATGATACTGCTGACGGCAGGGAGATCCTTAACAAACAATACCAGGCGGAGAAGGACCTTGCCAGGCAACTGGGGCACAGCATTGCCAATGACATCTATCAGGCCTTGACCGGCAGGCAGGGCATTTTCAGGACCAGGATCGTCTTTGTCGGGGACGATGACGGAGAAAAGGGCATGTATGTCATGGACTGGGATGGGCAGCGGGTCAGGAAGCTCGGACTTAAGGGTGCATTGATGCTGACGCCGCACTGGTCAGCTGACGGAACGAAGATCATCTACTCCTCTGAGCGCAATAGACAATGGGGCATATATTTGTTAGACTTTCAGAAAATGACCGAAAAAAGGGTTTTTTCTGCTAAGGGGGTTAATATGGCAGGAGATTTTTTCCCGAACGGAAATGCGTTTGTCTTCTCCTCGTCAAAAGACGGGACTCCTGATATATATGCATACCAGATCGACAGCGGGGCACCCAGGAAGATTACGGCAACACCCGGGATTGATGTCTCCCCTGCCGTCTCCCCTGACGGAAATTTGATAGCCTTTGTCTCCGACCGGGGAGGCTCCCCCCAGATCTATGTCATGAGGGCGGATGGAGGGGATGTCCGCAGGATAACCTTTGAAGGTTCCTACAATACCTCGCCGGGATGGTCTCCCCTTGGCGACCGGCTAACCTTTTCAGGCAGACATGGCGGGAAAAACCAGATCTTTACCATCAAACCTGACGGGTCAGAGCTCATGCGGCTTACTGACCAGGGCAACAACGAAGACCCGTCATTTTCTCCGGATGGCCGCTATATCTCTTTCACCTCAGACCGTGACAGGACAAAGGCGGTCTATATTATGAGGGCAAACGGTGAGGCACAAAAAAAAATAACCCCAAGAGACCTTAAGGCCTTTGGCCCGAGATGGTCTCCCAATTAATTTTCGTATCGAGGAGGAGTACATGAAGAGACTTGCGCTTGTTTTGATTCTGCTGTCACTGGTGGCAGCAGGCTGTGCACAAAAGGCGGCAACTAAGGCCGATGACCAGACGCAAAAGATGTCTGATGCCGACAGGGCAAAGAAGGACGCTGCGGACAAAGTGACCGACCGGCAGGTGCCTTCCAAGGTAGAGTCAGTTGATTCAAAGGACGGCTCCTCACAGAAGATGGACGAGCAGGAAGGAATCTTCAGGGATGTACTCTTTGACTATGATAAATACGAGGTTAGAGAGACGTATCAGCCTGCGATGAAATCGATTGCCTCCTGGATGACTAAAAACAACGGGGCGCGGCTTTCTGTGGAAGGCCACTGCGATGAGCGGGGGACGAATGAATATAACCTTGCTCTTGGCGACCGGCGTGCGAAGGCTGTCAGGGATGCGCTGGTTGCGCTGGGGGTCTCTTCCTCAAAGATTGATCTTATAAGCTATGGTGAGGAAAAACCCCTCTGCAAAGAACAGACAGAGGACTGCTGGACAAAGAACCGGCGGGCACATTTTGTCGTTCTGACGAAGGCGGGCAAGTAATAATGTTCAGGGTCAGCGCAGGGTTATTGTTCCTGCTGACGTTTGCCGCCTGCGCAACGAACAGCGACATGGACATGCTCCGGCGGGATGTCGATAATCTGAAGCGGGACACGTTCGAGTCAAAAAAAGAGATCGACGGGCTTAAGGAAAGAACAGCCAGAGTTGTGAAGGAAGAGTCTTTCAACGCATTGCGCGAGAGCCAGGGGGAACTGAACACCCGGATTTCGGATATCACCAGCGGCCTGCAGGAGCTTCGGGGCAGGTTCGAGGAGGGCAGATATTATCAGGAAAAGCTTCTGAAAGACTCAACTGCGGAGAAGGACCTGCTGAGAGCCCAGATTACAGGACTCGAAACCCAGGTCAGGACACTCAAAGACAGGCTTGCTCTGCTCGAGGAGGCCGGAAAAAACAGGGCTCAGGCTGAGACGGAAAAGCCCGAGGCCGAAAAAGGTGCGCCCCCCGAGCAGATAAAAAATGAGCATATAAAACCTGAGCAGGCAAAGCCTGAAGATGCCGGCAGTGAGCCTGCCGCGGATAAGGACAGGGATATAAAGCCTGCTCCCGAGGACCCCTCAAAACCATATGATGCCGCATATCAGCTTTTTAAGGATAAGAAATATAAGGCAGCCCGTACAAAGTTTGAGGCCTTTATTAAGGATGCGCCCAAGCATAAGCTGGCCGGAAATGCGCAGTTCTGGATAGCAGAGACGCATTACGCGGAAAAGGACTATGAAAATGCGATCCTCGCATATGAAGTGTTGCTCAAAAAATATCCTGACACGGACAAGACAGGCGGTGCACTCTTAAAACAGGGCCTGGCCTTTGCCGAGATTGGGGATAAAAAAACTGCCCGGGTGATTCTGGAGAAGTTGATACAGAAATATCCCGACTCAAAGGACTCTGCTCTCGCCAAAAAAAGGCTGGCTGAGTTTGATAAAAAGCCGGCAAAAAAGAAATGATTCCTCTGCAGGACAGCTTCTTCAGGGTAATTGATTACCTGAGGATTTCGGTTACAGACCGGTGCAACCTGCGGTGCGTCTATTGCATGCCCGCAGAAGGAGTCACGCCTTTTCATCATGACGACATCCTCAGTTATGAGGAAATTATCCGCGTTGTCCGTATCGCCGCAGGTCTCGGTGTCAGAAAGGTGCGCCTTACCGGCGGCGAACCTCTGACCAGAAAAAATATTGCCTTTCTTGTAGCCGGGATAAAGAAGATCAGCGGTATTGAGGACCTGAGTCTTACCACCAACGGGGTGCTTCTCGCGCAGCAGGCCGCAGAGCTCGCCGATGCGGGCCTTGACCGGGTGAATATCAGCATAGACTCATTCAGGCCGGAAAGGTTCAGGGAGATTACCCGCGGCGGAGACCTGGGGGCAGTGCTGCGCGGACTTGATGCAGCGCGGAAGGCCGGGCTTGCGCCGGTCAAAATAAATATGGTCCCGGTCCGTGGTATCAATGACGACGAGATAGAAGACTTCGCAAAGATGACCATTGATTCCGACTGCCATGTCAGGTTTATCGAGTTTATGCCCGCGGGCACAGGGAGCCTTTGGGGCCCGGAGAAATATATATCTGCCGATGAGATGAAGGAGAAAATCCAACAGATCGCCCCTCTTTTGCCGGTTCGTATCCGCAAGAATGGGCCCTCCAAGTACTACCGGCTTGAAGGGGCCAGGGGCGTCATTGGTTTTATCAGTGCCCTGACACACCATTTTTGTAACGAGTGCAACAGGCTGCGTCTGACGTCTGAGGGCAAGTTGAGACCCTGCCTTTTTTCCGAGACCGAGATTGACCTGAGGTCTTCGCTCCGGAGCGGGGTTTCAGACGAAGAGATTGCACGGCTCCTGAGATTGTCTATCGAGATAAAGCCCAAAGAGCATAACCTGCCAAAAGAACATAACCTGAATGGACAAGGAGCCGGGATCAGAGAAACGGTTGAATACCCGGTCCCCGGCCCTCAGTGCGGAGCTGAAAAAAGGCCTATGTCAAGGATTGGCGGATGAAGAAATTAAGCCACGTTGATGAAAAAGGCCGGGCCCGGATGGTCGATGTTTCGGATAAGTCTTCCACTCTGCGCGAGGCTGTAGCCCAGGGGACTGTGCGGATGAAGAAAGAAACATTCCGTCTCATTCAGGACAACGGCATCAAAAAAGGCGATGTGCTCGGCGTTGCGCGGATAGCCGGTATCATGGCAGCGAAGAAGACCTCCGAGATCATTCCGATGTGCCATCCCCTGGGTATCACCTCGGCAGGGGTTGAATTCCGGCCGCTGGCCAGAGAGCACTGTATTGTCATCGAGGCCCGGGTGAAGACCACAGGACAGACCGGGGTGGAGATGGAGGCGCTTACTGCGGTGGCTGCTGCTGCGCTTACGATATATGATATGTGCAAGGCGGTCGACCGGGAGATGACCATAGCCGATATCATGCTCCTCGAAAAAAGTGGTGGAAAGAGTGGTATCTTCAGGCGGTGAAGCCGGCTGACGTGGCCTGTTTTAAAATCTGGTTCAATGAGTATTCCCGGAACTTTGTCCTCGATGACCGGGAGGGCCAAAAGAATATTGACCTGAAAATCGAGCATACCTTCCGGGTCTGCAGTCTCATTCTGCGCATTGCTGAGGGAGAGGCTGCGGACAGTCACGAGACCCTGCTTGCCGAAACAGCTGCTCTTTTCCACGACCTGGGAAGGTTTCCGCAATACAGGCAATACAGGACCTTCCGCGACAGTCTTTCAATCAACCACGGCAGGCTCGGGGCAGAGGTCCTCAGGCAGGAACATGTCCTCGACCATCTGCCTGAAGAAGAGCAGGCCGCGATTCTGAATGCAGTCCAGTTCCACAATGCCTTTGCTATCCCCGAACGTAACAGCGAGGGCCAGCTGCGGCTGCTGAGAATGGTGCGGGACGCTGACAAGCTCGACATCTGGAGGATATTTCTCGGCTTCTACGAAGGGGCGCAGGCCGGTATTCCTTCAGAGGCCGGCATGGGGCTGCCGGACCTTCCAACCTACTCTGATGAAGTCCTGAAAAATATTGAGCGCGGGCATACCGCTTCGATGGCTCATCTGAGGACCCTGAACGATTTCAAACTCATGCTGATGTCCTGGGCCTATGATCTTAATTTCATCACCTCAATCCGGTTGCTGGCTGAACAGGACTATATCAACCGCCTGTCTGCGTTGCTTCCCCGGGACGAGGTGCTCGATCAAACCAGAACCTCCCTGCTCTTATATGTCAGAGACAGGCTGGCCGGCTGATGGAATCCCTGCCGGTATGGGCGGCGCTGCTTTCGTCGTTTCTTTATCTGGCAGGGTATCGAAAAATTGCCCCGGTCTACGCCGGGCTGGCATGCCACGGGGGTGCGATGGCGTATCGGGGCCTCCAGATTGGGCGGCTGCCGATTATCGGCCCGCATGATACGCTTTTCTTTATGTCGCTCTCGATAGCTTTTTTTGCAGTTGCTATCACCTACAAGCAGACAAACCGGCTGCGGCTGCTCTATCCGATGCTTCTGCTTGCGGTTCTGTTCACCGGGCTGTCGCTTGCCTATCCTCCGCATGATTCTCCGCTGCCGCCGATATTGAAGACCTTCTGGTTTGAATCTCATGTGGCCCTCTCTTTCTTTTCCTATGCCTTGTTCGGGATTGCTGCGGTGCTCGGGGGCCTTTACCTGATCCGGCAGGACCCTCAGGTCGAAGTTCTCCAGTACAAGGCCATTCTGGTAGGGTACTGCTTTTTTTCTGCAGCGATGATATTCGGAGGCATCTGGGCCTTCTATGCGTGGGGTACCTACTGGCTCTGGACGCCAAAAGAACTGTTTACCGTGATCCTCTGGCTCCATTACAGCCTCTATCTGCATGCCAGGCTCAGACCCGCGTGGGCAGGAAAGCCTGCGGTCCTTCTCGGCATCTTCGGGTTTGCGATTGTCATGTTCACCTATCTCGGGGTAAGTCTCTTCATGAAAAGCTCACATTCCTTTTAATGAAAAAGATAATTACGGCCATGCTGGAGTTTTTTATATCGCTCAGAACAGCAGTCTGGCTGCTATGCGGCCTGATCTTCTTTCTTTTTGCAGGCGGGTTTATCATGCCGGCGCATGAGGAGTTCCAGGCGCTGCATACAACACCTCTTTTTACCTGGCTGGGAGACAATGCTCCCGGGGTGACCTGGTGGCTTTATGGCTCACTTATTGTTCTTTCACTTGTGGCTGCTAATACACTAATCTGCAGCATCGAGGCCCTGATCAAAAAAAAATCTGCCCGCGCCTGGCTCCTGGTGATCTCGCCCCAGATTATACACGCAGGATTTCTCTTTATCCTGCTTGCCCATCTGCTGAGTTCGTACGACAGTTTCCAGGGGATGGCGATGGCCAGAGAGGGTGAGCAGCTCTCTCTTCCTGGTGGCATTACCATGGCGGTTGATCGCATACATACTGTCATGGACCCCAGGGGTTTTATCCGGGAATGGGCTGCTGAAGTCCGCTGTTCGGGAGGGGGACAGCCTGCAGCAGGGGGGATGATCCGTCCAAACGAACCGCTATTTCATGGGGGCCTCGGCCTTTATATTAAGACAGTAAAAGTTGAGCCATACCCCCTTGCGCTTATCCAGGTAAGCAGGGACCCCGGAGCCCTGTATGCTCTTATTGGCGGGATATTCTTTCTGATCGGCATCTGCACGCTCCTGCTGTTGAAGATACGGCGTGAATCCCCGCAGGACTAGATTGCGCTTGCGCGGACGACTGGTATGATATACTTTAACCAGGCAAAAGACTGCTTCAAAGCTGAGCAAGCTCTATGGTGACAAGACACGAATATATAAACGATTTTCTCTATGTTGTCGTGCGGTCTGACGAGAGTCGGGGCGCCCGGACACTGTTATATTGCTCCGGCGTCAATCTCGACCGTTTTGCGCCGCTGACGAAGGGGAGACATGGACTGAGTTCGAACCCTGTCATCCGGGGTCTTCAGATCGTCAAGCAGGAGGTGAGTTCTCTCATACTCTCAAAAGGGGGGACCCCCAGGATTATAAGGGGTAAAGAATGTGCCGGCATTGCACCTACAGCCGACACATGGTATTCAGAGCTGCTGCTGATTGAAGATGCCGATGAATCCCTTCCTGCTGAAATAATAGACTGCGGCGTCAGAAGCCTTTTTGCAAAAATATTTATATCCTCTACAACAGAACTTCAGCTGCCCGACAAGCTCCCTGATCCCGGAGAGCTGCAACAATATATCGATGCTCTGTGCAGGCAGTTCGGGAGGGGCTGAGACCTTCTGGCCATATGCCGTAATTTTTTATCCGGCAGCCTTGAGTTTGGCTCTCTTGAGGGTAAGATAATGCGCGGCCCCCAGTGCCGCAATGCTTCCGTCGGCCGCCGCAACAACGATCTGGTTGGCGAATTTCTGGCGCAAGTCTCCAACCGCAAAGATACCCGGAACATTTGTTTCGCATTTTTCATCTGTCAGGACAAACCCCTGTTCGTTCATCAGGACGCCTGAGGGGATCAGTTGGTTGTTCGGAGAATAGCCGATAAAAATGAAGACACCGTCTGCAGAAATATCTCCCCTGTCTCCTGTTTCCGTATTATGAAAAGAAACAGCGGTGACTGCTTTATCATCTCCCCTGATTTCCGTTACCGCAGTGTTCCGGATCAGCTGAATCTTCGGTTCGGTCAGGAGCCGTCCCTGGAGTATCCTGCTCGCCCGCAGTTCGGTACCCCTGTATACGAGGAACACTTTCCGGGCAATTTTTGCGAGGAAGAGGGCCTCCTCGACCGCTGTGTCTCCGCCACCGACGACAACCGTCGTTTTGTCCCTGAAGAAAAAACCGTCACACGTTGCACAGTAGGATACGCCGCTCCCAAGATATTCCCCTTCACCGGGGATGCCAAGCTTCCGGGCAGAACCACCTGCAGCGAGAATCAGGACGTCGGCATGTAAAAGATCGCCATTGGCCAGCCGGACCGAGTGTTTGTCCGGTCCCGTCTTGAGGGCCATTACCTCCTGCTGGCTGACATTCAGACCAAAAGACTGTGCATGATGAAGCATCTTCTCAGCAAGATCGAATCCGGTTATGCCTTCAACGCCGGGATAGTTTTCAACATCCTTTGATATGGCAATCTGACCACCGGGTAAACCCTTTTCAAAAAGGACTGTCTTCAATGCAGCCCTCTGACAATAAAGCCCGGCCGCAAGCCCGGCGGGCCCCCCTCCAACAATGATCACTTCATGGTTTTCATCGATTATCATAAGTCCGCTCCTTTTTCTGCAGGAACCTTTTAATCCGGTGACGGGTGTAAGGCTTGCCATCATGGCTGCTCTGTTCTTCTCACTCAGCAGAAAGGTTGATCCTGCTCTTCCCGGTGAAGACATCAGCAGCTTTTTCTGTTAATATTGAGAATTGGATCAGCAGTCCTGGATTTCAGGCCTCTTTTCTGCCTTCCATAGTCTTCAGGATTTGAAAGACCGCAAGAAACAGCGCAAAGACGAGGGGGCCCATGATGAGACCGAGGAGCCCAAAAAATTTTATCCCGCCCAGTACTGTAAAGAAGATAATAATTGTCGGCATCTTCGTCCGGCTGCCGATAATGAGGGGTCTCAGGAAATTGTCGATCATGCCGATGACGAAGATGCCAATAATGGCAAGACCTCCGGCCTTCAGATACTCTCCCTGAATGGCAAAAATAAGGCTGGCCGGTCCCCATACTATGGCAGTACCGACCGCCGGCAGAAATGAGCAGAGAGCCATGACACTGCCCCATAGTACCGGGGCTCCGACCCCGAACAGAGCAAAGGTCAGGCCCCCGAGAATTCCCTGGCTGATCGCCACGGCTACTCCCCCGTATATGGTAGATACGATCATATCTTTTGTCTGCTGTGCAAGCCGCTCTTTTTCAGAATCCGGAAAGGGGAGATATTCCTTCACCTGTCCAAGCAGTCGGTTGCCATCCCTGAAAAGAAAGAAGATGGTGAAGAGCATGAGGACAAAATTCACCGCAACCGTAACCATGTTCGTCAGCCCGGTGGAAAGATATTCAAGAGAGCTCTGTCCCAGCTTTTTCCCGCCGTCGATCAGAAACTCCCTGACAGATCCCTCACTGATGCCGACGTGGGGGCCGATGCTCTTGATGATTCCGGCCACTCCCGGCCCGGAGAGGATCCGCTCGACGCCGTTGCCATCCCCTTTCCCTGTTGTTGTCACCAGATCGGTGACTTCCGAGACGAGGGCAAAGGATATATAGGAAAGTGGGCCGACTATGATTGCCACGATAAGCAGTATGGTAACACCCGAGGCAAGCGACCCATATCGGGTATATTTAAGGGCATAGAGGTAGACTGGATAGAAAATGACGCAGAATACTATTGCCCATGCGATTGCGGTCAGAAAAGGAGAGAAGATCTGATATGTCAGGTAGCCCAGAAGGGCAACAATTGCCAGGTCAAGCAGATACGCAAGCCTGCTCATCATGCGCCTGCCTTTCCGGGCATTTGTCTCTTTTCGAAATTGTCCACATGCTCTCCCTTTTATTGAAATTATAGGGCTATATTATCATTATAACTTTACATTGACATCATAACAACATTCTGATAAAAAAGAACTATCCGGTTAAGGCTGTATGGACAGTCGGCGTGTACAAATCAAAGAACAAAATGATGGAGAGAATATGGCCACTGTAAAGGCGCTGCTTGAAGTAAAAGAAAAGGGCTTTTGGACTGTAATAGCTGAAACCACAGCTTATGACGCGTTGCAGATTATGGCCGAAAAAGATGTCGGGGCACTGCTGGTTGTCAGGGGCAGTAAGCTGTTGGGCATATTTACTGAAAGGGATTATTCAAGAAAGGTTGCCTTGAAGGGAAGGTCGTCCCGTGAGACTCCGGTAGGTGAACTTATGACCACCGCTGTCTATTGCGTCACCCCGGAGGACACGACTGAAAAATGTATGGCGGTAATGGACGGCAAGCGGATACGCCACCTGCCTGTTTTGGAGAACGGCCATCTTGTCGGACTGGTGAGTGTCCGTGACGTGGTCAGGATGATCATCTCCGAAAAAGAAGAGAAGATCAAGGACCTTGAACACTATATATCAGGCTGATGGAGGAGTTCAGGCTGGAGCAGCATGAGTTTATAGAACTTCACAGTCTGCTGAAGGTGATGCAGCTCTGCAACAGCGGCGGACAGGCCAAAATGGCGGTTGCAGATGGGGCTGTTCTGGTAGATGGAGCGGTGGAACTGCGCAAACGCTGCAAAATTCGCAAAGGACAGGTTGTTGAATTCGACAGGCAGCGCATTCTTGTTGTTTAAGCTGTTTGTTTCAGATAAAAATCGGCCCGGTTCCGCTGTGATGTTTGACCGCTGCTGATAATTCCTGTCTTTCTTTTTCTCTATTTTGAAATATGGTAAAATGCCCTATGCAAGACGATTCCCTGAAACTCTCCGGCAGTATTTTTATTTACAGAATTTATGACGTTGCCTGGGATATAGACCTGGGGAAGGTCGAGGAAAGGGTGCGGGAGTCCAGACGTCAGAGCATTGACAGAAAGCGCTTTAGCAAGGCCTTCGAGTTTGCAAATCCGCCACTTTCGCTCAGACTGAAGGCCTTTGAAAAATTGCTTCACGGTGAGCCCCATACGGTCAACGCGTATGCAAAGATATATGATTACGGGGTGCTGAGCGTTATTTTCGAAATACCGGTCAGGGATATCGGGATAAAAGCTTTCGAATGCCTGGCAAGCAATGTTGAGGAGCCCTTCAGGGAAGATTTTCGCGTGGAACTTGGACGTCTCATATCTGACCTTGGGGATGCCCTTCATCAGGTGAATCAGGGCAGCATCGAAGAAGACTATACGATTTATTACCTCAGACAACTGACCCCGGAAAAGACCGCCAGAGAGCTGCTTCAGATCTGTGACATAGGGAGTCTTCTTTTATATGAGGAGGGGGAAATTCCCCCGAGCCGGATGACAAAGGACGAACTGCTTTCCTTCAGCTTTTCATATTCGGACAAGGATCTCGTTGTCCTCAGCTGGGACAAGGCCTTTGTTTTTGAACCGGGCGGGAGCATGGACATTCCCGATCTCCTCGAGTTTGCGAATGCACAGCTTCTTGAACTCAGAGTCTATGATGATATGGTTGACCGGGAGCTTGACAGTATCAACGAAAGTATTGTGGCAGAGGTTTCCCCGTCGATATGGAAGATCAAGCGCTATGAGAAACTGGCGACAAGGGCAATGCGTACGGTCATGGATCTGACCGGTATCACCGAAAAGATCGACAACTCCCTCAAGGTGACCGAAGACGTCTATTATGCAAGGGTTTATGCATCAGCCCTCTCGCTCTTTAAAGTCCAGCAGTGGGAGAAGAGTATTGACCGGAAAATCAATATAGCCTCAAGGGTCTACGACATGCTCTACCGGGAGATCGCAAACAAGCGGACCGAGCTCCTTGAAGTGATTATCGTCATACTTATTGCTATCGAAATACTTTTGTTCCTTATTATGAAGCTCTGAGGGTGCGCAACAGCACTGCTCAGTTGCAGGATCCTGTCAGGCTTAAGTCCCAAGACCCTTGATGGCTGTTCTGAAGGCAGCATAGTCGCTTTCAGTGGCCGCCATAAAACCGGTGCAGTCCTTGCCCATGGATGTGAGGACAGCCAGATCATCCTTTCTGGAGCTGTCGAGAGATACAAGCGCATTTCTTATTGCCTTTATCGTTGCGTCATCGAGCGAGGTGTTGCCGCATATGTTGAACTCAGGGATTTCGGCTGATAGACCGAGAATCTTAAGCCCCCGTTCCTTGTATCTTTCGGCGGTCTCTTCCATCATGGCCCCGGCCTCAAATTCACCGCTGAGCACTCCATCGGCGACACTGGTGTGGTTCCCAAGAAATTTATAGCTTTTTAGATCATTGGTCATGACCCCCGCTTCCCTGAGTACGGCAAGCGGAATAACATGGCCTGTGGCGGAGTTCTCGCTTGTAAAGGCCATGGACCGCCCTTTCAGCTCGGAAACAGATTGCAGTCCGGAGCCGGCGCTGACCACGATTGCCGCCCGGTGGAAGGGCTTGCCCTTGCGGAGCGCCTTTGCAATCACCGTAACCCCGTATTTACTGTTTGCATAAATATAGTCGGCCGGGCCCATGGCGCAGAGCTGCGTGATATTTTCTCCTATCTCCCGGACGGCACTCTCCATATCGATCGAGACCCGAAGGTCCACCTTTCTCCCCAGTTGTCCGCTCAAATATGCAGAGAGTGGCGCAAATTTTCTGAACATGATCGAGGGTGCCTGCAGAGGGACAACCCCGAGCCTCAGGGAGTGGGTCTGTTTGCCGGAAAATCTGAACCGCTCCATTTCAGCCCCGAGCAGTTCGACTTCTTTCTGGAGGTTCATAAGCTCCGCGCTGACCCTGAAAGCGAGCTTTCTGTTTTCGAGAGGGATTTCCTTTACAGATTCGATATCCCTCAGGATGCTCTCCGAACTCTTTCTGTGTTCGCTGAGGGCACGGGATATCTGGCGGCTTTTCTCCGAGACGAGTTCCGTTGTCTCTGCTATCCTGCCGCTGCTCGTTGCCTGTTCGCTCGTTGCCTTGCTTACCGCCCCGGAGAGTTTGCGCATCTCTTCAGCCGTCTGCTTGATGAGCGCCACCCCTTTAGCCTGCTCAGCGGTGGCGCGCGCAATATTTTCTATCATGGTCTTCACCCGTCCGGTTGCCTCCATGATCTGGACCGCAGCCCGGGCCTGTTCACCGGTTGACCTTCGTATCGAGAGAGTCATCTCCGTCGCCTTTTGAGAGCTGTGCAGAACCGTTCCGAAGATTTTTTCGGCCTCGCCCGCCAGTCTGAGCCCACCCTCTACCGAGTCGTTGCCTTTCCTCATGGCCACCTGAGCATTTTCAACTTCTTTCTGGATTGCCTGAATTAAAAGGGCGATCTCCTCTGCAGAAGCCCCGGTCCTCTCCGAAAGGTCCCGCATTTCAGAGGCAACAACCGAGAAGCCCTTGCCGTGCTCCCCTGCCTGAGACGCCAGGATGGTGGCATTCAGCGACAGAAGGTACGTCTCATCATTTACCGACTGAATGACGCGCAGTATCTTCCAGATTTCCGTTGATCTTTTGCCGAGGGCGCCTATGCAGAGGGCAGTGTTCTGAACAGAGGTTTCGATCTCTTTCATGCCGTCGATTGTTCGGGCGATCGAGTCCATGCCCAGTGTTGCTGCATCGCTGGTGACCTTTTCCGAGAGCAGTGCAGACTCCTTTGCATGGGCCTCAACTTCCCTGATTGAAGCCGCAATCTCGGAGATTGCCGTCACGGTTTCTTCCGAGTCTGCGGAGAGCTTTTCCGAACTGTCCGCCACCTCCCTGAGCGAAGCAGAAAGTTCATCAATGGAAGAGGAGGAGGCCTCCACCGTCCTGTCGAGATGGTGAATGTTTTCATTGATCTGCCTGATGCTGGATACCATCTGCTCTATTGATGCAGATGCATCTTCAGCTGAAAATGCAAGCTCGTCGGTGTTGGCGGCAATCCCGGTTGCGGTCGCGTTCAGCTCCTCAACAGAGAGAGCGATGCTGCCGGTTGCCGCAGTCTCGGCTTCGGCTCCCTTCCGCACCTTCTCGGTTTCCAGGTCGACCGCGGCGACAACCTTCAATATCCTGTCCGACAGTTCCTTGATCCGCTGAAGTACCACCTCGAGGGAGAGAAAAGACTCTTTCAGAAGTGTGCTGAGCCTCCCGATTTCATCGTCACCCGCAATCTGAACCTCAAAGGCAAGATCGCCCGAGGCAATCCTGGCCGAGGCCGCCTCGATGGACTTGACCGGTGCAATGACCATCTTTCGGAGCAGTATCCAGAGCAGCAGGCTGAAGCAGAGCGAGGCGATAATGGTTATAACGATTACTATGGTAATGAGTGCCATGGCCTTCTTGTACTCTTTTTCGATCGTCACCGATATTTTTACGGCCCCGAGAAGGTCCTTATCCGATCCGTGGCAGGCATGGCAGGACGGAATATTTTTCAGGGGAAGATAATAAATAATCCGGGATTTTTCCCGCAGCATTAAACGGTCTCTGCCTGATTTCAGCTTCTGCATTGCGTCCGCCTCCTGAACCGGAGAGTCTTTATTAAAGGCCGGGCGCCCTTCAGCATCGAAGACCGTTATATTTTCGATTCCCCTGCTCCTGCCCATGTCCTCGATAAGTTTTTTGGCAATATCTTTTCGTCCCTCGACCATGGTTGTCTCGAGATTCCGGAAGATGATATCCGCAGTTTTTTCAGTGCCGTATTCTGCAACACTGTACAGGGTTGCCTTTTGAATCGCTACCGACATAATGCCCGCAATAGCAATGCCGACAATCAGCATGCTGCCGACAACGGCCAGAATCTTGAATTCGAGACGTTTTTTCATACCATTAGGGTGAACCCGTCAGGCGAAAAAGAATTGGCTGCGGTTTCAGGGCTGCAGAGATTTGGGAATATTTTTTGCCAGAGTATTGACCAAAATCTTGAATCGTCCGGGGGTCTCATCATCCTCTCCGCCGGTCTATTTTATAGGCGCTCCCGGTGAACTGCTTTGCATATTTTTTCATTTCGCTGGCAACCTCCGTCATTTCGCCATAGTGTGAAAAAGGTTTTGCCGTATTCAGGGCTATTCCCACAGAGATTGAGATGAAAGGAAATACCTGTTTCTTCCCCCCCCGGTCAACCGATTCAATCGATCGCTCAGTCCTGTCGCCCGGATCGTAGAAGGTAGGGATGATCTGGTCAAAGTTTCGGAGGATCTCAGCAGCGGTTTCCTCCAGCAGCGAGGCAGAGGTTATAAAGACAAAGTCATCGCCCCCGATGTGGCCGACAAAACTATCATGGGGCTGTTTCGATTTTACAATATTCAGAATCAGCCGCCCGACCATCTTCAGGACTTCATCCCCCCTGCTGAATCCGTACTTGTCATTAAAGGGTTTGAAAAAGTCGAGATCGGCATAGGCAAGGGCAAAGGTATCCAGGTTGTTCAACCGTGTCTGGACCTGCTTCATAATGGCGATGTTTCCGGGCAGGCGGGTCAGGGGGTTAATGTCCACGACCCGTTCGGCCCGGCTGAGGCAGAGGGCCACCCGCATCAGCAGGTCAGTCTCTATGCGCGAACTGTTCAGGTAATCATCTACCAGAAGCTGCTCCCAGGTCCTGAACGGTTGCTCCCCGGTAAAAATAGCGAGGACAGGAAGCTGGCCGAAGATAGGGTCGCTTTTAAGGCCGTTCAACAGGCTTATCGTCATCTCGTCCCCGGCATCAATCGTGATGATCATAAGGTCAGGAATGGCATTATAGATGAAATCGAGAGAGGACTGTATATTCGAAAAACTCGACACCCGGTAGGTATTTCCGAGGATCTTTTCGATTACCGTTTTCAGGGCAATCTCTCCGGTTATCAGGACGATGGAATGAAGGTTATTCATCCTGAAAAAGAAAATCGTCAGAATGCATCAGGCTTTCGTCCATTTCTTTGAGGATCTCCTTTATGTCTTCTTCAGAGAGGTCAAGAATTTTCCAGGCCTCCGGATGGACTGCCGGTACATGGGTATCTCCCGGAAACCCGAAGCCTCTGGCCCGTATCAGGATATCAGCGAGATGGACAACCGCAGTCTCGACCGGAAGGTTTTTCGAAAGGTGCGGCTTATGGTGATAGCCGATGATCTCGACCAGACCCTTGGGGAAATTCCATTTCTGAGCAATCCAGGCGCCGGCCGTGGCATGAGTCAATCCGTAGTGAGCGTCCTCTGCCTCAAAAATAAAGACATTCCGCGCAGCAGTGTCAGCCAGGATTTTTTCATATTCTTCCGGAAACTTCAGGCTCAGGGCCACTTTGCCAATATCATGCAGCAGTGCGGCGACGGAAACCTCTTCAGGCTCTTCCAGGCCCTTTTTCTTTGCAATGATACGGGCGGTTACTGCACAGCCCATAGAATGACCCCAAAGTCCTACCATGGATTTTTCCATGATTTCGAATACCGATACGCCGAAAAGCATCCCGCGTACGACATTAAGACCCAACAGCAGCAGCGCCTGGCTTACCGAGGAGATCCTGCCTGAAAAACCATAGATAGGAGAATTGACCACCTTCAGTACCCGGGAGGTGAGCACCGGGTCGGTGGCCACAAACGCACCGATTTCATTAAGGGAGACCTTCGGGTTTTCTATCACCTTCAGGATGCTCTTCAGGACAGTTGGGATGGTCGGCAGGGTATCGATGCTTTCAAGCTGTGCGCGCAGTTCGCCGGCATCCATCTATGATGTTACCCCTTTGATCTGTTCTTCAAAAAGACGTTTAATCAGGGCCATATACGGCTCGTTTTCGGTTTTTTTGAAACGCTCGGAAAGTTCGGCGAGCAGCTCCTCCGGAGGTTTTTCATCCTGGGCCTCTGCAATGATACTGACGTTTTCGATGCTCATTTTTTCGAGCCTCTGGATCAGTGAGTCGGAGAGTTCCGTGTTCTCACCGAGCAGGATCATGCCGCTTTCATTCCTGACCGGCTTGGCGAGCTTCATTCCCGGCTTCAGTTTGCTGATTAATACCTTGGGCACGCACTACCTCCTGAAAGATAACCAACTGCAGATATTGTATCATATCAAGTCTATCACAAATGAGGCGGAAGAGAGCAGGGGTTTTTTGTCTGTTTGCCTCTCCTGTAGATTTCCCGGTAGAATAATAAGCATGAACAGAAGCAACAGCAGAAATAACGCATTCATTATTGCAGGACTACTGATTATTCTGGCATTAAGCTTCACGGGGCTGTATGCCGCTGAGAAGCCGGTCTCACCTTTTGAGATCGATAAACTTGGAAAGGCCCCGGAGTTTGAGCTGAAGGACCTCAACGGTACCAAATTTTTATCGTCATCGCTGAAGGGGAAAGTCTACCTTCTGAACTTCTGGGCCCCCTGGTGCCCGGCCTGTATCGAGGAGCTGCCGTCGCTTCAGGTGCTCTCCAAAGACAAGGCTCTTAAGGCAAAGGGGTTTCAGGTTATTGCTGTCTCGGTGGACCAGTCCCCCTCTGATGCAAAAAGTCTGCTCAGAAAAAAAGCGCCTGATTTGTTTACCCTGGTTGATGGCAGCAAGGCTGTTGCCAGGCAGTTCAAGGTGTTTTCACTCCCGACGACCTTTCTCATTGATAAAAATGGCATGATCAAAGAGAAGTTCTTCGGAGAATACGACTGGACCGACAAAGAGATCCGGGAGAAGATCGAGAAGCTGCTTTAGCTGCACGGATTAAGCGGACATTTCTATTTTGGCTTGATATCCTGACGAAGATATAGATAGTGGCGATAATCATTAGCCCACTCGACAAATATTGCATCATCCGCCAGCTTCCCACGGCTGTATTGGTCAAAAAACTCCTCAGAGCCCATCTGCTGCTGACTTTCGTAGGAATTCAGCCGTTTGGCCACCGCAATCAGCGCGTCCAGAGGTGATGTGTATTGAATCGTTTGCTTAAGCATGCAACCTGCTTTGTTAACTCCTGAGTTTAGCTTCCTGCTTTAATTTACCCTATCGATCAAATTATCGGCAAGGTGCAATTCCGCTGCAGATTGGTTATCAGGTTTTCAGTTCCAGAGATGACAGGCTACTCGTCTTCCCTGATATTCCCTCAGTGCAGGAACTTCCCGGTCACATGGCTCAAACTTCTTCGGGCAGCGCGGATGAAACGGGCAGCCTGACGGCAGGTTTATCGGACTTGGGGCCTCACCCTTGACCGCACCGGCCCTTTCTCCCCCGCCCTGTGCTGCGGAAATTTTAGGCGCAGATTCCAGCAGCATGACAGTATAGGGATGCAGCGGTTGGTCAAAGAGATCGGCAGTCGGGGCGTATTCAACGATCTTGCCGAGGTACATGACGCCGACCATATCGCTGAGGTAATGCACAACTCTCAGGTCATGGCTGATGAAGAGAAAAGAAATTCCGGTCTTCTGCTTAAGATCCATCAGGAGGTTGATGATCTGGGCCTGGATCGATACATCCAGTGCGGACAAGGGCTCGTCCGCCACAATCAGTTCGGGAGATACAGCCAGGGCGCGCGCGATGCAGATCCTCTGCCGCTGACCGCCACTGAACTCATGGGGATAGCGGTTCAGGACTTCCGGGCCGAGCCCGACCTGAGAGAGAATATTTACAGCAGCGCCCTTCATATCCTGCTTTTTGGCAAGCTTATGGATTATGAGTGGTTCGGTGACAGTATCGAAGACCGTCCTGCGCGGGTTCAGTGAAGCAAAAGGGTCCTGGAAGATTATCTGCGCAGATTTTCTGAAAGCCTTGAGCGCATCCCCCCTGAGATTCAAGACATTCTGGCCCTTGAAAGATACCTCCCCGGACGTCGGCGCTATGAGCCGGAGGACTAGCCGCGCCAGGGTAGATTTCCCGCAGCCGCTCTCGCCTACCAGGGCGAGAACCTTGTCCTTTTCGATCGAAAAATCTACACCGTCCACAGCCCGCAGAAGGGAATCCTTACGGCCAAATCCGGTTTTGATTCCACCCCTGACGGGGTAATGTTTTGTTAGCGCGGTTACCTTCAGGAGTTCCATCTGATTTCACCTGCCCGGATACACCGGCTGAGATGGTCCTGCCCAATCATAAGCAGTTCCGGTTCCTTTATCCTGCATTCCGGCAGTACATAGCTGCACCTGTCTGAATAAACGCATCCTGCAGGCAGTTCATCCATGCGAGGGACTGTTCCCGGGATGGGATTAAGGCGGACACCTCTTCCCTGCGGTATAGACTCCAGCAGGCCGATGGTATACGGGTGGCGCGGGTTGCTGAAGAGCTCTCCGGTGGATGCAGATTCCATCAGCCGGCCGGCATACATGATCCCGACTCGTGCGGCATTCTCGGCAATGATCCCGAGGTCATGCGTAATCAGGAGGATCGACATCTTCCGTTCGTCCCGCAGACGCTGGATAAGTTCGAGGATCTGGGCCTGAATGGTGACATCGAGTGCGGTAGTCGGCTCGTCGGCTATGATCAAAGACGGGTTGCAGGCTATCGCCATGGCGATCATCACCCTTTGGCGCATGCCGCCCGACATCTGGTGCGGATACTCCCTGACGCGAATCTCGGGAGACGGAATTTTTACTGCCCTGAGAAGCTCGACCGCCTGTTCCATTGCCGCTGTCTTTGAAAGGTTCAGGTGGGTTGTCAGCACTTCAGCAATCTGATAACCGATGGTCATGACCGGGTTGAGCGAGGTCATCGGTTCCTGGAATATCATCGAAATCTCTCTGCCCCGCAGCTTTCTTATTGATTCGGAATCGAGTGTCAGCAGGTCCTGGTCCCTGAAGCGTATTGATCCTGTGGCCTTAGCATTCTGGGGAAGTAGCCCCATGATCGAGAGGGCTGTCATGCTCTTGCCGCAGCCGCTTTCACCGGCCAGTCCGAATATCTGAGATTCTGCAATCGAAAGGCTGATATTTGATACTGCAGGAATGACTGAGCCGTCGGTGCGGAAGGTTACCGAAAGATCCCTTACTTCAAGCAGGGACACTGTCTATGTTTTATCCTCTTTTTTGAGAAAGCGCAGGTATGACTCTGCTTCTTTGAGGTTCGGATTTTGTTCCAGCGCCTTTCCCCATTCCTCAAAGGCCAGACCGGTGAGTCCTTCCATATAATAGCTCAGGCCAAGCTGTACCCAGGCCGGGCCATAATTCGGGTTGATCAACTTCGCCTTCACAAAATGTACAATGGCCTCTTCTGTCAGGCCCTTGTTTCTAAGGGCTATGCCCAGCCGCGTATGTACGTCGGCCAACTTCGGGTGGAGTTTGATCGCTTTTTTGAACTCTTCGACAGCCTCATCGTTCATATTGAATTCGAGATATATATTTCCCACCCTGAGGTGCTCATTGGCAAGCTTCCCTGCAATAAAAGGGTCCAGGGCATTCGGGTCCGGGTGGGCGATCTGGGCCGCCATCGCAAAAACCTCCTGGGCCTTCTTGAACTCTCCCATGTCGTTATAGGTTATGGCGAGGTTCAGGGAGACTTCGGTATACCGGGGGTTGAGTTCCAGCGCTTTTTCAAAATGCTCAGCCGCCTTCTTCATCTCCCGCCTGAGATTATAGATGATGCCCAGCTTGTTATGGACATCGGCATACCGCGGGTTGAGCGTGATAACTTCCCTGAGAACAGGCTCCGCTGCCTCGAGTTTGCCCTCGTCATAAAGCTTGTTTCCCAAATCATAAAGTTCCTGCAGATTCGCGCTCATAATGTATCTGGAATTATATGTTGTTACGGAATTTCTTGTCAACAGTCTGGTCGCCCAATGTCCAGTCCCATCTAAACAGCGGCCATTTGATATAATTACCGGTGATGGAGAATACGGGCGACCAGAAGGGGAAGATTGCCAGGGCGGCAGGCATCATGTCTGCTGCAACCTTTATAAGCAGAATTCTGGGCTATGTCAAGGACATGATCCTGGCAGGGTTCTTCGGGGCAACCGGGTTGTCGGATACTTTTTTTGCAGCCTTCAGGATTCCGAATCTGCTCCGCGAGCTGTTTGCCGAGGGCTCGATGTCGTCGGCCTTTATCCCCGTCCTGACCGAGTACCGCCAGAAACAGGGAGAGGAAGAAGCCCGGACCCTTGTCAGGATTACCTATACCTTTATTATTATTGTTGTCGGCCTTGTCTGTCTGGCCGGTATTATTTTTTCACCGGCGATTGTTGCAGCGATCGCCCCGGGCTTCCTGAAATCACCAGAGAAGTTTGCCATGACGGTGCTGCTGACGCGGATCATGTTTCCGTTTCTGCTTTTTATCAGTTTGGCCTCGCTGGTCATGGGTGCCCTGAATACCAAAAGGGTCTTTTTTATCCCGACCCTTGCCCCTGCAATGCTCAATATAACGATCATTGCGGTTGTCCTGTTCTGTGCCCCTCTTTTCAGTCATCCGATTATCGCTGTTGCGGCCGGAGTCGCCCTCGGCGGGTTTGTCCAGTTTGCCTTCCAGTTACCCTCTTTTTTCAGGCAGGGCTACAGTCTGCGGCCAAGCGCTGCGTTCCGGCATCCGGGCCTCAGGCGCATGGCCATACTGCTGGTCCCGGCGACCATGGCCCTGGCAGTCAACCAGATCAATATAATTGTAAGCAATGTGCTTGCCTCGTATCTTCATGAGGGCAGCATAACCTATCTGTATTACGCGATGCGGCTGGTCCAGTTCCCGATCGGCATCTTCGGTGTGGCGATGGGTATGGCGGTCCTGCCGACTCTGTCTGAACATGCGGTAAGGGGGGACTTCGAACGGGTGCGGGAGGATTTCTCGTTCGCGCTCCGGCTCCTGTTTTTTATTGCGGTACCGTCCATGGCCGGCCTTATTGCCCTGCGCGAACCGATCGTCAACCTCCTGTTCCAGCGCGGAGCCTTTGACTATGCGGCAACGCAGGGGACGGCTGAAGCACTGCTCTTTTATTCCATAGGTATCTGGTCGATCGTAGGGGTCAGGGTGGTAACTTCGACCTTCTATGCCCTGCAGGATACGAAGACCCCGGTCAGGATTGCCGTGGTTGGCATGGCCTCAAATCTGTTATTGAGCCTCATCCTGATGGGACCGCTGAAACACTCGGGGCTCGCCTTGGCGAATGCCCTGGCCTCAGGTATCAATTTTATGCTGCTCAGCTATTTTCTCAGGAAGAAGTTGGGCCGGGTGGATGCACGCAGGATAGTGGGCTCATTGCTGCGGATTGCTGCAGCGTCTGCTGTCATGGGGCTCGCAGGCTGGGCCATGCTTCAGGGTGAACTCTGGCAGCGGAGCGGGGAGACCGGGCTCAAGACAATCTACCTGTCGGCTGCTGTGGCCTGCTGCCTGCTGATCTATGCTGCGCTCAGCTACCTGCTCAAGGTTGAGGAGATGCGTTACCTGTATGCTGCAGTCAGAAAAAAGTTTGCCGGGAAGCACCAAAAGGGAGCGTAGAGGCGGCTGCAGGAGCGCTGTAAATTGACTATTGAAGAATGTATATTTTAGAGTAGATAAACACCCAAGGAGGCGATTTTGGCAACAGGAGTAGAGCATTTAAGCAGTACCAAAAAAAGACTTACGATTGAGATTCCGGCTGATGTCATCGAGAAGGAGTACAGCCGTTCTCTGAACAATATACTTCAGAAGGCGAAGATTCCCGGGTTCAGGCAGGGCAAGGCGCCGGTAAATCTGATAGAGAAAAAATTCGGCGGAGATATCCGGTCTGATATTCTTGATAAGATTATCCCGGATCATTATTCGAAGACGATGCAGTCTTCGAATCTTTCCCCCGTGGGTATGCCGGAGATTGACGGGACGCTTGAAATCAAGAGGAATGAGCCGCTGGTTTTTTCGCTGACCGTGGAAGTCAGGCCGGAGATCAGCGATCTTACCTATGCCGGTCTTAAAGCAGAGGACGTCCCTGTCAGTGTGACCGAGGCTGAGGTTGAGGAGACTATCAAGGGGCTGCAGGACAGCAGGGCGATGTATGAAGTTGTTGACCGTGAAGTGCGGGAAGATGACCTCCTGGTACTCGACTACCTCAAGCTTGATCCCGCCGGTGAAAAAGAGATAACTTCGGCAAAGGACCAGGTGATGAACCTTGGCAACAACCTTGTCCCTAAAGGGATTTCCGGGGCCCTGATCGGCAGAAAGAAGGGAGATGTCGTGGATATCACCCTCCCTGAGATCGAGGAAGGACAGATTAAAGAGACGGCAGGGGACGAAAAGGGCAATCGCCTGAAGATCACGATCAAAGAGGTGAAGGAGAAGAAGGTTCCTCCGATCGATGATGAACTGGCAAAAGACTTTGGCCACGACAGCCTTGCGGTGCTGCGCGACAAGGTGACTGAAGGCCTGCTCCGCAATAAGAAAGATGATGCAGAGAGCAAACAGAAGGCGCAACTGCTTGAGGAGTTAATCGAACGGCATACGTTCGATCTCCCTGAGTCGCTCCTTGCGCGTGAACTCGAAACCCTTGTCCTCAGTGAACTCCACGCAAAACAGAAGGCTGTCCCTTTAACACCTGAGGCCGCTGCAGATGCGCAGGATGATGCTCCTGACCCAGAGAAGATCGCTGCTGAACTGAGACCCAAGGCAATGCGCAATGTGAAGTCCTCCCTGCTTCTTGAGGTGATTGCCGACAAGGAGAAGATTGAAGTGACCGAGGAGGAGATCAAGAAACGGATAGCCCTGCTCGCCAGGCATTTCAAGTCCACGCCGGATGCTGTTGTAAATCTCTTCATGACCCGGGACGGGTCCCTTGAGGGCCTCAGCAGGTCTCTCAGGGAGGAGAAGGTGCTGGATCTGGTGCTGGCAAAGGCCGAAATCGGCAAAGGAGCTTCAGCATGAGCGTTATTCCCATAGTTATTGAACAGACCGGAAGAACTGAGAGGGCCTATGATATCTATTCACGGCTTCTAAAGGACAGGATCATCTTCCTCGGCAGTGCCATAGATGACTATGTGGCCAACACCATCATTGCCCAGATCCTTTTTCTCCAGACAGAGGATCCGGACAAGGACATCCATATTTATATCAACTCCCCGGGTGGCGTCGTCTCCTCAGGGCTGGCGATATATGATACGATGCAGTATGTAAAGCCTGATATCTGCACCTACTGCATAGGCCAGGCCGCAAGTATGGGGGCACTGCTTCTGACTGCAGGAGCCAAAGGCAAGCGGTTTGCCCTTCCGCACTCCCGCATCATGCTGCACCAGCCGATGGGCGGGTTCCAGGGGCAGGCGACTGATATCGAGATACACGCGAGGGAGATCCTGAGACTCAAGGAAATGCTCAATGGCATTTTAGCCATGCATACCGGAAGGGCTTTTGATCAGATACAGAACGATACAGACCGGGATTTCTTCATGTCGAGTGATGAGGCGAAGGAATACGGGGTTGTTGATGAGGTCATACATTCAGCAGCAAAGAAGATAGTTTAGACAGCAAAGAAGATAGTTTGGGGCAGGGGTATCCCAGCCCTTCTCCTCTTACCGGAGGAGTGACGGAGGTTTAAAATGGCTAAGAAAGATGATGAAATGCTTAAATGCTCCTTCTGCGGCAAAGGGCAGGAAGAGGTCAAAAAACTTATAGCAGGGCCGACGGTCTTTATCTGCAACGAATGCATCGAACTCTGCAACGAGATCATTGCGGATGAACTATATGTTGATTCAGGCAAGGACGTTCTGCCGAAGTTGCCGACTCCCAAAGAAATACATAATGTTCTGAACGATTTTGTGATCGGGCAGGAAAGAGCCAAGAAGATACTTTCTGTGGCTGTCCATAACCACTACAAGAGAATATACAATCCGTCGGAGTCGGATGTCGAACTCCAGAAGAGCAATATCCTGCTTATAGGGCCGACCGGGACAGGCAAGACCCTTCTTGCCCAGACACTGGCCAGGATCCTGGACGTACCGTTTACGATTGCGGACGCTACAACCCTGACCGAAGCCGGCTATGTTGGCGAGGACGTTGAAAATATCATTCTGAAGCTTCTGCAGGCCTCTGAATATGATGTTGAAAAGGCCCAGCGCGGGATAGTCTATATTGATGAGATCGATAAGATCAGCCGGAAGTCGGATAATCCTTCGATCACCCGGGATGTTTCGGGTGAGGGTGTGCAGCAGGCCCTGTTGAAGATCGTAGAAGGGACTATCGCAAACATCCCGCCACAAGGGGGAAGAAAGCATCCGCAGCAGGACTTTATCCAGGTTGATACAACGAATATTCTCTTTATCTGCGGAGGCGCATTTATAGGGCTCGATACCATGATCGAACAGCGCAGCGGCAAGAATGCCCTGGGGTTCGGGACTAAAGTGGTCAGCAAGGTCGAACGTAAGATAGGTGATGTGCTGAGTATGACCGAACCGGAAGACCTTATTAAGTATGGTCTTATCCCTGAGTTTGTGGGCAGGCTCCCGGTATTCACTTCACTCGAGGAACTGGACGAACCTTCTTTGGTCAGGATCCTGATCGAGCCGAAGAATGCTCTGGTGAAACAGTATCAGAAACTGCTTTCATTTGATAATGTGAGGCTTAAATTTACCGATCCGGCTCTTTCTGCGATTGCACGTAAAGCAGTCCAGCGGAAGTCAGGTGCCCGTGGGCTGCGGGCCATCCTTGAGGAGATCATGCTTGAGGTGATGTACGAGATCCCTTCCCAGAAGGGGATAAAGGAATGCCTGATTACCGAAGATACGGTAGTGAAGAAAGAAAAGCCGATCCTGATCTACGAAAAACAGGCGGAGTCGGCATAATACATAATAATTGTCAGTAACTGCCCTGCAGTATTTTTTGCAGGGCAGTTGCGAAACTGATGGGACTCTTCTAAAGAAAAGACATCCCGCTACCCCAGCGGGTCGCAGCCTCCTGCAGAATCCTCTTGCTGTCAAGTGTTTCGCCGATGATCACCATGCGGTTTTCGCTCAATTGCCTGTTGAACAGTTCAGAAGAGATATTCCCGAATACCAGGTCAAATTTTGCCGGGCCCTTGTCTGTTTCTGCTAAAGCCTTTGCCCTGACGATATTGCCGAACACTCCCTGGGACAGCTCCTTCAGAAATACTTCTATCGAACCGAAACTTACTCCGCTCTTCAGCGTCAACGAGAGTGTATCAAAACAGAGTCGTGGGGCCCTTTCTGCCGGTGTGCGGTCTTCATGGCCCATATCCGGCAGTGGTTCATTAACGGCTGCCCTGACAGTTTCAAAGGTTATAGCACGTGGATTTAACGTGTTCACCAGATTGGCAGTCTTCTGCCGCAGGTCATCGTCAACAAGGTCGATTTTGTTGATCAGGACAATATCGGCTATGCTTACCTGCTCCTGAAAGAATTTCCCGTACATTTCCGCTTCATAAAGTTCAACAAATTCAGTGGCGTCTACAATGCCGACCACGGTGAACTGCTTGAGTTCCAGCTCAGCCAAAGCGTCAATAACCCCTGACGGCGACGCAATGCCGCTTGGCTCGATGATAAGGTGTTCGGGGGCATGGTCGCCGATAATCTTCCTGATGGTGGTCTGCAGATCAATTTTGAGAGTGCAGCATATGCACCCGCTGGGCAATTCGATTGAATCAATACCGGCAGCCGAAAAAAGCTCTCCGTCAATACCGGCCTTGCCAAAGTCATTTACCAGAACAACGGTTTTTTGAGCTGTGTCCGCTGCAATATGCTGAATAAAGGTTGTTTTCCCTGATCCCAGCATGCCGCTCACGATAGTTATTTTCATGTTTTCTCCTTTAAAGCTCTTGACAACAATTATTATTATATGATATTTTAAACTATAAAACAATCATTATTGGTCTTATGGAAAAATATAAAAAAATAGGTATAAAATTGACACCACAGCGGTTGGCGGTGCTGGGATATCTTGAGGGAAACACTGACCATCCCTCCGCAGAGGATATTTACCATGAACTGCTGAAAAAATATCCGTCCATGTCATTTGCTACTGTTTATACAACGCTCTCCACGCTGAGGCAAAAAGGCTGGCTCTCGGAGATTACGATTGACCAGGGGAAGAAGCGCTTTGACCCGAATATGTCAGACCATAACCATCTGATCTGCACCACCTGTAAAAAAGTGGTTGATATAAAAATACCGTTCAATCTGGCCCTGCCTGAAGTCGCTGCCTCTGATTTCATGATAACCGGGAGTCATATTGAATTTTTTGGCATCTGCCCTGATTGCAGAAAAAACAACCGATACTACCAGGAGGAAACTGAACAATGTGCGTAGACCATACAATGAATTGCAAATGCGGCGGGGGTTCCGCCAGTTTTAACTTTAAAGATGAGATAATGCCGGCCGAGATCGTTAATAATCTGTACTGCCCCAAATGCTCCGGCGATGTGGCATTTGAGCCGGATTCAATGCTGAAGGACAATAGTTGGATCATTGACTTTGATATGGAGGTCGCCCGGTTTATGGGACAGCGTCTCCCCTCATCGTCGATCAACCCCGAGTATCTGTTTGACGAAGGCTACTGTACCTGGCGCGGGGTCTACCCGAATGACCATGTCGACTCGGTCAGGGAGCGTGCAGAGCTCGTAAAGCTGGCCAAGATCAACCAGAAGAAATACTTTGAGGAATTCAAAAAATGGGGTGTTGAGAGGATGTCCAGGCTTGAAAAGGAAGGATGGCGCAAGGCTCGTGAAACAAACTGATATGACCTGGAAGCAGTCAAGCCCGTGCAGCGCAAAAAAAATGCTCGTCCCCGAAGATGTCGTATGTCCGCTCTGTACCGCTGAGACCGAGGTCTGGCCGGATGATGAAGACGCGGCCTGCAAGGCCTGCGGCAGCAGGCTCACAATAAATAAAATATAGACAGATGACTTTGAGGAGGAATTGTTGGACATCATAATCGAAAAAATACCCGGTGGTTTCCGGATAGACGGGCTGGAGATTAAAGGCGGAAAATGCGGCTGTACTTCAGTATTGCCCTGCTGTCACAGCTGGTCAAAGTTGAAAAGAAATGGTAATGTATTTACACAGACGAGCAAGGCAACAACCCCCGAAACTGCGGACCATTTCACGTGGGGCTATACGGTCAGGAAAGGTGATGTTGTTGTCGAAGTCCAGATGGAAGATGCCCGGGACAAAAGAATATTCTCCGGGTATTATCCGCCTGCACTGGAAGACTGGGAAGACAGGGGCTGGGAGGTTACATCCCAAACAGGCGCCAGGGAGGACTTTGGCCTCTGGCGGTGTGCTGCCTGCAAATGGCTGTACAAAGAAGCAGTGGAGAAGGTAAGATTTGACGACCTGCCCGCAGACTGGCGATGCCCTGTCTGCAAGGCCGGGAAAAATGTATTTGAAAAAATAGCCTGAAGGAGATACGAAATGACAAAAGTTGGACAGAAATATACATGCACTATCTGCGGAAACGAAGCAGCCATTACCCATGAGGGGGCCGGCGCATTGTTCTGCTGCGGCAAGCCGATGGAGCAGCTGGCATAGCCTTGCAGGTGTAGGAAAAGGGAAGTAAACATTATTTATTTATGGAGGCTGCATGAAGGCTGCTGAACTGATCAAGGATATTTATTGGGTGGGTGCCATAGACTGGGCTGTGCGGGATTTTCACGGCTATGCCACGCCCCGCGGCACGACCTACAATAACTATCTGATAATGGATGACGACATAACCCTGATAGACACGGTCAAGTACGATTTCTCAGATATAACCATCAAGAGCATCCGGAGTCTGACCGATCCGGCAAAGATCAAAAACGTCGTCGTCAATCACATTGAAAATGATCACGTTACGAGCCTCGGCGATATTATGTCCCTGGCACCGAATGCCACGATCTATATAACGGACAAAGGCAAAAAGGGACTGAGCCGCTTCTTCGATATATCGAAATGGAATATCAAGGTGGTCAAGACCGGGGAAACGCTGTCAACAGGGAAGAAGACGCTGATGTTCCTGGAGACGCCGATGCTCCACTGGCCGGACTCGATGATGACCTACGTCAAGGAAGATAAAATACTCTTCAGCCAGGACGGCTTTGGGCAGCACATAGCCTCCTCCACCCGCTTTGATGATGAATTGATAACCTGTGAGTCCATGGCAGATCTTGACGATGCTGTTGTTGATTATTATGCCAATATCCTCATGCCTTTTGGCCCGATCATAAAAAACAAAATCGCCGAGATCCAGAAACTCGGACTCGAGATAGATATGATTGCCCCTGACCACGGTATCATCTGGCGGTCCCATCCACAGCGGGTTGTCCATGAGTATTTGGCTCTCGCGCAGGGCAAGGCGAATCTGAGCGTCTCGATAATTTACGACACCATGTGGCACAGCACCGAGTCGATGACCCTGCCGATCATGCAGGGGATCAAAGACGAAGGGGTCGACTGCAAGGTGATCAAGCTGCGTGCGACCCCCATGAGCGCGGCTATCAAGGAGTTCTGGAAGTCCCGCGGATGTCTCATCGGCACCCCGACGCTGAATAATATCATGTATCCGACGGTGGCGGAATTTCTGACCCATGTACGGGGATTGCGGCCGAAGAACCGCATTGCCGGAGCCTTCGGCAGCTACGGCTGGGGCGGCGGAGCAGTAAAAGACGCTTATGAAGAATTTAAGAGAATGGGACTGGAGATTTTTGAGCCCGGCATCCAGATCCTCTATAAGCCCTCCCCTGAGGATGAGGAGAAGTGTTATGAGTTCGGCCAGGCCTTTGCCCGGAGTGTAAAGGAATACCATAAGAAATTTGAGGAGGTTGTCTGAGTATGTGGAAGTGTTCGATTTGTGGTTATGAGTATGATGAAGCAGCAGAAGGTGCGTCTTTTGAGAGCCTGCCCGATGACTGGAAATGTCCTGTCTGCAACGCCGAAAAGGATGCCTTTGAAAAAGTAAGATAAGCCTTCGGACAAGTTACAGCATAAAAAAATACCCCGCAGTTCTGCAGGGTATTTTTTTATCAGTGCTTAAGCCGTTATCTTTATTCCAGTTCTTCAGTCGCCGTTGACCTCATGTTTGTTAGACTGATCGCCCGGAACGCTCTCTTTCATAGGTGAAAACGCGGGATCAAGCAGGTAGACACCACGAAAATATTCATTGGCCTCATCAAACCGCTTAAGTTTGTAGAGCGCATATCCCATCATATAATAGGCTGCAGGGTCAGGTTTCCGGGCAATGTAATCCTCCAGATGTCTTACCGCTTCCTTATATCTGCCGCTATAGTAATATTTACGGGCAGATTCATAGTCACTGCCGGTACCTGCAAAAGCAGTATGCCCAGGTATAATTATGATCAGCAGAAAGAAAGCGACGAGAACAATCCTTTTCATCCCAGCCTCCATCGAGCAGTTATTTTATTCGTCATCCCCGCCATTAATGCCGTATAGTCTGGTTATGAGGGCAATAAGCTCATCCCGGTCTTCTGAATCGTCCTTCAGGGCAACCGTCGGAGGGTGTATCAGCTTATTGACAATTGCCGAGGCCAGATAATCAACAGCCTTCATCTGTGCCTCGTCAAGGTCCGGGAATTTGTTCTGAAATTTTTCCAGTTCTTCCCTGCGGACCTCATCAGCCTTCTGGCGCAGGGCAACAATGGTCGGGACAGAATCAAGAGTCGACATCCATCTGCCGAATTTTTCAACTTCCTCCCCGATAATCCCCTCGGCTTTTTCAGCCTCGGCCCGCCTGCCCTGAAGATTGGTATCGACCACATCCTGAAGGTTATCGACATCATACAGGTAGACATTGTCTATCTTGTTAATCTCCGGGTCTATGTTCCTCGGGACCGAGATATCGATAATAAAGACCGGCCTCTGTTTTCTTTCCTTCATCACCTTCTGCATCTGTTCGCGCTGGAGGACATAGGTCGGAGCTCCGGTTGAGCAGATGATGATATCTGCATGGACAAGTTCCTGCAGAAAGTTTTCAAACCGGACCGGCCTGCCGTTGAACTCGGATGCGAGTTCGCAGCCGCGGTCATAGGTGCGGTTCACCACCATGACCCCGGTGACCCCGTTGTTCAGCAGATGCCGGGCGGCAAGCTCTGCCATTTCACCGGCACCCATGAGCATGACTGATTTGCCGGCCAGATTCGTGAAGATCTTCTTGGCAAGCTCGACTGCTGCAAAACTGATCGAAACGGCATTCTCAGCAATACGGGTCTCGGTCCGGACACGCTTGGCCGTCGATATCGCTTTTTTCATCAGCTTATTCAGCAGAACTCCGGTTGTTTTCTTGCTGAGGGAGAGGTCAAAGGCGTCCTTGATCTGTCCGAGAATCTGAGGTTCCCCGAGGACCATTGAGTCCAGACTCGATGCGACTCTGAAAACATGCCGGACTGCCTCAGGGCCATCAAGGACAAACAGGGAGTTCTCGAATTCGGTTCGTGCTATCCCGTGCAGACCGGAGAGGAAATCCTTGATCTCCCCTGCTGCTCCCGGAACATTGTCGACATAAGCATAGAGTTCAACCCTGTTGCAGGTCGACAGCACCGAAACCTCTTTGACGCTGTGCAATGCATGCAGGCCAAGGATTCCCTCGTCGAGTTTGGTGCCGCTGAATGCCAGTCGCTCACGGATGTCAACACTGGCTGTTTTATGGTTAACGCCGAGTACGAGTATCTTCATACAAATGCATGCAGGCCCTTTAGGATGAGATTTACGCCGAAGAAGGTGAAGAGCACCACAAAGAACCCGATGATTGAAAGTAAGGCAGCCCTCCTGCCGCGCCATCCGGCAATCAGCCGCACATGCAGCACAGCAGCGTAGATGAACCAGGTGATGAGTGACCAGACCTCTTTGGGGTCCCATCTCCAGTACCTGCCCCACGCGCTCTCGGCCCAGATGACCCCGGTGATAATTGCAAGCGTCAGCAGCATCCAGCCGATGGTGATCAGCCGGTAGTTGATTTCATCAAGTATCTGGAGGCTCGGCAGTCTCTGAAACAGACCACCCAGGTGCTTGGATTTGACCTGATGCTCCTGGATCAGGTACATGATGCCTATGCCGAAGGCAATGGCAAATGCCGCATCTCCGGTAAAGGCCAGGACCGTATGTATTCCGAACCAGTAACTCTGCAGCACAGGGCTCAGGGGTTTGATAGCTCGCGGCAGGACAGACGATGAGAGCATCAGGATAAAAACGACCGGCATGATAAACGAGCCGAGCAGCCCGATTTTGTAGCGGGATTCTATAAAGAAGAAGAGAAGGATGATACACCATGAAAAGAACGAGGAGGCCTCATGGAGATTTGATATCGGTATATGCCCGGCGATGGCATACCGCGTGATTATATTGGCGGTATGGACAGCAAATCCAAGCACCGTAAGGCCGAGCATGATCCTTGACGTAGTCTTGGTCCCCTTGAAGAGTTCAAGGATGCCGGCCAGGGCCGCGGCGAAATAAAAGGTAAGGGCGATCTCGAAGAGGATCAGTTCCATCAGAAACAACCGAGTTGACAGTCTTTAATCCTTATGCCAAGTTCGTTGGCCGCCTGGCCGACCTCTTTATAAGGTGCCCCAAGGTCTTCGGCTATTTTCCTGGCAACGGCACAGGTGATTTTTCCGTCTGCCGCACATTTTTGCAGTTCTTTTTTTATTAGTTCGTTCATTAAATTTTATTCTGTGTTCCCGAAGGGTTATATAGAACCCTCTGCATATATAAAATATTACATTATACACCGCAAAAACACAATTTCAGAGGGGTGGTGGCTCAACAGAACAGGCTGTCACAAATCTTCCTGCAGGACTTATTTGTGCCAGCCTGAGCAATGGTCAACGAATTTTCAGGCTATCTATAGAGCAGCAATATGGCTAATATCCTACAGGAAGTCCTGCCTCCTGCATTTTCTGGATAATCCCAAGTTCGTCATACTGCAGCAGGGGCGGGACAGATGCCTTTGCCGATCTCATCAGTGAAACAAACACTCCGTGAGCATCCATAAAACCAATCTCGGCAATAATTTCTCTGCCCTGCATCTTTATCTCGCAATAACCGCTGCCTATGAGACCTTCCAGACCAATGTCAATAAACCCATGTGCATTTGTTCCATCGAAGGTAATCCCGGTGATGTCATAGATCCGGACACAGAGAGGCAGCCCTTCTGCAGGAAGGTCCTCCAGCCTGATTTCCCAGTCAATAAAGATGAGGATAGGGTCGATCACTAGCAGGAAAAATTCGCTTTCACCATATTTCAACGGCAGTGATGCGCGTCCCTCCCGGAGATTATCCTCTGTTTCTCCGGTTGCCTGGATTTCTTCTCTGGACTCGTCTCTCGGCAGAAATATCTTCAGACGCGGTTTAATAACGCGTCCTTCCCGGGCCTCTATCTCAGCCACGGAAAGCAATTCTTCATCCGCCTGTTCAGTAACAGCAGGGACTGCCGGCCTGACTATACGGGACTTTTTCACTGGTGCCACCGGGGTGGAAATAGCTTTGCTCTGGATCTTTCTTGCAGGTTCTGTTGCTTTCTCAGTACTCGTGGTCTTTACAGCAGCTGCTGGAGCAGCAGGTACGGTTTCTTTTCTAACAGCTGGTTTTTTTGCGGTAACCGGCAGAGACTTTGCCGGCCCCTTTTCAGATTTCTTCACCGGCTTCTCCTTCGGCTTTACTGCCTTCGGGTTAGCCGCAGGCTTCAGCACTGGCATGGAATCTTTCAGTGGTTTTGCAGCTGGTGCAGGTTTGTTCGCCGCGGAGATTGCTTTCCCCGGCGTTTGTTTCTTTAAAGGCGATTTTACAGGTTCTGCTGATATTTTTTTAACTTTGGTTATCCCTTTAACCGGCTGTTTCGTTAAGAGCTCTTTTGCTTTCCGGACAGGTGCAGCAGTCCGAGCTGCAACCGGAACTACTGTTTTTTTCAAAGACGGCTGCAGCAGCGCGGCCGCCGTCTTCTTTTTTGCGACTACCAGCTTGTCTTTCGTCGTTTCTGACTTCACTTTTTTAATCGCAGGAACTGCCTTCTTCTGCGTTACACCCGCAGGCTTCCTTGCCGGGCTCACGCTCTTTTTCTCTGAACTTTTCAGCACAGGTTTTGGCGTTGCCTTCCCGGGGACAGCAGCCTTGAGCGGTTTGGCTGCCGTTATCGCCTTTGGTTTTGACTTAACTGCAGCAGTCATCTTCTTCGGCAATGCCTTTGGAGCCGTTTTCTTCTTTGCAGCAGGCTTTATTATTGGTGAAGGCTTTTTCTCAGTTATTGTCTTGACCAGGGGCTTTTCCTTTGTCACGGTCTTTGTCTTCGGTTTGATCACTTTTTTTGTTTCTGTTTTTGCAGCCTCTGGCAGGACTTCTTTGGCCTTGGCAGCTTTTTTTTCTTTTACCTCACCTGAAGTCTTTTTTTTCTGAACTGCCTTTGTCATCGCTGCAGGCGCTTTTTTTGTTTTTGTCTCTTTTTTTATAGCTGTTTTTGTCGCTTTTTTCATGTTGTGCTGCCCCCTTGGGCTATATTGTATCAGATTTTGTTAAGTATCCAAACATTATAATGGGCCAATTAATGGGCTTCAGCCCAGTTTCTGCCGTGGCCGATCTCGACTTTTATGGGCACCGATAGCCCGATAGCCGATTCCATCTCCTCCTTCACAAGCGCCCTGACCGCCGGGAGCTCATTCTCCGGGAATTCGACCAGTAGCTCGTCATGGATCTGCAGGATCATGCGGGCACTGAGCTCTTCTCTCCGGAGCCGCTTATGAATATTGATCATGGCAATTTTTATGACGTCTGCCGCAGTCCCCTGGATAGGTGAGTTTACGGCAAGTCTTTCGCCCAGCTGCCTGACGGTTTTGTTCTGATGACGGAGTTCGGGTATCGGCCGTCTCCTGCCGAGGAGGGTGCAGACATAGCCCTTTTCCTTTGTCTCGCTAATGATCGAGGCTATATAATTTCTGACACCGGGATGCTGTTCAAAATACTGCTTGATGAACCGGTCGGCCTCCCGGGTATCTATATTCAGCGTACCGGACAGACCAAAGGCCGAGATGCCGTAGATTACCCCGAAGTTGACGGTCTTGGCTACCCGCCTCATCTCAGAGGTAACCCGCTCCAGGGTTGTGCCATAAATCTCGGCAGCTGTCCGCGTATGGATATCAAGCTCATTTCTGAAGGCATCAATCAGTCCCTGGTCCTGGCTAAGATGTGCCAGGATCCTGAGCTCAATCTGAGAGTAGTCCGCAGAAAGAAGCAGGCTGCCCTCCTCGGCTATAAAAGCCTCTCTGATCGGTTTCCCCCATTCTCCTCTCACCGGTATATTCTGGAGGTTCGGATCGCTGCTGCTCAGCCTGCCGGTGGCAGCAACTGTCTGGTTGAAAGAGGTATGGATACGGCCGGTGCCGGGGTCGGCAATAGCAGGCAGGACGTCAAGGTAGGTTGTCTTGAGCTTCGTAAGGGTCCGGTAATGCAGGACCTCCCCCGGCAACTCATGCTGCGATGCCAGCTCCTCCAGTACGTCCACATTCGTTGAAAAACCTGTCTTGGTCTTTTTTGATGGCGTCAGTCCAAGTTGATGGAAAAGAATGGAGCTGAGCTGCTTTGGGGAGTTGATATTGAACTCTTCTCCGGCAAGAAAGAATATCCTCTGCTGGATGCTCATGATCTCTTCAGTTATTATCTTTGAAAGCCTGTTCAGTTTGTTGATATCGATCTTTATGCCGGCCTTCTCCATATCAGTCAGCACGAAGATCAGAGGCATTTCAATATTGAAGTATACTGTTTCAAGTCCCTGCTCCTTCAGCTTGGCAAAGAGCAAATCCTTCAATTCAAAGGCCAGGGCGGCGTCCTCTGCGGCATAGGCAGTTGCTTCATCGAGCGGGACCTCTGCGAACGTGGCCCTTTTTTTCAGTATCTCAACAAGCGGCCGCCTGCGTTTCGAGAGGTATTCGAATGAGACCTCGTCCAGGCTGTGGTTCGACTTGTTCGGGTTCAGAAGATACGCGGCAAGCATGGTATCGTAGAGCACCCCTTCGACCCTGATATCTTCCTGTTCCAGCACCATCATGCCGAATTTCAGGTCATGGCCGATCTTTGCGATTTTTTTGTCCTGCAGCACGGCCCCAAGTGCCTGCAGTGCCGTCTTCTTTCCGATCTGGCTGCCTGCATCTTTAAGAGTCGGGACATGTGACAGGGGGATATAACAGGAGAGCTCTGCTGTGTTGCAGAGGGAGATTCCGACCAACCCGTCGGCTCGCGTATTTCTGCCGGTCATTTCGACATCAAAGGCAACTTCCCCCCCTATTGTTGTGAGGAAATCCTGCAGTCTCTCCGGAGAAAGGATTGTCTCATGACTGCAATCTGACAAGGCAGAGGCCGGCAGCATACGCATCATGCTTGTAAATTCAAGTTCCCTGAATACCGAGAGCAGGGCAAGCCAGTCAGGTTCCTTCAGCGAGAGTTCGTCCAGGTTCAGCTCAAGCGGCACCGCAACATCTATGGTTGCAAGGGTGCGGCTTAAGCGGAGATTATCCAGATTCTCCGCAATCATTTTTCTGAAGCGTTCCTTCTGTATTCTTTCGGGGTGAGCTATGATTTCATCGAGGCTGGCAAAGGTGGTAAGCAGTTCGCGCGCCGTTTTTTCGCCGATGCCCTTTACCCCCGGGATATTGTCAGAGGCGTCCCCGGTCAGTGCCATGAACTCGGTCACCCGTTCCGGCCCAATCCCGAACTTCTCCCTGACATATGCCGTGTCGAGCACCCTGTCCTTTATCGGGTCGAATATCTGGATATGGTCGTCGACGAGCTGCAGCATGTCCTTGTCAGCGGTAACGATATAGACATGGTTGTCTTTTCCTGCAAAATATTTTGCAATGGTGCCGATGATATCATCCGCCTCATATCCCGGGATCTCGAAGGTCTTGATATTGAACGCAGAAACCAGCTTCCTGATATACGGAAGCTGTCGGACCAGTTCGTCCGGGGTCTCCTTGCGATTAGCCTTATAGTCCGCATAGAGCATATGCCGCTCGGTCGGCTCCGGGGTATCAAACGCCATGACTATGTAGTCGGGCTTCTTGTCCTTGATGATCTTCATCAGCATGTTGGTAAAGCCGAAGACCGCGTTTGTCGGCAGACCGGTCGAAGTGGTGAGGCCCTTTACCGCGTAAAAGGCGCGGTAGACATAGGAATTTCCGTCGATCAGGTAGATGTTCATGAGTGATTATACCACTCACCCTGCTGCTAATTCAGATAATCATCCGGAAGTCCGGTGCAGACCCGAACGTCTTTTCAGGTCGAGTAACTTGAGGCTGAAAGGCCTTGTACTGCGGTTTCGGCTGGAACAAGGTTCCTGCAGAAATTATCATACTCACCAGCAGCTCTCACCTGTTCGTTTTTTCTTATGGCATTGATTTCATCGAAATGGGCTCCGAGGGTCCCGACAACATTTCCGTCCAGGGCCTTCCTGCTGACCATAGCGTCCAGAACCTTGAGTGTTTCACGGTCCTCCATGCCGACCCGGTAGGGCCTGTCTTCAGTCAGGGCGGTAAAGACATCTGCAACAGCCATTATCCTTGAACCCAGAGACAGGCGGTTGCCGCCAATATGAAAAGGATACCCGGTTCCGTCAAGGCGTTCGTGGTGAAGGGCAGCCCATTCCGTAATAGTCTCGAAGCCGTTAATCCGGCTGAGTACCCGGTGGGTATAAAAAGTATGTCTTCTCATGCTGCCGTATTCTGCAAAGTCCAGCGATTCTGGTTTTTCTATGATCTCTGAGGGGACAGCAAGCTTGCCGATATCGTGAAGATATCCGGCGATTTTCATTGTTCGGAGGTCTTCGGCTCCAAAGCCTGAAAAACCTGCAAGTGCCTCGGCAGAGGAAGAAACCCCGCACGAGTGCACTGCTGTAAACCGGCTTTTGAAATCTATTATCTTGCTTACCAGCCTTGCAAATTCGAGCAGTTCCTCCCCGCTGAGAGCGGCATCGGAGATCTCAATTTTTTCCTTGAGATACTGATAAGGCAGGGATATCGCATCCAGCCAGAACGATTCCTTGTCCGCAAGGTCCATAAAAACCTCGACAACAGCAGGCATAAAAGCCTTGCCGGCCCCGGCAGAGATCCTGTCCCGTATCCCCGGAACCTCAGCCAGTATGTTCGGTTTTTGAGGCATCAGCACGGCGACCCTGTCCGCAAGATTCAGGATATGACTTCCCAGCGGCAACTGGCGGGATACGGAATCTGCAAAGGAGGCGTGATGGTGTCGAACAATTTCTGCAGTATTCCTGAATCTGCCGAACATTGAAAGCAGGCGGTATCCGACTACCTGGTGGGCGTCGACGTTCTCTGCCTCAAACTCCATGATCCCAAGTCTCTCCCTGAGAGAAAGCGCCCCGATATCATGAAGCACCCCGGCCTGAACAATCTCTGCCCTTTCCGTTTCGGACAGGCCCAGGGCAGCAGCTATTTCCGATGCTATGAAGGCGACCCTGGTATGATGGCCAGCTATCTGTTCGTCTACCAAATCGACGGTGCCGGCGATTGCAAGGACAAGGTCTGACAAAGGAACGGAACTGTTTACCATCGTCTCAAACGCGTGGCCTATATGCCCTGCGCCTCCTTCATGACATTATATCACTTATGACAGATCATTGAAGCTGTCGCGGAGCAGCGTTTATACTAAAAAAATATTGATGCATATTTGCCTGATGTCGTCATCCCAATCTGCACCAAACTGAAAGGAAGATCATGGAACTTATTTCATGTACACATTGTGGGAAGCAGGTAAATCCAACGAGCATGTATTGTCCGTTTTGCGGCGGCCGGGTGCAGAGCGGACAGACCATTGACAACCCTGCGTGCCCCAGATGCGGGACCGCCCTTGACTGCAAAAAACAGGGTGAGGTTGAAATAGATCAATGCCCCGGATGCAGCGGGCTCTGGCTGGACCGGGGAGAGTTTAATGTCCTCACGGCGGAATCGACCGTCTACCGGGAAGAAAAACTCAGCGAAGAATATGCCCGCCCCGGGATCAGCGGGAAGATAGAGTATATTCCGTGTGTCCGTTGCGGCAAGCTGATGATACATAAGAACTATGGCCGCATATCAGGCGTGATTATTGATGAGTGCGCCAACCATGGTGTCTGGCTCGACAGTGGTGAACTGCAGAAAATCAGGCATTTTATACTGGATGGCGGGCTCGAAAAAGAACAGTTCCGGGAGATCGAGCAGAACCGGCAGGAACTCCGGGACCTGGCCCAGCAGGTGGACGACGTTGCCTTCAGCCACAAACTCATCCACTACTGGAACTGGAAAAGATGGTTCTTTTGATTAATATTTCTTGTCTTTGACGGGTATAACAGATTATCATTAAGCACTTTTTTATGTATGGGGACGAAAAACAGAAAGTGACAATGCACGCCTTGATTTTGACTGACTTTCCGGAGGAGATAAAAGGGATGTCTCGGTTATTTCTAACACAGCGACAGGAATGAATAAGAAAGACCTCAGTGAGCGGGATATCTGCACAAAGTTTATAACGCCTGCCGTCGAACTGGCGGGCTGGGATGTCCATTCGCAGATTCGTGAGGAAGTCTATTTTACCAGGGGCCGTATCATCGTGCGCGGAAAGCTGGTGACCCGCGGCAAGGCCAAGTTTGCTGACTACATCCTCTATTATAAGCCAAATATTCCGATCGCATTGATCGAGGCCAAAGACAACAACCACGCTGTAGGGGACGGCATGCAGCAGGCACTTGAGTACGCCGCCACGCTCGATATTCCCTTTGTCTTCTCGTCAAACGGCGATGCCTTTTTGTTCCATGATCGGACAGGTCAAAAAGAGCAGACAGAAACCGAGGTTGCACTTACTGCATTCCCAACCCCGGAACAGTTATGGTCTTCATATCGCTCGTGGAAAGGGATGCCGCCGGAGCAGGAAAAAATCGTCCTTCAGGACTACCACGATGACGGTAGCGGTAAAGAACCGCGCTACTATCAGCGCATTGCGATCAACAGGACTATCGAGGCCATTGCCCGGGGCCAGAATCGAATCCTCCTGGTCATGGCCACCGGCACGGGCAAGACATATACCGCCTTTCAGATTATCTGGCGCCTCTGGAAGGCAAAACAGAAGAAGCGCATTCTTTATCTGGCGGACCGCAACGTGCTTGTTGACCAGACCATGGTGAATGACTTCCGCCCCTTCGGGAAGATAATGGCAAAGCTGAGCACCGGCTCGAAGACCATTGAACGCGAGGACGGCACCGAGGTTGAGCTGCCGGTAGCCGTGGATAAAAAGCACCGGCGCATCGATACCTCCTACGAAATCTATCTCGGCCTCTATCAGGCGATCACAGGCCCGGAAGACCGGCAGAAGCTTTTCCAGGAACTCTCAGCCGATTTTTTCGACCTCATCGTGATCGATGAGTGTCACCGGGGCAGTGCTGCCGAGGATTCCGCCTGGAGGGAGATACTCGATTATTTCTCTGCCGCCACGCAGATCGGCCTTACTGCCACCCCCAAGGAGACAGAGTACGTCTCCAATATACACTACTTCGGTGAGCCGGTTTACCTCTATTCATTAAGAGAAGGTATCCGTGACGGTTTCCTTGCTCCATACAAGGTGGTGAAGGTCCATCTGGATGTCGATATTGAAGGGTATCGTCCTTCACGGGGGGAGACGGATAAATACGGCAATGAGATCGAAGACCGCATATACAACCAGAAGGACTTCGACCGGAACATGGTCATTGATGAACGTACGAAGCGTGTGGCCCGGAAGGTAAGCGAGTTTCTCAGAGAAAGCGGAGACCGCTTTCAAAAGACCATCGTCTTCTGCGTGGATACTGAACACGCCAGTCGCATGCGGCAGGCCCTTATCAATGAGAATGCCGATCTTGTCCAACAGAACGACCGCTACATCATGCGCATCACCGGCGACGATGCAGAAGGGGTGGCACAGGTGGGCAATTTCATCGACCCTGAGTCAAAGTATCCTGTTATCGTCACCACCTCCCGTCTGCTTTCTACCGGCGTCGATGCCCAGACCTGCCGTCTCATCGTCCTTGACCGCGAAGTCGGCTCGATGACCGAGTTCAAGCAGATCATCGGTCGCGGGACGCGCGTCCATGAAGACACAAAGAAATATTACTTTACCCTCATAGATTTTCGGAAGGCGACCAACCATTTCGCGGACCCTGACTTCGACGGCCAGCCGGTCCAGATATACGAGCCCGGAGAGGACGATCCGATCGCACCTCCGGACGACGTACCGCCGCCAAGCGATGAGACAGACCCCATTCCGACCGAGCCGGGAGAGGATGAAGAGGTGATCGTTGACCCTGTACCCCCGATCAATATAGATCCGCGTCCGGGCGGACCTCAGAAATACTATATTCACGGGGAGCAGGTCTGGATCGTTGCCGAGCGCATCGAATATCTTGACGAATACGGCAAGCTGGTCACCGAGAGTCTGCGCGATTATTCAAAGAAAGCCCTTCGCAAACGCTTCGCCAGTCTGGATGAGTTTCTTAAACGCTGGAATGATACGGAGCGCAAGCAGGCGATCATAGAGGAACTCGAAAATGAAGGTCTCCTGCTCGATCCGCTTGCGGAAGAAGTGGGCAAAAACCTCGACCCCTTCGACCTTATATGCCATGTTGCCTTTGACCAGCCGCCATTGACCCGGCGGGAGCGCGCCGAGAATGTCCGCAAGCGCGATGTCTTTACCAAATACGGTGCTCAGGCCCGCGCGGTGCTCGAAGCCCTGCTCCAGAAATACCAGGATGAAGGCGTCACCGGCCTTGACGACGTGCGCATCCTGAAGGTGACGCCCTTTGACACTATGGGCACGCCCCTTGAACTTCTTAAAACCTTCGGCGGAAGAGACGGCTTTGAACGAGCTGTCCACGAACTCCAGTCCGCCCTTTACGGAAAGGCAGCTTAATTATTTATGAACGTACGTACCACGGTTAAATCAATTCAGGACATCATGCGTCAGGACGTCGGCGTTGACGGTGATGCTCAGCGGATATCCCAGCTCTGCTGGATGTTTTTTCTCAAGATCATCGACGACCAGGACCAGGAGCTTGAGCTGATGCAGGACCGCTACCGGTCTCCGATCCCTGATAAGTTCCAGTGGCGCGCCTGGGCAGCAGATCCCGAGGGAATCACCGGCGACGATTTGATGACCTTTGTGAACGATGAACTCTTTCCGACGCTCAAGGAACTGCCGGGCACGGCAAAGGACGGACGCAAGCGTGTTGTGCGCGACGTATTCGAGGATGCCTACAACTACATGAAGTCCGGCCAGTTGATGCGTCAGGTGATCAATAAGATTACTGCCATTGATTTTAACAACCTCTCGGAGCGGCAGCACTTCGGTGACATCTATGAGCAGATCCTGAACGATCTTCAGAGCGCCGGCAATGCGGGAGAATATTATACGCCCCGGGCTGTCACCGCCTTCATGGCCGACCGCATCGACCCGAAACCAGGAGAGATACTCTTTGATCCGGCCTGCGGCACCGGCGGCTTTCTCACCTGCGCCATTCGTCATATGCGCGACCGCTATGTGAAGACGCCGGCAGACGAACAGAAGATGCAGAAGGGTCTGCGGGCAACCGAAAAGAAACAGCTCCCGCATATGCTTTGTGTGACTAACCTGCTGCTGCACGGCATCGACGATCCATCGTTTGTCCGCCATGACAACACGCTTGCGCGGCCGTACATCAGCTATACCCAGTCCGACCGTGTAGATATTGTGCTGACTAACCCGCCTTTCGGCGGTCGAGAGGAAGACGGCATCGAGTCGAACTTTCCGAAACACTTTCAGACCCGCGAAACAGCAGACCTCTTTCTTGCCCTTATCGTCCGCCTGCTGAAGGCCAATGGTCGGGCCGCTGTGGTGCTGCCGGATGGGACATTGTTCGGTGAAGGGGTGAAGACGCGTCTTAAGGAGCATTTGTTGGAGGAATGCAATCTCCATACAATCGTCCGTCTGCCGAACAGTGTATTCAAGCCTTACGCCTCGATCGGGACCAATCTGCTCTTTTTCGAGAAAGGCACGCCCACAAAGGAGATCTGGTACTACGAGCATCGCGTACCCGAAGGCCAGAAGGCCTATTCCATGACAAGGCCGATCCGCTTCGAGCATATGAAACCCTGCATCGACTGGTGGGGAGGTGCTGAGCGCGTGGAACGTCAGGAAAGAGAGGTTGCCTGGAAGGTCACGATCGATGAGATCAAGGCGCGCAATTACAACCTCGACTTCAAGAATCCGCACGTTGTTGATGAGGACCACGGCGACCCTGCCGAACTGCTTGCCAAACTTGAGCAGAGCGAGGCCGAGACAGCGAAGCTTCGGGATAAGCTGAAGGCCATTCTGCAGGAGGCTCTGCTGAGATGAAACAAAAGCTATCTCCAAAGATAACCAAAGAACTTTCCTCGTCCCGGCAACTAGGCCTGCTTGTTGACCGGGTGAGATCTCTCGTGCAGTCCGCACGTCGTACCGCAACCTATAACATCAATTCGCTCCAAATCCTCACAAACTTCGAGATTGGACGTCTCATTGTCGAGCATGAGCAAGCTGGACAGAACCGTGCCGCCTACGGAAAGGAGACATTGAAACAACTTTCGCTTCGGCTCACAGCTGAGTTCGGACGAGGGTTTTCGGAAGATAATTTATCGAATATGCGCAAGTTTCATATTATCTGGAGGGATCGAGTCAGTCCAATTTCCGAGAAGGCTTCTCGGAAATTGCGTCCCGCTGTAATTAGTCAGCAGCCCGCTGACCAATTGTCAACTCACTTTACTCTCAGTTGGTCTCACTATGTCCTTCTTCTTGGCATCAAAGACGCCAGAGAGCGCAGCTTTTACGAAATTGAGGCCTCCCAAAATTTCTGGTCGGTTCCTGAGCTCAAACGCCAGGTGAACGCCAGTCTCTATGAGAGGATTGCTCTGAGCCGTGACAAAGAACAAGTCCACCAGTTAGCCATGGAGGGACAACTTATCAATAAACCGGCTGATATTCTCAAAGACCCTTATGTGCTGGAGTTTCTGGGGTTTGACGAAAAAGCAAAATATTCAGAGTCTGATCTTGAAACTGCTATCATCGATAAACTGGAACACTTTCTTCTGGAGCTGGGAAAAGGTTTTCTCTTTGAGGCCCGGCAGAAGCGCTTTACCTTTGATGAGGACCACTTCTTTGTGGATCTCGTCTTCTATAACCGCCTGTTGCGCTGCTACGTGTTGATTGATCTGAAGATCGGCAAGCTGACCCATCAGGACCTTGGGCAGATGCAGATGTATGTCAATTATTTTGACCGCCATGTTAAACAACCAGAAGAACAGCCTACTATCGGCATTATTCTCTGCAAAAAGAAACGTGATGCCCTGGTTGAACTGACGCTTCCCAAAGATGCCGAAATTCATGCCAGGGAATACCAGCTTTACCTGCCATCCAAAGAGGATCTGAAACAGCGATTGATGGAGTGGGCCAGGGAAGAAGAAGAGAAATGAACCCTGAGCGGCTGCTTCAGAACTTTGACCGGCTGATCGATACGCCTGATGCCGTGCCGCGGCTGCGGAGGTTTATTCTTGACCTGGCTGTGCGGGGGAAGCTGGTGGAGCAGTATCCGGAGGATGAGCCGGCGGGGGAGTTGTTGAAGAGGATTGAGGGGGAGAAGAAGCGGTTGGTGAAAGCGGGCACCATCAAAGAGCAGAAGCCGTTAACCCCGATTGATATTGCAACAACTCCATTTGATCCGCCATCAGGATGGAAATGGACTAGACTTGGAGCAACGGTGAATAACCATTTTGGAGGAGGAACACCATCCAAAAGTAATTTCACCTATTGGGACGGCGACATCTTCTGGGCGAGCGTAAAAGACATCGGAAAGACCAAATATGTTGATCAGACTATTGATCGGATATCAGAAGATGGGCTAAAAAACAGTTCATCAAATCTTATTCCACCAGGCAATCTCATTGTGGTTACACGAATGGGCCTCGGTAAAGTATCAATTAATCAAGTTCCTATGGCAATAAATCAAGACCTGCGTGCCCTTATTCTTTCGAGCTTTGCATCTATCGATTTCTATTATATTTTCTTCAAGACAGCAAGCTATGAGGGAAGTGGGCTCACGGTTAAAGGGATTAAAGTTGAGGAATTACTCAATTTCCCTTTCCCTCTGCCGCCACTTGCCGAACAACACCGGATCGTAGCGAAGGTGGACGAACTGATGAAACTGTGTGATGAACTGGAGGTGGCTCAGGCAAAGCGCGAAAGGCGGCGCAACCGGCTGGTGGCTGCGACCCTGCATGGGCTGAACAATGGCAAAGTCGATAATGAAAATGGCGAGAGTTTCAGTTTCGAAGACAGCGCCCGCTTCTATTTCAACCACCTCCCGCGCCTCACCACAAGGGCTGAACATATTCAGCAGCTGCGGCAGACGATTCTCAATTTGGCTGTGCGGGGGAAGCTGGTGGAGCAGGACCCTAAAGATGAACCTAGTGAAAGGATCCTGACCGATATATCTTCGGTGCAACGAAGGAATACGAAAGACAATGAGAAGCAGCAGCGCAACAATATTTGCGACCATGAAATGCTTTTCATATCTCCTCCCGGATGGTGTTGGTCACGCATTGGCCAACTTTGTGATCTTGTGTCAGGCCACGCTTTCAAGGCAGCCGAATATTCAAAATCCGGTGCTCGCTTGTTCCAAATTGCGAATGTATCGTTCGGTAAGACGAAATGGGAAACACTCAACTACTTGCCTCTTGCTTATATGGCAGCTTATCCTGACTTAGTCCTCAATCCAGGTGACTTGGTAATGGCGCTAAACAGGCCGTTACTAAATGGTCAAATGAAAGCCGCGATTCTCTCTCAAGAAGATTTGCCGGCGATCTTATATCAACGGGTTGGCAAGATCGTGTTTTTTTTAGAAGAAGTTTTAAACAAGTATTTTCTCCTGTATCTGCAATCATCACATTTTGTTAAAAGACTTGAAGAGAACTTACAGGGCTCAGATCAACCGTTTATTAACAAGTCGCAGGTAATGCAGTTCTTAGTGCCCCTGCCCCCCTTGGGCGAACAACACCGAATTGTGGCGAAGGTGGACGAACTGATGGCGCTGTGTGATGAAATGGAAGGACGGATCTCTACCAACACAACAACAAGTCGGAAGTTTCTTGAGGCAACGCTGCAGGCGGCGCTGTGAAACAAAGAGGCAACGGCAACCCCCCTGTATCCCCCCTTATCAAGGGGGATGAAAGCCGACTGTGGCAAGGTTGCTTGCTCCTCCCTTGACAAGGGGAGGCTGGGAGGGGTTGGCTGTTAGGATTATGAAAGAAAACAGAAGCAAATATCTGCATTTCAGTGAAATTGTGCTACAAAAACCGTAAAAGAATGAAATTTCCAATTACAAGGAGAGTCAATGCCGCTCTACAAAAAAATTGACGGGAAGTATAAGAAGCTCAAGTCTGTTCAGCTGGCCAAGGAGAAGACGCTCCAGGAAATTGTGGAAGGCCATCTTCAGGAGATGTTGGATATGTATTTTTTGGAGACGGAATATCCGACTACATTCGGCGGAAGAATAGACACACTTGCTGTTGATTATTCTGGGGCTCCGGTCATCATCGAGTACAAATTAAGTAAGAACGAAAACGTTATCAACCAAGCCCTTTCATATCTGAAATGGTTGAAGGCACAAAAGGTAGATTTCTTTGAGATGCTGGTGCAAAAGAAACTGGGCAAGGAGATCGCTGATAAACTGAAAATTGATTGGAAAAATCCTCGGGTTATTTGCATAGCGGAATCCTACAGCAAATTTGATATTGATACTGTTGAGGTTGTGCCCCTACGTATTGAGCTTCTTCTTTACAGGCATTATGAGAATGATATCTTTGCACTTGAGCAACTGACTATAAGCGAAAGCAAACCAGCTCCAACGCCCGCAGTTACACCTTCTGAGCATATGCCTCCGGAAGAAAATAGGGTCGAGACCCTTCTTGCCAAGGCAACCCCCGAAACAATTGCTCTATTTGAGGAAATGAGACAGCGAATTCTTACGCTTGATGAGGCTATAAAGGAAAAAGCTACGAGTATTTATATGGGGTATCGTGTAACCAAGAATTTTGCCGAGGTCTATATACAGAAAAACCGGGTACGCATGTTCCTACGTCCCCTTGATTATGAAGACCCGCGGGGCTTTGTTCAGCAAATTCCAGAAGGTTACAGCTGGACGCTCAACCGTTCAGTTTACCTCAGCTCGATGGCTGACCTTGACTATGTTATGGGCCTGATCGAGCAATCTTACAAGGACGTGCTGTGAAAGGAGGAAAAAGAGATAGGCTACTTTGTGAACAAGGGAATACCGGTCGACCTGACGAGCAATAAAGGGTTCTTGCGGGACGTAAGAAAAATTGGTCACTTTGGCACAGGCGATTTGGAAATTACCATGGCATCAGGCGAAGACTTCGAAAAAGCGAAGCCGTTGCTTATGAAGAGTTACGAGGCAAGTTAAATCATAATAGTGTGATTCAGAAAGAAAAAGGGATGAGGTCCGGTGCCATAATGTATTTCAGACATAAAAGTTCACCTCTAAATGAAGCATTTATCGAAAGACCATTCCAGGGGGTTGAACCTGAATCAGCTAAATTTATTTTCGTCGGTCTTGATGCTAATTATGATCAGAACATCGAGAATTCTCCGATATTCCCCCGGGTATTGGAATACCTGAAGAATGGTGCCATGTTTTGGAAGCAACACAAGGTGCACCATCCATTTCTTCTGCCGGAATATAAAGGAGACGGTCGCCGCTACCACAAGACGTTCGCTGATATCGGATTCACTCCTGAAGATGCAGAGGATATCTCTTTTGTTGAACTGCTTCACCTTCCAACCTATGGCAGGAGCCGCCTTGATACGACGGACCTGGATGCAGCTCACCTGCAGCGTTTGAACAACGTCATCCTGCATGGCCGGGCGCAGTTCATATTCATTCCGGGAGGCGTCGGGCGATTAATGAAGGAGTCCGGGTTCTTTTCGTGGATGCCTCAGGACCCAATGGCTGAAGAAGGCCCACTCAAGGTATGGTTCAGGACCGGGAGGCAAACGGTCTATTGGCATTATCATTTTTCGGTTTATGGCAGTTTCGAGAGGGAGAAACAAAGACAGCTTGGCGCTATCGCCGCGCTGAAACAATAAACGTGAAACCGAATGACATTTTGGGCTTAGTGAAGCCGCGAGGCAACGGCAACCCCCCTGTATCCCCCCTTATCAAGGGGGATGAAAACCGATGGTGGCAAGGTTGCTTTCTCCTCCCTTGATAAGGGGAGGCTGGGAGGGGTTGGCTGTTAGGATTATGAAAGAAAACGGAACCAAATATCTGCCCTACAACAAAGCACTCACTGAACTTGCCCGTAAGAACCGCAGGAATCCCAGCAAGGCAGAACGCAGGATCTGGAATGACGTCCTTCGTATGAGGCAGTTCTCACAACACAAGTTTCTACGGCAGAAGCCGATTGCAGGCTATATTGTAGATTTCTATTGTGCCGAGCTTTGCCTTGTGATCGAAATTGACGGAGACAGTCATGCTGAAACAATCGAATACGATGTAGAACGCACAAAAGTTCTGAATGCTTTAGGCCTGAATGTTATCAGATATACCAACTACGATGTACTGGAAAATATTGAGGGTGTCAGCGAGGATCTTCTGCGATGGATTCAGAGCCAATAGCAACCCCCCTGTATCCCCCCTTATCAAGGGGGATGAAACCCGGCGATGCAAGGTCGCTTTACTCCTCCCTTGACAAGGGGAGGCCGGGAGGGGTTGGGAGGCAGGGAGATGGTGAACAGCAGTTGAAATGGCCGGGAGGGGTTGGCTGTTAGAATTATGAAAGAAAAAACATCAAAATACCTGCCCTACATGCCCAGTTCGCGAAAGAGCGGTTCATACCTGCTTCTCCTCCAGCAGTGCTGCAATATTTTTGAACTCTTCTATGCTTAATGTTTCCGGTCTGCGCTGCGGATCGATTCCTGCCTCTGCCAGCGCGCCCCTGACAGCAGGGCCAAAGGGCTTCAGGGAGTTTGAGAGTGTTTTTCTCCTCTGTGAGAAAGCGGTCCTGACCACTTTGAAGAAGAACTCCTCATGTTCTGCTGAAACCAGCGGTTCTTTTCTCAACGAGATATGCACCACTGCCGAGTCGACCTTCGGCACCGGATGGAAGGCCTCCTTCGGCACCATGAATTTCAAGGTTGGCAGGGCGTAACACTGGAGCGCGATAGAAAGCACCCCGTAATCTTTCCCCCCAGGCGGGGCAACGATTCTCTCGGCCACCTCTTTCTGGATCGTCAGGGTCATTGCCTGAAGCTGCTGCTTTGCCTCCAGTAGTCTGAAGATAACCGGGGTGGTAATGTAGTAGGGGATGTTGGCGACGACCTTGAACCTGCCGACTTCCTCGTAATTGAACTTCATTGCATCGCCCTCGACAAGGTCGATGTTATTGAAACCCTTCAGTTCTCCGACAAGCCTTACGCATAACTCATGGTCCAGCTCAATGGCGATCAGTTTCCGCGCCTTCTCTGCAAGCAGCTTTGTCATCGTGCCGTGGCCCGGCCCGATCTCGACGACCGTGTCGTCCGGCAGGACTCCCGCAGCCTCAATGATCTCGCTGAGTATTGCGCGGTCGTACAGAAAGTTCTGGCCGAGGCTCTTCTTTGACATTTATAGCCTCATCCTGCAGGCAAAGGCTATCGCCTCGATCATGCTCGACGGGGTCGCAATCCCCTTCCAGGCTATATCGTAGGCAGTGCCGTGGTCAGGAGAGGTCCTGATGATAGGGAGACCGATCGTTGTGTTCACCCCTTTGTCAAAGGCGATCATCTTCAGGGGGATCAACCCCTGGTCGTGATACATGCAGACCACAATATCAACTCCCCCGTGGTACGCCTTATGAAAAAGAGTATCCGGAGGATAAGGGCCGGTGCATTCTATGCCTGACGCCCGCGCCGCTTCAATAGCAGGGATGATTGATTTAATCTCCTCATCCCCGAACATGCCGGTCTCTCCGGCGTGGGGGTTCAGCCCGGCAACTGCGATCCTCGGTTTGTCAATCGCCATCATTTCACAGGCTCTTCCTGCAAGCCGGATCGTCTGCAGCACAGACTCTTTTGTGATCCTGGCAGGCACGCTCTTTATCGAGGTATGAATGGTAACGAGAATGACCCGCAGCGGCCCGCCGGCCAGCATCATCGCAAAGTCCTGTGTCCCGGTCATCTCGGCAATCATCTCGGTATGGCCCGGCCAGTGTACACCGGCAAGTTTCAGGGCTTCTTTGGTGATTGGCGCGGTCACCAGAGCATCGACTTCATGGCTGAGCGCAAGTTCAACCGCCTTCTGTATATAGCTGACACAGGCCCTTCCGTTTTCTGCCGTGGCCTTATTCTTTGCAAAGGGGCTGCTGTTTCCCATATCCATGCAGTTCAACACTTCGGAGGATGGCAGCGCCAATGCAGGAGATTGGACCAGGTGCAGCTTCAGCGGACTTTGGGTCAGGAGCAGCGCTTCTTCAAGGACAGTCCGGTCGCCGATCACAACCGGGATGCAGGCTTCCCGTATCTTGGCATCTGATAATGCCCTGGCGATGATCTCGGGGCCGACCCCGGCTGGGTCACCCATGGTTATGGCTATTTTTTTCATTCGCCTATTATTTTAACCAGTGCCCGTTTTTTTCTTCTGCCGTCGAACTCACCATAGAAGATCTGCTCCCAGGGACCGAGGTCGAGTTTGCCCTCCGTGATCGCAACCACCACCTCACGGCCCATGATCTGGCGCTTCAGGTGTGCATCGGCATTATCTTCCCCGTGGTTGTGGTGATAGGCCGAGACCGGCTCATGCGGGGCAAGTTTTTCGAGCCAGACCTCGTAATCGTGATGCAGACCCGGATCATCATCATTGATAAAGACCGACGCGGTGATATGCATCGCATTCACAAGAACGAGACCCTCCGCAACCCCGCTTTCCTTCAGGCAGTCCTGGATCTGGCTCGTTATATTGACAAAGGCCCGGCGTGTCGGGATGTTGAACCATAATTCCTTGCGAAAACTCTTCATGGGACAATAATACCAGCTACTGCGGAATACAACAAGTTCAACACCTCCATTGGCCGTAAGCCTGCCGGGAAATTGACTGTCTGCATTCCTGAGGGTTATCATATTCCCTATGCTGTCACCCGAAAAACAGATCGAGGTTATCAAAAGAGGCGCTGTCGAGATCATCAGCGAAGAAGCGCTTCTGAAGAAGCTCGAAAAATCTTCTTCAGAAGGCAGGCCGTTGCGGATCAAGGCAGGGTTTGACCCGACGGCCCCGGATATCCATGTCGGCCATACGGTCCTGCTCGAAAAGATGCGCCAGTTTCAGGAACTCGGGCATGAGGTGATATTTCTGATCGGTGACTTTACCGGCATGATCGGAGACCCGACCGGCAAGAGTGAGACCCGCAAGATACTGACCAACGAGGCGGTGCTGCAGAATGCCGAAACCTATAAGACCCAGGTATTCAAGATCCTCGATCCGGCCAAAACGCAGGTGCGTTTTAACAGTGAGTGGCTTGGGAAAATGACCGCTATCGAGGTTGCCCAGCTCGGGGCCTTCGAGACGGTAGCCCGCATGCTCGAACGGGAGGACTTCAAAAAGAGGTTCAAGAACCAGCAACCTATAAGTATATTGGAATTCTACTACCCCCTGTTCCAGGGCTATGATTCTGTCGCACTCAGGGCCGATGTCGAACTTGGCGGCACGGACCAGAAATTTAATCTCCTCATGGGCAGGTCCATGCAGAAGGCGATGGGGATGGAGGAGCAGGTGGTCCTCATGATGCCGCTTCTGGAGGGGCTCGACGGGGTGAATAAAATGTCGAAGAGCCTGGGGAATTACATAGGCATTAATGAGCCGGCTTTTGAATATATAAACGGCGAACTGACCGGCATGTTCAAGAAAGTGATGAGCATTCCCGACAACATGATCGGCCGCTACTTTGAGCTGGTTAGCCATATATCGGTGGATGACTTTAATGCTCTGAAGGAAGGGCTGCAAAACGGTGCGAAGGACCCCCGTGAGATCAAGAAGGATCTCGCAATGGAACTCGTGACAAGATATCACGGTCCGGAGGCCGCAACGCGGGCAAGACAGGAGTACGTCGATTTTCTGGAGAACAAAAAGGTCAATCTTGATGCAATTGCTACGGTCGAAATCAAAATTTCTGCTGCCGACAGAAACAACTGGCTTCCTCATGTGATGAAAGAAAATGGCCTGGCAAAGAGCTCCGGTGAGGCGATCCGGCTGATCAAACAGCGGGGGGTCAAGCTGAACGATCAGGTTGTCGAAAGTTCTGACGCGGTCCTCCCGGAAGGGGAGCATATTGTCCGTGTCGGGAAGAACAGAATTTTGAGGATTATTGTCTCTTAGTCTCTGCCATTCAAAGTCTATCCCCTTTTTCCCATTCCAGGCATAAAGCGCACGTCTAGGGGAAGCGTTCCCGAACGATAGAAACATGGTATTATGGGGGTGTTATGGCGTATCGCGGCAGCTATAAAATTATCCGGAGGTGGAACTGATGAAAATGTTTGTCATTGTGTACTCATGGGCAGTTGATGATGACGTTATCGCTGCGCTTACTTCATCCGGAGTAAACGCGTATACGAAATGGACGCAAGTGCTGGGGTGTGGTTGCGAATCAGAGCCAAAAATGCGATCCAGGTACGCGCCCGGAGAAAACGACGTTCTGACTGTAGTTATTAACAACGAAGATGTCGACAAGGTCAGGGGCATCGTGCTGAAATTAAGGGAAGAGCATCCGCGGGGAGGTATACGATGCTTCATAATACCTGTTGAGGAAATGATATGAAGGCAGAATCTTCCACTGTTTCGCCCATTGCGTTTATTTTTTGGTATAGTAAACGGAGAGGATTACGATGTATCTCGAACATTTCGGTCTCAAGGAAACTCCTTTTTCGATAGTCCCTGACCCGCGCTATCTCTATATGAGCAAGGGGCATCGCGAGGCGCTTGCTCATCTGCGTTACGGGATCAACAACAACGCCGGTTTCGTTATGCTTACCGGCGAAGTGGGGGCAGGAAAAACGACAATCTGCCGGAGCCTCCTTAAACAGATGCCCGAGGATATCGAGACCGCCTTTATCCTTAACCCTCGGCTGACCGTCGAAGAACTTCTTGCCTCGGTCTGCGACGAGTTCCGGATCGATTATCCCAAAGGGAACACCAGCGTCAAGGTCTTTGTCGACGGGATCAACGAATACCTGCTGTCAGTTCACCGCTCAGGCAGGAGGGCCGTGCTGATCATTGAGGAAGCACAGAACCTGAACCCCGGAGTGCTCGAACAACTCAGGCTTCTCACAAACCTCGAAACCGAGCGGCGGAAGCTCCTGCAGATCATACTCCTGGGCCAGCCCGAACTGCGCGATATGCTCGACCGTCCTGAATTGCGTCAGCTTAGCCAAAGGATAACCGCGCGCTATCATCTCGGACCCCTGTCCAGCGGAGAGATAGATGCGTATATAGCTCATCGTATCGCTGTTGCGGGGTGCGAAGGCAGACTGTTCCCTTCGGCGCTGATGCCGAAGCTCTTTCACCTGAGCAACGGCATACCCAGGGTGATAAACGTGATATGCGACAGGGCGCTCCTGGGTGCGTGTGTTGAAGGCCAGCATGTTGTCAGCAGTGCTACCCTGATAAGGGCTGCTGCTGAAGTGTCCGGAGATACCGACGGAAGACAGGGATGGCTCAAATCCCGATGGTCTCCGGCTGCTCTTGTTTTCGTTCTCTGCAGTGTTCTGTTTTCTTTCGTATATTATTATCATGGTAAAGCCTCTTCGGTT
>PNOC01000009.1 GCA_013824615.1 Thermodesulfovibrio sp.
ATAAAAAGAATTTGCAACAGTATGTCAGCCTGCTAAAATAGAAGAAAGAATGGAGGTGTACGATGCTTTCACAGATTCCGGTTAATCTGGCAAAGGTGAGCAAAAAGGACCTGGACAAGGAGATCCTCAGGCTCGGGATGATCGCAGAACTCGATGCAGTCAATCTCTATGAGCAGCTCGCGTCAATGACGTCGAACAGCAAAATCAAGGCTATCCTGCTTGATATCGCCAGGGAAGAAAAAACGCATGTCGGCGAATTCCAGGCCATGCTGCTGAAGCTCGACAAAGAGCAGGAGAAGGAACTTGCCGAAGGGAAAAAAGAGGTAGACGAGATTTTGGGATAACAAAATGGGGATGGAATCCCACCACCATTTTGTTATTGAATATAAGTGTCTAATCTATAACTTATCTATCTGTCATTCCCCGACTTGATCGGGGAATCCAGTTTTTTAGGAAGCTCTGGATTGTCCGGTCAAGCCGGACAATGACACAATTATTGCCAGTTATAAAAAATAATCAGTCTCCCTCAAATTCCGTCTGGCAATAGGCCTTATAGCCTTTGGCCGCGAGCTTCTTTGCGCCTCCCACATCAGGCAGGTTCACAATAAAGGCCATCTCGGCTACCACGCCGCCGAGTTTTTCTATCAGCGCTGCAGCAGCCAGGGCCGTGCCGCCGGTTGCGAGAAGGTCATCCACGAGGAGGACCCTCTCACCTTTTGAGAGCGCGTCTTTATGTATCTCGACGGTGTCGGTGCCGTATTCGAGGGCATATTCATGGCTTATCGTCTCTCCGGGAAGTTTCCCCTTCTTTCTGACCGGGATAAAACCCTTTCCGAGAGTATAGGAAAGCGCGCCGCCGATGATAAAACCGCGGGACTCGATACCGACGATCGTGTCAAAAGCAATATCTCCTTTGACATACCTCTGGGTAAAATTATCGATCACCAGCCTGAAGCCGACCGGGTCCTTGATCAGCGTAGTGATGTCCCGAAACATGATCCCCTTTTTCGGGTGATCGGGTATGGTCCTGATTCTTGATTTTATCGTCACAATAAACCTCCTTGAATTTTTGTTTGTCATTCCCGAAATCCTTAGTCGGGAATCCAACCCTTCGACAGGCTCAGGATGACCGGTCATGGTGAGCTTGTCGAACCATGGATCCCCGGGTCAAGCCCGAGGATGACAGCTCTCACTTTATCCACAAACTCTATTTATGAACAGCTACACTCAGTATTGGTTATCTTTGAAATCGCCCTCACCAGGAGTTTTTTCACATTCTCCGAGTTCTTCTGCATGATCGCAAGGATCATCTCCCAGGTCACCGGCTCCTCACCCTCTTTCCAGCAGTCGTAGTCTGTTGACATCGCAATCGACTGATAGCAAATCCCTGCCTCACGGGCAAGGACAACCTCCGGCACGGTCGACATGTTAATGACATCCGCCCCGAACAGCCTGAACATATGAGATTCGGCCTTCGTTGAAAAGCGCGGTCCCTCAATCGTGATGACCGTCCCCTTGCCATGGTGCCGCAGCTTGAGCTCCTTTGCCGAGGAAGTCAGGATCTTCCGGAGGTCAGCGCAGAACGGTTCGGCCATAGGGGTGTGGACCACCTTTTTATCGTGAAAGGTAAGCTGGCGATGCCTTGTGAAATCGATGAACTGGTCTAAGAAAACCAGATCGCCCGGCTTTATCTTCTCTTTGAGTGATCCGACCGCAGTCGTCGCCAGGATATGGGTGCAGCCTTCTTTTTTCAGGGCATGGATATTCGCCCGGTAATTGACGCCAGTGGGATAGATTGAGTGCTTTTTCCCATGACGGGCGAGGATAACAACATCGGCCCCTTCAATCTTGCCAATAGTCAGAGCCGATGACGGACTGCCATAGGGGGTAGTTACCTTCTTTTCCTTCTTGCTCTTTAAAAGCTGCGGATCGTCAAGCCCCGACCCGCCGATAATGCCTATTTTGATGGTTGCCATAATACTCCTTTATTCATTGCAGCTGTTTAGACAAGATATCCAAAGACAGAATATATTGTCAATATACAGGATCTATATTCGGGGCTACGTCTTCTTTGAAATCTCTTTCAGCCAGGCGATCCACTCACTGATACCCTCACCGGTCCGGCAGGAGACCTCGAATATCTTCAGGCCGGGATTGAGGGACAGAGCGTCTTTCCTGATTTTCTCCATATCCACGTTGGTATACGGCACCAGGTCGATTTTATTAAGGACAAGGGCCGATGACTCCTGAAACATGAGCGGATATTTAAGCGGTTTGTCATGGCCTTCGGTGATGCTCAGCAGCATCACCTTCATGTTCTCACCGACCTTGAACTCGGCAGGGCAGACGAGGTTGCCGACATTTTCGATGACCAGAATGTCCAGGGTATCAAGTGGCAGCTCTCCGAGCACCTCGTAGATCATATTCGCATCGAGGTGGCAGGCCCCACCGGTATTGATCTGAACCACCGGAGCCCCGAGCCTTTCGACCCGCTCGGCATCATCCGTACCGGCAATATCTCCTTCGATAACGCCAATCTTCAACTCTGTCTTCTGTTCAAGCGTCTTTTCGAGGAGCGAGGTCTTGCCCGCGCCCGGTGCGCTCATGAGATTTATCACAAAAACTCCGGCAATATCAAAAAGTCGCCTGTTTTCGACTGCTATCCTGTCGTTCGCCTCAAGTATTTTTGTCGCAACCTTTACCTTCATGAAACCTCCATATCAATAATATCAAGCTCGCGGCCGGCGGTCATTAAAAAAGACTGGCTCGCGCATTCCGGACAGGCAAGGACATACTCCGCCTCTGTCGTGAAGACCGCGCCGCAGTCGCGGCAGTTGCCGGTCAGGGGGACTTCCTCAATTTCGAGCAGCGCATTGCCGGCAATGGTATCGCCCTTCGTGGCTTCGAACGCAAAAGCAAGGGCGTCCGGCATTATCCCGGACGCCCTGCCGATTTTGATGCGCACAGCGTCTATTCTGGAATAGCCCTCTTTTCTGCACTGCGCGGTAATGATTTCCAGCAGATTAAGGGCTATCGAGACTTCATGCATTTAAGCCTTTGAAAGCCTCTCCTTCTCTTTCTCGTAGGCATCTTTGCCGGCATCAACCGCTGCCTTGAAGATAGACTTCTTCTCTTCGTACATGTCTTTGCCCTCGCCGACGATATCCGTGACCTTATGTTTTGCCTCGTCGACGAAGCCTGATGTCTTTTCCTTTACCTGGTCTGCCAGCCCGGTGGTTTTGTCCTTTACATCATCGGCAAACTCCTTGATTTTCTTCCTTGTCTCCTCGCCGGACTGCGGCGCCAGCAGAAGTGCGAGGCCTGCACCGACAATGCCGCCCAGCAGAAAGGACATGAGTACTGAACCTGTGCTGAAACCTTCTTCTTCTCTCATCGTCTGTCTCCTCTTTTTAGTAGATTTGTAAGGATAAAGCCTACGGCAGCCGTGACGCCGGTTCGCAGACTCATCATGCGGATAGCCGTCGAAGCCCCGGTACTGCTGACCAGGGCATTAAAAGCCCCTACAGACCGGCCGACATCTCCAACTGCCCTCGAAAAGATTTTAATATTTTCAGTCACCTGTTCCACATTCCCGGTCACGCTGTTGAGCGTGCGCAGGTTCTTCTGGAGTTCATCCAGGGCAGGGTTCAGGTTCCTTTCAACCGTATTTCTCAATGCTTCTACCGTGCGTCTCAACTCAATCAGCAGGGGGATGAGATATGCAGCAACCGCGCCAAGGACTACCGCAATGATAATCAGCCATATATTGTTCATAGACAAGCCTCCTGGAATGATTATATCATAATCAGGAGGCCCGAGATAATCATCCGGGACAGAATACAAACTCCTGCCGGGACTGACTGCGGAATGCCCCCTGATGAGGGCCATAACAGTTGCCCTCCCTGTTAATATAGAAATGGTAGTTATAACTGTATGATACGTAAAGGATTTTATGGTATTCTGTAGCATGATGACTGATGAATACCTCATCAAAAGAACTTTGTCACTAGCGGCGAGAGCCTATGGCAGGACCAGCCCGAATCCGATGGTAGGGGCTGTCGTAGTTAAAGGCAGCAGAATTATTGCGGAAGGCTATCATAAAAAAGCAGGCACCCCGCACGCAGAGGCAATCGCTCTTGAAAAAGCCGGAGGAAAAGCACGGGGCGCTACACTCTATGTCAGCCTGGAGCCCTGCTGCCACCGGGACAAGCGGACCCCTCCCTGCACGGAAAAAATAATAGCATCGGGCATCGGCAAAGTCGTCATCGCCATGCAGGACCCCAATCCAAAGGTAGGGGGAAAAGGCATCGCAGAACTCCGCAGGGCAGGAATTGAGGTCGTATCGGGAATACTTGAAACACGGGCTCGGGCCCTCAATGAATACTATATCAGACATGTAACGACCGGCAGGCCGTTCGTTATCCTGAAGGCGGCAATGACCCTGGACGGGAAGATAGCAACACCAAAAGGGGAATCCAAATGGATAACCGGCGAAAAAGCCCGCAGGGAGGTTCATCGACTGAGGGGGGGAGTCGACGCCATCCTCTCCGCCATCGGAACGGTAAAGGCCGACGATCCCAGCCTGACCTGCCGGACCGGAAGATACAAGAGTCCGCTCCGGATCATCCTGGACTCTGAACTTGAGATCAGTACCCGTGCCCGCGTGCTGACCGTTCCCCCGGAAACTATGATCGTTACGAAAAAAAATACCCATGAGAATAAAAAGAAAATACTCAGAGAAAAAGGCATCACCATCCTTGAACATGAGGGGGCACGGGCTGACCTCACCTTATTGATGCAGGAGCTGGGCGGGAGAGGCATCACTTCTGTTCTGATCGAGGGCGGCTCGTCCCTGAATGCCTCCGCTTTCGAAAGCGGTATCGTTGACAAGGTGATGTTTTTCATAGCACCGAAAATCATCGGGGGAAGGGATTCGTTCCCGGTTGTAGGAGGCAGCTCATATCGCAGTCTTGCCCGGGCGTACCGCATAGCGGGTATGCAGATAAAAAGGTTCGAAGAGGATATACTGATTACGGGATATGCAGAGAGGCACCCTTGACGTTGTATTGCCTTTCGGCGGATGGTACTATTCTATTTTTTGAGCATATTAATATAAACCAGGAGGATACATGACAGAAATAAAGAAATTCACCCGTTGGCACCTTCAGGACGAAGACCTTACCGGACTCAATCCGGTCAAGGCAAGAGACCTTATTGTCAAGTGCTTTTTCGAAGCCCAGAAGGAGACTTTTGCACGGATAAAGCAGGACATGGGCGGTTCGACCAGTGACAAAGATCTGATGAATAATGTCCTGGCCTCAATCAAGATGGTTTTCAGGGAAGTTGGTTCTGATTTCGAGAGCCCGACAAAAGAAGGTATCATGAAGGCAGTTGAAACGCTGGCAAAAAAGGCCGGCTCCTGGGGAACACCTCCGGATATCATCGAATTTCATAAGGGCCAGATCATGAAGGTCCTCGGCTATTTGCGGTAACTGCCATGACCTCCAAGTCCTCAGTTAAGATTGTCACGCGGCGCTCCCCGGAATGCAGCAGCAATATCGTCGTCGATAATATTACATACCATGTCCAGACAGAGGACCTGGGCAAGAAAACCTGCCGCTTGGCCACCCGGATCTACCAACGCGGAGAGGTCGTATTCTCCCGGGACCTGGACTATGCGCACCTCCTTAAGCTGAAGAACTTTGATGAAAAACTCCAGGTCATGATGGAAAACCAGCACAAGTCGACAACTGATTTTTTTGTGCGCGAGCAGGCCGCCAAACAGAAACAGAAATCCCACTATTTCGAGGAAGCCCAGGTCCTGCTGAAAAAAGGGGACGGGAAGTCAGCCATCATACTGCTGGAAGAGGCGCTCACAAAATTCCCGGGGGACCCTTTTCTCCTCTCGTACTTCGGATGCCTGACGGCCATCGTCAGGGGCAAACCGCGGGAGGGAACAGCAATCTGCCTCGAGGCCATCAAACGCCTCGATGAAACCATACCGTTTGGAAGCGAGTTCTTCCATCCTGTCTTTTATCTGAACCTCGGCAGAGCATACCTGAAGGATGAAAAAAAACAGGAGGCTGTTAACGCCTTTTATTATGGACTGAAGAATGATCCTGACAATAAAGACATTCATCAGGAACTGGTAAAAATGGGGAACCGCCGCAAACTCCCGCTCCCCTTCCTGAAACGGTCAAACCCTATCAATAAGTACATCGGACTGCTCACTTCGAAAGACCGGAAGAAATAATAGCGGACCAGGCTTATCTTCAGCCGGTAATGATGCTGCAGATCTCCTTGTAACGTTCCAGCGCCTTTGCAACCACCGCCTCGGGAAGCACCGGCCCCGGATAGGTCTGGTCCCAGTCGAGCGTAAGCAGATAGTCCCTGATTATCTGCTTGTCATAACTGTCCTGTGATTTACCCGGCTGATAGTCCTTCATTGACCAGAACCGCGATGAATCAGGCGTCAGCACCTCGTCGATGAGTATCAGCCTGTTGTCGTACATGCCGAACTCGAACTTGGTGTCTGCGATGATGATGCCCTTCTTCTCTGCTATGTCCCGCGCCCTTGTATAGATCTTCAGGCTCACCTCGCTCAGGCGTTCCGCTGTCTCCGGACTGACAATCTTCTTCATCTCTTCGAAGCTGATGTTCATATCATGCCCCTCCTCGGCCTTGGTGCTCGGTGTGAACAGAGGTTCGGGAAGCTTCGCTGATTCGAGGAGTCCGCCGGGGAGCTTAATGCCGCATACCGTGCCGCTCTTCTGGTACGATTTCCATCCGGAACCGGAGAGATAGCCGCGCACAATGCATTCAACCGGCATCGGACTGGCCTTGCGGACCAGCATGCTCCGGCCCTCAAGCAGATGTTCATATTTGTGGAGCAGGGCAGGATAATCCTTCACCTCGGTCGCCACAATATGGTTTTCTATGATCTCCTGCATCTGGCTGAACCAGAAGAGCGAAATCTGCGTGAGAATCTTTCCCTTGCCGGCAATGCCGTTGGGAAGCACCACATCAAAGGCTGATATTCTGTCCGTAGCGATAATCAGGAGCTTGTCGTCAATCTCGTAGACATCCCGCACCTTGCCCTTTCTCACCAGATTCAGTTCGCTTATATTTGTTTCGGTAATGACGTCGGTCATGGATCCTCCCGGAGTATGCAACTGCGTATCCACCTTACGCAGCCGATCTCATTGCCTGAAGGCGCGCGATTCTCTCTGCCACAGGTGGATGCGTACTGAACAGCTTCATCATGCCGCCGCCGCTGAAAGGACTGACGATCATCATATGGGCAGTAGCAGGCTGTGCATCCATCGGGATCATCTGCGAGCCCTGCTCGAGTTTCCGCAAGGCACCGGCCAGAGGCATCGGGTTGCCAAGCAGCCTCGCGCCGCCTTCATCCGCAGAGTATTCCCTCGATCGGGAGATAGCCATCTGGATAAGCATGGCAGCGATCGGGGCAAGAATCATCATCACGATCCCCGCAAGCGGACTGCCGCCTTCATCATCATTATGTCTGCCGCCCATAAACAGGGCCATATGACCAAGGTAGCTTATGGCACCGGCGAGGGTCGCGGCAATAGTTCCGATCAGTATATCCCGATGCATCACGTGCGCCAGTTCATGCGCCATGACACCGGCCAGTTCTTCTTCGCTCAGCAGCCGCATAATACCTTCGGTCGCTGCCACTGCCGCATGCTTCGGATTCCGGCCGGTAGCAAAGGCATTGGGTGATTCATCCGGGATGATGTAGACCTTCGGCATCGGCATGCCTGCCTTCTGGCTTAACATACGCACGATGCGATAGAGCACCGGGGCCTCGGCTTCATCCACCTGGCGGGCCCGGTACATCGCAAGGACTATCTTATCACTGAAAAAATATGAGACAAAGTTCATGACACCCGCCATCAGCAGGGCGATCAGCATGCCCGACTGGCCACCAATAGCAGCTCCTCCCCATACGAGAAGAAGTGTCAGGAGTGTCATCAATATCACTGTTTTCATTCCGTTCATAATACCTCCTCATTCACGGTTGCTTCCTGCCCGGATAATCCGGACATTATTAACTCTATCTTTATTCTAAAGGTTCTGTTTCGGCAGCGTCAACGTCCTGAAAAAGGACTAGGTAAGCTTATGTCTGAGCATCAGAGCCTTCACCTTTTTGGCAAGACTCAGCCAGTAATAGAGCCCTGAAGCAAGCAGGCCGATCATGACCGCATGCATCGCACTGATTACCAGAACCTGAAGGTCTCCGGCTGCACTAAAGGCTTCATACTCGGCATAATATAAGGTCCGTGGCAGACTGGTTAGGAGGATCCATGAGAGGGCATATTTCGCCATGCGGGCGATGCGTTTATAGACACGGATATAATAAAGTTCTAGACCCGCATCTCCCGTGTCCGGGCATCTCCGCGAAAGGTCCCACATGGCCAGCACACTGACCGCCAGGAAGGCTGTAGCGGTGTCATGGGAATAATTCACAACCATGATGAGGACATCGATGAGCTGCTTCATTGATAAATTGTATCATAATGCTCAAAATCAAAGTCAATATATTCGGTTTGACATCAAGCGTCATCAGTCCTATAGTAAAACTATGAAACGCTGCGGTACATTTCTGGCCGGTATTATCATTCTGTTTAGTCTCAGTGCAGTTTCTGTATCTGCGAGTACCTGTACCCAGTGCCACGGGAACAGCCCGGCAATGGCTGCCCTGGGGTATCCTCAGTTTTTTATGACAGACGAAACAGTTAGAGAACAGACGCATATGCCTGCCTCGTGTTCCGATTGCCATCTCGGCAATCCGGCTGATCCTTCCATGAAGGGTGCCCACCAGGGGCTATTGTCAGTGAGGCTCGCAGATCCGAAATTCAACGTGATGACACGGCAGGACCTCAAACCTGAGGATCGGGAATTATGGAGCCGGCTAACCCCTTCAGGCCATAACCGGGCAACGCAGCTTCTGCCAAAAATAACCGTTGACAACAAGATCAAAGACCACCCTGACTATAACCTCGTTCTCTGGCAGGACAAAAACCCCGTGACCTTTGCCTTCAATCCGGTCGTCGCTGAAAAGACCTGTGGAAAATGTCATGAGGGCATAGTACAAAAGTTTCTGAAGAGCCCGATGGGTGGCGCCAAAGGGGCCCATACCCAAAGCCAGTACCGGGCCTGGACCGGACCTGCCGGGCCTCAAAGCTGCGGACTCTGGACCGGGGTGCTCTCGGAGCCAGGGCAGGATAGCTTTTCGGATGAGAATATGAGGTACTACAATGCGCATTCGACCATGCCGGTTAACGAAAAAAAAGCGCATAATAACCAGCGGACCTGCAACAAATGCCATGTCGGCTGTCTCGACTGCCATCTGGATGCAAGCAAACCTGTTCATGCCGGGCAGCAGGGCAGCGCCCATGCCTTTGTGAAAAAGCCGACATCTCTGTCGTGCTATGGCGGCGGCAAGGCCTTTATCTGCCATGCCGGCCCGCTTGAGAGGAGGCGCGGAGACGGCTATCTCAGGGGAGAGTTCACGCAGGCAGCAACAAAAGGAAAAGAGGTCCTCAAGGACCGTCCTGATATCCACGCTCAAAAAGGGCTCGCCTGTGTCGACTGCCACGCACCAAATCAGGACAGCGGAGCACACGCTGACCTGCGCAGGGACGTCTCTTGCAAGAAGTGTCATGACGGGGTTGCACGGGCTCACGGTGCAGGATCTCATAAGAATGTTGACTGTGCCGCCTGCCATACAGCACTGATAGGCGGCTATGCCTTTAACTTCTGGTCTGCAGTCGGCCCTGAGGGCCAGGAAAACCCGATCACGAGGATCCAGGACTATCAGGTTGAAGCCGTGAAGCCTCTGCTGATAAAGAATCCGAAAGGCACCTGGATCCCGGTTCATCTTGTCCCTCATACCTCAGGGAATGTGAAGGCGGATGAGGTAAAGCTTTCGAAAAAGCTTATCTTCAGAAACCGCCCCGATGTAAAGATAGACAGACGTTATTTTTCGAACGATTCCTACGCCATTACCGGCCTGGCCAGAAATCTGGACAGCAAGGATAAAGACACCATGGTATGGTTCAACCTCGACCGGGTCGCCCATGCAACCGGGAAGTCACGCAAGTGCGACGACTGTCATGCCTCCGCGACCCAAAAGATTATCACCAGATTTGAAGGCGGCTCATATAAGGACCTTGAAGATGGTGAGTACACGATCATTGCAGACAATAAAGGACTGCGGGTGACGGACTTCAAAGATCCCGAGACAGGAACTATACCGAAAGACCTTCTGCCGCTGAAAGACAAGTGGTCAATGAAAGGTAACTACGCACTGCCTCCTTTAAAAAACAAGAAATTGTACCGAAAGATGGAGGCAGCATACAAAAAAGGAATTTTCACACATTAAGAATCGCTAACGCCTCTTCCCATTCCTCAGGGGTGTTCACATTTTTCCAGGCCTGCTCCAGTTCCTTCGGTATAACCGGCTTGATCACTTTCGGGTGGTCAGCTATTTTCTGGAGCCGGAAGACCCCTTTCTGTGCCAGGGATTCTATATAGTCAAATATCTCCGGTTCATAACAGGCACCGGTCGCCTCAACCGTTTCTGAACCCTCCCTGCGCGGCATTATCGCCCAGGCACCGGGTCTTCTCTGACTCAGCACCCATTTCCAGGCTTCCTGATGCATAAAGGGCATATCGACCGACGATACAAGCCACGCGCTTTGGGGATTCCACCTGAAGGCACTCAGCATGCCGGCAAGGGGGCCTTTGACCTCAGGGGCATCAGGCAGTCGGTCAGCTAAAGTCAGGCTGGAGGGAAGTTCTCCTGCACCAAGCAGAAGCGTACGCTGAGATATTGAGGACAATGTTTCATACACCTGCTCCATGAGCGTTCTGCAGCGAACCTCAAGCAGACCCTTCGGCCTTCCCATCCTTTCGCTCCGGCCTCCGACCAGCAGTCCGGCCATCAGCGATCTCTCTGCACAATGACGTTTAAGTTCCTCGTCAATATGGTTCAGAAACTGCTGCAGATATTCAGGATCATCGCGATAGATAATGCTGCTGCCCTGCCCGGCATTCCTGCTGCGCTCATCTGCCAAATCTTTAGCCAGCCACAACCTGGACAGTTCGCTGCTTTTATAGCCTTCCACGATGATGAGATCAAGCCCCTTCGGAAAACGGCTCAGGGCCTCCGGCAAATCAGCACCTTCATGCCGGTATCGTGCAAAGCCCTGGGCATCATCATCTGCAAAGACATATGCAGCGCCAGCCTTAAAGAACCGATCCGTGTCCTTGCCCTCGGTGTCGATCACCAGATTGTGGTGCGTATGCTTGAGCACCCCTACATAAAGCCCCCGCCCTTTCAGTACAGGCAGGGCCTTCTCGATCAGGGTCGTCTTTCCTGAACCTGAGAAGCCGCTGATACCAATGATGCAGGACGAGGTCATTGAATAATGATATTTTCGATTGTCAAAAGTCCCCTGCTTACCGTCAGGCCGGGGGTAATCGTACTGTAAAGACCGCTATTGGTCGTATAACAGCTGTCATATCCTCCCTTGAGGGTAACTGCCAGGGTTCTATCGAAGTTGAGCCCGGTTCCTTCATCAAACTGCTGTTCGCGTGCCTCGAGGATATCCCCGCCGGCAAGAAGTCCCGTGACGAACGCCTCCGTCAGGGTCATGAAGTTCAGTATCGGATTTGCGCTTCTCACATCCCTCACCCCGTACTCAACAAGGGCCAGGCCGATATCCGGCACCCCAGCCTCACCTGTTTCGTACACAGCAAGAAAATTGGTACAGGTCGAATTATAGGCAACAGCCGGAGCCGCCTGATCGAGTATCGCATTCGAGATGACCATGTTAGTGTCGGCAGCAGGGTAATACGCAGCAGCATCGGCCTGCACAAGCTGTCCGTATATATCCTGGTTAGTTGTCCCTGAGTTGCGGTAATCCAGCCAGGAAACCAGATGCCTCCGGTTGAGGCTGTCAAAGGCCAGGGACGGATAGATCTGATAAGGGTCAACCTGTGTGGATATCGCGACGTTGACATCCGAGGCAGTACCAAAAAGGGCCCCGGACGCAGCAACCACCAACTGGCCATAAATGGAATTAGCTGCAACACGGGTGTCCTCCCAGGCAACCAGGAAACGGTGATTGACATTGTCGTTTGCAACCGAGGCAAAAGATTGATTCCCTGATGCATTCGAGATCACTAAATTGTTACCAACGGTTGTTTCTACAGGCGCGCCAGCCTGGTTCACCAGTTGGCCGTATATATCAGTTGATGCGTTGCGGGAATCCTGCCATACGACCAGATAACGGCCGGTAACACTGTCGAATGCCACAGAGGGATGGAATTGCGAACTGGCCTGATTTGAAACAGGAAAGTTTGAGCCGCTGAGTGCGCCTGCAGCATCCACCAGCTGGCCATAGATGTCGGCGTTCCCATTGCGGTAGTCATGCCAGACGACCAGAAAGCCCGGAGTGACGCTGTTGTATGCAACAATAGGGTTAAATTGATCAGCAGCCTGGTTGGATATCGGGAAATTGGACCCGTTGAGCGTGCCGGCGGCATACACCAGCTGACCGTATATATCGGAGCCGGTGGTCGCTGCGTTGCGGGAATCCTGCCATATAACAAGGTACTGCTCGTTGGTACTGTCATATGCCACGGCAGGGTAGTAACAGGCAGCGCCGCCGGTATCAACGCAGATGGCAAACTCTGCCCCTGAAACGGTGCCGTCATAATCGATGAGCTGGCCATAAATATTCACCGACCCGGGAGGGGAGATCACTTTTTGATAGACCAGCAGATACTTGTTGTTTACCTGACCATACGCAACAGCCGGATCGTAGTCACCTGCCACCGGTGCTGCAGTGCCATAGGCAGCAAAGGCCAGTTCCAGAGGCTTATCCTTCAGTGCCTTTGCATCTGTAATACCCAACTCCTTCAGCGGAATCGTAAACTCATAGGCTTTATGCTGATAGGCCACCTTATCCGTGTAGGTAAAAAGAGGCTTGCCCCATCTGGCTTCAGGAACCGATACCTTGAACTCCTTCAGACCGGCAGCCGTTTTCGCATAGACCTTTGCATAATCCTTGTCCCCGTCGTAGGTGTTGTCAGGGGTAAAGTCAATCGACACATAAAGGTTAGAGTCGTCATTCCTTACCCAGCCATAGGTAAAACCGCTGGGGTGGCCGGAACCACTCTTTGAGAACTCCTGAAAAAAAGGCTTCTGAAGGGAAATCTGATCCAGTTTCAGGAAACCCCTGGACGAATCGAGCCGGTACGGATAGAACCGGGCGCTCTCATTCATGTTCTTATACAGGTTCTGCCGCGGAAACTGAAAGGGCGTTTTGCTGATAACGGTCGGCTCTATCCGCGCTGTTACTCTCAAAACCCTCTCGTTGCCCTTCAGCATAAAGACAAACTCAAATTTCTTTTCATAGATATCTACAACATCAAAATCCTTCTTAGACACCTTGGCCAGGGTCACGCGGCTCCAGTCAGGATTTTCCGGCTCAGACTTTCTGTCAACTTCTATTACTGTAATTGGTGACAGACCATCCAGAAATACAGCATCAATATGTGCTGCGCCTCCGCCCCTTTCGGTCAATCTTATTTTTGCGGACTCGCTGTCCCGGATAAACTTCTCGAGACCTATCTCCCTGTCACGAAAAAACTTGTCAAAGGGCAGTCGGCCGGCCTCCTTCCACTCATTAGCCGTAAAGACCTCCACAACATACTCCCCATTTGGGCTCATTTTCTCAGGAGCATTCAAACCCATCAGGCGAGTTTTTGAGCTGGCTGAGGCCATAAACGGTAGCAACAGCAACACCAAAAGCGGCAGTATAACAACCCTGAAATGCAGTACCCTGTTCCTCATCGTTTCCTCCTCAAAGTAGGTTCAAGCAATCTGGCGTCATCGTCCAGGTCATGCCCTCATCCAACTGCTCGCCCTATTATACCAGTGCAGGCCTCCTTCGCACAGCAGGCTTTTCTCTTCTATTTTTATCCAGCCGTCATATACAATATCCCTATGAAGATTGCGTATTTCGACTGTTTTTCAGGTATCAGCGGGGACATGTGTCTGGGTGCACTTGTAGATGCAGGGCTGCCGCTTGCTGTTCTTGAGAAAGAGTTGCGTAAAATTCCGTTACGAGGCTATACGCTGGCCTCTCACAAAGTAAAACGCTCCGGCCTGGCTGCTACCAAGGTCGATGTTCCGATCGATAAAAAATATACCGGAGAGATGAAATGGAACGATATACAGAAAATCATCAGGGAATCCTCCCTTTCTCCTTCGATAAAGAAAAAGGGACTTTCTGTCTTCAGGGCACTGTTTGAGGCAGAGTCGGAGGTCCATGGAGAACCGGTCAATAAAATCCATCTGCATGAATTAGGGGCGGTCGACTGCATTGTTGATATCTTCGGCACGCTGATAGGGCTGGAGATGCTCGGCATCGAGGAAGTTTATGCCTCGGCCATCAATCTCGGCAGCGGCACCATCAAGACTTCCCACGGGATACTGCCGGTGCCGGCACCGGCTGCCGCAGCGCTGCTCAGGGGAGTCCCTGTCTATTCCGCAGGAGATGCGTTTGAAAAAACCACGCCGACCGGCGCCGCCCTGATAACGTTTCTTTCACAAGGTTACGGCGATATGCCGGTGTTCATCCCTGAAAAAACCGGCATGGGTGCGGGGGGGAAGGACCCTGCCTCGGCACCGAACGTTTTAAGAATACTGATCGGAGAGACGATCAGGTCAACAGCGCAGGACAACATTATGACAATAGAAACAAATATCGACGACATGAACCCGCAGATCTATGAATATGTGTCTGAGCGGCTTTTCAAGGCAGGGGCTCTTGATGTATTCCTTACGCAGATAATAATGAAAAAAATGCGTCCTGCCGTCAAGCTGAGCGTTTTGTGCTCCAAAAAAATAATGACGGAAGTAATCGATATTATCCTGAGTGAGACGACGAGCATCGGCGTCAGATATTATGAAACATCACGGACAATACTGGAGCGCAGAATCGGGAAAATCGATACAGGATACGGAAAGGTCAGAGTCAAGATTTCAGAGTATGGCAAACAGCCGCTGACCATAACACCAGAGTATGAGGACTGCCGTGAGCTCGCTCTGAAGAAAGGCATTCCCCTGTCTGAAGTTATTGAGGCAGCCAGAACTGCTGCCAGGAAACAACGCTGACTGTAGCTGAGGGCTGCAGTTGCGAGGGGGGCCATAAGTCCCCCTGTTCCGTCATTCTCGCGAAGGCGGGAATCCAGTGTTTTCAAGATTTCCTGGATTGCCCGATCAAGTCGGGCAATGACGAGGAATTTGGCATTACGAACAGTCTTCTTAGCACCTAAACATAATACGTATAAAGAAAGGCACGATCATGACATATCTATTCAGAAACAGTGTAAGAGTCGTCATAGTTATTCTGATGCTTATCGCATCAGTCGTCACTTCCTCGGCTGCAGAAGGAGGCAGGGCGTCGGGCACGTTTGAGAGCGGGGATATTGCAATGAAGGTCACCGATGCATACGCCTTTTACGGGACGCCGTCGCTTGGAGGCAAAGAGAAGGTGATCGTCGTTGTGGTGAGCAATTCTGCCTTTATCAAAACAGTGATCGATAAATACTGGGACCGGAAGAGCGCACTTGAGCGCTTTTTTAAAGATGAGAAAACCGGACTTGTCTATTTTGAATTTGGTCTGGATGGCCGGTACCGCGGGTTGTCATATTATTTTGGATCGGGAAACGGCTGCGGCTACTGCGCTGACCCTGCAGTGGAGTCGACCGTCCGCCTGAAGAACAATAAGATGTCCGGCAAACTCAGTTTTCCAAAGGGGAGCGACCCGAACCGCTGGTTTGAGCTTTCGGTCAACGTTCTAATTTCAGGCGATGATCATGGCAAGCCCCAAGGCGCCGGCGGCGGAGAACCGGGAAAGGCCTATGCCGCCTATCACAAGGCGCTCTCAGGCAAAGATCAGCGGCAGCTAAAGCCGCTTCTGGCAGCAGAGCGGAGGACAACCTGGGAAAAGGCAGAGGCAGAAGGGAGCGGGGCCAAATTCATTGCGTTTCTGCGCGAAGAGCACCCGAAGTCAGCCCGCGCAACAGAGGCCTATGTCGAGGGAGACCATGCACTGGTTCTTTATGAAGGGACCGGGGAAGAGGGGAAGATCCGCGGTGAAGCCCGGATGATCCGCGAGCAGGGTTCCTGGCGCTTTGAAGAGGAGACGTTCAACCCCGTAAAGTAAAAAGACCTAAGCCGAGCTGAAACTGAAACTCCACGGTGAATTGAAGTCAGACGGTTACCGCCATTACTTGTGCGAACCGCTGAGAACTCGCTCCCCGGTCTACAGTACATCAAGATATATGACTATTGGGACTTCTCACAGAAGCTCCATGCGATTCAAAAGGCTGTGCATTACAGACGGAAATTATTTCCGGAGCAAAGCACCCTGAGAACCAACGCCCACAAAATACTTTCATTTGTTTCCTCCCTGTCAATGGTTGGGGAAATACGAATCAACAGTATTTCTCACCTCTCCCAACCATTCGCTTCTCTGTTTTTCAGAGCTTGTAACAATAGTTCCGAACATTTTGCGATAGAACTTCGTAACACCACAAAGTCCGAAAATACAATTTCTCCAAATTGTTTCAAGAGGATCTCCAAAGACGTTTTTTTCCCTCTCAGATTCAGTATTTGTCGTGTTAAATACAATTGCGGCCTGGGCTCTGAGAAGTCCGTTAGGAACTCCTTCGCCAGAGTCATCTTCCGAGAATTCATACGCCACGCCTGGGCGTATCACTCTGTCCACCCAACCTTTAAGGATCGCCGGAGGCTGTCCCCACCAGTTTGGATGAACTATCACAATTCCATCTGCTTCAGCGATCTCCTCACAATGCAACCTGATAACCTCAGGCAAAAAAGCGTCTTTTGGAATTTCGTCCCAAACCAGTAGAGGGTCAAATTTTTCTTTTTGAAGATCGTGAAATATAACTGTGTGCCCATTGTTTTCTAACTGGTCAACAGCCGCCTTTGCGATGGCATGATTGAAGCTTCTATCGTCTGGATGAGCAAGGATAACAGATATTTTCATAGGTGGCGCTCCTTTTCAATTTCTTGTTGCTCAACGACCGCAATATGCGGCGGAGAGAAACGGAGTCCGCATGATTGATTTGTTATAACTTCCTTTTTCTCTCCTTCCAATATTCAGGCTCTCTACTCAGTTGCATCACCGCTATGATATATATTTCGTCAGCTGCCGTCTGATAAATAACCCCATAGGGGAAACGGTTGGTCAGACACCTTCTGGTGTGTTTTGAAAGCGGCGTCCACGAATTTGGGAAAGATAGGATGTTTTAAATGGCATGATGGATTTCTTTTGCAAATTCCAGCCCGAGACCCCTTTGAACTGCATTGTAGTAATCAACAGCATCTGTCAGTTCTTTTTCAGCAGAGGGATGAAAAGAATATTTCAAGAACTGCACCGGTCACGAATCTTTTTGAATACTCTATCTCCTGGAATTGTCTTAACTTTTCCGCTCTTGATTTCTTCTACCCTCCTCTCAGCTTCCTTTGCCCATAACTTGTCAATTTCTTTTTGCGATGGATTCAAGCTGCTCAAAAGTTTTTCAACAAGCTTGGTCCTTATTTCTAAAGGCAGCGAAATTGCTTCATCAAAGAGGTCTTCGGTCTTTATCATTGCTTCCTCCTACCTATTGAATTTTCTCTATTATATCATTTCTTCCCGCTACGTAAGGTCATTAGGGTCAAACCTTCATTCTTCATTTATGGGAGTGGTGCCCCTTGGCCGCAAATACCCCTACCTTAAAGATTTCCGTTCGTAAATCTCAGCATGATTCGGATACCCAATACTGCGTCTTCCTTTGAGAAGTTAACCTTGCCCGTGTTTGGAATAACAGGTGCCTGGAGGGGTACAGTGTCCATCGTCGCGGATCGCAATATGTCTTTTTCAGGAGGAAATATCGCCAGTAGCGGAAATGCTGCGGGATGGCGTATTGATTGTTAAGAAAACATGGATCCCCGGGTCAAGCCCGAGGATGACAGGTCAGGGACTTATTCAGGAGTCCCAACCCGATATCAGGCAGGTCTGAACCTCTTGAGCCGCAGGGCGTTGGAGACGACGGTGACTGACGAGAAGCCCATAGCACCGGCTGCGAGCATGGGGTTGAGCAGAATGCCGAAGAAAGGGAAAAGTACACCGGCGGCCACAGGGATCAGGATAACGTTATAGGCAAAGGCCCAGAAGAGATTCTGTCTGATGTTGCGCATGGTCGCCTTTGAGAGCGCTATTGCAGTGGCAACGCCCCTGATGTCTCCGCTGAGCAGGGTTATATCTGCAGCCTCCATCGCCACGTCGGTACCGGTGCCGATTGCAATGCCGACATCGGCCTGGGCCAGCGCCGGGGCATCGTTGATCCCGTCGCCGACCATCGCCACAATCTTAGCTTCGGCCTGGAGCTTTCTGACGTTTTCGGCCTTCTCCTCGGGCAGCACCTCTGCCAGGACACGGCTGATACCCGCCTGGGCAGCGATGGCCTCTCCGGTCCTGCGGTTGTCACCGGTCATCATCACCACTTCTATCCCCAGGGCCTGCAGCGACTTTATCGCAGAGATGGCCTCGTCCTTCAGGGTATCGGCAACAGCAATGATTCCTGAAGCCTGACCGTTGATGCTTACATACATCGGGGTCTTCCCCTGATCAGCGATTTTCGCGGCCGCTGTTTTCAGCGTATCCACCGGCACCCCGTCACCTGTCATCAGCCTTTCGTTGCCCAGGAGGATTACCTGCCCGTCAACCTCTGCCCTGATGCCATGCCCCGGTACCACGTTAAATTTTCCAGCATTTTTTAATACAAGTCCCTGTTCCTGCGCCTTCCTGACGATCGCCTCGCCAAGCGGATGCTCGGAGCCCTTCTCTGCAGAGGCGGCATACGTGAGGATCTCATCCTCAGAAACTCCGCTTGCTATAATCTCGGTCACCTCAGGGCTTCCCTTTGTCAGAGTACCGGTCTTGTCGAATACAACCGTGGTCACTTTATGCGCAATCTCAAGGGCATCACCAGTTCTGATCAGCACGCCATATTCAGCGCCTTTCCCTGTCCCGACCATGACAGAGGTCGGCGTTGCCAGGCCGAGCGAACAGGGGCAGGCGATGATCAGTACCGCAATAAAATTCAGCACTGCATAGGTGAACGACGGGGCAGGCCCGAAGACATACCAGACGATAAACGTCGCTGCAGCAATACCCATAACAGCCGGGACAAAGTATGAAGCAATCAGGTCGGCCATACGCGCAATCGGCGGCTTCGAGCCCTGGGCAGACTGGACCATATCAATGATATGGGCCAGCATGGTCTCCCGGCCCACCTTCAGGGCCTCAAATCTGAACGAGCCGGTCTTGTTGAGCGTTGCACCGATCACCAGGTCACCAACCTGCTTTTCGACCGGCATCGACTCGCCCGTGACCATCGCTTCATCCACTGACGAATAGCCTTCCCGTATAATTCCGTCCACCGGGATCTTCTCTCCGGGCCGCACCACAAGCATATCCCCTATCTCGACATCCTCGATCGGAATATCGGTCTCAAGGTCGCCTTTCACCACCCTCGCCGTCCGGGGCTGGAGCCCTATAAGCTTCTTTATGGCCTCGGAGGTCTGTCCTTTTGCCCGCGCCTCAAAGAGCCTTCCCAGAAGGATCAGGACGATGATCGTTGCCGAAGTGTCGAAGTATACCTCGGCAGAATAGCCCTTGATCTCAAAGAGCTTTGGAAAAAACGTTGCAACAATGCTGTAGAAATATGCAGCCGATGTTCCCACAGCGATGAGCGTGTTCATGTTGGTGGTGCGGTGGCGGGCCGCAGCAATGGCTCCGGCATAGAACTGCCTGCCGATCCAGAACTGGACAGGTGTTGCCAGCAGCAGCTGGATTAGATGGTTCGTCTGCACAGAAAGGGGGATGATCTGTGAAAGCCCGATATGATGCCACTGCATCAGGACCATCAGGGGAAGCGCAAGGAAAGCACCGGCCATGACCTTTGTCTTCAACTCCTGGTATGCTGCCTCACGCTCGGCCCTCTCGCGCTCGACAATGTCCTCACCCTTTTCTGCTTCGACGACGTCATACCCCGCATCCCTCACAGCCCTTTTAAAGTCCCTGACACCGACCAGGGAAGGAAAGTATGCGATCACGGCCTTCTCAGTCGCAAAATTGACAGAAGCAGAAAGAACTCCAGGGAGAGAGCGAAGCGTCTCTTCAATATTCGAGACACAGGCGGCGCAGGATATACCCTTGACCGGCAGTGTGATGCTCGAGGTTGAAACACCATATCCCTGCCCAATGATGACAGCTGATAAATCGGAGAGCGATACTTCAGCGGGATTGTATACAACAGCTGCCTTTTCGGCCGCAAAGTTCACCAAAGCACTTTTCACACCCTTTGTTGTACCAAGGGCTCCTTCGATATGGGAAGCGCAGACAGCACATGACATTCCGGTTACCGGAATGTCTACTTTATTCTCTTTGTTTGCTGAAGTATTCGCCATGGCATTATAGTTTCGATATTTGTTGATTATACCGCAATTTATTGCCTTAACTCAAAAAAACCTCTACTGCCCCCTGATTGCCACCTTCTCTTTTCTGCAGGCAAAATACCTGAGGCCGCCGTTGTAATTGCCTATAGAAAGCTCAATCATTCCATCCCGTGCCAGAACCGAGGGGGAACTGTGCTCGTCCAGGGTTATCCCCACGAGATCTTCGTGGCTCACAAATACCGGCAATCCGGATTCCTTTCTCTCTGCAACAAAAACCTGAATCCTTCCGTTCTGCTGGCCTGCAAGAAGATAGAGCCTTCCGCCATGGTCAAACACCGCCGGCGAGGCAAAGCGGCCGACCGTTACATTTCTGAACATCTCCGGCAATTCAGTCCATTGAGGCATCCCGGAAGGGTTAAGCGTGTACCGGAACCCCCTTACCCTGCCGTCAACGTCGCCCAGGATCAACTCCCACCTGCCGTCATGGTCAATATCATAAACAGCCGGAGCCGGGTGCAGCATCTTTGGGACCCCGCTAAAAAAAGATTGGAGTTCTCTCCATTTAGGTTTTTCCCTGCTCCCGGAACTGATGAACGCCCTGAGCAGACCATCCTGCTGGCCCGCAAGCAGCAGGTCTTTTCCCTGCCATGACGTCATCACCCCTTTTGCATAACCATGAAGCCGGATGCCTGAAAAATAGTCCCGGTTCTCTTTCCAGGGGATCTTGCTCGCCAGGGCATCATATTGAAAAAACTTCATGACACCGTTGATGTTGCCGGTCACCAGGAACCGCCTGCCGTCCTGTTCGCTCAACGCCGGGGCGCAGGCCGGGCCGCCGAGGACCCTTCCACTGAAGTAATCCGTCACCTCTTCCCATTCCTGATAATTTTTCTTTCTGTTTTTGAAATAATAAAGCTGTCCGTCCCCATCCGAAACCACAAGGTCTTTTTTCGAGGGGTCATCAGACGCAATAAATGCCGGGGCAGCAAAGTTCGGCAGGCTCATCTTCATCCTGCGCGTCTGCCATCCTGTTTTGTCGCGCAATCCTTTTTCGATCAAATACAGCTTCCCGTCACTGTTGCCCGCGATCAGTATAATCCTGTTTTCATCAGCCACAACCGACGGCACGACATACATACCCAGTTTCAGTCCTCTGAAGAATTGCCTGTCCTTCTCAAACCGGATACCCCGGCTGTCCGAACTATTCCTGAAAAGGGTGAGTTCACCGACAGAATTGCCCACAATCAGATCAGGCTTTCCATCAGCATCGATGTCATAGAGGACAGGGGCAGCATCATTCCCCACCCGTAGAGCAGCGTGCTCTACCCTGCTCCATATGGGCCTTTCAGCAGTCCCTGCATTGCGATAGATAATGACGGCCCCGGATTCCGAGGAAAAGCCCCCGGTGCCGACCAGGACCTCGGGCCTGCCGTCATGATCCAGGTCGGCGGCCGCAGGAGCGGCAAAAGCACCAGCTCTGATATTGTCAAAGTAACGGGGAACAAACTCCCATTGCGGAGCCCCTGCGGTTCCCGTGTTTCTGTACAGCCGCAAGCTCCCGTCCTTTGCCCCGGCTATCATCTCCTGCTTCCCGTCGTTATCCATATCAAAGAAAAGCGGACGCAGAAAAGGCATAACATCGATTCCGCAGCTATTGAATACATTGCGGGTATTATCTTCGCAGTGAATCTGTTCTTTATACCGTATGACAGGGGCCGGAACTATGACCGGAGGAGGTAAGGGCTTAGCGATAGGGGGCAGTTCCAGAGGGGCCGGTGGCAGCACGACTTCCGGCGGCCTGATTTCTTCTTTTGGTCCGCAGGAAAATAATGCAAGTAATAGAAGGACGAGAACTGCATTTTTCATGAAGACACCCCTGACCGGCATATACCGGTCAGGGGTTCTCAACTGCCTATTTGATAATAACTTCGAAATGGACTCTCCTGTTGGCCTTGGCCTCTTTGGAGTTCTTGTTTTTGGGAGTCGGGACCTCAGGCATTGCCAGTCTGGTCTCTCCATAGGAAATGGTGGTCAAGCGGTCAGCAGAGATGCCGCCGTCCTTCATGAGATACTCTTTAACGGCGTTTGCCCTTCTCTCGCTCAGTGCCATATTGTGAGCCTCTGTACCGTGAGCACAGGCATGTCCTTCAATCTGGACTCTGACACCGGGATTGTCTTTCAGAGTTTTGACGTCCTTCTTGAGAATTTCTTTGGCTTCTTTCGTGAGTGTCGCCTTGTCAAAATCAAAATGTATGTCCTCAAGGACTATCTTCATCGGCTCCGGCACCACCGCAGGCTTGGCTTCCGGTTTTGGAACCGGCTTAACCTCAGGCATCGGCTCTGGTTTTGGAGCAGGTTTCACCTCAGGCATCGGCTCAGGTTTTTTAGGCTCAGGTGTCGGCGCCGGAGCAGCCTTCGGAGTCTTTCCACCAAAGGTAAACGTCAGTCCTGCCGTAGCCACCACGCTATGGAAATCCGTAAACACATCCCGGACATCAGTACGGAAAGCAATTTTATCAGTAAGAGAATATTTGAACCCGAGGCCGAAATTGCCCATCACATCAGTGCCCGATTCTTTCCGGACGTGTGCGGCACCGACACCGGCAAAAAGGAACGGATTGAAGGCCTGCTCCGGGGTGAAGTGATACACAACGTCAGCGTGATACAGCTCACCTACATGGTTTATATATTCCAACGCACCCTCAAGTCCCCAGTTCTTTGTGAAATTATAGCCGGCACGCAGGCCGTACACAGGCCGGTCATCAAAATCATGGCCCGGCAGGGCATAACCGATAAAGGGACTCAGCTCAAAACTCCCCTCCCGAATCTCCGCCGTTGCAAGAGCCGGAACAGATGCCGCAAACAACACTGTCATAAGTATCAATATAAGTCTGATCATTCACTCCTCCTTTGAAATAATATTAGTAATAAATATTAGCGCCAAACAGCGAGCTTTGCAAGCATGAAAAAGCCGGAAACAGGCAGGTCAGTATTTGAGGATCTCCAGGTAGTCCCGGATGTCGTTTTCTTCCAGCCCGGTCGCCTTCAGCTTTTTAAGGGTAAGGTCCTCGATCGCCTTCTCCCTGCTGCCGTTATAAAGAGGGTCCAGCTTAAGGGCCTGTGCCATCGCAGTCGAGGCCTCGCCGTATTTGCCAAGGGCGTTATAACAGAGGGCCATCCGCATATAGGGAGTACTGAAGTTCGGCTCCCTCCTGAGCACATCTTTAAATGCAGCCAGCGCTGCCTCATATCTGCCAAGCCGGAAATAGGCATTGCCTATATTAAAATAGGCCTTCTCGGCTGTGGTATAGAGCGGGTTGGATATCGCTTTTTTGTAGGCTGTTATTGCAGCCTCATAACTGCCGGACTTTTCGTAAGAATAACCAAGATTGTTATATGCCTCTGAGTAGTCCGGGGCCACTTTGACCGCCCGTCCAAAATATTCAATCGCCTTCGGGATGTCGTCAAGGTGCATCAGGTGGACGATACCGAGCGCGTTGAGTACTTCCTTATCGTTCGGATTAAACTCCAGGGCCTTGTGAAATTCCACAAAGGCCTGCTGGACCCTTTTTTCGCTCAGTGCAGAAACACCAAGGCGGTAGTGTGCGGTCGCCTGCTGCAGCCTGTTCTCAGCAGGCATCGTCGCGCAACTCCCCGCATATAAAGTAAAAAACAGCACTGCCGGAACAGTCCAACGCCTCAATCTCTCACCTCTTTGTCATTATTACCGCAGGAATGTATTCTCAACATAACCAGTCCGCCCTGTCAAGCAGCACAATGCGTAACAATTAATTTTTATCCGCACCGGGCGGTATTGTCAAGAAAAAAAATGCGTTCCCGTTGTGTGAAAAACCGGGTTTCCTGTATACTTAGACCATAGTGACGCCAGAGGGGCTTAGACTTGAGTATATTCGACAGCGCTACCCTTAATCAGAACCGAATTCTGCTTGCAGCACCGCCAGTCTGGTCTGCTGAGATTCTGAGCTTTCCGTATTGCTGCCTCGCACTCTGCCTCAGCACCGGGCAATCCTTAATACAAGAACATGAGGAGCTTATATGACCAATAATGACCTGCTGCGCAGGCTACGATACGCGCTGGACATCAGTGATCCGGTAATGATCGACATATTTAAATTATATGATCATGACATTGACCAGGCCGGACTCTCCAGCCTTCTGAAAAAGGAAGACGAAACAGATTGTATCGCCTGCAGTGATGCTCTCATGAGCCTGTTTCTTGACGGCCTGATTCTTTACCGGCGGGGAGGCGAGAAAAACGCCAGGCAGGCGGACAGCAATGCCGACATCACCCTGACCAATAATGAACGGCTGAAAAAAATAAGGATAGCGCTCGAACTGAAAGAGGAGGACATGCTCCGGATCCTGGAACTGGCTGATATCCGACTGTCAAAATCAGAACTGAGTGCCCTGTTCAGAAAAAAGGGACATAAAAACTACAGAGAATGCGGCGACCAGTTCCTCAGGAATTTTCTGAACGGGCTCACCAAATATTACCGGGACTAAGGAATTCTGATCTCCATGATTTTCCAGAGAATTACCGCCTTTTTTCTTGCACTTGCCCTGATGGCCGGCCCGCTGTTCGCCGCAACGGACTTCTCAGACCTTATAGAAAAAAAGGGCCCGCGGGCAAAAGAGGTCGTGACCAGGCCGACCGTTACCCGGATATCGACATTACAGGGTCTGCCGGTAAGTGCCGTGCAGTATGAATTTCTCCTCGACCACCCTCGCCTGGCGATGGTCCTGGCGCGCATCTGCGACCCGTCTCTTGACTTATACAGGATAGAGCCGCGCCCGGAGGGTTCCATCCATGTCCATGACCCCGCAGGACTGGAGGGGGACGTTGACCTCGTCAGTGCCGTTCAGGGCAGAAGGCTCTATTTTGTTTCAGGGCATTTCACCTTTTTAAAGATGAAAGTCAACGGGCATATGGTTGTGGCAAATGAGTATGCTGAACATCCGGGAAAGACAGGCCATACCGTGGATGCCACCAGTACCAGTTATATCAAGCTCAACAGCGCCTTTGTGGGTATATTCGCAAAAATGATGGCCTTTCTGTTCCCGAAGAAAGTGGACGAGAGGATAGGCCGTTTTACCAATGCTGTCAGGAGTGTTGCATTTGCGGTCCATGAGGACCCGGAAGGCGCATACAAAAGACTGGCCTCCACGGGCGAGGTCAGTCCGGGCGAACTCAAAGATTTTGGCGCGATGTTCCTAAAGAAATAACCGCTGTAATGAAGCAGGCAGACCGCACCGGATTATGACGGCGACGGTCAGACTTTCCCCTCATCTATTTTTACGATGCAGTTTCTTAAAGCGGCAAGCAGTTCGTTCGATATGCTCTGGATATTGTCCATCCGTCCGACTGCCTTCAGCAGCAGCTCACGCAGTTCATCCTCGTTTATTGCCGTGTCCAGAAGTTCCAGAGTCCCTTTGACTGCCAGGATATGTTCGTCCAGCTGCTCCGAGATCTGATCGAGCTCTTCACTCTTTCTTGACATAACGTGCCCCCTTCCTTTCCGACAAATCCGATCATCCCTGCGGACTGACCTGAGAATATTATACCAGAAATAAGCTCGCCGGCTGCTACCGGTTCATTCTTACGGCCTGCATCACTTCCGACGCCATAGAACAGAGAGGGACAACTGCATCGACTCCCCCCAGGTGCAGCGCCTCTTTCGGCATGCCATACACAACGCAGGAGGCCTCATCCTGGGCAAGGGTAACAGCCCCTGCCTCCCGCATCTCCTTCAGTCCGCGGGCCCCGTCGTCCCCCATGCCGGTGAGAATAACCCCGACAGCATTCGCGCCTGCGTAGCGCGCAGACGACCTGAACAGGACATCTACCGAAGGCTTGTGCCGGTTAACCAGTTGACCATCCTTCAGCTCGACATAAAATCCAGCTCCCCGGCTCTTTAACAGCAGGTGGTAATTGCCCGGTGCGATAAGAATCGTACCCCGGGAAACCGTGTCTCCGTTGCGTGCCTCACGCACCGCCATCCTGCATAGGCCATCAAGCTGTGTAGCAAAAGACGAGGTGAAACCTTCCGGCATATGCTGCACGACCACAACACCGGGAGCATCCTGGGGCAGCCTTCCGAGAAAGACCCTCAGAGCCTCCGGACCTCCGGTTGATGCCCCCACCACAATCACTTTGCCGGCATTCTGCAGATCAGGCTTATGTATTGCTTTCCCGATGACTGCATCTGCTGAATAGCAGGGCTCTGCATGACGGTTCCTCGGCAACAGGTGCACCTTTGCCATAGAGGCCGCCCTCACGGCATCGCATATACGCATTTTCGCCTCTTCCAGAAACTGCCGGGTGCCTACCTGAGGCTTTTTGATAATATCCAGGGCCCCATACTCCAGCGCCCGCAGTGTTGTCGCACATCCGGCTGCCGTAACCGACGAACACATAACCACCGGCACCGGGTGGGTAGTCATCAGTCTGCCGAGAAAGGTTATGCCGTCCATCCGCGGCATCTCAACATCCAGCGTTATAACATCCGGCAGGTTCTGCGCTACTTTATTGAGCGCATCAATACCATCTTCTGCAGTCTCGACCGCCTCTATCATGGGATCAGACAGCAGAATCTTCTTCAGCGTCTCCCTCACGGAAAGGGAGTCGTCAACAACCAGAACTTTTATCTTTTTTGTTCCCATTCCGGACCTTTTCCTTTAACAGTCATAATTTGCATTGCATTCCTGAACCCACGGGGAGTATGACGCAGCAGAGATTAGAGCATGAGGTGTTCGGACCTCCTGATACCATCATTCATGCAACCTTATAATAATAAGTATATCACACGTCACATAACGGGCTGCTTCCTGAATAAACCTATATAATAGAGACAGAAACAAAACCATGGAACAGAAGAATACGGCAGTCAATACTACAACTCTCTCGCGGGAATCAGAAGCATTCCTGAACGACGTTGTTATGGAGGCGCTCCGGGATTCTGAATTGCGGACGTCGCAGATAGAGATGCTGCGGGCCTGTGCCGAAATCACGGAATCCGGCGGGACGCTCATGGTCGAAGCAGGCACCGGGACCGGGAAGACCTTTGCCTATCTGATACCGCTGCTGCTCTCCGGCAGAAAAACCCTTGTCACCACACGCACCAGAAATCTGCAGGAACAGCTCATGTCAAAAGACCTGGCCCTGCTGTCTTCCCTGAAAAATATCGATTATGCCATAGCCAAAGGCAGGGGCAATTACCTCTGCCAGAGGAGACTCAGGGCCTTCACCCCAACTGCAGACAGCGAGCTGCCCGAGCAGCTTGAATACCAGGCGTGGGCCGAGGCAACAGAGACCGGAGACTTTGAGGAGCTGGGAGCCCTGAAATCACGCCTTCAGGAAAAGGTCTGTTCTGACGGAGATGCCTGCCGCAAAACGAAATGCAGTTACTACCGGGACTGCTTCTACTTCAAGGCCAGAAAAAAATGGGAAGCAGCGCAGATCGTTGTGGCCAATCACGCGCTCCTCGCCATCAATGCCATGATGCCGGAGGAAGCCAAGCTTCTGCCTCAGGCAGACGTCCTGGTGATAGATGAGGGGCACTCCCTCGACGGGGTGCTTTCGGACCAGATCGGAATCAATCTTTCAAAGTACCGGACAGACCAGATACTTAATCGGCTGCTGAGACTCGATGAACGGGGCGTATACAAAGGGCTCCTGTCGAGGTCGCCGGATTTATTCATTCCGGTTGAGTCTGTCAGAGAAGAAGCAAATATATTTTGGGCCAGGGTCGCCCGGAGCATCAAAGACCGCGCCATCATTAAGAATGCAGTGCGGCTTTCTGAGGCCCTGCATCTGCTTTCCGGGTCGGTCAAGGGACTCAGGGCAAAGATTAAGACCTCAATACTCGGCCTGTTTCAGGAGGATGAGGAGATCGAAATGGAAGCCGCCCTGCTAAGTCTGGCGACCCTCGCAGAGGAGCTCACCCTGTTTGCGGACGGTGCCGGGGGCTTTGTCCGGTGGGCCGAGATAGAAGAGAAGAAAACAGCCCTCAGGATGGTGCCGGTATATCCGCGCGATTTTGTGAAAACCAATATTGTTCCGTATTACCGGTCGCTTATTGTGACCTCCGCCACCCTTGCTGCAGCCGGTGATTTCGGCTTTACCGGTGATGTCCTTGGGCTCAGTGAAGCAAAAACCCTGTCCCTGCCCTCGCCTTTCAACCTGAGCAGTCAGATCACTGTTTCAATAGAGAAGGGAATTAATCTTAAGAACGAAAAAGGCATCGAAAGACTCTCGGAAGTTGTCCTCTCAGAGGCAGGCAGGCTGGACGGGGGAATACTGGTTCTTTTCACCTCCCGGGAGGTAATGAATAAGACCTGGGCAATGATATCAGATGAACTCAGGGACCTCGGGCGGTTGCCGATGCAGCAGGGCGACATGCAGAACAGGACCATGCTGGAGCTTATGAGAGAGGGGACCAGCGGCGTAATCTTCGGCCTCGAATCCTTCTGGGAAGGGGTAGACCTCAGAGGCGACGCCCTTACCTGCCTTGTTATTACGAAACTGCCTTTTGACGTGCCGAGCGATCCTCTCTTTGTTGCCCGCAAAGAAGCCATTGAACGCGCAGGGGGCAACCCCTTTGCGGACTATGCCGTGCCTAAGGCAATTCTGAAATTCAAACAGGGCTACGGCCGCCTGATCCGCTCAAAACAGGACACCGGCCGGGTGATCATCTGCGATGAACGGGTGATCACCATGGGATACGGAAAAAGGTTTATGGAGAGTATAGGGTGATTTGACGGAGTAGTGTATACTATGACAATAATACGAACCGGACAAGCTGGAAACCGCGCGGCTACCATGGAACAGACGACTGATACACTCATAATAACCATCAGGGCAAAACTCAAACTCCTCTCCTGGGTGGTCGTGCTCATTATCTCCACGGTCCTGCTTCTGAATATGAGAATACTTTCGTCCATCCTGGATTATATTCCGTCTGTTTCCATGGCTATTCTGCTGATAATCGTATCGGTGCTTGTGCTCATCGGTTTTTATATTTCCAGAAAAGTCTCCCTGCATGCCATCAACAGTCTCAACGGCCTTGTCGTCTCCCTGCAGAACGAGATAGCCGAAAGAAAGCGCCTGGAAGAGGAACTGAAAATCCTGGCTACCACCGACGAACTTACGGGGCTGCATAACCGGAGGGGCTTCCTGACGCTGGCCGCGCATCAGTTAAGAATCGCAAAAAGAGAGAAGAAAGCGCTCTGCCTGATATATGCTGATCTGGACAATCTGAAAACAGTGAACGACGAAGCAGGTCATGAAGCAGGTGATACACTCATCAGGGACACTGCCGGTGTCCTGAAGGCAACATTCAGGGAATCGGACCTGTTGGCCCGTGTCGGTGGTGACGAATTTGTCATTTTCCCTGCTATCGGGCTCAGTGATGTAAACTCTGAAAGAATGGTCGCCCGGCTTCAGGAGAATATCGAAAGCTATAATGCCGTCAACACCTCAGGCTTCAGCCTTTCGTTAAGTGTCGGGGTATCTTTTGCAGAGCAGGGCTATGCCGGCTCAGTTCAGGAGCTCCTCTCGAAAGCCGACAAGCTTATGTATGAACAGAAAAGAAAGAAAAAGGAGAGATAAAATGAAAAGGGTTTTATTTTTGCTTGTTCTGCTCGCAGTGTGCGTTGGGCCTGCAGCGAAGGCATATGCCGCAGGAAATGAGGATATCAGGCTCCATCCGAACTGCAAGACCTGTGGAATGAGCCGGGAGATGTTCAGCTATTCGAGGGTCCTGATCGAATACAGCAACGGAACCTTCTCCGGCACCTGCAGCATCCGCTGTGCTGCAGTCGATCTGGCACTGAATATGGGCCGGGGACCGGAATCCATCCAGGCCGGGGACTTCAACTCCCGCCAGTTGGTTGACGCTGACAAGGCCTACTGGGTTATCGGCGGGAAAAAAGAGGGGACGATGTCCACCCGGGGCAAATGGGCCTTCCGGAAAAAAGAAGAGGCAGCCGGCTTTATCGCGAAGAACGGGGGAACAAGCGGCACGTTTCACGATGCACTGAAGGCATCATTTGAAGACCTGTACAGCGACTTGAAACTTTTCTGGGATGGGCTGAAGAAACATAATCAGGAATGACGCGGAAAAAAACCAGGGACCTTTTTCCGGTATGCATCATAGGCCGGCCCGAAGCGGACTGAAAGTTCCCTGTCTTCAAGCGGGATGATTACCAGAGTAACCAGCAGAAGATCAAGCAGGGTAACCAGCCCCATGGCAATGATCCCCGACATCAGGAAAAGTCCTGAAAACATCAGCGTATGCGCAAGATACGTGGGATGTCTGACGACCCGATAAGGACCTGTGGTGACAAACCGGCTTTCGACTGCCGCTGAAACCTCCGGCATACCCATCAACCCCTTCAGGCTGAGCAGTCTGCCGGTCCAGACCTGCAGCGCAGTGCCAAAAAAGAGCAGGACCACCCCTAATAAAACAGCCGGCAGCGGAAACCCGGTCTTATGCCGGAGAATAAAATCTCTCTGGCTGAACAAGAAGACCGCAAGGGGAGTCCAGGTCACTGCCGGAACAATATAGGTCAGGAGGCCCATTCTGCGGAAGAGCTTCGAAAAGCCATGCACGGGTATCCAGAAAAGGGGAATAACCGGCCAGATTATGATGACCGCCAGAGCAGACAGTTCGGTAATGGCCGCAATTATTGAATGCAGCGGGACCTCAGCAGTGCGGCAAGTGTCTGCGGGTCTGAAACCGGCTCATGACAGACTGAACCAAAGCAGGGGATAACGTGACCGCCATCCTCTGCATAGACAATAGACCGGAAGGGGTGCAGACTTTGCAGCGCAGTAATCGCCAGGTCGCTTCCGGCAGCAGCCTGCACCGTCAGGGATACCGGGTTGAGCCAGGCATCCAGCGCGCAGAAATAATATGCAGCATGAGGACCGATTAAGGCAGCAGTCTTTGCAAAGACCTTCAGACTTTCTTCAGCGTACTGCCGGTATTCTTCTCTGCCGGTTATCCTGCCGAGTCTGAGCAGCAGCATAATCGCAACCGCGTTTGCGGAAGGATGAGGAATGTCCTCCACCGGCTTGAGCCGTATCCCGAGCAGGCCTTCCTCAGCATCAAAAAAACCTCCGGACTCCCTGTCCCGGAAACGCTCGACACAGGACATCATCAGCAGCGCCGCACGGTCGTAGTAGGCCAGGTCGCCGCTTACTTCATAAGCGCAAAGAAGCGCCTCGGAAAGATAAACATAATCATCCAGCAGCGCCGGAATACCCGGGGCATGCAGAAGTTCTCCCTCAACAATATGCTCTTCCACGATCCTGTCGAGACTGAGCAGGGCAAACTCCCTGACCTGCTCATCCCGAAATACCCGGTAGGCATTTAGAAATGCCGCGATATACATACCGTTCAGCGACGTATAGAGCGTCCGGTCGATAAACGGTGCTTCACGCATTTCACGGGCAGCCAGGAGCTTTGCCTTTCCCTTGGCAATAAATTCATGCACCTTCCCGATCTCTATTCCCGTCAACCCGGCTATTTCTTCGGGCTCCTTTGCTCTACAGAGCACATGCTTTGCCTCGTCGTGATGCATCCTGCCCCGGGAAGAGAAAAAATGCAGCTGGAGAACCCGGGACTCTTCCTCATCCAATATCTGCCTGAAATCCGCATCAGTCCAGGTGAAGTAACCGCCTTCATCGTCGGGTGTAACATCCGCATCCTGACTCGCATAGAAGCCTCCGGCCGGGTCGGACAGGACATCACGGGAAAACCTGATGATGCCCTCTGCCACTTCTCTGAGACTTTCGCCTCCGAAGAGGGCATAGGCTGCAGCATAGTTTCTGAGGTGCCAGGCATTATCGTCAGCCATCTTTTCAAAATGAGGGACCAGCCATGCTTCATCGACCGAGTACCGGTGAAATCCGCCTTTCAGCTGATCACAGAAACCGCCGCGGGCCATGGCCTCCAGGGTCTTTCTGACAACTGAGGCTGCCCGCTCATCACCTGTCAGGGCATACCGGTTCAGGAGTAAATCAATCGCGCCGGCCATCGGAAATTTCGGAAACGATCCAAACCCGCCGTTCACCGAGTCGGCCGCAGAAAGAACTGACTCGAGCGCAGAATCAAGCATTGCGGCATCAGGATTACCGTGATCTGCAGGCCCCGGCTTCAGATGCTCTACAAGCTTCCGCGCATAATCCTCAACATCCCCTTTTTTGTTCCGATAAAAGTCCAGCACCGCTGCGAGGACCTTCCTGAAACCGGGGCGGCCCTGGCTGTCTTCAGGAGGGAAGTACGTGCCCCCGAAAAAAGGCATCTTTTCCGGGGTAAGAAAAACACTGAGGGGCCAGCCGCCGGTAGAGGAGATGGCGACAACCGCCTGCTGGTAGCGGCGGTCGATATCAGGCCGCTCATCGCGGTCAAGCTTGATACAGATGAAGTCCTCGTTCAGTATGGCCGCAATGTCTTCGTTCTCAAAGCACTCCTGCGCCATGACATGGCACCAGTGGCACCAAACAGCACCGGTGCTGAGAAAGACCGGTTTGTTTTCGTCAACAGCCCGCTGGAAAACCTCTTCAGACCACGGGTGCCAATCGACCTTCTGTGTTGCAGCATGTCGCAGATAGGGAGACCTCTCATCAGCCAGTCTGTTCATGTTTTATAATGTCGGGAGGTCGCCTGAATTGTCAATGCCGGTTTTTTGTCAACTGGAGCAAAATAATGGCCGCGATTACTATTCCTGCACCGACAAGCTGAGGCACCCGCAGTGTTTCACCCAGCAGGGCATATGACATTACCCCGGCAAACACCGGCTCCATGGTAGCGGCGACAGAGGTGTGCGTGGCGCCAATCTTCAAAATTCCCTGATTATAAAAGAAAAAGGGTATGACCGTGCCGAATATCCCTATCACAATAATTTTGAGCCAGGTCGCGGCCCCATACCCGCCGGCGAAGGCACTGAAAGGCGCCTGCAGAATGTTCCAAAGCAGAGCGGCAAACAGCAGCGCGTAAAACACTACCGTCAGCGGAGGATATTGTTTCATTATTTCATTGCTCATAATTGAATAGAAGGCAAAGGCGAGGGCAGACAGCAGGCCTGCAATGATACCGGCCGTGCTGAGACTGAGCAGTTCATGATTATAAGCCCCTGCTACAAGATAGCACCCGGCCAGAGCAGCAACAAGGGAGGTCGCGGTAAATACAGAGAGCCGGCGGTTGGCAAACAGCACAGCATGGATCGCGATAAAAACCGGAGCCTGATACTGCAGGAGGATGGCAGTCGCAACCTGTATCCTGCTTATGGCATAGAGATAGGTTACCTGAGACATTGCCAGCACGATACCGAGCAGCACAACCCTGGGAAGGTCCTTCCTCTGCAGGGAGGGAAGGCTCCGCGTTCTGAACATGAACCAGCAAAAAAGTCCCCCGGCAGCGATCGTAGTCCTCAGCTGTACCAGCTGAAGAGCCGTCAACCCCTGGTTGAACAAAGATTTGGAAAGAGTACCGGATAGCGCCCAGAACCCTGCCGCCAGCACAGCGCAAAGGTACCCGTTCAAGGGAACACCGCCCTGTTTCTCCACGGCATGTAAAGCGTTCTTATTCATAAATCCTGTTGATGTCTATTATGTCCTGCTCCCTTTGCTTATGACAATAAGATCTAATGTGCGGTGTGACAATTGCATGTGAGCGGATGCAGCGTCTTTTTTGCGCCGGTGTCTCGCAGGCCCATCTGTATGGGGCCGAGGATGAGCAAACATGCTTTGTTACAGCGTTCCACCCTCGGCCGGGAACTTTTTTGAAACCACCCTTGTCTCAGGGATAAGAAGCACTAAATTCAAGGAGGTTATCATGAAACAATCAGTATGCACAGCAAGAGTATTTTTCACCGCGGTTCTTATGTTTTCACTTTTTTCCCCAGTCCTCTCCTCTGCACAGGAGAAAACGCCTGAGGACAAAACCCTCTCCCCCTATTTCCTGGTAAAAAGCGATGCGCCCGGCCTTGATCAGATGCCGTTGAAGTCAACGGCTGCAGACGTAAATATCGTCGGCGTTATCGCTGACGTAAAGGTCACACAGGTCTATCGGAATGAGGGCAAAGGGACTCTTGAGGCGGTCTATGTCTTCCCGGCCTCAACACGGGCCGCGGTCTACGGGATGAAAATGACCATAGGCAAGCGCATTGTCGAGGCGAAGATCAGAAAGCGGGACGAGGCACGGCAGGAATATGAGGACGCAAAAAAACAGGGCAGAAGCGCCTCCCTTCTGGAACAGCAGCGGCCGAATGTCTTTCAGATGAACGTGGCCAATATCCTGGCCGGGGACACGGTTGCGGTAGAATTACGCTATACCGAACTGCTGGTCCCCGAGGACAAGACCTATGAGTTTGTCTATCCTACAGTTGTCGGCCCCCGGTATTCAGATCAGCCCGCTGCTGCGGAAGCAAACCCATCCTCGGACACTAAAAAATGGGTCGCAAACCCCCATCTGCATCAGGGGGAAGCCCCCACCTACACCTTCGACATAAAAGTCAGCCTCAACCCGGGACTGCCGGTCCGTCAACTTTTCTGCAGTTCTCATAAAGTCAATGTCGTCTATGATGGCCCTGCCCGTGCCATGGTGCGTCTTGACAAATCAGAAGCACGGGGTGGAAACCGGGACTACATCCTGAAATATCAGCTCGCCGGTGACCGTATAGAATCCGGCCTGCTGCTTTCGAACCACGGGAATGAGAAAATTTTCCTGCTGCAGCTCCAGCCGCCGAAAAGGTTCACCCCTGCAGAAATGCCGGGCAGGGAGTATATATTTATTGTAGATGTCTCCGGCTCCATGCACGGTTTTCCTCTGGACATCTCAAAGCGCCTTTTCAAAGACCTCCTCGGCAATCTGCGCACGACGGACCGTTTCAATGTCCTGCTCTTCTCGGGCGGATCGGCCGTATTGTCGGAGCAGTCGCTGCCTGCAACGCCGGACAGCATCAGGAAGGGCATCTCTTTCATAGACCAGCAGCAGGGAGGAGGAGGAACAGAACTGCTCCCTGCTCTGAAACGGGCACTTTCCCTGCCCCAGGCAGAGAACTTCTCCAGAACAGTAGTCATTGCGACCGACGGGTATGTCAGTGTTGAAGAGGAGGTGTTCGACCTCATCCGCAACAACCTTAACAGGGCCAATATGTTCACCTTCGGTATAGGCAGCAGCACCAACCGCCATATCCTGGAAGGCATGGCCAGGGTCGGCAATGGCGAGCCCTTTATTATCACAAAGCCCGAGGAAGCACCAGCGCGTGCTGCCGCCTTCAGGAACATGATCCAGTCGCCACTGTTGTCCCATATAACCATCGACTATGCAGGGTTCGACGCTTATGCTATCGAGCCGATCACCGTGCCGGACGTCCTGGCAGACAGGCCGGTCATCGTATTCGGCAAATGGCGCGGCAAACCTGAGGGAAAAATAATCGTCAAAGGCATATCGGGCAATGGAAAATTCAAGGAGGTGATAACGGTTGCTGCATCCGCTCTTTCTAAGGATAATGCTGCACTCCGTTATCTCTGGGCCCGCCATCGCATAGCACTGTTGTCTGACTATAACCGCCTCAGGTCTGACGACAAACGGATACAGGAAGTTACCGGGCTCGGACTTCAGTACAATCTCCTGACCGCCTATACCTCCTTTATTGCTGCGGATAGTGAAGTCAGAAATAAAAATAGCAGTCAGACCCTGGTCAGACAGCCGTTGCCCCTGCCGGAAGGAGTATCTGATTATGCTGTGCAGACCGCAGCCGCTCCTGCCGGGGTCCTGAAGAAGTCTTTGCTACCCCAGAGAGCAGGAAATATGATGTCTGGCGCAGGGCCTGCGATGGAGCAGGAAAGCTCAGCCGCCAGGCAGGAGGCAAAGGCCAGCGCAGTGAGGCCGGTAACGTTTTCCGATGTATCCGTGACAGCAGGATTGTCACGGGATACGGTCAAGGCTTATCTGGAGCAGCATTCAGGCGAGCTCCGCAGTTGTCTGCCCGGCAACTCCTCTGCGTGGAAGATAACGGTTGAATTAAGGGTCAATGCTGAGGGGATGGTCACAGGTGCAAAAGTCCTGTCCTCCACTCCAAACGACAAAAATGCTGAAAAGTGCATACTCAGCCAGGTGAAAAAGTGGATTTTTACTCCGGGAGCCAAGACCCGGAAAGGCCATAAAGAAACAATCAGATTCTCGGCGCTGGTCTAAACCATCTAAGACTTATACCCTTGCAGTTAGCAGAGTCACGTTTCCTCACGCTGGCAGAGGGAGATCCGGGATATCTCCCTCTGCCAGCATAAGGCAAATAAATGCCCTGCATGATACAATAATCACCTGAAATTAATTACCCGCGAGGAAATAATGGAGCAGACACATATAAGACTCATCGCAGCAGAACTCAGCATAAAACCGCATCAGGTCGAAGCCACGGTCTCTTTGCTGGACGAAGGGGCAACCGTGCCCTTTATCTCCCGCTACAGAAAAGAGGCAACCGGAAGCCTTGATGAGGTGGCAGTCACCGCCATACGGGACCGGCTGGCGCAGCTCCGCGAGCTCGACAAACGGCGGGAGGCAATCCTGACATCCCTCGAAGAGCGAGGACTTCTGACAGACGAACTGAAGGCTAAGATAGAGACTGCGGACTCGATGGTCGTGCTGGAGGACATCTACCTTCCGTTCAGACCAAAACGCCGCACCCGGGCCACGGTGGCACGTGAAAAGGGCCTGGAACCTCTGGCAGTAAGGCTCTTCGCGCAGGAAGATTTTGATACCGCTGCTGAAGCCCTCCTGTTTCTGAATTCAGAAAAGGGCGTCGCATCTGCTGAGGATGCCCTGGCCGGGGCCCGCGATATCATTGCCGAATGGGTCAACGAAGACCAGAAGGCCAGAGAACAGATGCGCGGTCTCTTCACAGAAAAAGGCATTCTCAGGTCAAAGGTCATAACCGGCAAAGAAGAGGAAGGCATAAAGTACCGGGATTATTTCGCATGGGAGGAACCGGTAACAAAAGCTCCCTCACACCGGGTCCTTGCCATACGGCGCGGGGAGAATGAAGGCTTTCTTGCCATGCGCATAGTCCCGCCTGAAGAAGAAGTTCTGCCCATGCTCGAAGGATTGTTTGTCAGAGGGACGAACGCTTCAGCAGAACAGGTGCGCCTCGCAGTCCAGGACAGCTACCGCAGGCTCCTCTCCTCTGCCATGGAGACCGAACTCCGGCTGGCGGTCAAGAAGAGGGCTGATCAGGAAGCGATCAGGGTCTTTACCGAGAATCTCAGGCAGCTTCTGCTTGCGCCGCCTCTCGGGCAGAAAAACGTCCTTGCCCTTGACCCGGGCTTCAGGACAGGCTGCAAGGTCGTCTGTCTTGACCAACAGGGAAAGCTCCTCCATAACGACACCATTTATCCACATTTCTCTGACAAAGGTGTCGGCGAGGCAAAGACAAAAGTTCTCGACCTGTGTAAGCGGTTCAATATTGAGGCAATCGCCATCGGCAATGGCACGGCCGGGAGAGAGACCGAAACCTTTATCAAGGGAATTGGCCTGCCGGTACATGTCCAGGTCGTCATGGTAAATGAAAGCGGCGCCTCAATCTATTCTGCTTCGGACGTTGCCCGTGAGGAATTTCCTGACCTCGACCTCACGGTCCGGGGCAGCGCCTCGATAGGACGGCGTCTTATGGACCCGCTGGCCGAACTGGTCAAGATAGATCCGAAGTCGATAGGTGTCGGACAGTACCAGCATGATGTTGACCAGACAGCGCTGAAGGCCAGCCTTGATGACATTGTTATTAGCTGCGTCAACAGAGTCGGGGTCGAGGTCAATACGGCGAGCAAACAGCTCCTCACGTATGTCTCTGGTCTCGGCCCCCAGCTGGCAAAAGGAGTCGTGGAATACCGGAATGAGCACGGCCCCTTCAGGACGAGAGAGGAACTGAAAAAAGTGCCGCGTCTCGGGCCAAAGGCCTTTGAACAGGCGGCAGGGTTTCTCCGCATCAGCAATGCCGAAAATCTGCTTGATGCAAGTGCAGTGCACCCGGAAAGTTATCATATCGTTTCAGCCATGGCCGGCAACAACAGCTGCACGGTCGCTGACCTGATGACTTCAGCCGAACTCCGGAAGGGCATCAACCTGACCCAATACGTGAACGATACCATCGGCCTGCCGACGCTCACAGACATCATGAATGAACTTGCCAAGCCGGGGCGTGACCCGCGCGAGCAGTTTGAGTCTTTCAGCTTTTCAGAAGGTGTTTCAAAGATGGAGGACGTGCATCCGGGCATGAAGCTCCCCGGGATCGTTACAAACATCACGGCCTTTGGCGTCTTTGTGGACATCGGCGTGCATCAGGATGGTCTCGTTCACATCAGTGAACTCTCGGACAGGTTTGTGAAAGACGCAGGGGAGGTTGTAAAGGTACACCAGAAGGTTATGGTCACCGTAACGACAGTAGATCTGCAGAGGAAACGCATCGGCCTTTCCATGAAGAGCAAGCAGGCAATCAAGGATGCCCCGGCAGAAAAAATGCCTCCGAAAGTAAAAACTGCCACCCCAAAGGCACCACTCCTGAAAAAAGAGAGCAAGCCGGAGAGGTTTGCCAATACCCCCTTTGCTGACGCCTTAAGAAAGAGAACGTCTTAATGGAAAAGGAGGCCCTGATAGCCGGGCATTCTTCCCTTACCCGCTTCGCGTGGCTTTCGATTGCAGCGGCCATTGTCACTATGGGACTAAAGACGGTTGCGTATATGCTGACCGGCTCTGTCGGCCTGCTTTCAGATGCAATGGAATCCCTGGTCAACCTTGTTGGCGCAATCATGGCACTGACAATGTTAACAATAGCAGCCCGCCCTGCTGACGATGACCACCACTATGGCCACGGCAAGGCGGAATACTTCTCCAGTGGCGTTGAGGGCACCCTGATACTGCTGGCAGCGATCAGTATTGCGGTTGCTGCAGGACAGCGACTGCTCTCACCAAAGCCCCTCGAACAGATTGGACTGGGGCTGGGGGTTTCCGTCGCAGCCTCCCTGGTAAATCTGTTTGTGGCGCTTATTCTGTTAAAAGCTGCAAAAAAACATGACTCCATTACACTTAAAGCTAATGCGCATCATCTCCTGACGGATGTCTGGACATCTGCAGGTGTCCTGGTCGGCGTCGGAGCAGTGGCTGTCACCGGATGGCAGCGACTGGATCCTATCGTTGCATTCATTGTCGCCGGAAATATTATCTGGTCAGGAGTGCGCATCGTGCGCGAATCGGTGCTGGGACTTATGGACACCGCACTGCCGCCTGATGAACTGAAGACCGTCGAGAAAGTCCTGGACAAGTTCTGCGATGCCAATATACAGTGCCATGAACTCTGCACACGGCAGGCAGGTTCGCACCGCTTTGTATCACTCCACGTGCTGGTCCCCGGATATTGGACCGTTGACCAGGGGCACAAACTGCTCGAACATATGGAGGAAGATATCAGGTCTGCATTGCCGAATGTTACGGTTATAACACACCTGGAATCCATACACGATCCCGCCTCCTGGGACGAAACCAAAAAAAGCAAATAAAAGAGCCTCAGCAGAACCCCCCTTCATTGTTCTATAGCAGAAACATGGTGTATATTAGTGCAACATGAGCAATGAATCAGCCACACCGTCCGCACCAAGGGGAAGGGGATTTTCGTTACGCACTATTCTCCCACTGTTGTTTACGTTCCAGATTATTGCCGCCTTCGGTGTAACCGGTTACATCTCCTACCGCAACGGCCAAAAAACAGTGGACGATATGGCCAGCCAGCTCTGCACCGAGATCATGTCCCGCATAGAGCAGCATCTTGACAGTTATCTCAACACTGCCGAGTCTATCAATAATACCAATCTGCATCTCGCGCAGCAGGGGCTGCTCGATGTAGGTAATGTACAACAACTCTCCCATTATTTTTGGGACCAGGGGCAGAGGTTCCGGGGATTGGGAACTATCGCCTTTGGTTCGCGGGAAGGTGATTTTATTGGGGCTAATGAACCGGAAAAATATATTGTGTTGGCACACCGCAGCCTGACGAACGGGTCTATTCGCCGCTATGCCGCGAATCAGCAGGGTTATATGTCCAACACCGTCATTCGCGAGAAGCCGAACTATGACGCACGTACCCGGGACTGGTATCAGACTGCGAAAAAAGCAGGGAAGCCGGTCTGGGCAAGGATAAGTGCTTCGGTTACCGGCGCACGGCTGGATCTGACTGCGGCAGCACCCTATATCGACAGCAGCAACGTATTGAAGGGTATCTTCATGACTGATGTATCGCTTGGAGAAATCAGTGAATTTCTGCGCAGCCTGAAGATCGGCAAATTCGGCCAGGTCGTTATAATTGAGCGGGACGGGAATGTCGTGGCTTCTTCCTTCAGGGAAACTCCCTACATCGTGGTTGATAATGCAAAAGGTATTATAAAAAGACTGTCCCTGAAGGAAAGTAAAAATCCGTTGATCGCGGAAGCCGGAAGACAGTTGGTCAGCAACTTTTCTAATCTGCAGTCTATTTCAGGTCATCAGCGCCTTGTGGAGGACGTTGACGGCAAACGGTATTTCCTCCAGGTAGCACCCTATCGGAATGACGGCATTGATTTTCTTACTGCAGTCATTCTGCCGGAAGCAGACTTCATGGAACATATCAGTGCAAACAACAGGACCACACTGCTGTTCAGCCTGGCCGCCCTAATGATAGCGATCGGCTTTGGCATCTGGACCTCCCGTTGGGTAGTTCAGCCGATAATCACTTTGTCTTCAGCAGCAAAGAAAATCGGGGAAGGCAGATGGGAGCAGATCCCGGTCAGTGAACGGGCTGATGAGATCGGGGAGCTATCCAGATCCTTTAGTACTATGGGGGTACAACTCCAAAACTCACTCGAAACCCTCCAGAATGAGAAGGAGAAAACTAATGCCATTATCGCCGGAATTGGCGACGGAATAAGCATCCAGAACAGAGAGTATAAGGTGCTGTACCAGAATCAGATTCACATAAATATGGTCGGAAGCCATCTGGGTGAATACTGTTATGAGGGCTATGAACGGAAGTCCGAGGTTTGCGATAGCTGCCCTGTAGCCAAAACATTCCTCGACGGAGAGATACATACGGCAGCAAGAAAGGTTGAATTCCCTCACGGAACCAGCTATTTTGAATTGACCACCTCACCTCTTCGAGACGCCACAGGGGAAATCATCGCGGGGATAGAAGTAGTCAGGGATGTCACGGAAAAGAAAAAGATGGAAGAAGAACTGGTCAGGGTCCAGAAGCTTGAATCAGTGGGTGTACTGGCAGGAGGGCTGGCACATGATTTTAACAATCTCCTGACTTCCATTGTCGGCAATATCAGCCTGGCAAAACTGTATATCGGCCAGAGCAACAGCGCATATGAAAGACTCCAAGACGCTGAAAAGGCTTCTCTGCGGGCCACGCACTTAACCCGGCAGTTGCTCACGTTTTCCCGGGGCGGTGCCCCTATAAAAAAGACCGTTAATATCAGCAGTACCTTGAAAGAAGCAATAAGTTTTGCCCTATCCGGTTCTCCGGTAAAAGCAGTATTTCATATAGACGAAAAACTCTGGAATCTGAATGCCGATGAAGGACAGCTGAATCAGGTTTTTAATAATCTTGCGGTCAATGCCATTCAGGCAATGCCAAACGGAGGCACCCTTGCGGTGCAGGCGCTCAATGTAACACCAGCAGAAAATGACATTCCCCTGTTGCCGGCGGGCAACTACGTTAAGATTGCAATAGCCGATACCGGCACCGGCATACCGCAGGAGCATCTTTCCAGAATTTTCGACCCCTACTTTACGACCAAGCAGAAGGGAAGCGGACTGGGGCTCTCGACCGTCTACTCAATAGTAAAGAAGCATGACGGGCAGGTAACGGTGGATTCAAAATCCGGAGTCGGCAGCACCTTCACTGTTTATCTTAAAGCCTCACAGGACAAACCCCTGCCCCCGGAGGCAATGGGAACCGTTACCATACAAGGCACGGGGAGAATATTGGTCATGGATGATGAAAAGATGGTCCGGGATATAGCAGGAAAAATGCTGCGCACCCTTGGATACGAGGTATTCTTTGCCCGGGACGGAGTGGAAGCCCTGGACCTCTATACTAAAGCGCTCCATACACCTGAGGCATTCAATGCCGTAATCATGGATTTAACCATCCCCGGCGGTATGGGAGGAAAGGAAACCATACAGTCCCTGCGCATCCTTGACCCGGAGGTCGTGGCCCTGGTTTCAAGCGGCTACTCGAACGACCCGATTATGGCCGGGTTTACAGATTTCGGCTTCAAAGGAGTCATTGCCAAGCCGTATACCCTGGAGGGACTGAGCAGGGCTCTCAGGGCAGCGCTGGGCTAAAGATATATTCGAGTCTGCACCTTCCCGTATGGCTATGACTCTGTGAAAAGGTCAATTCACGCCCTTGTCCATGTGATCTGAAACTCAATCTCTTCGTTCACCCCTTCACGTTCATGCTCGATGCTGAACTCTGCCCCCGCCGGAACAGATATCCTCTCCCCGGCTATCTGGATCTCAAACCCTCTGCCCTTTTCCACGGCATCGGCAATTCTCCTGAGTTTGCGAACAAACTCACCCTGTGAACAGTTTTTCGAAATGTCCCTTCCAGATTTTTTGCTCATCATTGCCTCCTCGTCCTGCGACACGGATAACTGAATATCTCGTTTTTAACACATTTTGCACATTTGTTGCACAAAAAAGAGGCTGCAAGCCTTGGTTAAGACCTGCAACCTCTTCTGTAACTGCTTGAATCTATTGCGCCTTTTAGTGGCGCGCCCTGAGGGAGTCGAACCCCCGACCTACGGATTCGTAGTCCGACGCTCTATCCAGCTGAGCTAAGGGCGCATATCGGCGCAACTATAATGCTTACTTCTTGACGCCGCTCTTCAGGAGCATCGCATACTTGGGATGCTCAAACGGATGGATCGTCGGGAACTTGGAATAAAGCCAGCCCTTGAATACTTCCTTGTCGCCTTCCATGACAACAACATTTACCGCAGGGTTATTCAGCTCGTTTGACGTTGAGGTGATCGAAAGTCCTTCCATCTTGAAATCAGGGAGAAACTCTCCGACTTTTACGGTCAGATTTGAATTCGGGATCTTCACGTCGCTGTTAAGGTTCGCTGTCAGATCTGAACTCTTCTTGGCTGTCTTGTCCTCAATAGACAGAACAACGCCTTTCCATTTGCCCTTGACTGCATCAGGCACGGCAACTTTCATCTCGCCCTTCGGCATAACCACGCCACCAGGACCCGGCTGATTCATTGCCGGATGACCAGGAGGAAGCTGCCCCTGCTGTCCGGGTGCTCCTGCAGGCGGCCCTGCCGGTGTTTCCTGTTTCTTTTTGCAGGCTCCTACTGCGACAAGCAGAGTCAAGCTGCATGCTACTGCCAAGATCTTTTTCTTCATCCAAAACCTCCTTGTGATACGTTAACCGTCAAAGACGTTAACCTTAGTTATTTATCAGCAGAAGCACTGATAAAAGCTTTCTTGCCAGAAAAAATGGCGGAGAGGCAGGGATTCGAACCCTGGGTAAGGTGTTACCCCCACAACCGCTTAGCAGGCGGCTCCCTTCGGCCACTCGGGCACCTCTCCAAAACATTATATAATAGCAACACGTCTCCGGATTTGTAAAGGATGCAGTCACCGCATGTCCCGGGCCTGAAACTGCCCCTGCCAAAAGATCTAATCGTTACAGCGCTCATGCAAATTGCAGGCAGTTCATATATAATATCCAAGGGTAGCAAAATCTTCGGCAGACACGACAAAAGCAACTATGATAGAACTCTTACGACAACATAGATGGATACTTGACTTCCTTGACATCTTCCTCGTCTCGGTCATCACCTATCGCCTGCTCCGGATCATAAAAGGAACTAAGGCGGCCCAGATGCTGATCGGACTGGGCATGCTTCTACTGGCCTCGCTGGCCTCGCGGCACCTGGAACTGTTTACGATCGATTGGCTGGTCCAGAGCTTCTGGGCGCAGATCGTGATCGCCATGGTTGTGCTGTTTCAACCGGAGATCAGGAGAGCACTGGCGCACATCGGCGAGGCCCAGTTTCTCTCGACTTTCACCAAGGCAGAAGAACTCAAATCCCTGGAAGAAGTGGTCCGGGCTGCAGTTTCCCTCGCCAACAGAAAAATCGGCGGCCTAATTGTTATCGAGCGGGACACCAGCCTCAAGGACTTTGTCGAGGTGGGGACCCTGCTTGACGCCAAGGTCTCGAAGGAACTCCTGCTCAGCATCTTTCACCCGACCTCGCCGATCCATGACGGAGCCGTCATCATTAAGGGGAACCGTATTGCGGCAGCCGGGTGTTTTCTGCCGATAACGCTCCGGTCTGAGGTAGACAAGGCACTCGGGACACGCCACAGGGCCGGCATCGGCCTTACCGAGGAAACAGATGCGGTCGCGATTATTGTTTCGGAAGAACTCGGGGCTATCTCCGTAGCCATTGGCGGTAAACTCGAAAACAAAATGGATATGGGCACCCTGAGGGACCTGCTGACAGATCTCTTCACGGTAAAACAGGGGAAAAAATGAGACGGCTGTTGATGGAAAACCTCGGACTCAAAATAGCGGCAATCCTGATTGCGCTTTTCCTCTGGTATTTTGTCACCTCCAGGGGACAGTCAGAGATTTCAGTTGAAGTGCCGATTGAATTCAGAAATATCCCGGCCGGTCTCGGCATAGCCGGCAGCAGCAGCAAGATGGCGGTCGTCAATATCAGGGGCCAGGAGCGGATCATGAAGAACGTCAAGGCCTCGAACATCAGGGTCATGATTGATCTGAGCAAGGCAAAAAAAGGAGAGGGCACCTTCTATATCAGCAAAGACGAAATCAAGCTGCCGTATGCCATGGCCGTAACCACCGTATCGCCGACCTCGTTCAAGGTCAGGATGGATGAGACCGCAACCAAAATCGTACCGGTCACACCTGTTATTATCGGGACTCCGGACCAGGGCTATTCAGTTAAATCAGTTGAGGTTGATCCGCGGGACATCCTGGTGCAGGGACTGAAGTCGGACGTCAGAAAAGTAACCGGCCTCAAAACAGAGACCCTGGACATTACCGGGCTCTATGAATCTGTTTCCCAGAGTCTGGAGATCGATACGGCCGGGGCAAATGTCACACCAGAGGTCTCAACCGTGAAGGTCAAGATCGTAATATCGGGGAGGAAGAAATGAGACTTTTCGGCACAGACGGCATCAGAGGGAGTATCAACCGGCACCCGATGACACCTGAAAATGTATTGAGGGTCGGCATGGCTGCGGCTATTGTCCTGAGAAAACAGCACCACGGCAGAAATATGGTGCTGATCGGTAAGGACACAAGACTTTCCGGCTACATGATCGAAAGCGCCCTGACCTCGGGTATCTGTTCGATGGGCATGAACGTGACGCTTGTCGGTCCTGTGCCGACCCCCGGCATCGCCTATCTGACGCGGACACTCAGGATTGATGCAGGCATCGTCATTTCAGCATCGCACAACCCTTTCGAGGATAACGGGATCAAGTTCTTTTCATATGACGGCTTTAAACTTCCCGATGCGACCGAACAGCGGATTGAAGAACTCGTGGCAGATGACCACCTGGTACGCCACCGCTCAAAAGGGGCTGAGGTCGGCAGGGCATTCCGGCTTGATGATGCAACCGGCCGGTATATCGAATATATCAAATCAACCCTTCCCCGGGGCCTGTCCTTCGAGGGCATGAAAATCGTTGTCGACTGTGCCAATGGTGCCGCATACAAGACAACCCCCTGGCTTCTCCGCGAACTGGGGGCAGAGGTGATTGCCATTCACGACAAACCGAACGGAGTCAATATCAACCTTGACTGTGGAACTCTTCATATGGAAGAGGTCCGAAAAGCGGTGCTGCTGCATAAAGCCGACGCCGGTATTTCGCATGATGGAGATGCTGACCGGGTATTGCTCTGCGATGAAAAGGGGCACGTAATCGACGGAGACCAGGTGATGGGGATCTGTGCTGCTGAAATGCATGCACAGGGCAGGCTCCAGGGGGAAACAGTCGTCGCTACCGTTATGAGCAACATCGGCCTGGAGAAGTTTCTGGAACGCAAAGGCATCGGCCTGCTGAGGACCAAGGTCGGTGACCGCTATGTTGTCGAAAAAATGCTGGCCGGAGGGTATAATCTCGGCGGTGAGCAGTCTGGCCACATCGTCTTCCTCGATCTGAACACCACCGGAGACGGACCCATTACTGCCATGCAGGTATTGAGTGTCATGAAGAAAAGGGCTCTGAGTCTTTCGAAACTGGCCTCGGAGATCAGGCTCTTTCCCCAGGTATTAATAAACGTCGAAGTCGCCAAAAGGCAGGATATCCGGACCATACCCGAGATAGAACAGGCGATAAAAACTGCGGAAAAAAGTCTGGGAAGCAATGGCCGCATACTGGTCAGGGCCTCGGGGACAGAACCCAAAATACGGGTGATGCTCGAAGGCAAGGACCTCAAGACCATTACCAGACTCGGCAATGATATCTCAAAGGTGATCAAAGAAAAGATGAAATAGCAGGGGATTGTCATGACTGTTTTTCTCCCCTTTCTCTGCGGGATCCTCCTCTTCTATCTCTTTGCCTGGTTCCCTGCCTCAACCGTAGTTGTATTTCTCACCGCCTCTATTGCAGCAGCTTACAGGAGAAGGTTTCTCCTCCTGCTGTTTATAATCCTCGGCATCGGCTATGCCTTTTTCCGCTTTTCTCCGGAACAGGAAGCTGCCACTCTCTGGAACAGGGAACTGCGGCTTACCGGACGCTTCATCCCCGGAAAAGAGACTTCTGCCTCAGGCCGGGACATGAGGACCTTCAGGCCTGACTCAATTATTGACGAGGAGTCGGGCGAGGAACTTGAGGCGCCTGACCGTGAAACAATCACCTTGTTTGATGACTTCGATCCTGACTATGACAGCCAGTATGAAATCCTGCTGAGGACCGGAAAAGACCGTTCAAAGATGAACCCGGGCGGCAGTCAGCTGATCAGGCCCTATGGCACCCTGCTCTCAGCAGACCAGACCGGAGAGCCGCCCTTCACCGTCTCTGCACGCTTCGATGCCTATCGGGACAGACTGAACCGCTATCTACTGAACAGCTTCAGTCCTGACTCTGCGAGCCTGATCATATCCATAACCACCGGAAAGACAGAATACCTGAGTGACGGGCTGAAGAATGCCTTCAACGCAACCGGCCTGACCCATATCCTGAGCATATCCGGCTCGCATTTCGGGCTTTTTTCAGTCCTGCTCTTTGGCATATTCACCTTCCTGATAAAAAGACTTCCGTATGCAGCCCTTGTGAGGCTGACTGTTTATACCACCCCGTCGGAAGTGGCAGCAGTCCTGACAATCCCGTTCATGCTCTTCTATCTCGGCCTCTCAGGAGGCAGCCCGCCGGCAGTCAGATCGTTCGTCATGATAGCCCTGTTCCTGGCCGGACTGCTCATCGGCAGAAAAGGGGCCTGGCTGAACTCACTCTGCTTTGCCGGCTTTCTGCTTGCACTCTGGGACCCGGCGGTCATCCTGCAGCTTTCGTTTCAGTTGTCGTTCCTGGCGGTCCTCTTCATCGGCTATTATGCAGAGCAGCGAAAACAGGACAGCACTCCTGAGGAAACACCTCCAGAAGGCAGCAAAGTCCTCAGGTTTCTAAAATATTCACTTATGCTGGCACTGGTGGTGACACTTGGGACAGCCCCGCTTGTGGCCTACCATTTCCATTACGCATCCCTCATCTCTCCGGTCGCGAATCTTGTTGCTTCGCCGCTCATCGGCTCGATCCTCGTAGCACTGGCCCTTCTTTCGTCCTTCTCCTTCCTGCTGACCGGCGTCTATCTGCTGAAGCCCCTGGTCGGAATTACAGCAGACTGGTCTATAAAACTCGTCCGCTTATTGGCTGAGATTCCCCATGCCGACATCAGCATCCCTGCCTTTCCCCCGGTGCTCTTTATATTCCTTTATGCCGGTCTTGTCCTGTATCTTTTTTTTGATAAAAAAAGGGTTTTGCTTCTGACCTCTATTCTTCCCTTTGTTGTATATGCAGTCTTCACCTTCTTTTCAAAAGACGCCATACGTATCACATTCCTCGATGCGGGCCAGGGCGATTCAGCGGTTCTGCAGCTGCCGGACAAAAAAACGCTGGTCATCGACACCGGCAGAAGCGGCTGGGAAACAGCAGCCTTCCTGAAATACCTGGGGATCAGAGAAATTACCGCGCTCGCTTTAACACATACGCATCCGGACCACTGCGGGGGGAGGGATTATATCAGGGAAAGATTTAGGATAAAAGAAACCTGGGAAAGCGGCCCCGCAGTGGATGAAGAAATATCTGCAGAATCTGCGGCCTCAGGCCACCGAAGTCTGGAGCGGGGAGACATCATCACGGGCAGGGGATATGAAATAGCTCTGCTGCATCCGTATAAAGAATTCTATACCCTTGACGGCAATGACTTCGTGGCTGAAAATAATGCCTCACTGGTCCTGAAGATAAAGGGGGAAAAGCATTCCTTCCTGCTGGCCGGTGATATCGAGGAAGAAGCGGAAGAGAACCTGACCCACCTGGGAAACTGGTTAAAAAGTGATGTCATCAAGATACCACACCACGGCGGCAGGACCTCTGCCAATCCGCAATTCCTTGCCGCAGTCTCACCGTCCATAGCCGTCATCTCCGTCGGCAGAGAAAACACCTTCGGACACCCCAGCCCGGAGATGCTCGAACAATTACAGAACATACGGGTGCTCCGCACCGACCTCGACGGGGCCATAAAAATTACCGAAACCGCAGCCGGGCTTCAGGTAAAGACGTATAAAGATTATGCCTTTGAAAGGGCTGATTCACTTCCGAAGGAATGGGAGAATATCAGGAGGCTTTTTGAGACGTGGTAGACAGGGGAGTAAACTTTCTGCAGATGGGGCGGGAAGGAACAGTGCCATTCTACCCCATCTGCAGACAATAGCTGACTACTTTGCCGCTAGGGTTTTGCCAGAACTTTCAAGCACGGTAACACGGCTCAGGACATCCCTGACAGCATCTTTCAAAGCTTGAATCTCGGTCTCCTTTTCCTTAAGCTCTTTTTGCTGACCCTGAATTCTTGTCTGTTGCTCCTTCATGGCCTCCACCAGCACAGGAATTACCTTCTCATAAGAAACCGCTTTATATCCCCTGCTGTCAGTCTGGACTATCTCAGGCAGCACCTTTTCAACATTCTGGCCAATAAATCCAATCTGTTTATCTCTGGTGAATCCTCTACCGGCAAATTCATCAGTCCTCCAGTCATAGCTTACACCGTTTAATCTCATTATCTTCTCAAGCGCTGCGTCCAGAGGCTGAATATTTTTCTTGTAGCGTTCATCAGAAATAGCAATGACGGGCGTAGCCACGATGAGCGCTCCATTAACGGTCAGCTCACGAGTAGAGAAATCGCCGTCAATAAGCGGAAAGGGAGTGTTCTCATTGGTAATATAGAGCTTGTTAGAAACACTTGCACCAAAACCTGCCAGAAAACCAATAAAGATATTGCCGCTGCCAGTTACTGCCCCCTCACCGGCCCCGGAGCCGATAAACGTGTTCGCATTTCCAGGGTTGGCGTTCCCGGCAAAAGCTCCTATATAGGTGGTGTCGTTGAAACTTCCCCCGGTTCCGGCGCCGCCCCCCAGGAAAGTGTTAGAGGCACCCGCAGCATACCCTGCTGCTGAAACCAGATACAACAGTGTAACCGCAAAGCATACAATATTCTTCCTGAACATAATATCCACCCTTCTGTTTTGTAGTCTCGGACTGTGGAACACAGCCTCCTTCGTACGATGTATAGTATCACGAACAGGCTCGGGGAATCGTTGGAGGCGATGGATAGTTCCTGTAATATGCGTTGCAATCTAATCCTCAGCTCCATCGAAACCATCATGGACGGCAATCAGTTCAATGAGCTCGTCAGGGAGGTATCCCTAGCGATGAATTGGACACAAGATATACCTTCAGCCGAGGCCGCCGGGCAACAAAGGTCTCGCTAATATTTCGGCAGCTTCATGTCGCCAACGCAAGTGTCACTTTCCTGCCGGTACGAGCCTCAAGAGATGTACGCATCTCCAGGCTGAACTTTTCCCGCTTTCCTACCTCAGAAATCCAGAAGCAGTTTTTTATCAGGATAATGTGCGCGGTTGCGTGTTGCGATTTTATAGCCACGGGCGCTTGCTGTCGCAGCGATAAGGCAGTCGATCGGCGTCAGCGTACTCCCCTTTTTTCTGCTGTGGCGGTAGAGGGCTCCGGCCTCACGGGCAATATCGACAGAAACGTCTTCACGTATGCAGGCGTCAATGAATGCTTCTGTCCGCTGCTGCTCGTTGTCCCTCATGCCGGCATACAGCTCATAAACAGAAAGGATACTCAGGCAGGCTTTATCCTCTGCCCATAGCGGTACGATAAGATCGCGGGCATATGCGATCCCCCGCAGGTAATCAATGGCAACGTCAGTATCAATGAGGACGGACTGCATTACGCCGACTGTCCTTCTTTCTCATGTCATTAACAATAGCTGTACTGTCCTCTTCCCTTTTCTGCCATGTCCCGAAACTCTCCATAGCCTTTTCCACTTTCCTGCTTCGCAGATAGTCCCTGAGCGCTTCAGCGACTACAGAACTGAAATTGCCGGTAAGTTTCTTTGCTTCATGGTAAACATCGTCCGGAAGTGTCACGGATGTCTTGACCGTCATAGTATCCTCCTGATATATCCTACTTATTAGTAGTATATTTTAGCATGTATCAAGACGCAAGAGAATATTAAGCAGTACTAGGGAATGGCCACTTTCAGGAAATGCAGTTTATACATAATGCGTTTCGGGCGCTGGAGCTACTTTCAGGCAGATTATCGCTTGCCCCGCATGATAGCGTGAATGAGCTCGTCTAATCGCTGCAAAAAGCGGGAGCGGTCTTTTGGTTCAAAGGGCGGCGGGCCGCCGGTTATGGTGCCCATGTCGCGCAGAAAGGCGGTAAACTCGCGGTTTGCCAGGGCCTCACCGATGGAGTCCTCACTGAAGATCCGTCCCTTGGGGTCGAGTACCCGGGCGCCCTTTTTCAGGCAGCGTGCTGCAAGAGGAATGTCTGCAGTAACCGCTATGTCGGTTTCCGTGATATGCGCTGCGATCCAGTCATCAGCAGCATCGAAACCATCCTTCACGATAATCAGTTCAATGAGTTCGTCGGGAGGTATCCTTAAGGGCGAATTGGAAACAAGATAGACCTTCAACTGATGCCGCCGGGCAACACTGAAGACCTCGTTCTTCACCGGACAGGCGTCTGCGTCTATGTATAGTTTGATCACAGAGATTCCCTTCTTTGCATACAGCTATATCATTTTGTCTGGATCGGGATTATTATGCGCCAGTATCTCCAGGCTGAACTTCTCTCACTTTCCGCGCACAAGATCTGAAACGCGGGATTGAGTAACGCCGAACCGCTGCAGAAGGAATGGAATAGAAACCTTTTCGGGAATGCAAGTGGCTATCTTATCGTATGACAGCCGGTGCAGATCGTCGCGGCGGGAAGTCTCAGCAGTTTAGGTTCTCCGGCCCCGGTCATCGCACGGTCCTCTCGCATCACTTCTTTCTGATGGGGATTATGGCAGGTGGAACAGGTTATCCTTCCCCGGGGTAGAAGAGGAAATTTAACGTGCATACTCTTTTCATTGCGGTCCATCTCATCAAGCACCCTTTTGGTCGGTTTTGCCAGAAAGTGCTCAATAAAAAAACCTCCGGGCATCGGCGGATGGCAGCGCCAGCAGATAAAAGCAATATCAGCCCTGAACCGCACATCACTCCTGCGGTGTATCTCGGGATCCGGAACCGTCTTATGGCAATGGAGGCATACAGACTTGCCGCTAATCTGAACCTGCTTTCCTTCTTTATCGATCATTTTATGAAGATTGGTATCTGCATACTTTTCCCGGGAATGACATTCAAAACATAAGCGCCGTCTGTCCCGGAGATTGGGTGGCATGTCCAGAGGGTACCCTCCCCTGAGAAACTTCGGAGTCTCGGTGTATCCAGGCCCGGCGTGGGGATCGTGACAGGTAAGACACCTTATTTTGCCCTCAAAGAGATGGAACTGAGAGCCCGGCGTCACGAACACATTGGGTTCAGGGACAAAGTCCACCGGATGGTGGTTCACATTATAACTCGGATGGCATTTAGTGTAAGGCATTGCGCAGAAGGGTCGGTCCCCTGAGTGAACAGCTCATCGCCTTTTTCGGGACGTACCGAATTATGGCAGACATCACAGGCCTTGTGTTTATCAGGAACCCTGCCCGCCGCCTCTTCCTTCAACTTCAGACTTACATTCTGAGGAATACATGCAGAAAAAAGCACCCAGACCATAAGGAGAAAAACTCTGAGTTCCCATCTGTTTTGCATGATTTTATAATCGCACTACTGCGAAGTAATTGTCAACTTGACATTCCGTTTTGAGGCTAGCCTGGTTCCGGGTCAAAAGTCAGTTTGTAGTGGGAACGCGCGATTATCTATTGAGGACTTTTGCGGCGTCTTTGGCGAAGTAGGTGAGGATCAGGTCGGCGCCGGCGCGTTTGATCGAGGTGAGGATTTCCATCATGGCCCGCTCTTCATCGATCCAGCCGAGTTTGGCTGCGGCCTTGACCATCGAGTATTCACCGCTGACGTTGTAGGCGGCCACCGGCAGGGCGCAATGCTCGCGGATATCGGAAATAATATCAAGGTATGACAGGGCCGGCTTTACCATGACGATATCAGCCCCCTCGTCAATGTCGAGCATCACTTCCTTCAGCGCCTCGCGCCGGTTGGCCGGGTCCATCTGGTACGACCGGCGGTCGCCGAACTCAGGCGTTGACTCTGCTGCCTCGCGGAACGGGCCGTAAAAAGCCGAGGCATATTTTGCTGCATAGCTCATGATCGGGATCTCGGGAAAGCCTGACTCATCCAGTGCCAGTCGGATTGACTCGACCCGGCCATCCATCATGTCCGACGGAGCCACCATATCAGCACCGGCCTCGGCATGGGATACTGCCTCGCGCGCAAGCAGTTCAAGGGTGGGGTCATTCTTTACATCACCGTCAGCAATGACTCCGCAGTGGCCGTGGCTCGTGTATTCGCACATGCAGACGTCGGTAATAACATAGAGTCCCGGAACTTTGTCCTTGATCGCCCTGACCGCCTTCTGGACTACACCATGCGGGTCGAAGGCTCCGGAGCCGATCTCGTCTTTATGCTCGGGGATACCAAAGAGTATGACCGACGGGATGCCGAGGTTGTGGACTTCTTTGGCATGTTTGACAATGCGGTCAACAGACTCCTGGTAACAGCCGGGCATCGAGGAGATCTCCTTGCGGACATTACGGCCAAAGGTCGCAAAAAGAGGGTAGATAAAATCATTGGCGGAGAGTGAGGTCTCCCTCACCATCCGCCTGATTGTCTCACTGCTCCTCAGTCTCCGGGGTCTGCTGAACGGAAACATTGCGGAAGTTTAGTCGCAGGAACTGCAGCCGGAACCGCATCCGGAAGAAGCGCCGGCGCCAGAGCCGCAGGAAGGAGCTGCGCCGCCATTGATCACAAAGCCCTCACCCCGGTCGTTCGCAACATAATCTATCTCTTTGTCAGTAAGACTTGCCGAGGTCTCTGCGTTCACAAAAACCTTCAGGCCGTTCTTCTCGACTGTCTCATCGCCGTCAGCGGCCTTCTCATCAATATCCATGCCGTAGCTCGGCCCGCAGCAGCTTGAGCCCTGCACAAATATCCTGAGTCCCCAGCCTTCCTTGCCCTCTGCCTTGAGTATTTCCTTCGCCTTTTCTGCTGCACTATCAGTTATCTTTAACATCGCGTAGCCTCCATTTAAGAATTTAGTTTCTAATTTTAGAATACGTGAATAAATCGCCAAAAATCAACTTATGCCGCCTGCGTCACTTCCCGGTCAAGCCATCCATCACATTCTTCTGAACAGGCCCGTAGACCGTCACCGCAAAACCGTCTTTGGTGATAAGGCGTTCAGCCAAGGCCTGGACCTGGCGCATACTCACATGGTTGACCGCCTTGATGATATCATCCGGCGGAATATACCTGCCGAAATACATCTCCTGCCGGGCGATATTGTTCATCCTGCTGCTGGTCGACTCCAGCCCCAGTATCAGGTTGCCTTTAAGATGGTTCTTTGCCCGCTGCAGTTCTGCGTCGGTAACGCTGTCCCTGAGACCGAGCATCTCCTGTATCACCAGTTCAGCAACCTCCCGCACCTTCTTTTTGCTGACCCCGGCGTAAACGCCCCAGAGGCCGGTATCAAGGTACGATGAGGTGTATGAATAGACTGAGTACGCCAGTCCGCGCCGCTCCCTGATCTCCTGGAAGAGGCGGGAACTCACACCTGCCCCAAGGATTGTGTTCAGGACAAAAAGCGCATACCGTTCGTCACTCACCTGGGATATGGAGGGAACGCCGATGCAGAGGTGTGCCTCTGCCATCTCCTTCGATACCACCCGCACGTCCTTATTGAAGACCGGCTTCGGGCCTGTCTTCGCTTCAGTCCCGTGGCGCAGCCCTCCGAACTTTTTATTCAGCAGAACAAGCATTTCGTCCGCAGAAAAGTTCCCTGCACAGGAAATGACAATGTCCTTCGTCCCATAGTAATGCCGTATGTGATCAACAATGCTCTCCCGGGTAAACGAGGCGATCGTGTCCCGCCTGCCGAGTATCGGCTGGCCAAGGCCTTCGTCGCCCCAGACGGTCTTGTTAAAGAGGTCATGGACGTAGTCGTCCGGCGTATCTTCCACCATCTTGATCTCTTCCTTGATGATCTTCTTCTCTTTTTCGATCTCGTCTTCCGGGAATATGGAATGCACAAAGATATCAGACAGCAGGTCAAGCCCGCTTTCGATATGCTCGTCGAGGACCTTGATATAGAAAGCAGTGTTCTCGCGCGAGGTGAAGGCGTTAAGGTCACCGCCAATCGAGTCGATCTCGATGGCTATGTCCTTGGTCCCCCGCTTTTTGGTGCCCTTGAAAAACATATGCTCGAGAAAGTGCGAGATGCCGTTCTCTTCAGTCTTCTCATGACGTGAGCCGACCTTCACCCAGACGCCGACCGCAACCGAGCGGACGGTCTTGAAGGATTCCATAACAACCGGGATGCCATTTTCGAGGTCTGCTTTTGTAAACATTCTTTTCCCCCTGGATTCTATCGGTAGCAGCGTGCTTCTGATAAAAAATAAAAAAGAGGGGATGCTGCCATCCCCTCTTTTGTTGAGCTGTTACGGTGAGGTCAGGCTTTCTATGCGCTCTGCCCCATGGCTTCTTTTCTGCTGAGACGGATCTTGCCCATCTTATCGATCTCGATCACCTTGACAATGACCTCGTCGCCTTCCGAGACAACGTCCGTCACCTTTGCGACGCGTTTTTCATCAAGCTGCGAGATATGGCAGAGCCCCTCGGTCCCGGGGAGGATTTCGATAAAGGCCCCGAAATCCATGATCCTCTTGACCTTGCCGGTATATATCTTGCCGATCTCTGCCTCTGCAAGAATACCGTTAATGATATCGATCGCCTTCTGTGCGGCTTCGCCGTCCGAGGCAGCGATATTGATCAGACCGCTGTCGTCGATGTTGATCTTGACGCCTGTCTGCTCGATGATCCCGCGGATCACCTTACCGCCGGTCCCGATGACCTCACGGATCTTTTCCTGTTTGATCTGCATCGTGTAAATTCTTGGTGCATGCATCGACATCTGCAGCCGTGGTTCGGTCAGGGTCTCCCTGATCTTGCCGAGGATATGCAGTCTGCCCTGCCGCGCCTGTTCAAGAGCCTGGAGCATGACCTCGCGGGAGATCCCGCCGATCTTGGTATCCATCTGGAAGGCGCAGATGCCGTTATCAGTACCAGTCACCTTGAAATCCATATCTCCGAGATGGTCCTCGAGGCCGAGGATATCAGTCAGAACAACAACCCGGTCGCCTTCCTTGATCAGACCCATCGCAATACCCGCTACCGGGGCCTTAATCGGCACGCCGGCATCCATCAGCGCCAGGGTCCCGCCGCAGACCGTTGCCATTGACGAGGAGCCGTTTGATTCAAGGGTATCGGAGACGATCCGGACGGTGTACGGGAAATCAGCCTTCGACGGCATGACCGCCTTCAGTGAACGTTCAGCCAGAATACCGTGCCCTATTTCTCTCCTGCCCGGTGACCGCAGAGGCTTGACCTCGCCGACGCTGAACGGAGGGAAATTGTAATGCAGCATGAAGGCCTTTGAGGATTCACCCTCAAGCGAATCGATCCTCTGCTCGTCATCAGTGGTGCCGAGCGTCACGACCACAAGGGCCTGGGTCTCGCCCCTTATAAAAAGGGCTGACCCATGGGTCCTGGGGAGTATACCCACTTCAGAGTCGATCGGCCTGATCTGGTCCGGCTTCCTGCCGTCCGCCCTGATATTATCGTTCAGGATCATGTTCCTGACAAGGTTCTTCTCTATATCGCCAAAGACCGCGGATATCTCCTTTGACCTGTCCTTCTCTTCAGTGTTTATGGCTGCGATGATCTCTTTCAGGATCTGATCGAGTGCTGCCTGACGCCGCATTTTATCAGGGATGACAATGGCCTCCTTGATCTTCTCCAAAGACAGGTCACTGACCCTGTTCTTCAGCTCTTCGTCCTTAGCAGGGGTAACAAAGATCCGCTTTTCCTTGCCCGCCTTCTCTCTGAATTCATGCTGGGCCTTGCAGAGTCTTTTTATCTCTGCATGCGCAAGGTCAATCGCCTCAAGCAGGTCTGCCTCGCTCATCTCCTGCGCGCTGCCTTCAACCATCGCAACCGCATCGGCGGTACCGGCAACGACCAGATTCATGTCGCACTCTTCGACCTCGCGCAGATCAGGGTTGATGATAAACGAACCCATCACCCGGCCGATGCGCACTGCAGCAACTGGCCCGTTGAAAGGTATATCGGATATATGCAGGGCTGCAGACATCGTAATGATGCCGAGGATATCGGCTATATTCTCATCGCCATAGGAAAGCACGTTGACAATGCCCTGGGTCTCGCAGCTGTAGCCTTTGGGAAAAAGCGGCCTGCACGGACGGTCGATAAGGCGGGAGGTAAGGACTTCCTTTTCAGTCGGCCTGCCCTCTCTCTTGAAAAACCCTCCGGGTATCTTGCCTGCAGCATACGTCTTTTCGAGGTAATCAATGGTTAAGGGAAAAAAATCAAGGCCTTCTCTCGGGGTCTTGTTGCTTACCGCGGTAGCCAGTACAACGGTATCACCATACTGTGCAATAACAGATCCGTCGGCCTGTCTGGCCATCTTCCCTGTCTTAAAGCTGAGTTCTTTTCCCCGAATTTCAATCGTAGCAATCTGTTCCTTCATGTAGTCTATTTCCTTATGCCGAGTCGGCTGATTATTGTGTCGTACCGCTCTTTTCCTGTTCTTTTTAAATAATCGAGCAACTTCCTTCTCTGAGCAACCATAATAAGAAGCCCGCGCCTTGAGTGATGATCCTTGGGATGCATCCTGAAGTGCTCTGTAAGATACGTTATCCGTTCACTGAGGATGGCTATCTGAACTTCTGAAGAGCCTGTGTCCTTCTCGTGAATCTTGTAATTCTGAATAATCTCTGTCTTGTTTTTTTCGATTCCCATTGAAATCACCGCCTTAATTATTGAATATATACGTCGTTATGCGTCTATAAGGTTAGCATAGAAGCCCCTGCCCTGTAAAGCAGCCAATTATGCTCATAAGTCCCGAAATCCTGCTGCCACGGACAAAGGACAGCGGGGGAACAGTATGTAAGCGGATTCAGCGGCGTGTTGCGCCGGTGCCTCGGAGGACCTTGCAAAGGTCCGAGAATGAGCGCACATACTGTTGTCATGCTGTCCGGGGTAGATTTGATCGCAGGCCCGGAAATCCTGCTGAGGCCTGTTTTGCACTTATGGATCCCGCGAGGACTTAGATCTTCCCGATGACGAAAAGGAGCTGGCCCTCCTGGACCGTTTCATTAAGTTTGACGCAGACCTCAGTAATCTGCGCGTCAAAGGGAGCCAACACAGCATTTTCCATCTTCATCGCCTCGAGGTTCACAATCTCCTCACCCTTATGAACAATGTCGCCGGCCCTGAGAACTCCTCTTTCAGGGTTCCCGATTCTCCAGACATTGCCGTTTATCGGGGCTCCGATATCACTGGGGCCTTTGGCCATCCTGATCTCGGCCTTCTTCGCCCTCGGGGTCTCAACCGGGTAGACCCGGGTCTTGTTGTTCACCCGCATGACCACATGGATAATGCCGTCATGCTCTGCCCCGACCGACACCAGTTCAATGGAATAAGGTTTGCCCCAGAGTTCGAAATCAACCCGGTCACCCGGTTTCCTCAACCCTTCTCTCCAGACACCTGTCGGCAGAACCAACGGCGCTTCGCCGTATTTTTCCTTGAAGACAATATAGTCCACAGCGTCCTTGGGATGCATCAGGAAGAGAATGAACTCCTCTTCTGACGCCACCCTGCCGAGCGCGTCATGCAGACCGTCCCTCAACCGGTCAAGGTCATCATCTTTCAGGAGATCAAGGGGTGAAAGGTCCTTCCGCTCCTGTATCTTCTGCTCCCACTCTTCGCCAAAAGTGCTTTGATATATCCACTCAGCCGGCCAGCCGACCGGGAGCTTGCCATAGTTCCCGAGGAGCAGATTTTTGAAATCTCCCGGGGCTCCCCGGAAAAGCAGCAGCAGTTCATCCTGCTCAGGCCTTGTCATGGCCGCAAAGTCCTGCCCCTGCTCTTCTACAAACCTCGTGAGCAGCTCCGTAACATGTCGGACCCCGGCGTCTCCGCGTTCTTTGGCATAACGATTGACAATGCCGCTGCAGGTGACCCAAGTGATCTGGGACCCCGGGGTGACATCGAAATATTTTACGATCCGGTTATAGAGAGACATGATCTTCAATATCGCCGGCATCAGATGGAGAAACTCACCCTTATCCGCCTGCTCAAAAGAACTGGGGAAGGCGCCCCCTGGCATCCGGTGCAACGTAACGGTATGGTCATAGCCCTTGAAGGGGGACTCGGCCCATTCATAATCACCGATCCATTCGCGGACCTTCTGGACAGCGGCAACAGCCTCTTTGCGGTCGAGGTGCACACGGATGCCCGACTCCTCAAAATAAGCCTGCACACCCAGGATCGGGGGATGCCCGTAAAAGCGGATCAGCGAATCTTCTTCAACATCAAAGATCTGGGCCCCGGCCCGGGCAGCAGAAAGAAGGGCAGGCAGCGCAAGTCCGTCCGTGATATGCCGGTGGTACTGGACCACCAGTTCCGGATATTTCTGCTTTATCGCATCAATAAGATTGTAGATACGCTTTATGTCTCCGACCCCTGCCATGTCCTTTACGCAGAGGACGATTTCATCCGTCCCGGAGCAGAGGTCCAGAATCTCCCGGACAACTCCCAGGTAATACTCATCCGTTGCCCAGTCAGCAGCAGTAAAAGAGATGGTCGGTTCAAACAGCCTGCCGCGCTTCATGACCACTTCTGCAACCGAGCGCATATTTCTTATATCATTCAGGAATGAAAAGCATCTCCAGACATCGATATCAACTCTCGCCACGACGTGTTCGATCACGTTTTTAGGATAAGGCCGGTACCCGAACAGGCTGGTCTCCCGGATAAGTGTCTGCAGCAGGACATCCGGCATCAGTTCTCTCAGAAGGGCTATTTCCTCAAAGGGGTTCTCTCTGCGGTTCATGATGCCGACGTGCCACCGGGCACCGCCGTGGCATTCAGCACTGAAAAGGCCCATTTTTTCATAATAAGGGGCCAGGGTCTTAAGGTCGTATATCCGGTGGCGATTCTTGAAATCAGACTGGCCGGCATCCCGCATGCCGACTGAGGTCAGACAGACGCCATCGAGCGAGCGGACCGCGCGGACAATATCGCGCGCGGACATTCCCGGCCGCGCAAAGACAGCGGCCGACACGGGAGGCCGCGGAGCGGGTATTGCCATTCTTCCTGAGCCTACATCCATTTCTGGGGCCCGAGCGCCGAGATCTCGGCAACATGCCGTGCAATCTTCAGCACTTCGTCCTCGCTGTTCTTTTCCCTGAAACGGGATATGAGTTCATCCATATGCTCTTCAATAAACCTGGTCGAAAAATCTCCTTCGATAAACGACGGGTGCCTGATGATGCTCAGCAGCAGCGGCTGCAGGGTCTTGACGCCCTCGACCCTGAGATTCCTGCCGAGGGAGCGGTCCATGACCCGCAGGGCATCTTTCCTGTCGGCCCCTGCTGTCATCAGCAGCATAAAAAGTGAATCATAATAGGGGGGGATATCCGCACCTTCATAGACACCCGAGGCGACCCTGACATTCGGGCCCATCGGCGTCTGGAGTCTCGTAATATTGCCGAAGGACGGGCTGAAGGTCTTCGGGTCCTCAGCATTCAGCCGGACTTCGAGAGCCCAGCGGTTCGGATGGATATCAGTCTGTTTAAAGGGCAGGGGCCTGCCCTCAGCCACATCGATCATGATGCCGACAATATCAAGGCCGGTGATCAGTTCGGTAATGCCGTGTTCCACCTGGAGCCGCGTATTCACCTCAAGAAAATAAAACTTCCTGGTGGCGGAATCAAAGATAAACTCGACCGTCCCGGCGGTCGTATAGCCGATCTCTCTCATCAGGCGTGTCGCGGTAAAGCAGAGTTCCTGGCGCAGGTCGTCGTCAAGCGACGGAGAGGGGGCCTCTTCGATCACCTTCTGGTTGCGCCGCTGAATCGTGCATTCCCGCTCGTACAGATGCACCACATTGCCATGCTGGTCAGCAACGATCTGAACTTCTATATGTCTTCCGCGCTCGATATACTTCTCGACAAGCACGGTCTCGTCTCCAAAGGATTTCTTCGCCTCTGAACGGGTCTGGGCAAAGGCCGTGGCCATTTGATCCTGGTTCTCCACCTTGACCATCCCCTTGCCGCCGCCGCCCGCAGCAGCCTTTATCATGATCGGGAACTGGACGTTTTCTTCGGCCATCCACTTCCTGATCTCTTCAATATTGTTGACACTGCTTATCCCGGGGATGGTCGGTACATTCGCCTTCTGGGCCAGGACCTTGGCCTGGATCTTGTCCCCCATCATGCGGATCACCTCGGGCGACGGGCCTATCCAGGTGAGACCTGCATCGATCACCCTCTGGGCAAAGGCCTCGTTTTCTGCCAGGAACCCCCAGCCGGGATGTATGGCGTCAGAACCGCTTTTCAACGCTGCGTTAACCAGCTTGTCCATATTCAGGTATGACTCAGCCGGCGGGGCCTCACCGATATGCACGGCTGCATCAGCCATAAAAACGTGGTGCGCAAGCCGGTCGGGATCGCTGTAGACAGCCGTTGTCGGGATCTGCCGGTCACGACAGGTATGCATGATCCGCACCGCAGGGACTCCGCGATTGGCAATCAGTATTTTTTGTATAGTCTTATTCATCATAAAATTCAATAAACCTCTTGCTCAGGAGTACATCAATAAATCAGGGAAAATAGTCTACCATTCGGCTCCTATTTAATACAATTTATTCGCATTCCAGGACCCCATCTCGCTCTCGTCACCGTCTGAAGCATGCCAGGAGCCTGATGCCGTGACGGTTGTCCCGCCCACAATCATGCCGGTAATATTCCCGGAAAAGGGGAATACACTTTCACGGGGATTCCCGTCAGTGTCTGTCCAGGCCCAGGTTACCGCACCGCTGACAGTGCCTGAAATAACCCCTTCAGGACTGACCGTGCCTCCCACCCTGCCGCTATAAGAATCGCCAGCATAGGTTCCGCTGATTGTCCCGATAAGCGTACCGTCCGAGACACGGAAGGTTATCGTTCCCGGAGCTGCTCCTGATATATCCCCGGAATATTTTCCTTCGAAATCGCAGCCATAGTCAGGAAGCATGACCGGTATGGTCGTTGTCGGGAAAGGCCCATTTGAAGGGACCTCGACCGGGCCGGAAGTATTGTCCCCGATGCCATTAACAAATGCATTCGCCCTAAGCGTGATATTGGATGTAAAGACCTTGGGGTCCTGCAGTCCCTGGAAGATCTGCTCGGCCAGGCTGCCGGTCCCGATCGGGCCTCCGCCGTTACCGGGGATTATACAATAGAGAATCACGGCCCTGGTCACGACCTGGCAGGCAGTTCCGATCGCAACTCCGCCCGGACCGGTCACCACGGTGAGCCCTGCTGCTATTGCCGGGCACATCGACGCCAGGAGCATACTATTCTCCGGGGAGCTTCCGACTATACCCAGTACATCGCATGCAAACCCGAGATATCCCGCCACCGTCTCAGCGGCAGCACGAACCTTCTCGGTGGTGAGTGAGGGTTTCAGCCCTGTTGGGATCGAGGCAACGTAGTTGCCGCCGCCTATTGAGTCCATACCTCCCTGCGGTCCTGAAAAAGTCCATCCCGGGACCGTAACACTGTATGAAACCAGTGCATCGTCCACCGGCTGTCCGCATTGGGTGACCCGTACGATCCAATCAGCATTGCCCTCGCCCTGGGCATAAAGAGTCTGGGCCTCAACTTTGGGCAGCCGCTGAGCCGTAGCACTGCTCTGGAAGCCCGTGTTGACAACCGCTGAACCGTCTGGTGAAATCGCGGTTACGGCAACCTGATTGCCGCCAAAGTACTCAAGGTCGAAGATGACACCATCAGGTGAACGCAGCTTCACCGGACGTTTGGCAGAGTCGAGTTCAATCTGCGTCGTACTCCCGTCCCCTGACATCACCTGGATGAGGTTCATGTCTGTCGGAATGCCATTTCCATCACGGGTGCCGGAATAGCTGACAATTGTTCCATCGCTGCCGCGCGCTGTAAAAAGTTGACTATCGGTCGGGTTCGTCATGATCGTGAAGGTCTGCGCGAACGTCACTCCGTTGGAATAAGCGCTCTCCCGGGTTGCGTCATATGCCTTGACCGCAAGATAATAGGTTCCCGACAGCGCGCTGACGTCCGCCGGGCCTATCTGAGTCGTATTGCCGACATCATATGCATTTTCATAAATACCCGCCTGTGCCAGCCCTACCCCGATTTTATAGCCAGAGGCACCTGCTGCCGCATCCCAGTTGATCGTGAGCATTTTCCCGGAGAGGTTGTACCTCATATTCTGAGGCGCAGGCAGCACTGACGCTGCAAAAGAGATACCTATTCCATTAGAATAGCCGCTCTCCGTACTGCTATTGTATGCCTTGACCGCCAGATAAAAAGTCCCCGACAGCGCACTGACATCCACCGGGCCTATCTGAGTCGTATTGCCGACATCATATGCATTTTCATAAATACCCGCCTGTGCCAGCCCTACCCCGATTTTATAACCAGAAGCACCTGCTGCCGCATCCCAGTTGATCGTGAGCATTTTCCCGGAGAGGGTATACCGCATGTTCTGGGGGGTTGCCGGAACGGGATCTACGGAAAGGGCTTCTGAGCAGATATTATCAAAACGCATATGGGTGCCGTCACCCTGGGCTGTCAGCCAGAGGTCATTGATCGGCCAGAATGAGCCCGAAAAATCACCCGTAAATTTTACCGGGGTATCCTGCCCGTTAATGCGCAGGGTAATGGCATCGGCCGAATAGGCAACACCAATCGAGGAGACCGCCCCACCGGTTGAATATTTGGCTGATTTATACCAGGTATTCGCCACAACATCCCAACCCGTAAGATAGGCATTGCCGCTGGCAAACACAATCACGCCAACGCCGGCCAGGGCCCTGCCGTCAACAGTAAGGTAAACGTCCCCGGTGGTGCGCGGATATATCCCGTAGGCACCGTCAGACGACAGAGAGACTACCTCAACGTTAGCGTCGATAGTGAAGAAGTCATAAGGGTAAAATAATGTTTCAGCATACGCAGTCTTGCCGGAAGTTATCTGCTCGACATCGAGCTTTTGATTCAGATAATTCCAAACGCCGTTTGCAGACGTCCAGGTGCGGCCGGACGAGCCTGAAAAGTCCTCACTGAAGTAACTGCAGCCATTGCCAACTGCCTCTGCATTGAAAGGACTGAGCGAACAGAGAATGACGGCAAAGATGAGTGCGGCCAGCAGCTTCCGAAGTTTAGACATGGTATAGCCTCCTGTGGATTGATCTTAGTATGTTTATGATTAACGGTGAAACCTGAAGACCTTGTTGTCCCCAGCTGCTTACAGTCTATCAGTGCACTGGCAGACTGTCCAGCCAAAAAACCTGTCCTTGCCCAGCTCTATTTCATGATCGCGCCTTCTCCGGCGGAACTGACGAAACGGGCATAGCGGGACAGATATCCTGTCTTGATCTTCGGCTGCGGTTTTTTCCAGGACTTCAGCCGTTTTGCTATCTCATCTTCCGAAAGCAGCAGCGTCAGCGTCCGCTTCGGGATATCAATCTCTATCGAGTCCCCGTCTTTGACAATCGCGATCGGTCCACCCTCCATCGCCTCAGGTGAGACATGACCGATGCAGGGCCCGCGCGTCCCGCCGGAGAACCGGCCGTCGGTTATCAGGGCGACTGATTCGCTCAGCCCCATGCCGGCTATGGCAGAGGTCGGCGAGAGCATCTCGCGCATACCAGGCCCGCCCTTCGGGCCTTCGTAGCGGATGACCACTACATGCCCTGACTTCACCTGCCCGCCGGTTATCGCCTTCATCGCCGCCTCTTCAGAGTCAAAGACAAGGGCCTTGCCGCTGAACTGCATCATCCCGGCGCTGACCGCCGACTGCTTGACTACCGCACCGTCAGGCGCCAGGTTGCCCTTAAGTATCGCTATGCCTCCCTGCTTGTGGTGGGCCTTGGACAGGGGGCGGATGACATCCTCGTCATAAATGTTTGCAGCTTCGGCTATGGCAAATATCTTCTTGCCGCTGACTGTAATCGTATTGTTCAGTTTCTCCTTCAGCCTCTTCAGAACCGCAGGAATGCCGCCTGCATTGTCCAGGTCCTCCATATAGACCGGGCCTCCGGGGAGCATGCTCGCTATATGAGGGGTGGTCCTTGCAAGTCTGTCGAAGATTTCAAGCGGCAGTTTCAGGCCTGCATCATGCGCAATTGCAGGAATATGCAGGACGGTGTTCGTCGAACCTCCCAGTGCAAGGTCAACCCTCACCGCATTCTCGAACGCCTTCATCGTCATGATCTTCCGCGGGGTGATATTCTTTTTCACCAGTTCAACGATCCGGCTGCCGCTCTCGAAGGCAAGCCGCCGCTTCTTTGAAGAAACCGCCAGCGCCGTAGCGCAGCCTTCAAGGCTCATGCCGAGCGACTCGGTCACGCAGGCCATGGTATTCGCCGTGTACATGCCCTGGCAGGAACCGGCCCCGGGGCAGGCGCACATCTCAAGGTTGTCCAGTTCCTCTTTCTTGATGAGTCCGCGTTTGAATTTTCCGACAGCCTCGAAGGTATCACTCGTGAGGTTCAGCCTTCTGCCCTTATAACGGCCCGAGTACATGGGGCCGGCAGTAACCACAATCGACGGGATATTCAAACGTCCGGCGGCCATCAGCATGCCGGGGGTGATCTTGTCGCAGTTGGTCAGCAGGACAAGGCCGTCCAGCCGGTGCGCCTCGGCAACCGTCTCGACCATATCCGCAATCAGCTCACGTGAAGCCAGCGAGTAATGCATCCCGCGATGCCCCATCGCAATGCCGTCGCAGATGCCCGGAATGCCGAAGAAAAATGGGTAACCACCGCCGGCATGGACACCCTTTTCAATATAACGTTCAAGGTCCCGCATGCCGATGTGACCGGCAATCAGGTCGGTAAAGCTTGTGGCAACGCCGATAAACGGCTTGCCCATCTCTGACTTCGGAATACCGGTCGCATAAAGCAGGGCCCGGTGAGGAAGACGCTCAAGGCCTTCTTTGATCATGCTGCTTCTCATAAATATATTACCCCCTCTATTGGTTCGTTCATAAATAAGCTGAAGTGATCATAGCACCCGCTGGATTCCCCGATCAAGTCGGGGAATGACACATAAATAGCAGACAGTTGAGATTGTCATCCTCGGGCTTGACCCGGGGATCCATGGTGTCTTCAACCTCAACGCGCAAGACACAAAAGCAATATACATGATTGACTGCTGCGTGATGATTCTATGATAAAGGAATTTGAAAGAGGTTTCCAGCAGGAAGTACCGGCGAAGAGTCTTCGGGGCGGCCGCGCGGCCGCCCCTGTATTATCCGTCAATGAACCTTTTTGTAGTCCCTTACCATCTCCGCCAGTTTATCTTTTTTGGAAAGCTTCTGTTTCTGCAGCTTTTTCCGCTCCACTTCTTCTTCCGGGGTCAGATAGACCTTTTTATCCATCTCCGCCAGCGTACCGTCCAGAACATGATGTTCTGCATGCAGCTTCCGAAACTCTTCGTTATCCTGCTTCAGCGCGTCAATGATCTCCTGCTCTTTCAAAGATGCCTCCTTTTGAAATTTATTTTATGAAAGCGTGGGCTTCCAAAGCCCGATAATGGGTAAGAAGTAGGGCGCAGCCGCCAAGATGGGGGGAATGTACCTCTTCCAGCAAATTGTGTCGGCAACATGGGAAAGTCGATATGCAATAAATCTCTCCTTTTCTCTGCCTGCTGTCAGTTATACGCTTATACAATAACCCTTTTCGCCCAAATTATCAATTTGAAACGGCTTTGGAAAAAGTCCGTATGCAGCGTTGCCCTTCAAAACTCCTACTACCACATACGGGGCTCCGTACCTGTAGGGAGAAGGCATGCCTTGCCCCTACAGCCCATTTCTTGCGCGCCTTGCCTCCAGAGCATTTTACAAAGCCGTCTTATTCTTAAATTCTAACGTAAAACTATACGCTGCTACTTCTCTACTATCTTCACCTTCATCTCGACACGTTCATTCGGGTTGTCCCGGGAGTCCTTCGGCTGGGACACAATCTTGTCAACAACGTCGAGGCCCGACACCACTTCACCAAAAACCGTATACTGCCGGTCGAGGAATGAAGAGTCGGCGACGCAGATGAAAAACTGGGAACCGGCGCTGTCCGGACTGGCTGACCGGGCCATCGAAAGGGTCCCGCGCTTATGGGGTTTGTCATTGAACTCTGCGTTGACCGTGTAGCCCGGGCCACCGGTGCCATGCGCCGCCTTGTTGATATCCTTTGATTTCGGATCACCGCCCTGGATCATAAACCCGGGGATGACCCGGTGAAACGTGGTCCCGTCAAAAAAACCTTTTTTGGCGAGCTCAACGAAATTATTCACGTGATTGGGTGCTACTTCAGGGAAAAACTTCAGGGTGATGCTCCCGAACTTCGTCTCGATTACTGCCTGGGTCTCTGACATCTTCTTTATCTCCTCCTGCTTGAATTTTTTATTTTTCATCTCTTTCTTGGCCTCTGCTGCAAAAACCGTTGTAGCAAGGAAAACCATCATCAGCATTACTGCGCCATACTTCACTATTTTCATTACTTATTCCTCCTGATAAAATTTTCTTTCACTTGCACTAAATTGAAGTGATCACCGTACTCACTGGATTCCCCGATCAAGTCGGGGAATGACACAAAAAAGCAGTTAAAATAGTCATCCTCGGGCTTAACCCGGGGATCCAGACTGTTTCCAACGCAAATACGAAAGAAGCTATTATTTCACTATCTCCTGATTTAACTCCAGCCTCAAACCGTTCCTTCAACAATCTTTTCTGCCAGTTTCCACGAATTCTCGATACAGTCATTCACCCCGATGCCCCGGTAGGCATTTCCGGAGACATGGAGGTTGTTATATTTTGACAGAAGGGCATCAATCTCGGTCATCCGATCAAGATGGCCAACCGTATACTGCGGGATAGCCATCTCATGCCGGTAAATCCGGATAAAATCAGGATCGGCCTTAATCCCCATGATGTCGGCGACCTCTGAGCGCACCGAGGCGATCAGCTTTGGGTCACTCTCACGTGCAAGTACCGAAGCCCGTGCACCTCCTACCATGGTCCGCAGCAGGACATGACCCTCCGGTGCCCGGTTCGGAAATATACTCGAATCCCAGAGCGTCCCGAGAATCTGCCTCTTCTCCCGCGACGGCACCAGAAAACCGAAACCATCGAGCGACATCTTCACCTTTTCCTTGCGATAACCAAAGCAGACGACCGAAAGCGACGGGTACGGGATGCCGGAGATGACACGGGAAAGTCTCGTATCAATCGGCTTGAGTATCTCGGAGGCTGCATATGCGGGGGCAGCAAGTACCACGGTCCCCGCCTCAAACCCGGAACCATCCGAAAAATGCAGGGTATATCCACGGCCGGTCCTGTCGAGCGCTGCTGCCTTGAAGCCGGTCCGCACCCGGTCTCCGAGGGCCGTCTTCAGCGCATCAACCATCTCTGCCATGCCCTGATAATATGACGTCAGTACACCACCGGGACCTGCCCCGACCTTCTCCCCTGACCCTGCTTTTTTCCTGGCCTTCTGGAGACGTATCATCCCGCGGATCAGGCCACCGTATTTTTTTTCAAGGTCATAGACCTTCGGAAAGCAGGACCTGAGACTCAGGGTCTCGGGGTTGCCGGCATAAATGCCTGAGGCCATCGGGTCGATCAGTTTTTCATAGGCCTCTCTGCCGAGTCTCCGGCGCGCAAAGGCAGCAAGGGTCTCCTCATCGCGCGCATCTCCCTTTATAAAGGGCTCGGCCATCACCCGCAGTCTCCCCGGAAGACTCAACAGCCCTGACATGAGGAAAGAAGGCGGGGACTCCGGAAGCCGCTGAAGCTTGCGGTCAGAGAAAATAAACCGTTTACGGGAGGCATCGTTGCTCCGCAGAGGGGTAAGCTTAATCATGGTCGAAAGGTCCAGGGTCTTCGGCCTGTTGTCGAGGAACCCGTTTACCCCACCCTCGCACAAATAGCCCTCGGCCTTATCAGTCCAGATCTTGCCGCCGAGTCTCTTCTCAGACTCGAAGACGACGATATCTGCAGTGGGGTCCTTGCTCAGAATGAAATAGGCGAGCGAGAGCCCTGATATCCCGCCGCCGACGATCGCTATGCGGTCCATCCAGCCTCCCGTGTTGCCTTGAGCGCTATATCCGCAAGTGCCTCTATAAAGAGAGGCGTCGTATTAAGGGATTCAATCCTGCGGAGCTCGATTCCGTGTTCTTCTGCCATGCGCTTATATAGTATATCAATTTCATAAAGTGTTTCTATATGATCCGAGACAAAGCTGATCGGCACGACAAGCAGATTGCGGACACCCTCTTTGGCAAGTCTCTCAATCATCTCCTCGGTCGAGGGTTCCAGCCACGCAACCGGGCCGCTCTTTGACTGATACGAGAGATGATGCTGCAGCGGAATCTTCTGCAGTACAGCCCTGATCGTTCCCTGGATATGATCTACATACGGGTCGCCGTCCTCTATGAATTTTTGGGGCAGGCTGTGGGCGCTGAAAAGAACAGGCACGGCTTCTCCGCTCTTAAAGGAGGCAAGCCCGTTCTTTATCTTTTCGACCAGCGCATCAATATAAAGAGGGTGGTCATACCAGGACTGCACAGAATGAACCTCCAGCGGCAGTCCGGCAACAGCCTTCTGCAGGCTCGAAAGGGAGGACCCGGTCGTTGCCACCGAATAATGGGGATAAAGGCCGATTGCCACAATTTTTGTTATATTGGCGGCAGAGATCCCGGCGACGGCTTCTTCGGTAAAAGGATACCAGTAGCGCATCCCGACAAAGACCCTGAATTCGTTTCCCCCTGTTTCTTGACCCTTGACCCACGCCTTTTGCCCCTCGTCATACTTTCGGTTCAGCAGTTCTTCAAGTGCCTTAGCCTGCGCTGCGGTAATATCAAGGATTGGAGACTTTCCGCCTATAAGGCTGTAAAAGGATTCTGTTTTGCCATGGCGCAGGGTCGAAATGAGCCAGGCCAGCGGCTTCTGCATAAAGGACGGGCCAAGCCGGATGATCTCCCGGTCAGAAAAAAGGTTATACAGAAAAGGCCTTACCGCCTCAAGAGAATCAGGTCCGCCAAGGTTTAGAAGCAGGATACCAATCATAATCTCACCTCCGTAGAAGTTCAGGGTCTGTATGCGGGATAAACATCGCGCCCTGCAGTATAGACATCAATTCAGCATCCTCATTCATCTCCCGATAGGTAACCATCGGGGAAATGCGCTCCACCTCTTCAAGAAGACTTGCATTCAGCAGGACCATCCCGGCCCCGGTCAATGAAGAGTTGCCAAGCGGGATAAATCTCTCCCGCGGAACATCCGGAAGCATGCCTATTGCAATGGCGCTCTCAGGATTGATGCCGCAGCCCAGTGCCCCGGCAATATAGATCTTTTTGATGTCGCGAAACGTCAGCCCGACCGATTTCACAAAGACATACAGGAAGGAAAACATTGCGGCCTTCGAGATCAGAAAGTTTTTTATCTCGGCTTCGGTGAGAAGCAGCTCGGTCCCGCCTGACCGCCAGACGGTGAAGGCCTTCACCCCTTCGCGTTCAACCACCCCTGATGCGGCTTCCGTAAACCTTCCTGTCTGGTCAATCCGTCCCGAATCATAGAGCGCAGCCACCAGGTCGATCAGACCTGACCCGCATATGCCCATCGGTTCGATCTGCCCGGTCCCTGCAAGCACTTCTGTTTCAAGCTGTCCGCTGCTGCCCAGGCTCACTTTATATATCGTACCGGGCTCGGCTGTTTTTCCGATTCCGGCAACGCCACCCTCAAGGGCCGGACCTGCCGCACCTGCACCGGTCATAATCCAGTCCCTGCAGCCAAGCGTGATCTCGACATTCGTGCCGACATCGATAAAGAGCACCGGCTCTTCCTCCCGGGCCAGACCCGCTGCAATGATCCCGCTGATAATGTCCCCGCCGACATAACTGCCGGCATTCGGAAAGACATAAACCAGGCTGTTCCTGTTTATCAGCAGACTTGACTCTGCCCCGTTCAGAAAAACAGGGCTGCCGACAACAGGGATATACGGACTCAGCGGAATATTATTGACATCAAGGCCAAGAAAAAAATGGGTCATGATTGTATTGCCGGCCACGGTAACGGCAACAATCTCGTCATGCGTAATGCTGTTGGCGCTGCAGATGTCGCTGATCAGATTATTGATGCCGTTGAGCAGCTCCCCTGCAAGGATGCTGAACCTGCCCATCATCGACGCCTGGACACGGGTCAGGACATCGCTGCCGTAAGGCACCTGCGGGTTGCCGGTCTTCCGGCCGGCTATTTCATCCCCGGTAGAAAGATCGAAAAGTGCTGCCTCGATGTTCGTCGAGCCGATATCAAGGGCAAGACCATAGATACGGCTGCGCGAAATATCAAGCACTGAAACCGTTTCGCCCTGCAGGCCTAATACCAGCTCAATATCGAAATTTTTTTTTCTCAACTCCCCCGGAAGCCTCCTAAGGATATCCAGAGGGATAACCACCCGGGCAAAACCCTCCTGTTTGAGGGCAGCGGTCAGTCGGTCCGCATCTGCTGTTTTGTCCGTTGGTGATGGCGGGGCAAGCTTAACGTCCCGCAGGAAGACCAGCGGCTTATTGTTCATACATGATTTTGCCCATGTCCGAAAGGTCATAGCCGCCCAGTGAGGTAACGGTATCTCTGAATTCCGCGTTGTCCCGTATGATTTCAAGCAGCGCCCTCATCTTCGGCATATCAGCATAGTCCGCCGGAATCACGAGGTCGTACCGTTCCCGGGCCACCGGAACAAAGTCAAGACCGAGTGCCTGGGCAGAGGCAAGTATGCCGAGACCTGTGTCGGCGATCCCGGTCAATACTGCCGAGGCAACGCCCATATGCGTGTACTCTTCACGTTCATAGCCGCGGATACGCCCGGCATCAAGCCCAAACTCCTTCAGGTTTTTGTCTGTCAGCATCCTGGTGCCCGCCCCACCCTGCCGGTTGATAAAGACCACGTCGTCCCGAACCAGATCATGAAAACCCTGAATATTTTTCGGGTTGCCCTTCAGCACCATCAACCCCTGCTCACGATAGACAAGGTTGACCAGAAGGACCTTGCGCTCTCCGAGAAGCCTCCTGATGAAGGCTACATTGTATTCGCCGGTTTCCTCGTCGAGCATGTGCGTGCCGGCCATATGCGCCTCACCTTTTTTTATGGCCACCAGTCCGCCCATCGAACCGACATGGGCCGAAGACAGGGAATAGCGCGGGTGTTTCTTTTTCAGGATGTTCGCCAGAAGGTCAAGGGCATTGTCATGGCTGCCGATGCAGACAACAGTATTTTCGATTTCAGTCCCGGACCTGAGCATCTCGACAGAGACCTCGGTGCCTGCGCCATAGCCCTCGGACACGGCAGGAACTCTCACAAAGCCGTCTGCCCGCACCAGGGACATCAGCACACCGGCACCCCTGCTGACCGGTGTCGCGATCAGGTTCTCACCAACCCTGCCGACCTTCACCCTCAAAAATTCTTCCTGCCCCAAAGAAGAGGCCACCTGCCTGGATAGCCGTGCCGTAATGATCTCAGGCTGGGGAGGCTCAAGCCCCTGCAGCCGGTAGACAACCGGCCGCGCAAAAAGGCCGGATGTTATATAAGCCGAAACCGGATATCCGGGTATGCCGAGCACCGGCGTATTCCCGGCCCAGGCAAGGATGACCGGTTTGCCCGGTTTGATATTGATGCCATGCAGCAGGACCTCTCCGATTTCAGACAACACTCCGGCGGTGTAATCCTCAGAACCGGCAGACGACCCAGCATTGACAATAACCAGGTCTCCCTCGCTGCAGGCCTTAAGCACTGCCTCCCGCAATTTCTCCCGGTCATCCGGCACCGGCGCATAGCGTATGGCAATACCGCCCCATTCCTGGACAAGAGACGCCAGTATCCGCGAATTATATTCAATGATATCGCCCTTTTTAAGGCTGGTCCCGGGCTCGACGATCTCCGACCCGGTGGGGATAATCACCACAACCGGCCTTTTTCTGACCGCAAGGCTGACATGGCCCCCGGCGATGACCGCGCCCAGATCAACCGCCCGTATCCGGTTATTCTCAGGCAGTATCAACTCGGTGGAGACAATGTCCTCTCCGATGACCCTTACGTGCTGCCAGGGCGTTGCAGGCTTGAGTATTTCGATATATTCCTGTTTCATACCTCTTGACGCATGCCCCTTGACGCTTGCCCCTTGCAGTGTTTCCCCTGCAACCAGGTTCACATCCTCGATCATGATGACGGCACTGAATCCGTCAGGAAGGGGATCGCCGGTGTCGACAGCTATTGCGTCGGTGTTAAGCAGAAGTTTTTTCGGCAGGGCTTCGGAGGCCCCGAAGGTATCGGCAAACCGGACAGCATAGCCGTCCATGGCAGAGGCGTGATAAAAGGGCGAGGAGATCTTTGCAAAAACAGCATTGGCCGTGACCCGCCCGAAGGCATCCTGCACCGGGACCTCTTCAGCTTCAAGCGGCAGGACATCCCCGGCAGTCAACCTGGCCTGCCAGATCTTCAGGGCTTGCTCAAGCGGCGTATTATCCAGGTAAATACCTTTTTTCATCTTCACTCCTTATAACGCAAGAAGGGCGTTCTATGCAACGCCCTTCTTGCTTCGTCCTCATTTGTTTATAAGTTGCCTGCTAATTCCTCACCCGTCGACACCTCTACCCGGTTCCGCCCTGTCTGTTTTGCACGGTAGAGCGCAATGTCAGCACAGCGTATCACCTGGTCCTCATTTTTTATATTGCTGTTCGGCATTCCGCCGATACCTATGCTGACCGTAATCGCCTCATTAATATCAGGAAACGGATAACGGGCGATAGTCACCAGCATGCGTTCGGCAACAACCCTTGCATTGTTCAGGTCAGTATTCGGGAGCACCACCATAAATTCCTCACCCCCGAACCGCGAAGCAGTATCAATCTCCCGGACGCTCTTGAGGATAAGAGAGGAGACCACCTTCAACACCGCATCTCCTGCATTATGGCCGTAACTATCATTCACCCGTTTGAAATGGTCTATATCGATCATGATCAGGGAAAAAGGTGTGCCGTAGCGCTTGGCCCTTTCGAATTCGCTCGTCAGGGTATCATGAAATTTTCTGCGGTTATACAACCCTGTCAGGGCATCCGTAATGGCCATGTAATTGACCTTATCCAGGAGTTCTTCCATCTGTTTGTTCTTCATCCGCAGTTCGTCCTGAAGGGCCTTGGTGCGGAGCGAAGCATAGATCCTGGCATTCAACTCAAGTTCATTGTAGGGCTTGGGTAGATAATCATCAGCGCCGATCTGGAGCCCGGATATCTTGTCCGACAACTCTTTCTTGATCGTCAGCATGATGACCGGAATCCCCTTGGCAGTTTCATCGAGTTTCAGCCAGCGGCAGACTTCATAACCATCAAGTCCCGGCAGGATCACGTCGAGCAGGATAATATCAGGTTTCAGGGATTTGACGAGCTTGATCGCATTGATACCGTCCTGTGCCCAGAATACCTCATAGCCGGTATCCCTGAGAATCGCCTCTGTTGCGCGAGCCTGGATAGGATCATCTTCTACTAATAAAACCTTGGCCTTTGACAACCTCAACCTCCCGGAACGTCTCTAAAAATAGCACGAACTGTCAACATATTCAAGCCTTTTAAGCTTCCGGCTTCTCTGCCACCCCGACCGGGATGGAATCAGCAGCGTCAGAGGCTGCTGGCAACAATCTGCCCGGTGTCTTCAGCCACAAGATGACAATAGACCAGCAGCTTTTTCTTTTCAAGCACAGATTCCGCCCTGGCCCTGGCGCGGTTGGCAATCTTCCGCAGGGTCTCAAACCGTTTGCCGTAGTAAAGCCACGGAAAGATATCATTAATGTCAGCGTTTCTGAACGGCAGCAGTTCAGTCTCGCCGATGCCGTTTTTCTTCAGGAGCCCGAGGACATCGACTAGGAGCGGCCGCCGTGAAGTCCAGAGGGCAACTTTCAACATAGTCTCCCAGCCTGCGGCGATATGCAGTTTGGTGAGATCTTCAGTGACCGAGGAGGCAGCCGCCCCGAGTATATCGTCACCGGCCATGCGATAGCAGGCCTCGTTAATCGTGAAGAGCTGCCGGTGGGCCTTTGCCGCAGCCTCACCATCACAGATGACTATCTCGGACACCGAATCAGAAGTCTGTCCAGATGCCTGTCCCGAAGTCTTTATGCAGCCAGCCGGTTCCACGGCTATACAATACCATAATAGGAGCCATATTCGGGCAACATACCGCTCACCGGTCAGGCCCGCTTACTTGACAGGAACGGCGCCGTTAGTCTCTATAAGTTTTTTGCCTTTGGGACCCTTGATGAAATCGATGAAGCCTTTGGAAGCTCCGGACGGCTTTCCTTTGGTAACAAGCCGGTAACTCTGCAGTATTTTGTATTTTCCTGACCTTATATTTTCGCTGCTCGGCTCAATGCCGTCGAGCTTCAACGCAATAATCGCACCATTGGAGTTATCCACAGTCGCGGTATCGGTAAACCCTATGGCCTTCGAATTTGAAAGGGCCTTGGCTGTCTGTGGAGAGGTCGGGACCACCACAATAGTATCCGCCTCTTTAAGGTTCTTGAAGCAGGAAATGTTCTTTCTTATTACTTCTTTTGTGGCATCTTTTTCTGATTTTGACAGGGCCACCACCGCACCCTCACTACCGCCCAACTCACTCCATTTTTTTATCTTGCCCTCGTAGACCTTGCAGAGGTTCTCGCTGGATATCTCATGAAGAGAGAGGTTTTTATTGGCCCCGACCACAACCCCCACGCGGGCAATTTCAGTCGTTTCCAGTCCAAGGGACAACTCCTCATCTTTCAGAGGCCTGTTGGCCATGCCGATTTCGAGTTCTCCCTTGGCAGCACCCATGATGCCACCCGCAGACTGAATAGAGGCCTGGCTCACCACAACGAGAACATCACTGTGGTCAGCCATATAGACCTTGGCCAGTTCGGTAAGCAGGGGTATCATGCCCCCTGATCCCGCAAGCCTTACTTTTCCCTTTTCTGCCGCAGATACCGAGCCAACAGTAAAAGCGATAATTACAAAAAAAATAGTCAACAAACCGTACTTTTTCATCAATCGATCTCCTTGTTTTTTGCAGGCTCTGCCTGCGTCATTATACAGACCCTCACAGGATCCCCTTAGACGTTGAAGAGGAAATGCATCACATCCCCGTTGTTCACAACATACTCCTTACCCTCGGTGCGCAGTTTGCCGGCAGTACGTGCTCCTGCCTCACCCCTGCCTTCAATATAATCGTCGAAAGCTATGACCTCCGCGCGAATAAAGCCGCGCTCAAAATCATCATGGATGACCGCTGCGGCCTTGGGTGCCTTCCACCCCCGCTCAATGGTCCAGGCCCGCACCTCTTTCACGCCGGCCGTAAAATAGCTGATCAGGCCGAGGGCATGATACCCGTGGTTGATGATCTGGTCGAGCCCGCTTTCAGACTGGCCGAGGGATTCCAGAAACTCCGTCCGCTCAACGTCACTCAAGCCGGCCATCTCCTCCTCGATCTTGGCGCAGATCTTCACCATTTCAGCGTTATGCCCCTCTGCAAAGGAACGGACTTTTTTGACGTACTCGTTATCCTCACTCAGGCCGGCCTCATCCACATTGGCGGCATAGATCACCGGCTTGAGGGAGATAAGCCGCGTCTCCTTTGTCAGTTCCTCAAAAATCTCGGATTCTTTCTCGGCAAAGAGAATGGCCGGAGAGCCGGTATTGAGGTGGTCGAGCAGCTTTCTGGCAATATCGAAAAGCGGCTGGAGTTTCTTGTCAGTTTTGGATTGTTTTTCGAGACGCGCTATTCTGTTTTCGAGCGTCTGGATGTCGGCAAGGACGAGTTCCGTATTGATCACGTCGATATCCCGCAGAGGGTCGACCGAACCGTCCACATGGATAATGGAGTCGTCCTCAAAACAGCGCACCACATGCACAATGGCAGACGTCTCTCGTATATGCGAAAGGAACTGGTTGCCAAGGCCCTCACCTTTTGAAGCCCCCTTTACCAGTCCCGCAATATCGGTAAACTCCACAATCGCATTCTGAACCCTCTGAGGGTGTACAATCTCTGATAACTGGTCCAGTCGCCTGTCCGGCACGGCAACGATTGCCTTGTTCGGCTCTATGGTGCAGAACGGATAATTTGCAGCCATGGCCGTCTGGTTTTTGGTAAGTGCGTTAAACAGCGTCGATTTCCCCACATTGGGGAGTCCGACAATCCCGATACTTAAAGCCATTCTATTCTCCTCTGTCTGAATCTGTTATAGTCATTGCGACGAAAGCGCACGTCTCCGCCAAGGGGCTGAAAGATCAGCATTAAGTTTAACAGATACGAACGTAGAAGAGCCATTACCTTTGCTTATAAAACAGGGCCACGTCCCTGAACTGCATGATGAACACTTCACGAACTAATTGCAGGCATTGACCGGGAAGTATGCAGGATTCGGCGGCCCCATGCGCCTGTCCCTGGCATCCTTGACCTGCCATATGATCGTATAATTGCCGCTGTTCTGATAGGTATGGTTAGCCTGCGACCAGGTGCCCCATGCTGAAAACGATGTCATCGGAGAGCTGTCGCCCCAGTCAAAAAAGAAGGTGTAGGGCGATGAGTCCGTATAGGGGCTGTCATTGTCGACCCGCACGGTTACCGTGCAGGTGCTGCCGGACGGCACCTGGTTCGCAAGAGTCATCGACGACCAGAAATGATTATATGACCAGTCATCCCGGTTGACTGCCGGAATCTGAGAAGCGTGGCAAGTATTACCGGAGCATCTGCCGCCTGTGCTGTTGGTATAGGCCCTGAAGGTGTACCAGAATGAACTGCCCGAGACATCAAACTTCCCATTGGCATGCCTGCTCTTGTCCTTTATGTTGCAGATTCTGGAACCATTGTCACAGGCATCCACCGTGGCGGAATGGCATACATTGCAGGTGTAGTTCAGTTCATACACATGCCGTTGATGCGCATCGTGGCGGATATTCCACATATGGCAGTTATTACAGACGTAGCTGTCGCCCTGAGGATCCGGACTTGTACGGTCCCACTTTGCCGAGGTATTCTCCAGAGGGAACATGGCCTGATTCGTAATGTATGCCCCGTTACTGTGACAGTATGTATTCGCGCATGTGCCGTCGGTCCAGCTGAATGTCCGGTCAGGGTTGTTCAGGCCGGCAGCTGCCGGGACTCCGCGATTGTAGGTACCACTGGTTGGCAGAGGAGTAGTATCCTGCATCGCAGAGTACTCAATAGCCACATCCGCAATCTGACCGCCTCCCACCGCAAACCACGGCCCACTGAAATGCCTGACATAACCTGAAGACGCAGCGTGGCATATACCGCAGTTGAACCGGTATTCTGAGGCAGTAGAATTATTGGAGGCCCACTGGTTTACTGCAATCACCGGCGATTCGTAGTGCCGGCTATGGGCACCGGCAAGTGCATTGTTTGCGCTATGGCAGGAGTTGCAGTCAAGAGCACCGGGCGCACCCCAGATCGGGGTTGTCGAATCCCCGTGGCAATAGGTGTTCGAACAACTGCCATATCCGTCTCCGGGTTTTGGTGTGCCGCTATAGGACCCCCATCGGCTGTTAACCGGACTAAAAGTTATATCCACCTGGCCATTCACATGTTTCCGCTGTCCTTCGGCAGTGTGGCATTTCTTGCACGTGTCATTTTCAGCAGGGTTGAGGTCATGACAGGCAGTGCACCCGGATGTATTTCCATGCGTCGTGTGGCTGCCGCTTGACATCAGAAATGTAGTCCAATACCACATGTTATGGTCAGAGGATTTGCCATGGCATGAACCGCAGCCGGCAAATGAAGCTCCCCATTGTTTTGAAGCATAGCGGTCCGGAGCACCGACACCTCCGTTCGGCTGTGCATTGGAATGACAGTAATTGTTTGTACACGTGCCGCCCGTTGTTGAATATGAATAGGTGAAAGAAGCCCAGCTCCCGGCGTTAACGTTGTATAAACCGTTGACATGATTTGATGTATTTGTGATAGACGTCCCGTCTGCCGTGGTCTGCGAATGACAGAAGTTGCATGTATAGTCAGTCGGCGCAGCAGCCATTGTGGTGAGCGCGTGTTCCCGATGAGAATTGACCTTCGGCAGACCGTTTGAATACCAGGGCGGAGACCCGTGACAGCTATCACAGGTCAGAGAAGACGTGCCCCATGTCGGAGAGACATTCGCCGACAGGCTTCCGGTCGAAACCGATGTCCCATTCCCATGGCAGTATGTATTGGAGCACCTTCCGTACCCGTCTCCTGGTTCAGGGGTGCCGCTGTAGGATGCCGAGCCGCCCGCATCAAAGGCCGGATCAAAACCCATATCCACCTGATAGTTGGCATGTTTGGCATATTCGGTCGTTGCATGGAAGTTGTGGCAGCTCGAACAGCTCAGTGAAATAGACCGATCCCATGAATGACAGATGACACACTTATAGATATCACTTGTCGTAAAATTATACGCGAGGTGTGCGGTATGGCTTCCGGATGCTATCAGCGCACCATGGCCTCCGGCGTGGCACGAGCCACACTCTGCAGTGCCCGACCCCCACGAGGGATTCGTATAAACCGAAGGACTGCCAATGCCACCCTCGGGCTGAACATTTGAATGGCAGTAGACATTGCTGCAGGACCCGAAGGCCCGGGGGGTCGTCCCGTTTGTCGGCTTTGCAGCTCCGGCGGGTATGCTGTACACAGCCCCTGCAACCCTCTGGTCAGCAGGATCAAATTTATAATCCACGTAGCCGTTTGCGTGCCTGCTCTTATCCGCAATCGTGTAACTTGAAGGTGAGCTGCCGACAACTATGTCCTTGTGACAGAGGGTGCAGGAAAATCCATAGTATGCCAGATCAGTGTGTGCGCCATGCTTCCCGCTTGCAGGTGTCAGGATGTTCGAAGCGTTGTGGCAGGTGCCGCATGCTCCGCTGGCCGTACTGCCCCACTTCGGAGAAGCATTTTTACCGCTGCCGGAATAGTTGCCGTGGCAGTAGATATTTGAGCAGGTCTTCGTCCCGCCTGTGGTGACTGCCGTGCCGTTTCTTCCTTCATAGGTATATCCATTAATGAGAGCCTGCCCGTCATATGACCCGCCGCCGGTGCCGAACATGTTGAAGCCGATCTGTATCCTGTTGTTGCCGCTCACCGGCGTTACCGGCATCCCCTGGTTGTGACAGGTGTCACAGGAGTAGTTCATCCCTGCAGACGTCGCATGCTTCCCATGCGCTCCGGCGGTTGTCGACCCGGTGGGCAGAGGGGTTGAGACCAGGCCTGAGGCGTCCACCGGCGGGAAGGCATGGCAGGCTGAACATGACGGCTTGAAGCCCTCGTCATGACCGTGGCAGGCAGTACAGACTGCAGAAGGCTCAAGATGGTCTGCCACCCCTCCAACCGCGGCAGCAGAAACCAGGGTGTGACAGACATAACAGACGCTTTCGCCCGTATGAGCTGAGTCCCCCGGCCCCCGTGTCCCCCCCGGCCTGAACATCTTCACATTCAGAGACCCGACCCTTGCAGCCCCGGGATTGACATACTGTATCTGATCCTTGATATTACGCGCATAGACTATTGCATAGGAGGTGCCCGGCCCTGCCTTCGGAAAGACAGCCCCGGTGCCCACCTTGCCCTTAACCGCAACCTGGGACTGGCCGTTGGTGAGTGTCTTGATCTTATAGAGAAAATTCCGATATGCCGTGTTCGGAATCAGGTAATACCCCTGATATTCAGCCCCCAGAGGCGCCGACAGCGTGACAGCGGTCTGGTTCGCTGACGTCTGCCATGCTCCCACCGCTGACACGGTCCCGGTAGCAACGTAGCTGATCGTTCCCCAGCGTTTACTCTGCATCTGGTAATGGGGGTTGTGGCAGTTCACGCACTCGACTATCCAGCCGCCCAAGGTCTGCCAGAGGCTGCTTTCGGTTGACGTTGCTGAATGCGTTTTATAGAGGGTATGACACTGCGTGCATCTGAGGTTATTGACCGTATTGTCGCCGCTGCCGGAGGACATCCATGGCGGCGGAGCACCTGCACCACTGGTGTAGTGACAGTTGCCGCAACCTACTGCATTCTCGTGTGTATGTGGAGGGTCATAGGCCCCCCATGTCCCGTCAGGATTCAAGAGCATCACGATGCATACACCCAGCAATACGCCGATAGTCCTTGTCTTGATTCTCAGCATCTAACCCCCTGCGGCCCTCATCTGCCATTAGAAACTCGCTCTGGAGATTATATCAGTCAAAGAGACGTTTTCCCAGACAGTTATACGGCGATTAGCATTATTTATATGACTGGCGGCCGCAGAACCCTCTTTTATGGTTTGATCCGGTTTTGGGTATACTATAAAAAACGTACATGTTATATAGATGAATATCAAGACCATTGATTTTATTCTCAGGCAGGACTATTTCGATATCCGCAGTGCCCTGCACGGCATTCCGCACACCTGCCGGGTCATGTGTCATTGTCTCCTGCTCGGTGACATGCTGCGATCTGAGCGGGAAACGAAGCTGGCCGTATGCGCTGCCTTTATCCACGACATGGCCCGGAAACACGACGGCCGCTGCCATATGCATGGGACGTGGGCCGCTGAGAACAAACTGCCGCTGTTCAGGGAATTGTTTCTCTCGCTGGGTGTGGCCGGCAAAGACCTTGAAGAAATAAGGGTCAGCGTCTCTAACCATTCGTTACTTGAAGAACTCGCCCCGGATCACCCCTTTTATATGACAACAGCAATCCTGAAAGATGCGGATGCCCTTGACCGGGTCCGGCTTGGTGAGAATAATTTAAAGACGGATCTTCTGAGATTACCTGAAAGCAGGGAACTCATTGCCATTTCCAGGGAGTTATACCACAGGACAAAGAACGAATCCGAGCCCGATTTTGAAAAAATTCTTATAATCGCCTGCTCGCTGCTGTAGTCAATTCATGGCCGCTATAGTCTTCCCGGTCATAGGCAATGCCTTGCCCGGCATATCTTGATAGTCTGCTCATTCAGTGATATCTTAAGATGATATGAGAGATCTTATTAAAGACGGCCGGATTCCCCTCGTCCTGATCATAGACACTGATCCGTCGGTCCGGCTGCGGGTAGGTCAGATAATTGAAAACGCCGGGCTGAAGACCATTGAAGCCGCCTGTGGGGCCAAAGGCCTGCAGCTCTTTCAGGAGGCAGGGCCTGACCTGGTGATTCTCGACCTGGTAATGCCTGATGTCAGCGGTCTGGATGTCTGCGGTCAGATACGCTCCATGCCCCGGGGGAAACAAGTCCCGGTGCTTATCCTGACCGGCCTCGATGACGCGGAATCCATTGAGGCCGCCTATGCCGCCGGAGCCACTGATTTTCTCACAAAGCCAATTAACTGGCAGCTGTTCGGTCACCGCGTCCGCTACATTATGAGATCTGGCCGGAACCTCGTTGAACTGAAACAAGCCGGAGAGGTGCTGCGTGAAAGCGAAGAACGTTTCCGCCTGATGTTTCAGGATCATGACGCGATCATGCTCCTTATAGAGCCGGAAAGCGGCCGTATCATCGACGTCAACCTGTCAGCCGAGTCTTTCTACGGGTATTCTGCCGGGGTAATGAAAACAATGACCATTCAGGAGATTAATAGCCTGTCTCCTGAGGAAATCGCCATTGAACGGGAACTTGCAAAAAGCAGGAAACAGAACCACTTTATCTTTCCCCACCGCCTTGCAAGCGGAGAGATTCGGACCGTAGAAGTATATTCTTCGCCAATTCCGGTGCGTCAGCAACAGCTGCTGTTTTCGGTCATACATGATATAACCGGGCGCATCAAGGCAGAACAGCAGCTGGCAGATGCCCATATTTTCAATGAACAGATCCTGTCAGCGTCACCGGTCGGCATTGGCACCTATGATTTTGAAGGCCAGTGCATTTCGATGAATGAACAGGGCGCCCGGCTGATCGGGGCAACTCCGGAGCAGGCACTGAAACAGAACTTCCGCAGCCTGGAGTCCTGGAAAAAGTCAGGTCTCCTCGACTATGCAGAAAAGACCCTCGCCACCGGAGAGCAGACCCGGGGTGTTATCCATATAACCACAACCTATAACCGCTCACTCTGGCTGGATTGTCTTTTTTCTACATTTTCTGCCCGGGGCAACCGCCACCTGCTGCTCACCTTTACTGATATGACCAGGTACAAAGAGGCAGAGGCCAAAATCAATAAACTGCTGAACGAACAGCAGATCATCCTTGACACCATTGCAGTCGGGGTCGGCTACTTTGTCAACCGGAATATCATCTGGTCGAACAAAGGCCTCAACAGGATGTTCGGGTTTGCACCCGATGAACTGAATGGGGAGAATACCCGTGTGTTCTATCCTGATCGGGAGAGCTACCACCGGGTTGGCCAGGAGGCCTATGCCGTTGTCAATAAAGGCGGCGTTTTTAATTCTGAAGTCCAGATGAAGAAGAAAGACGGCAGCCTGTTCTGGTGCAACATTGTGGGACAGGTGGCCAACAGGGAGCATCCCGAGGAGGGCTCCATATGGATGCTGCAGGATGTGAGTGAAAAGAAGGCTGCAGGACAGGAAATCCTGAAAATGGAAAAACTGGAGTCCGTCGGGATCCTGGCAGGTGGCATCGCACACGACTTCAACAATCTTCTGCAGGGGATTCTCGGCAATATCACTATAGCGAAGCTGCAGGGTGTATCTGCAGAACAGAGACTGCAATGGCTGAGCAGTGCTGAAAAAGCCTGCGAGATGGCACATGAACTGACGCAGCGGCTTATTATTTTTTCAAAGGGCGGAGACCCTGTCAAGAGTGCCGTGCCCCTCGACGCCCTGGTCAGAGATGCGGTCACACTTGCTCTGACCGGATCGCCGATCCTGCCTGAGTTTGCCTTTCCGGAAAACAGCCTTGCGGTTAACGTTGATCCGGGGCAGATCCGCCAGGTCTTCAGAAATCTTACGATCAATGCGAAGGAGGCGATGCCCCTTGGCGGCAGCCTCATCATAACTGCCCACAGTGTAAGCATCGTCGACCCGGAGAGATTGGCCCTGCCCCCGGGTTCATATGTGGAGATTCTTTTCAGGGATACCGGACCCGGCATTCCTCCCGAGGCAATGGGGAAAATCTTCGATCCCTATTTTTCGACCAAAAATCGCGGGACTGAAAAGGGTATGGGGCTCGGGCTGACGATCAGCGATGCGATCATCAGAAAACACGGTGGGAAAATAACCGTTGAGTCTGAAGCCGGCAATGGCACCACATTTCACCTCTACCTGCCGATGGCAGCCGATACCGGAAGAGGGACACAGTCAGTTCCAGTCTGAGTACGTCACTTTTGTCAGAAAGCAGGGCAGGCTCCCGGTCATTGCAGAATTCTCGTAACCATGGTCAGGCAGTTATGTGGTACAATTGAGCATGAAAAGAGCAGCCCGCCTGAATTTACTCTGTACATAAATCCATTATTCTTCCGTCAATAATCAGAGTCTGTGTATAAAGTCAGAAGTCGTCATCCTCGGGCTTGACCCGGGGATCCAGATCCTCGTGAAAACAATGGATTCACGCCCCCCGACTAAAAACTTCGAGGGCATGCTCCGCGAGAATGACTGCCAAAAACAAAAAGGGCAGCATTGCGTATGCCGGGTCATAGTAATACAATGATAAGAAGGAGTGTGTAAGTTCTGAAAGATACGCTCCTTCAGAAAGCAAGGAGAACCCAAATTTGAAGAAGAGCACCAAGACTTTGATCGGAAGGTTACCGCATCTGCGTGCGAGCTTCCGCGGAAAAGATCTGGCACAAAAGTGCGCAGTCTGCGAGCCGCCGCTGCGCGCGGAATTGTTCAGCAGCGACCAGATGAAACAGCATGGCAAGACCCTCGCGGGCCTGCACAAATTAAACCCGGAATATCCTCCGGACCAGCTTCTGACGCGGCTGGCCGAAAACGAAGGCATCCTGACCGCAAGCCGCACCCTGCTGATGGAGGCTATAACAACTGATCGCCGGATTACGCCGGCCGGCGAATGGCTGCTTGATAACTTCTACCTGATCGAAGAACAGAT
>PNOC01000010.1 GCA_013824615.1 Thermodesulfovibrio sp.
CGACAATTTTCATTAATTTACAGAGCTGCTTGACATTTCATGACATTCTGCATTATAAAATTCATGTGCGGGCGTAACTCAGTGGTAGAGTGTTAGCTTCCCAAGCTGAAAGTCGCGAGTTCGAATCTCGTCGCCCGCTCCAGTTCTTTTATTGTATTGCCATTCTTTGTTATAGCGAGCGAATCATTGACAAGAGGTTTGGTACATATCTATACGGGCGACGGCAAGGGAAAAACCACCGCTGCCGTGGGCATCTCTGTCAGGGCCAGAGGTAGTGGACTAAGCGTTCTCTTTGCACAGTTTTTCAAGGAGAAGACGGGGCATGGTGAGGTTCCTCTTATGCAGAGCATCGGGATCGATACCTTGGTCTTTGATTCAGTAAAATCTCCTCTTTTTAATCCTGATATTGACAAGAAGTTCCTGACCTCTGAAGTGACCAGGGCTCTGACCGAGATTACAGGATATATTAGAAAAAAACACTATGATCTTCTGGTTCTGGATGAATTTATCTGCCTTATGACCGAAAATGTGTTGTCAGAGACTGACGCAATAATTTTTCTTGAGAATAAACCTGAAAATATTGAACTCGTTCTAACCGGAAACGGCGCCAGGGAAAGCTTTATCGAGCATGCCGACTATGTAACCTTCATGAAAAATATAAAGCATCCGTTTGCCAGTCATACAGATGCCCGCCGGGGAATTGAGTTTTAAAACGATGATCTTTTGATGCCTGAAGCCTTTCGGACATGCAGAATCCTTTGCATGACAGTAACATGCGTCAGTACGGCGAGGATCCAAAGGACAGGCATTACCAGACCGCTCAATGCACCGAAAACTATCAGAAGTATTCTTTCGGGCCTTTCCATGAGACCGACCTTGCAGTCGACACCCAACCCCTCTGCCCTCGCCCGCACATAACTGACCAGCAGAGCTCCGACAAGTATACTGAGGGCCAAGGCAGCACCAGGCAGATTATTATCGAGGTATAGATTCAGTGATACAGACAGGAAGATAAAGGCATCAGAGTAACGGTCCAGAACAGAATCCAGAAAAGCCCCATACAACGTAGCCTTGTTATTAACTCGGGCGACCACCCCGTCAAGAATATCGAAAAAAGCCCCAAGGAGGACCAGCATTCCACCCCAGCGCATATCAAAGACAAGTACAACAGATGCTGCAAAGGTAACAAAAAATCCGGCTATCGTCAGAACATTCGGATTCAGGGTAATGCCTGCAGCTACTCCCCCTAACGGCTTGTCAAAGACATGGCCTAGTTTTTCACCAATCATCAGGCGGCCGGTTAGCGCTCCCTCTTACCGTCAATAAATTCCTCAACCATGGTCTTAGCGGTATCATCAGGAAACTGTTTTAACGGATGCTTCATGAAATATGCAGAGGGTGACAGCAGAGACCCGCCGATCTTCCTGTCGCGCGCTAATTTGCAGCACCTGACTGCATCGATCACCACGCCGGCACTGTTCGGAGAGTCTTCGACCGAAAGGCGCATCTCAAGATGGAGGGGCACATTGCCGAACCCTCTTCCCTCGATTCTGAGAAAACAGACTTTGTTGTCATTGAGCCACGGGATATAATCCGACGGGCCTATGTGGATATGGTCGGGGTGCAGGGGGTGCTGCATCTGCGACTGAACAGCCTCTGTCTTCGAAATTTTCTTCATTTTCAGGCGGTTGCTGTTGAGCATATTCATGAAATCGGTATTGCCACCCACATTCAGCTGATACGTACTGTCGATGGCCACTCCCCGATCTTCGAAGAGCTTTGTCAGGCAGCGGTGAATAATCGTAGCGCCTATCTGGCTTTTTATGTCGTCCCCAATCGCAGGTATACCGCTGTCCTGAAATCTCTTAGCCCACTCCCGGTTCGATACAATAAATACCGGCACGCAGTTGACGAGGCTTACCCCTGCCTTCAGGCAGGCCTCAGCGTAGAAGGCGGTCGCCTTTGCAGAGCCTACCGGAAGGTAGTTGATCAGAATGTCAGCGCCGGAGTTCCTGAGGGCCTTTACCACATCCACCGGCTTTTTCTTGGCGATAACAAACCGGCGGTGCTGCGGATAGCCGGCCATATGGTCAGATACTCCGTCAAGTACTGTCCCCATGCCGACCTTAATATCACTGCCGGATACTACCTTATGAAACTTCATGGTGCAGTTGGGCTCACTGAATATCGCATCCCGGACCGGCTTTCCGACTTTACGCGCATCGATATCAAAAGCTGCGACGACTTTTATATCCCCGGGCCGATAGCCTCCGAGACTGTAATGCATAAGCCCGGGGACCTGTTCATCCTTCTTCTGTTTATGGCGACTGTAGTAGTCAATGCCCTGTATCAAAGAACTCGCGCAATTGCCGACGCCGGCTATTGCTATTCTAATCTCTTTCATTAAAGGTCCTTCCTGTAGAAAACTGAATCACAATCAAAATTTATATACCATTCTCCGGCCCTGTGTCAAGAAGTAATTGACTCCCGGCGTCATTACTGAAGGCAATAGCCGATTTTTGCTTGCGATATTTTAGAACTTTTTTTTATAATACAGGCCGATGAAGACAAAAGTATCAGTCATAGGTGCCGGAAATGTCGGTGCTACAACAGCTCATCTGGTCTATCAGTCAGGGATCGCGGACGTCGTACTCTTTGATATTGCAGAGGGAGTTCCCCAGGGCAAGGCCCTTGATCTTGCTGAGGCAGGCCCGCTCTGGAAGGTGGCAGCTTCAATCAAAGGAACAAACAGCTTTGCTGACACTGCCGGCTCTGATATTATTGTCGTGACTGCAGGGCTTCCAAGAAAGCCTGGCATGAGCCGGGACGACCTGCTCTACGCAAATGCAGAGGTCATGCGCAGCGTCATTTCCCAGACTGCCCCGCTCTCACCAGATGGAATTTTTATAATCGTTACCAATCCTATGGATGTCATGACCCAGATTGCGTGGCAGGTATCCGGCTTCAAACCAAATCAGGTGATCGGCATGGGCGGAGTGCTTGACGCCTCGAGATTCAGAACATTTCTTTCTTTTGAGCTGGGTGTTGCCCCTGAAGATATTGAGACCCTCGTGCTGGGTGGCCATGGAGACCTGATGGTCCCCCTTCCCCGGCATACCTCTATAAAAGGGATTCCGGTCAGAGACCTGCTCTCCCCGGAACGCCTTGAGGCCCTTGTTGACCGGACGCGGACCGGAGGCGCCGAGATCGTTGCACTTCTCAAGACCGGCAGCGCTTACTATGCTCCTGCAGCCTCGGCATTCCAGATGGTGAAAGCAATTCTCCTGGATGAGCAACGTGTTCTTCCCTGCGCAGTCTATCTGAACGGGGAATACGGTATCAGGGACCTATTTGTGGGAGTTCCGGCAGTCCTTGGGAAAAATGGAGTTGAGAAAATAATCGAACTGCAGCTGAATGATGACGAAAAAGCCCAGGTCGCCAAGTCGGCAGGCGCGGTCAGGGAACTGCTTAATACAGCACTGACGCAGAAGAAGTAGTCCCACCCTCTGACGTCTGAAGAGTTTTAATAATCCCATTAAATCAATAAAATCATTTGGAGGAATCATGGAAAGAACGTTGTCTATTGTAAAGCCCGACGGGGTGAAGAAAAATGTGATCGGTGAAGTTATCAGAAGGTTTGAACAGAAAGGTCTGAGGGTCGCCGGTCTCAGGCTCATCCAGTTGTCAACTCAGGATGCAAAGAATTTTTATATTGTCCATAAAGAGAGACCTTTTTATGAGAGCCTTACCAGTTTCATGTCTGAAGGTCCGATAGCCGTGATGGTGCTTGAAGGCGATAATGCCATAGCCACGGTCCGTGAAACCATGGGTGCTACCAATTTCAAGGATGCCGCCCCTGGAACCATCAGGGCTGATTTTGCCACCGACATTGAACGGAATGTGGTCCATGGCTCTGACTCTGTAAAGTCAGCAGACTATGAAATCCCGTTCTTTTTCTCTTCTCTGGATCTGCATTAATATCTGCTTTTTCTCTTGCCGGCCCGGGGGTTCCCGGGCCGCTGCAGCCCCTGAAAAACGCCCTTTTGCCTGACCCCTCCTTTGACCATGCATTTGACAATGATCCTGAAAACGAAGTAATATTGAGTAGAGTAACTACACGGATTCAAAGGAGTTACGGATGTTCGAAAAATTTACTGAAAGAGGCCGCAAGGTCATTATTTATGCAAAGGAAGAGGCCGAAAAACGCCAGAATGATTATCTGGGAACCGAGCACCTTCTGCTGGCTTTACTGAGGGAGGATGACGGACTTCCTATAGCCATTCTGAAAAAAATGGGTCTCACGGTTGAGGAACTCCGCATGGAGGTCGAGCGCAATCTGCCCGCCGGGATGAACCTGCTTACCTTTGGGGACATCCCCTTTACGCCCCGCGTCAAGAAGGTACTGGAACTGGCTGTTGAAGAGGCCAGACTTCTCGGTCACAATTATATCGGCAGCGAGCACCTTCTTCTCGGCCTGATCAGGGAAGACGAGGGTATTGCCGGCAGGATCCTTAGAAACCTTGGGGCAAATCTCCTTGGCGCCCGGCAGTTGACGATCAATCTCTCGATGAGGTCCTACTCCAATACAAGAGATAAAAGGAGTGCCACCCCTGCCCTTGACGAATTCGGCCGCGACCTGACTCTCCTTGCAAAAGAGAATAAGCTCGATCCCGTGATCGGCAGGGAAGATGAGATTGAGCGTATCCTGCAGGTCCTCGGCAGGCGGATAAAAAACAACCCGGCAATTATCGGGGAGCCTGGTGTTGGAAAGACTGCTGTTGTCGAAGGGCTCTGTCAAAAAATTATAGCGGGTGATGTACCCGAAAGCCTGATCGGCAAAAGGATAATATCCCTGGATCTGGGGGCGCTCATAGCCGGCACAAAATACCGGGGCCAGTTTGAGGAGCGGCTCAAGATAGTGATGAAGGAGATTGCCCAGTCAGACAATATTATCCTCTTTGTCGACGAGTTTCATGCACTGATCGGGGCCGGAGCCGCAGAGGGGTCGATCGATGCCTCCAGCATGCTGAAACCCGCCCTGTCGCGTGGGGAGATCCAGTGCATCGGGGCGACAACCCCCAACGAGTACCGTAAATATATTGAGAAGGATCGTGCACTCGAAAGAAGATTTCAGCCGATTTTTATCCAGCCTCCGGATGTTGACACGACCATTCAGATTCTCTCCGGGCTTAAGCCCCGCTATGAATCCCACCACCGGGTGAAGATAAGCCCTGAGGCAGTAAACGCGTCGGCGAAACTCTCTGACCGCTACATTCCGGACCGTTTTCTGCCGGATAAGGCGATAGACGTCATTGATGAGACCGGATCGAGAATTAAACTCAAGCGGTTCACCCCTCCGGCCGAGCACAAAGATCTTGAATTACGCCTGAACAGGCTTTCCAAGGAAAAAAACCTTTACGTGAAACTGCATGACCTGGACAAGGCAACCGCTGTCCGCTCTGAAGAGGAAAGGATCCGCAAGGTGCTCGATCAGGAGCAGAAGAGATGGAAGGATGATCTCGGCAGAGAGATTCCGGTGGTTACTGAAGAGGATATTGCTTATACGGTAGCCAAGATGACCGGCATCCCGGTCTTCAAGATTGAGGAAAAAGAGTCGGAAAAACTCCTCAGGATGGATGATGAACTGCACCGCAGAATTATTGCGCAGGATGAGGCAGTACGGAATGTCGCCAGGGCAATCAAGCGTTCGCGTGCAGGTCTCAGGAACAGAAAGAAACCGATCGGTTCATTCTTTTTTCTCGGACCGACCGGTGTCGGAAAGACTGAGTTGGCCAAGGCTCTTGCGGAGCAGCTCTTCAACGATGAAAGTTCCCTGATTAAAATAGACATGTCTGAATATATGGAGAGATTTAATGTCTCGAAGCTTACCGGGGCGCCTCCGGGATATGTCGGCTATGAGGAAGGCGGTCAGCTTACGGAAAAGGTGAGAAAAAAACCTTATGCCGTGGTACTCTTCGATGAGATAGAAAAGGCGCATCCTGATGTCTTTAACATTCTTCTTCAGGTCCTGGATGAAGGCGTCCTGACCGACAGCTTTGGCAGGAAAGTAGACTTCCGCAACACCGTGATCATCATGACGTCGAATATCGGGGCCCGTATTATCGAGAAGTCCACTCCCCTGGGTTTCCAGCGGTCTGCGGGAGTCGAGGTTTACGACAAGATCAAGGAAAATGTGATGAACGAACTCAGAAAGGCCTTTAATCCGGAGTTTCTGAACCGCGTTGATGAGATTGTCGTATTTCACCCGCTCGAAAAAGAGCACCTCATTTCGATTATTGACCTGCTGATAGACGAGATGAACAGCCAGCTGATAGAGCAGGATATTGTTCTGGACGTGTCCGCCGAGGTAAAAGAATGGATTCTTGACCACTATTATAAACCCTCATACGGAGCACGCCCCATGCGGCGGGCCATTCAGAAGGTGATTGAAGATCCTCTTTCAGAAGAGATCCTGAAAGGTCGGTTCAAGGGCTCGAATAGAATTAAAGTACTGCTGGAGGCCGAAACCCCGGTCTTTGTGGCCGAAGAAGAGACCCCGGTCCTCTCCGGCGTCAACTGACGGCCGGACAGGACAAAGGGAAATGCAGAATAAAAAAATCATTCTGATTGCGCTTTGCGTCGTTGCAGCAGCTCTCTTCTTTTTTCTGGGCCGCTCGGGAAAGGAAGAGAATATCCCTTCAGGCGAGCTGAGCATTGCCCCAACGCTCCAGGTAGCGGATGCTGCAACAAAGGTGAAACTCCTGCCTGCCGAACTTCAGGGCAAGGTCCTCTTAATCAATATATGGGCGTCCTGGTGCCAGCCGTGCAAGGAGGAGATGCCTTCCCTTGAGGCCCTTTACCGCTCCATGTCCTCCACAGAAGGATTCAGGATGATTACGATACTCTACAAGGATTCTCCTGAAGGTGCTCTGGATTATATGAAATCCCAGGGCTATACCTTCCCGGTCTATATTGATGCTGATGGTGTTTCGGCAAAAAAATATGGTGTGACCGGTGTCCCTGAAACCTTTATCGTCGATAAGCAGGGGAAACTCGTCAAGAAGGTTATCGGGGGAATGGACTGGAATTCAGCCGAGGTAAAAGACTATCTGCAGGCACTGCTGAAGCAGTAGTGAGCACCAAGAGACATCAGGAGCAAGCTCTCCTCTTTGTCGGTGTTCTCTACTCCTCCGCAGAAGTTTTTGAGCGCAACCTTCCGGAACTGGAAAACCTTTTTGGCAGAGTGCTTCTCCGCAGTCCTGTCATGGCATGGGACCATAGTCACTATTACCGCGATGAACTGGGAGTGCCGATATTCAGAATATTTATTTTCTTTGAAAGGTGTATTGATGCGGCGCTCCTTCCCGACATTAAGGTGTCGACTGAAGAGCTTGAACTCAGGAACCTGAAAGACGGCAGAAGGCAGATCAATCTCGACCCGGGATACCTTACCGAAGCCAAGGTAATCCTGGCTTCGACAAAAAATTATTCACACCGCATCTATCTCGGCCGCGGCATTTATGCAGAGCAGGAATATATATTCAGTAAAGGCAGGTATCTGCCGCTTGCACATACCTATACCGACTACCGAAAGCAGGAGTATCTCGATATTTTTCACCAGGCGCGCCGGCAGTTCAGAGAGCTGGTCGCAGACAGAAAAGCGACCGGCTAAGACGTTATCCTTACGATCACGGGTATTATGCTCCGGGGGAAGGCCAGATAAGCAGGGCGTCATCAGGAGCTGTTACTGTTTTGGTCATGACCTTGCGTCCCTTCACCTCAAGACGGCCTTCAGCAAAGAGGCGCACGGCTTCAGGATAGATCTTATGTTCGCAGCGCAGAATTCTGGCCGAGAGGGTCTCTTCCGTGTCCTCATCCAGAACCGGGACCGCTGCCTGAATAATGACCGGTCCGGTGTCCATGCCCTCATCAACAAAATGGACCGTACACCCGGCCAGCTTGACTCCGTAATCTGCTGCATCTCTCTGCCCGTGAAGTCCCGGGAAGGACGGCAGGAGCGCAGGATGGATGTTCATGATCCTGTTCGGATATGCAGTAATGAGCGGCCTGCCGACAATTCGCATAAAGCCTGCCAGAACGATCAGTCCGATATCCCTCTTCTGCATCTCTTCTGCTACACGAGCAAAGTACACATCCCGTGAACTGAATTGCTTTGGAGCCAGGGCCAGGGACTCAATGCCATGCTTCCCGGCACGCTCCAGGGCAAAGGCTCCGGGGTTATCGGTCAACAGAAGACGCAGGGCTGCATTTTTTATAATGCCTGATTCCACAGCGTCAATAAGCGCCTGAAAATTTGAGCCCCGTCCTGAGGCAAGCACCCCTATATTCAGCATGTATCTGTTATCCGCCGCTGACCTCTACAGCCTTATCTCGATAAAGGCTTTTTCCCTTAAAGCCTTTACCCATTTCGTGTATTTGTCCATAAATATTCTGTTGCTGACTTCCTTCTGTGCCTCATCCCGTATCTGGGCCTGGTCTCTGGGCGCGATCTTCTCATCCAGTCGTATAATATGGAGGCCCCGTTCTGTCCAGAAAGGCCTGCTCACCTCGTCCTGTTTCAGTTCGACCAGGGCCTCTGCAAATTCCTTCAGCAACTGGTCCTTTCTGATAAGTCCAAGATCACCGCCCGTACTCCCCAACGGTTCTTCGGAATATTTCTTTGCAAGCTCAGGGAAAGCCTCTCCCCCTTTCAGCTTGCCGATAACCAGCGCGGCTTTTTCTTCCACAGCTTTTTTATCACCGGCCTTTTTCGGCATTTTAAAAAAGATCTGGCTGAGCCGATAACCCTCTCCACCCGATCTGAGATCCTTGCTCTCGGCAATAAAGCTGCTGACAGCCGCATCTGTGGCGATCACCTTGCCCTTGACCTGGTGATTCACTATTTTGCTGATCAGTATCTGTTCCTGAAGTTTTTTCCGGTAATCGTCATAACTGAAGCCTTCTTTTTTCAGAGAGGTCTTGAAATCGTCATCCGACATGGCATACTTCTTCTTGATATTCTCAATGGCCTCCTTCAGCTCCTCTTCAGACACAGACATACCCAGACTTCTGGCCTCCTGGGCCTGGAGCCTGACATTGATCAGCGTCTCCAGATATGCAGCCTCATTGCTCCTAAATACCCTGATTCTCTCGTCTTCGCTCAGTGCCTTCAGTTGCGGCGAGGCGTCAGACTCCATATTGCGGTATAATTCACTCCAGGTAATCACCTCCTGGTTTACCACGGCTACGACTTTGTCCAGCAGAACGGCAGCCTGCGCGCTGCACGTGACCGTCAACAGAATAAACAGAACCAGCATTGCTCTTTTCAATCGCATCATTTCCTCCGTCATGCATTATACTTCTGAATGATCTATAATAATAAATCGCTGCATAAAAATGCTTATCCTGACGATTGTGAACCGCTCGGCAGGGCTGCCTGCAGCATAGCTTCCGCATATAAATCTATTTAATAATCTTATAAAGATTACTGTTTACTTAATAGCCTGTTTATATTTATAATTTGATACCTTATTAAACTGCAGATTTCCTGCAGTCATCATTACGGAACAAGGAGAAACATATGGCATTCGATGCAACGAAAATGGCCGACTGGCAGATTTCCGAAGAAGCGGAAAAGAATATGCCGACCCCTGAGGATTGGCGCGAGAAACTTGGACTTCAAAAAGACGAAATGCTCCCCATGGGCCGTCTTGCCAAGCTCGACTTTCTTAAGATCTATAACCGCCTCAAGAATAACCCCGACGGGAAGTACATAGAGGTAACCGCCATAACCCCTACCCCCCTGGGTGAAGGCAAAAGCACCACCTCCTGCGGCCTGATGGAGGGCCTCGGGAAGCGCGGCGTCAATGTTGGCGGTGCACTGCGCCAGCCTTCGGGTGGCCCGACGATGAACGTAAAGGGCACTGCAGCAGGCGGCGGCAATTCACTGCTGATCCCGATGACCGAGTTTTCTCTCGGTCTCACCGGCGATATCAACGACATCATGAACGCCCACAATCTGGGCATGGTGGCTATGACCTCCCGCATGCAGCATGAGCGCAACTATAACGATGAGCAACTGGCGCGGCTTACCAAGATGAGGCGTCTGGATATAGACCCTACCCGTGTCGAAATGGGCTGGGTCATGGACTTCTGCGCACAGAGCCTCAGAAACATGATCATAGGTATCGGGGGAAGGACTGACGGCTATATGATGCAGTCGAAGTTCGGCATCGCCGTCGGGTCTGAGTGCATGGCCATCCTCTCTATTGCCAACGACCTTGCAGACCTCAAGCAGCGCCTCAATAAAATTACGGTAGCCTTTGACAAGAACGGCAAACCGGTCACTACCGGCGACCTCGAAGTCGGCAATGCCATGGCCGCGTTTATGCGAAATACCATCAACCCAACCCTGATGTGCACGGCTGAATACAATCCCTGCCTGGTGCATGCAGGGCCTTTTGCCAACATTGCCGTTGGTCAGTCCTCGATCATCGCCGACAAGATCGGTCTGAAGATGTTCGATTACCATGTCACCGAATCAGGGTTTGCAGCTGATATCGGGTTTGAAAAGTTCTGGAACGTCAAGGCGCGCATCGGCGGTCTAAAGCCGCATGTCTCGGTTCTGACCACAACCGTACGCGCACTTAAGATGCATGGAGGCGGGCCGAAAGTCGTAGCCGGCAAGGCATTACCTGACGAGTACACCAAGGAGAATATAGGGCTGGTCGAAAAAGGCTGCGCCAACATGGTCCATATGATAAACGTTATTCGCAAATCCGGCATAAACCCGGTCGTCTGTGTAAACCGTTTTTACACTGACACTGATGCAGAAGTCGCGGTCATCAAGAAGGCTGCTGAAGCCGCCGGTGCACGCTGCGCTGAATCACAGCACTGGCTGAAGGGAGGCGACGGCGCACTTGAACTGGCCGACGCGGTTATCGATGCCTGCAAGGAAGAGAATGATTTCAAATTCCTCTATCCTCTTGAGATGAAGCTCCGCGACCGTGTTGCAACCATTGCAAAAGAAGTATACGGTGCTGACGGCGTATCCTGGACGGCCGAGGCAGAGGCCAAGGCCAAGATGCTTGAAGACGATCCTCAGTATGCCGACTATGCGACCATGATGGTCAAGACCCATCTCAGTCTATCCCACGATCCGACGCTCAAAGGCGTACCTAAGGGCTGGGTCCTGCCGATCAGGGATATCCTGATATACTCGGGTGCAAAGTTCCTCTGCCCCATAGCAGGGACCATCACCATGATGCCCGGAACGAGTTCGAATCCGGCATTCAGAAGGATTGATGTCGATACGGACACTGGAAAGGTGAGCGGGTTGTTCTAAAAACTGATCAGCAACTACTGGCAAAGGGGCTGGGGACTATCACCAGCCCCTTTTTTTGTTTATTTTGAACAATCACGTGGTACAATGGTCCTATGAAAAAAGTCGGTTTTATTTACGATGACATTTTTCTCCGGCATGCAATGCCTGAAGGCCACCCTGAGTCAAAAGACCGACTGACCGCAATTACTGATGCCCTGAAAAAATCGTCGTATTGGGACAAGCTGGTACATATTAAACCACGCTGTGCTTCCAGTGACGATATCCTGGCCGTGCATACGCCTGCCTATTACAGCAGAGTATTGAAGTTCACCGGATATTTCGATGCCGACACCTATGTATCGGAACATACGGTTGAGGCAGCTCATATGGCGGCCGGCGCTCTGCTCGAAGCCGTCGACAGATGCAGAGATAAAGCTATAGACCGGGCGTTTTGTGCCGTGAGACCTCCAGGCCACCATGCCGAGGCCGATCGGGCCATGGGCTTCTGTATCTTTAATAACATTGCTATCGGGGCGCGCTATGCCCAGAAACAGGGCTACAAAAAGGTCTTTATCATCGATTTTGATGTGCATCACGGGAACGGGACACAACATATATTTGAGGAAGATGACTCGGTCTTCTATTTCAGCACCCACGAGTATCCGCACTACCCGGGAACCGGGGCAGACGGAGAACACGGAAGAGGCAAGGGCCAGGGCTTTACCTATAATATACCGATGCATTACGGTTCAGGAGATAAAGATTTCTTCTCGGCCTATCACGACTATCTGCCTCTGCAGGTGAGAAAATTCCAGCCGGACATCATGCTGGTTTCAGCCGGCTATGACCTCCATGCCCGGGATCCTCTTGCCGGTCTCAGGGTGACGAATGAAGGCATCAGGAGTATTGTCAGATCCATATTGCAATCCTGTCCGGAAATCCCCAACATTTTCTGCCTGGAGGGCGGGTACAACCTTCTCGCGCTCAGTGAGTCGGTCGTCATAACCGTGACAGAACTTCTCAGCTGCGAATAGACTTCTGCGGTTTCCGGTTTTTCATGTCTCTCCGTTTTTTATGCATCGCCCCTTGAATTCCTCAACTTCTCTTTTTAAGCGAACGTAATGAAACGGAAAAAGGAAGATGACCAGTTGCGTTGAGAGAAATTCAGGCATGCCGACTTTGTTTCCAATAAAATCCTTCAGCCTCACCAGGGCATGTCTGCTGAGAGATGTGGCCCCTATCCAGAGAAAGCCCGACAGGAGGATTCCGAAGAGATACCGGAGATCAGTCTGGTCCGCATCAAGATAGGACGTCGACAGAAACACAAAAAGCAGAAAAGCGCTCGTCGCTGCCATACCCCAGATGCAATATACCTTCAGGAGATGATCAGCTGTGCCAGCCCTATGATTCAATTCGCACCATACGTTGTATAATATCAGCTGTGCTTTCTATCGGCAAGAACATCATTCCCTCTGCCTGTCTGCTGGCTCCCCTGGCCGGGATCAGCGACCTGCCCTTCCGGCTTATCAACCGGGAGCATGGCTGCGAGTTTGCCTTTACCGAAATGATCAGCGCTCGCTCGCTCGTTTATGACAGCCGGAAATCACTTGAGATGCTGACCAGGGCACCGGGCGATACTCCGCTGGGCCTGCAGCTGCTCGGCAGTGACCCTGAAGTGCTGGCCCGTGCCACTGAACTGGTGAATGAGATGAAGGATATAGCACTGATCGACTTTAACGCTGCATGTCCGGTGCATAAAGTCGTCAGCAAGGGAGAAGGTTCTGCTCTCATGAAAGAGCCGAAGCGTCTGAAGGAGATTCTGGAGGCGATTGTCAGGCATACCGGTCTGCCGGTTACCGTAAAGATCCGTGCCGGCTGGGACGATACCTCTGTTAATGCAGCTGCCGTAGCGTTATGCGCAGAGGATGCGGGTATCAGCGGCCTCACTATCCACGGAAGGACGAGGGAGCAGGGCTATCAGGGCAGAGTCGACTACGACGTCATCGCGCAGGTAAAAAAGGCGCTCAGGATCCCGCTGATTGCCAGCGGCGATGCGCTGTCCCCGGTGCTCATAAAAAAGATGTTTGACGAGACAGCCTGTGACGGCGTAGCCATTGCACGCGGGGCACTTGGAAATCCGTGGATTTTCCGTGAGACAGAGCACTATCTCAAAACCGGCTGCATCCCTGAACGACCTTCTTTAATGGAATTACAGCGTGTCATGCTGCAGCATCTCGGGATGCAGTGTGAGCTGTTCGGTGAAATACGGGGAACGGTCATGTTCAGAAAGCTGTTCAGCTGGTACGTAAAATCTCTCTGGAATATCAAGAAGCTTCGCGAAAAAGCCTTCCACGCTCTGACAAAGACCCAGATGACCGCCATTATTCAGGAGCTTGAGAACCCACGTCATTAGGTCCGCCTCCGTCTACTCCCCTGATTATCAGAAGCCCCAGGGCAAAGAAGATCGAAATCGAGAGGATAGCCGGTCGCTGGCTATGAAACGTTGCCGACAGATACCCGAAGAGAAGCGGTCCGGCTACAGCTGAAGATTTTCCGACAAGCGAGTAGAGACCGAAGTATTCACTCTCCCTGCCCTCAGGGATAAAACGTGCATAAAAGGCCCGTCCTGCTGCCTGAACAGTCCCAAGTCCGGTTCCGGCAACCGAGGCCAGGACAAAATAGCTGAGCTTGTCAGGTATAAAATAGGCGGCGACGGCAACTCCGGTCCAGAGCAGCAGCGACATGCTCAATACTTTTTTTGGCCCAAGAGTATCGATCGGCCTGGCCATGGCAAAGGCGCCAACCAGGGCCGTAATCTGAACAATAATATAGAGTCCGATCAGTTCCATTGCATTAAACCGAAGGGTTGTCGCAGCGAAGATGCTTGAAAACACGATAACGGTATTGACACCATCCTCATAAATCAAAAACCCGAGCAGAAATCTCCTGACCGGCCTGCGGTTCCATATCTCCCTGACTGCCTGCCAGGAATATGCTATTCCTTTTACCGATGAATCCAATATGCCCGGTCCTGTCTTCCGGTCAGGAGGCAGATAAAGAAAGGCCGGGAGCGAAAACAGCAGAAAGAAACCTGAAACCAGCAGCCAGGTTGCCTGAAAATTGCCACCCTTGACCAGGGGCAGTGCAAACAGAAGAGACAGGATTGAGCCTGCGTAGCCCACCCCAAAACCCCAGGCAGATACCCTTCCCTGCATCGTGGCGGGTGCGATACCGGTCAGGAAAGAATTATAAAATACCAGCCCGCCTTCCATACCGATATTTGCAAGCACGATCAGCAGAAAGCCCTCCATGATCATCCCGGGCTTTAGTATTGAAAAACAGGCAACAGCCAGAACACAGAGAGTTGTATAGATAAACAGCAGGCGCTTACGCCTGCCGCTGTAATCGGCGATGCCGCCCAGCAGAGGCGAGGTGAGCGCTACAATAGCCATGCTCGCCGAGATCGCCCTGCCCCACCAGAGATCACCCTGGCCTGAGTCATTGCCGACGATCTTCGAGACATAGAAGACCGGAAAGATTACCGCCGCAATAACTGCCGAATAACTGGAGTTCGCAAAATCAAAAAAACACCAGCTCAGAATCTGTTTTGTCTGTGGACGCACCCTATCTATATTTCTCCCATCGCCAGGTTTGCAGCCAGTAACTCCGCCTGCTTCATTACCATATCTGTCGGTAAAGCTCTATATCGCTATCAGTAATATTGCTCAATTTGCTTTCCTGTTCATCCGCATAATCCTGTATAATATAAGCATGAAAAAGAAGTCTTTGAAAGATACTAACCCGTATTTAAGGGACGGGGAACTCCGCGAGGCATTAGTCAATCTTTCTGTTTCATCCTCAACAGCGGTTGAAGGTGTCCGCACCAAATATCCAAGGCTTTCGAAGTCCGTTGAAAAAAAGCTGAAGGCTGTCATTGCTGTTCACGAGCCTTCAGCGTTTTACGAATAGCACTCTCGAATATCTTTTCCATCGGCGTGTAAATCCGCTCCATTCCAGCCTGCACAGCAACTAGATAGGCCTTTTTCCTTTTACCGACAATCCCGGTAAAATCAAGGGGAGGCAAACCAGCCTGCAATGCCATCAAGGTAGCCAGCAGACGAGCAACCCTTCCATTGCCCTCTCTGAACGGATGAATGAGTACCAGTTCCACGTGCACTTCAGCTAATGCCTGTATGATCCGCTCCTTTGATTTAAATCTACAGGGCGTATGCTGGCGAAGAAGGCCTTTCGAAAAGTCTGCCATCAACTGAGGGATATGCAGTGCAGCTGCAAAATGAAAATCGCCCTTGCTGACATTCACCTGTCGGTATTCGCCCGACCACTCGTATATCTCACCAAGCCAGATTTTGTGTATACCTTGGATATCTTCAGCCGTAAAACAGTGGCCAGCATCGTACATTCCAAGGAGTTTATCCGTTGCTGTCTTCAGGGCTACTCGCTCGGCCTCATCCATTTTCCTTTTACTCTTGATGCCAACTTTGTTTCTGAGCACTCGACCCCGGGACCCTGGCTCGGCCTGGGCTTCGGGAAGGTCGGATATGTCGTAGCGGTTGGAGGGGTTCATTGGTATCTTTTTGCCATGCCCTTATCTATTATTTCAAACACGATACTTGCAGGGATTGACTTGATTTCTCCACGCTCACCAGCATGTCCCCATAGTGTTGAAATTGTTAATAATGATAATATGTTAGGGCTCTGAAAGACAAGGGCTATTTGTGTTAAGAGAAGGTATTTTTCAGGGGTCCAGATAGGGTCCAGATGTAGTGGATCCCCGGGTCAAGCCCGAGGATGACAAACATTTAAAGACTTGAGCAAATTTAAATGTACCGACAGAGCCGTGGTTCTGCTCCCAGCCTGTAAAGCAGGTTGGCCATAATGCAGAAGCCGGTGAAGGCAAAGGTGAGGGTTGCGGTCCCGACAAAACCGGTAAAATATAGCCAGTTCGAACTGTAGAATACTGAGAGCATGGAGCTGATCGAGAGGTTCACGCCTACGAACAAATAGATATATCTTTCAAGATACCAGTGGTCGGTCTGCATGAAATAGAGCGGCCTGCGCCATGCAGCCATGCCTTCGGTCTTCATCGGGATCATCGGCCTGGCACCGAGCAGACGGAGCACGTTTCCAACGATACAGAAACCGGTCAGGGCCACCATGATCGAACAGACTCCGACAAAAAGTATCGAATACGCCCAGTACGGATGGTGAACCGCCGACAGGACAGAACTGAGCAGTACATCGCTCCCTGCAACCAGCCAGACGAGCCTCTCCAGATACCAGGTGTAGGTCTTGACGAGATATATACCTTTACGCTTTTCCATTACGGCTTCATTCATATATACAATTTTCCGTCATTCCACTGGCTTTGTCAAAGATCTTTTAATCGTATCTTCCTGACCCCTTCTGCGTTTGAAGTGCTTCAGCCTGCAGTAGCTCTCTCGCTCCCTCTCTCCGATATGTTCAGCTATAGAACGAATCTGTGACATGAGTCCAGGCAACACCCTCTCTTCGAGGACCCGTACCCTTCTCGTTGTCTTGATTATCTCATCCCCGAGCCTCTTTAGTTTGCCTTCGAATTCTGCGATACTGATCATCGCCTCAAGTATCTTTTCGAACTGCAGCATGCATTCTTCAAGGTGGTTTGTTGTTGAAAGGTAGTCATATCCGCGTTCAGCCGGGTCTCGAACAGGGAGATCAAGGGCAGTAACCTCTTTATACTTCAGTCCCCATATGCTCCTGTCTGTAATTTCGATTCTGAAGTCTCTCTCTGTTGCCAGAGTAATGGACTCGATGAATGTTTTTCCCTCATGTCCCAGAGAAAGTGCAAGCCCGGCAAGAGCCTTTCCATAGCGTGCCCGAATATCCTCCCTCGAATTCAGAAAGGGCCTTGTGGTTTCAAGAAACTCTCTGGTGAGGGCCTGTTTTCTCGACTTCAGAATCCGTATGCTGTTGGCGACTGAAACGCCCTTCTCCCTGATCATAAGCAGATTGGTCCTGGTGGGATGTATCATGTAAGCTCCAGCCCGAACTGCTGCATGAGGCTGATGCCTTTATCGAGCGTTTCTGCAATGGTTCTTCTGCTGTTGCCATGCCCCACAAACTCTTGCTCAAAGCGTTCTGCAAAGTCGAGCAGGCGTATGTCCTTATCCGGCATGCCCTCTCTGCCGACTATCGTAGCCAGACGGCGGAGGTCCCTGCCCCTGGCATAATATTTATAGAGATTGTTCGCAGTCCTGCGGTGATCTTCCCTGGTGCGGCCTTTTCCGATGCCTTTTTGCATCAACCGCGACAGGCTTGGCAGCACGTCCACGGGAGGAAAGATATTGAGTCGATGGAGTTCTCTGCTCAGCACAACCTGTCCCTCGGTTATATAGCCGGTGAGGTCAGGAATCGGGTGCGTAATATCGTCTTCAGGCATGGTGACGACCGGCAGCAGCGTGACAGATCCCTTCAGACCCTTTATGCGGCCGGCGCGTTCATACAGCGAGGCAAGGTCTGAATACATATACCCGGGATAACCCCTCCTGCCGGGGAGTTCCTCTCTGGCCGTTGATATCTCTCTGAGTGCATCGCAGTAATTTGTCATGTCAGTGATAATGACGAGCACGTCCATACCCATTTCAAACGCGAGATATTCAGCAGTCGTCAGAGCAAAGCGGGGTGCAAGAAGTCTCTCCATGACAGGTTCATCAGCACTGTTGATGAAGGCCACAAAACCTGTCTGCATCTCCTCCAGCACTGCCATATAGTAAGAGTATTCATGGAAGCTCAGCCCCAGTGCGGCAAAGACTACCACAAACTCTGCCGACCCTGCTGAAAGCCGCGCATTCTTCAGCACTCCGGAGACCAGTTCCCTCGACGGGAGGCCGGAGCAGGAAAAAACCGGAAGTTTCTGTCCTTTCACCAGCGTGTTAAGACCATCGATTACCGAAAAGCCGGTCTCGATAAACTCCTCCGGCCGTGCCCGTGCAGCAGGATTCATGGCAGCGCCGGTTATTGCTGACCACTTTTCAGCAACGAACATCGGCATGTTGTCCGCGGGGAGAAAAGCACCGCTGAATATCCTTCCGATGATGTCAGGCGACAATGGAATCTTTCTGATCGAGTCAGAAAATGCGATCGAGGTATTTCCGATATCCAGGCCTCTCGTCTCTCCGAAGACCTCAATAAGCACGGTATCTCCCTCTATTTCAAGCACCTCGGCATCCATGCTGCGGCCGTCCGGGGCAATCACCCTGACCACCTCCCCTATCTGTGCGCTGAACACTCCCTGCACAAAAAGCAGCGGGCCGGCGATAGAGGAAATGGTCCGGTAAACATGTTCTGATAATCTCATTGTCTGCTCTCCCCAGCTGATGCTTCTGATGCCTCTGATACCGCATCCAGGGAAAGACCCTTTGCTATTTTTTCAAGTGCGTGGTCATAAAACCGGAAAATATTATTGATCTTCTCAAAGGTTTTCATTGGCGGAGAAAAGGCGTCCTCTCCGTAGGCATTCTGGGCAAGAAACCCGGTCCGTATCTTATCCGCCACCAACATCAGCAGTCTGTCGGCATCCTGGAGTCCTTCTGCACCCACGATCTCCGAAACTTCCCGCAGGGTCTCCTCTTTCTGCAGCACCTCCCTGCAGCGGTGCTGCAGCGCTTCCCATTGAGGAGACACGGTATCCCTGAAATATCCTGCCAGTGAGGTCGCATAGAGTGAGTAGCTCTGGAACCAGTTTATGGCAGGAAAGTGTCTCCGGTGTGCCAGATTCGAATCGAGCATCAGCAGCGCCCCGGTTGTCCTGAGACAGGCCTGAGTGACCGGCTCGGTAAAATCACCGCCAGGGGGTGAGACCGAAAGTATCATGGTGAGTGACCCTGTCTGTCCGCTCAGTGTCTCAACAACGCCTGCCCTTTCGAGGAATCCTGACAGCCTGGAGGCCAGATAGGTGGGATACCCTTCTTCTCCGGGCATTTCCTCGAGCGATGAAGATATCTCCCTGAGCGCCTCTGCCCATCTCGAAAGACTGTCTGCAAGAAAGAGTACATGATACCCCATGTCACGATAGTACTCTGCCATGGTCACTGCCGTATAGATGGATGCCTCACGAGCGGCAACCGGCATATTGGAGGTGTTCACGACGAGAACGGTCCTCTCCATCAACTGCCTGCCGGTCCAGGGATCTGTGAGGTCTTCGAATTCCTCGATCATCTCGGCCATTTCGTTGCCGCGCTCCCCGCAGCCGACATAGACGACCAGGTCTACATCCGCATATTTTGCGATAGACTGTTCGAGAATCGTCTTTCCGGTTCCAAACCCGCCCGGGAAGATTGCCGTTCCCCCTTTGGCTATAGGGAAAAGAAAATCTATGCTCCGCTGCCCGGTCACCAGAGGACCAGAAGGCGGAAGCTTCCTCTTGTATGGCCTTGGACTTCTGACCGGCCAGGAGTGGCAGCCCATGATTGCCCTTCCGTCATCGTATTGGCCGAGGGCTTCTTCAAGACTGAAGGTCCCCTCGTGTATATGCGCAATCTTTCCGTAGCCGTCAGTTCCGGCTATAAGATAATGGCTGAAGGCCCCTTCCTGAACTGTCCCAAAGATATCACCGGCATGCATCACTGCCTGCTTTTTTGCAAGCGCCGAGAAGTTCCACGTTATCTGATAGTCCAGCCCGCAAATCTCCCTGCCGCAGGTGATGAATGGACCCATCTCCTCCCGCAGCCGCCGGAGCGGCCGCTGCAGGCCGTCAAACATTCCCGAGAGGAGCCCAGGGCCGAGCCTTACACTGAGAGGATATCCGGTGCCGGCAACAGGCTCACCAGACGCCAGTCCACGGGTTTCCTCATAAACCTGAATAACCGCACGGTCCTGGTCAAGACGCACTACCTCCCCCGTGAGCATGGCATGGCCGACATAGACACGCTCGTAAAGGCAGAGCCCCTTCAGGTCAGTGCTGACCGTAGGCCCTGAGATGCTGAGGATTTTCCCGGTGACGCGGCCGGTCATGGCTTAAGCCTCACATGGTAACCGATGGCCCTTCTGATAAGTCGCACGGCGTAGTCTTCAGTGTCTGCCAGCGGCTGACGGGGAGATGGCAGAGCCAGAATTATCCCCCGCCAGTGTGCCTCCAATGCACGCAGCTTCTGCTCGCTCACGGCCTGAAGCAGACGTTCATCCATAATAATCAGGCCCGGATCAGGTTCGGCCATTTTGGTTGTGAGCAGTTCCTCTGCTTCCTGCTCTGTGGCAATACAGTGTGTAAGCCCTGTAAGGCTGAAGCCGTACTCTGCCTCCGGTGACGTTATAAAGATAACCTTTTTCAATATACCAGTTCCCTTTCGATAATGTCTCTGTCCATGCCGTGAGCGTACAACAGAGTGCTGAGGTTCATCACTTCGATCGAACTTCTCCAGAGATAATCAAATACAGGTCCGATTCCCAAGGGGTCCCGACCTGCTTTTTTGATAAAAAGCGTCATGCTCCGGTAAAGCGCCGGCTCAATATGCAGCGGTCCGGGTCCGTCCTCCTTTATGCCGGCAAGTCTCAGGAGGCCGGACATCTCTTTTTTTCGGACAATGGCGGTGAACTCCCGGGCGCTGATGTTTCCTGAGGGCAGCCAGGCCGGGGCAGTCCCTGGACGAAGCGTCAGAAACTTCAGGAGGGCAATGATATTGCGCGAATCAATGATCCGCAAAAAAAAAGTCTTCATAAGCGGATGCAGGGGGCGGCCGGTCATCGCCACAAGATACCGGGATGTCAACGCTTGTTCAAAAGTGCTCAGGTCCTCTCCGGCGCATAGGTCTGACAGACCGGAAAAACTGTCAGAGAGAGTCAGAAAGGCTTTCTCTATTTTGGCTGCTGCATCGGAGATATCATGAGCTGCAAGCAGCCCATTTTTCAGACCTTCAGAGAGCAGACTGCCGGACAGCACTCCTGCGCGACCGGGACCTCTTCTCCTGATATGCCTCAGGCAGATAAAGATTGTCCGAAGTTCGGTATAGAGAATAAAAGGACTGATGATGCGCCGGGACTCCCTGTTCATCCTGGAGTAGATCCATTGATATTCATTTGTCAGGCTTCTCCAGATACCTTCAACGGATTTCTCGGTGAGAAACCCCCTGTAGGCCGATGACGTGATATAGGCAAGCGGGTCAGTAATAAGCCCGTCATGCAGCCAGTTGGATATCAGCCGGGCCCGCCTGCCCCTTACCCTTGCAAGCAGATAGTCGGCAGGGTATCCACGGTCTTTGATACTTCTGAGCAGGCCTGTCATGCGGTATCCTTCTGCACTGCATTTCTGGTCAGATCTTTTAACAATCCGGGAAGCATCTGAGGCCACGCCCTCTCAAGCCGCTTCTCAAAACTGTTGATAACTGATATGTCGCCCCCCTCATCCTCAACCACCAGCCCGCCGGTTATACTGCTGTCGGCAACAATCTTTGCCTGCGGAAAGAATTTTGCCGCAATTGACTGGTCAGCAGGATTTACCCTTACCCGATACCATTGCGCAGGGGGGAGTTGAAGAACGAGCTTTTCAAAAACAGCCGCGTACTCCCGCTCTCTCAATAGATGAAGAGACGCAGCAGCCACGTGATAAAGCCGTTGGGAAAGAGTGTCCTCAGAGGTCAGTCTGACATACCTGGCCTTTGTCCCTGCCTCCAGAAATATCCTTCGCAGCACGTCAACTCCACCCTGCTCGGGGAGACTCCGCATGCGAATCTCTTCAAGTCTGAGCAATATCTCCGCGCGTATCTTTCCGGCCTTTTCCTCAGCCTCTCTCCAGATGACAACGACTTTCTCCTCTCCCTCATTTCTAAGGGACTCTATCAGTTCTCCGCAGCCCATCTCACTTTGTCGTGAAGAGTATCATGGTCGCGACCACAAACCCGAGAATAACCATCGTCTCCGGAATGGCCAGCAGGATAACAATGGTGCCGCTCAACTCGGGTTTTTCCGACAAAGTCCCTGCTCCTGCCGCTCCTATCCTCGACTGCGCCCACGCAGTTGCCAGTGCTGTCAGTCCTATAGCCAGTGCTGCTGCAAAGGCAATCAGTACTTTTTCCATTTTTTCCTCCTGCTCCGGTTATTTTTTATACGGTTCAAATCTCTTGCCGCCATGCTCAATAAATTTACTGAAGAACTCCACGTAATGCAGTCTCAGGGTATGTATAGTCGGGGAAAAAACCCCGAGAATAAGGTTCAGCAGGTGGAGCATACCCGCAACCAATACCCCCGTATACAGATCCCCGGTCAACCCGCCAAGCTGGTTTGCCACAAAGGCCAGAAGCACAGAGGTCAGGCCTATCGCCATAATTCTTACGTAGGAAATAATATTGCCGATGCTCTTGAGCAGTTCGAGCGGCGCCAGGAGTCCGCCGGCAAAAAAAAGCAGGGGGGCTAAAAAAAGTATTGCCAACATCCCCGGCCGCGTGAGTTCCGAGGGAAAGAGCCCCGCAAGAGACCCGACAATCGTAAGGGTGCAGAGTATAACGAGCATGCTGAGCAGCCGGTACAGGGCCTCTTTCTTCTCATGTCTCTTTACCGAACTGATCGCCCCGAGCAGGAGACCAAGAAATACATGTGCCACACCTACGGCAGCGGCAAAGCAGAGCATAGGAACTATCGCAGTCCGGCGTTCAATACAGAGAGGCTGCAGACCGAGCAGCCGCTCCGGAAGATCTCCAAAAAACTCTCCGAAGAGAATGCCGAAAAATATTGTGTAGAGAGATGAGGCAGCCATAATATGCGCAATGTCGGTAACTCCCTTTTTTCCGTTATACCGCCTGAGCAGTACTGCAGCTGTGATCCCCAGAACCAGCCCATAGCCGGCATCACCGAGTATCAGCCCGAAAAAAAGCGGGAAGAAAATACCGATAAAAGGTGTCGGATCATAGGACGTGTAGGCAGGCAGCGGCAGGATGCGGGTAAAGAGTTCGAAGGGTTTGAAATAGGGAGGGTTCATCAGCATAATCGGCACGCTGTCAAGGTCCTCGTCCTTCACCTCTTTTTCTTCAAGTACCACCCTGTTGCCGAAGGCCCCATCAAGGTTCTGACGAAGACTCCCGGTGTCCCGCGAAGGCATCCAGCCTTTTATAAAAAAACACATTCTGGTTTCGAACGCCAGGGCAGTAGCCGTAATGACGGATAATCTGTCCTGCACCCACTCTCTGACTCTCAGGTAGAAGGGTGTCCACTGCATTGACAACCGCCCTGTTTCAGATTCGATCATATCGATATCGGTATTAAGCTCCCGGAGGCGGTTCTGCACCCATGCGAGTTTTGCCGGGAAGCTGAGTTCTCCAAAGGCAGCCGGAAAACTCAGCTCAGGCAGTTGCTCCTCGCTGAGGGACTTTTTGACCTGTTCAGACACTGCCTTTTCAACCGTGATCAGTCCGACCAACGTACCATCTTCGGCAGCATTGGTCACGAATCCGAACTTCCAGTCGGTAATACGGGAGATAGCTTTCCTCAAACGTTCCACCGCCTCAGGGTTCTGTATGGTGAGGCCTATATAATCGAGATCCGGGGTGTCAGAAGAGTTCCTGATGAGACCTGCAAGTGCACTTAAAAAAACACGGTAATGCCCCATTTCCCCCTTTTCCTTCTGAAGGCTGTCAAGCCTCTCCTTCAGTGTTTTTATTCTTGTCAGATGCCGGTCTGCCATTCTGGCAATCACATCAATCACCGGACGAGGATCAAGGTAGCTCGTCCTGCTCCCGGTTTGCGGCAACAGGGATATCAGTTCTCCGATTTTTATCAGGAACTCCTCAAGGAAAATCTTCTCTAAAGCAGTTTTCTTGTCAGGATAATAAGATCTGATACCCGCCTCAGAGGTCTGTTCGGGAAAGCTGATGATTGCCGGCTTAATCTGGAATATGCCCAGGCCCCTGAGAAGGACAAGGGTTTCCTGTAGCAGGTCCTTCGGCCCAACAATTTCAACCTTGGACATGCTGACGATCATGGGTTCATTCCTTTAGAATAATGTCGAGCCTGCCTGTGAGCGCTCTACTGAGAGCATCGTCGTCAAGCCTGAGGAGTCCCTTTGCCAGCTCTTCTGCCTCTGCAAGGTCCACCCGTGCCCTTTCCTCAGCTTCTGCTCTCGCCTGCTCTGCTGTACGGGTCAGGGAAATCCGAAGAAGGGCTGCAGCCCTCTCAAAATCAGCTTCTGCGTCTCTTCGTACCTGCTCAAGCCATTCTTCGGCCTGGTGCCGCTCCAGTTCCAGCCGTGACTGAATCTCTTTTTCTACAAGGATTACCTTGCTGAGGACATCTTCTTCCATAGCCCATTCTATCAAATATGAGCCGGCATTATAAGAACAAATATGATGCTGGTTCTGAGTAACCCTTCTGTGAAGAGTGAATTAACGAACAAAAAACGACCCACCCCTTTCTCCCCTCCCAAGAGGGGACTTCAAACAGTGCAATGCCGTGCCCAAGGGTCCCCTCCCTGGAGGGGTGCAGGGGTGGGTTCCCCGCTTTACTGAATGGTCATTCTTCTGAATATTTTCGAATTGAAGTTGCCGGCGAATAGTGATAAGGTGGAAGCAGTAGGTGCCGCCGGTAATGTAAAATGCCCCGGCGCAGGGAGGATGCCGAGTGAGAACTAGATTATGGAATGGAAAAACCGTTAAAAGGGGCCTGCGGTATCTCCTCTGCGTGCTGGCATTTATCATGGCGACTGACGGTATTATGCTGCTACGGAAGTCCGCTGCTGATCCGGCTCCCCTGATAATAAAAGCAGGAAACTGCATGGGGTGCCACGCAGTCAAAGACAGCACGAAGCTCTTCACCAATAAAGAGACTATGTCTGTTTTCATTGATCAGAAGGACTTCCAGAAAACGGTTCACGCCAGTCTGCAGTGCACTGATTGTCATCGACGGGTATTTCTCGATAATCACCCCGGCAGAGATATAGAAAGCAAAAAAAACTTTATCGAAGAGTCTGCTGCTGCCTGCAGGAATTGTCACCGGGATGAGCAGCTCAAAAAAAAGACCGCGCACGCCTCCATCATAGAAAAGCCCGGAGCACCGCTATGCACTGATTGCCATGGGTCACACCGGGTGCTGCGGGTGGCCGAATGGAAATTGTCTTTACCAGGCAAGGAATACTGCATGACCTGCCACCGTCAGACCATGGACACGACGCTGCGGTCTGGTGAAAAGCTGTCCCTGCGCATAGATCCGGCCAACCTGGCTTCCTCTGTCCATAACAAGCATGACTGCAGCGATTGCCACACAGAATATACAAGAGAAGCGCACCCGGTAAAGACCTTTGCCTCCGGCAGGGAGCACTCCATCGCTGTTGCCGGAGTATGCAGAAAGTGCCATGAGGGGAAGGCTGCCCAGCTCAGGGGAAGCACGCACTATAACCTGTCTTTTCAGGTCGGGGAGACTCTTGTAACAAAAGGCAATGTAAAGGCCCCGGTCTGTACAGATTGTCACGGCTTCCATGCCGTGGGACCAAAAACAACCTACGAGATATTAAGCGGCGTCCCCTGCCGGAAGTGCCACGAGGACATTTTCAGAGTATACGCAAAGAGTGTCCATGGCAAGGCAAAGGAAAAAGGCGAACATCGCGCACCTCTCTGCGCCTCCTGCCATTTCGCCCATGAGATTAACTTTACCGCAATGACCGACAAGATAAAGGGGGCCTGCCTCGGATGCCACAAGGGTATTGAAAGTGTCCACCAAAAATGGCTACCCAATGCTGAACTCCATCTGAATGCCATTTCCTGCGCCGCCTGCCATGTGCCGGCTTCTGAAAAGGGAATCTCGCTTCAATTGGTCGACCAGGAGACGGGAAAGCCCGTTACGAGGGAGCAGATCCTCCGGTTGCTGGGTAATACCGGGGAGGAACTCACTGAACTGCTCGACGCCCATGGGGAGGGCCTTAATTCTTTTGAGCTATCCTACCTGGTCAGAAGGCTCAATGCTAAAGGCGCAGGGGCAAAGGTTGCCTATATCGGTAAGATGGATATCATGAAATACTCTGATGCGCACCAGCTTTCGCTGAAAACAAACGCAGTCAAAGAGTGTGAGAGTTGTCACAGCAAAGACTCGAAGTTTCTAAAGAAAGTCACCCTCGCCGTCCTCAAAACCGACGGAGGCTCTGACCGTTACAGCGCCCAGCCCGGAGCCTTGTCTTCAATTTTTACCATGTTCTCATCAAAACAGTTTTATTTGGTCGGCGGCACCAGATTCGAATTTCTGGACTGGGCAGGTCTTCTGGTGGTGCTGGGAGGCATCCTCCTGCCGGTTCTGCATATTACGGCACGGGTGCTGACTGCACCGCTGCGAAAACAGCAGGGCAAGGCGAAAGGTCCTTCAGAGGGAGGTTCGAAATGAAAATGGTATTCCTGCACCCCTTAATCGTACGGGTATGGCACTGGGTAAACATGACAGCCTTCCTTGTCCTTATTGTTACCGGTTTACAGCTGCGCTACAGTGAGCTGCCGACCCTTACGAAATTCAGGACAGCAGTGGATGTCCATAATCTCTTTGGTTTTCTCCTGATAGCTGATTTTCTGCTCTGGTGCGGCTATTACATGTTCACCGGCAAGATTAAACTGTATATTCCCCTGAATCCGGTAAAGTTTGTGAAAGGTGCTATCCTGCAGGCTAGATATTATGGGTATGGTCTCTTTATCGGGGAGAAAAATCCGCACCATGCCACAGCTGACAATAAATTCAACCCTCTTCAGCAGTCCGCCTACTTCATGATCATGCTGCTGCTCATGCCCATCCAGATTATCACCGGCCTTCTGCTCTGGGACATCAAGAAGTTCGCCGTCTGGATTTCTTTACTGGGCGGTTTGAGGATGGTTGATATCGCACACGTGGCAGTATTCTTCTGCCTGACGGCCTTTCTCTTTGTCCACGTGTATCTGACAACCCTCGGCAGGACACCCCTGGAGCATATCAAGGCAATGTTTACCGGTTATGAAGAAGTTGACGAAGAGGGGAAATAGACAGGAGCAGATTCTACCGGCTGGCTCTATGAGTTTGAACTAACAGGAGTCACAAAGATAACTTGCAGCAGGTTAGAGTACACACCAGTCTGACATGTCCTGCCTGGTCATAGTTCTTGGGGTTAATTTGGTTCAGCCAGAATGGAGCGCACTGTTGCCAAAGTCATCATAAGCGTCATCGGCTGAAACGGTGACTCTACGAAACCTCGCGAAAGATAGAAACGCCTGGCCTGTTCCGACAACGCATGAACCATGAGTGCGAATATGCCCGCATCGCCGGAGACTTTGACGGCGCGAATCATGGCATCGCGGAGCAGCGCGCTGCCAAGGCCTTGGTTGTGATAACGCCGGTCAATCGCCAACCTGCCAAGCACCAGCACCGGCAGTGGATCAGGCATATTGCGCCTCAGTGCCTTAGTGACCAATTCATGTCTGATTGCCCCTGCCGACAAGCTGTAATAGCCGGCAACATCCGCACCGTGGCAAATGACAAAGCACCGTGAGGCTCCTGAAGCATGGTTCTTGAGCGCCCGCTTTTTCAGCCATTCATCCAGTGACGGCTCCCCGCATTCAAAACCTTCAAGGACATGATCGGCTGAAATTGGTGACGGGCGCGTTAGAACAAAGGCTGTCATTTGTCCCAGGGAGCTTTCGTTTTGAGCAACCGGCGCAGCTTGTCGGTCGGCGGCAACGGCTGGTCAAGCATCGCCTGAAACTTGGCGAAGGTTCCAGCATTGACCGTGAAAAAGGCCTGGTCAAGCAGCACATCTTCTGCTTCACGACAGGCAGCGCCGAGCATAAAATCTGACCGGCTGCGGCCAAGCCGTTCGGCGGCCTGGTCGATGAGATCGCGTTGTTCCGCTTTGGCGCGTATGTTGATGGATACAGATTCCTTCCTTTGTGCGTGTGCCATAGGACACCTCCTTATACACTTTTACAATACATTGTTGTATAGAATACTTCAATACAAAGGTTAAGACTACCAAACCCTTGCGCTCCCTGCTGGAAGCCCGGTCATAGATAAGGGGGACGATGCACACTGCCCTGCGACAGACCAGAGAGGCGTGCCACACCCACAAGGCATCCATTGCGACATTGGAGCGCATGAGTTCGTGTCGCCGGTAACCGTTCTTTTGAGACGCAGCGTGAAATGCGCTTTTCGGAACGAAACTTGTCATTTTAAGGGAGGCCCCGGCGGCGTTCACTATAATAGGAGGGAGTAATTCGCAAAGCCGGCAGAAAGGGTTTGTCGCGGCTTCGAGGTTTATCTTATCGCGAATTTAGAATTAATTGAAATGACGACCTGAAGCCGTATTGCGTAAAAGGATGTTTCTTTCGGAGGGTACGTTGTCGTATTTATTTGGACACGCCATGATATAGGGAATCCCTACTTACCACAACAACTTTTTTGTGAATAGGTGCTATATATTCCGAATTCTTTGGTTACCCGTACTATCCTGACAGGAATAGCCCTCTGCTGAATCGTCCTCTTTCTCGACATCCTCGATGATCTTTGATATCATCTGCAGCGCTTCCTGTGCAGCTTCCTGCTCGACCTTCTGGAGGGCAAAGCCTGCATGCACGAGGACATAATCGCCGATCCCGACTTCCTCGGGCATCAGCATGAGGTTAATCTCACGCCGGGCACCATAGACGTCCACCACCGCCCTGAGGTCATCGATCTGAACTATTCTTGAGGGTATTGCAAGGCACATGAATTAGTATAACCTAAATTTTTCCCCAGATGCTCTCGGCCGCATCCGGATTATGCTCCCGTGGCGTCAGCGTCACGCCTATGCCTTCGAGGTCCGCCACGACTACCTCCAGGAGGTGCTCAAACCCTGCCCTCACTTCATCCGAGAACCCTATGCCCATCTGGATGGTCTTCGGCTCAATACCATAGAGGACCAGCTGCTTCGGCAGCTCTCCGGTGAGACAGGCAGAGGCAAGGAGGTCTGCAATGCCTATCTGATGAGGTGAAATGCGCGTCCTGAATTTAACATGCACGTCCTCACCTTCCACTTTCAAAACCGTGCCCGGAGGCATACCCCCCTTAATGGCATCAATGATGAGCAGGTAATCCTTTCCTGATATATACGAGAGCAGCTCAATACCGGAGGTGCCCCCGTCCAGCAGTTCAACATTGTCCGGAAAGATATAGCGTTTCTGCAGTTCCTCAATGGCGCGGATACCGATACCCTCGTCCATCATCAGGATACTGCCTACACCAAGCACCATGATATTCAATACATCACCTCAACTGTTCTTTAAATTTACCAGTGAAAGATAAAAGGCCCCTCACCGGTTAAAAAGTGAGGGGCCTTCAGATAACCAGAAATACTTATACTGCCTTTACTTTCACAATTTCGTTCTTGTCCTTGTCGATCACATGGATTGCGCAGGCAAGACACGGATCAAAGGAATGGACGGTACGCAACACTTCAAGCGGCTTCTCAGGATCATTGACCGGAGTGCCTATAAGTGAAGCCTCATAAGGCCCAAGGGCATCCTGGCTGTTTCTCGGCCCGGCATTCCATGTAGAGGGAACCACAGCCTGATAATTCTTTATCTTGCCGTCCTTGATCACGATCCAGTGAGACAGAATACCACGCGGCGCCTCATGGAACCCAAAACCTCTCTGCTCGCCTGACGGAAACGTCGGCGGGTTGAATGTGGTCACATCTCCCTTGGCTATGTTTTCGACCAGGGCCTGCCACTGGTTCTTCAGCGTGTCATAAAGAACGGCAGCCCTTATCGAACGGGCCCCGATTCTTCCGATCGTTGAATGCAGTGCAGAAATTCCGACCTTGGTCCCGGCCAGAGCGCTTATGGTATCGAGCATCTTCGTGGCATACTTTTTTGTAGGCTCGTGTCCGGCGGCGAACATGCAGAGCACGTTAGCCAGAGGTCCCACCTGTGCCGGTTTCCCCTTGAAAGTCGGAGACTTGACCCAGGAGTATTTACCTTTGTCCTGGAAATCGGTATATTTCGGTACGGTCTCCCCTTCCCAGGGATGCCTGTCCCAGTCGCCGTCATACCAGGAATGTTTGATGCTCTCTTTGACATTGTCCTTGAAAAAAGCATCCTGATAACTCTTGATCGGCTGGAACTTGCTGACATCGCCGTCAGGGATATAGCCGCCAGGCAGGGCAAAGGTAGTCCCTTTGGTATCCAGAGGCATATCCGGCGCGGAAAGGTAATTGGTCACGCCTTTGCCATGTCCGGTCCAGTCAGCATAAAACGCCGCAACCGCTGCAGTATCAACCAGCAGAACATTTTCCACAAAATCTCCGGCCTTGTCGATGAGTGTCTTGATGTAATAGAGCCTCTCCATGTTCAGGGTCGACTGGCTGTCGAGGTTAATGGCATTGGCAACACCGCCGACCGCCACATTCTGTATGTGAGGGGTCTTGGAGCCGAGGATGGCCACCACCTTGTTGATTTCGCGCTGCTGTTCGAGCGCCTGCAGGTAGTGGTGAGCTGCCAGCATATTGACTTCAGGCGCCAGCTTCATAGCCGGATGTCCCCAGTACCCGCTCCCGTAGATGCCGAGCTGGCCTGAGCCGACAAAGGTCTTCAGCCTCTCCTGTGAGGCCTTCACCGCATCATAACTATTGCCGTGCCATGAAGAGAGCTTCTGGCCAAGATTTGCCGTAGCACGCGGGTCAGCCTTAAGTGCAGAAACAATATCTACCCAGTCGAGAGCTGCCAGGTGATAGAAGTGAACAATATGGTCATGAGTCGCGTGTGCACCCATCATCAGATTCCTGATGTACTGAGCGTTAAGCGGGATCTCCATGTTGAGAGCATTTTCTACCGAACGCACTGAAGCCAGTGCGTGGACGGTCGTTCAGACCCCGCAGAAGCGCTGCGTGAAGATCCAGGCATCCCTCGGGTCGCGGCCCTTCAGGATCGTCTCGATGCCACGCCACATCTGGCCCGATGACCAGGCGTTGGTGACCTTGCCCCCTTCTATCTCACAGTCTATCCGGAGGTGTCCCTCTATTCTGGTAATCGGATCAATTGTAATTCTTTTTGCCATTCTGTCCTCCTCCTGTCATTTATGCGTGCCGCATGCCCGAAAGCACTGGCATCTTTTTAACGAATATCATATAGGCCATAATTTCGAGAGAGATCACACCAAGAGTGATCATGATCTCTGAAAACGACGGAAAATACTGCCAGCCTGCCCCAGGGTCAAATCCTATCAGGAAGGCATTAAAGCGATAGACCGAGCCTGCCAGCAGGAGGCATCCGGCAGAAATAAAGAGCTGCCGGTTCCTGCTCCTGTTTTCCGGAGAAAACAGGATTACTGCAGGTATGATATAAAGAATATTTTCGATGATAAACATTATTGCCTTGAGGTCAAAAGCAAATACAAGTCCGATTTTGCCCCCGATAAGGATATCGGCAAAGCGTACAACAAGATAGATCGCAATAAGCACCGGAATAAGACCAGCGAGCTTCGAAAGTATAGGGGTCTCTATCTCGCGTCTGAAGCCGACAGAGGATATGATTGACTCAAAAATAACAATCGCAAAGCCCATCGTAATGGCAGAAATGAGAAACAACAGCGGCAGAAAACCGGTATGCCATAGCGGGGAGACCTTCTTCCCGGCTATGAGAAGCAGTGAGCCGAGAGAAGACTGATGCATCGTCGGCAGCAGAATCCCGATTGCGATGAAGATGAACATTACCCTGTTTAGTGCTTTCTTCAGCCCCTTTGCCTGGATCCACTCGGCCAGGGTCGGGGAAAACTCCATCCATAGGACGCCGATATAGAGTGAAACGCAGAGGGCGACCTCGAACATGACCGAATTTAACTGAAAATATTTAGGCAGAAACAGGTTGTATGCCTGCCAGTACCGGCCGATATCAAACATGACCGAAAAGCCTGCCAGAGTATACCCGAACATACTGGCGAGCAGGGCAGGTTTCACCAGGGGGTGATACTCCCCCTTGTTGAAGATATAGACCAGGAGTGCCATGGAGTATCCTCCGCAGGCAATTGCAGTCCCGGTCACCACGTCATACGCAATCCAGATGCCCCATGGATATCCGTCGCTCAAATTCGAGACTGCGCCTATGCCGTAGATAAAGCGCTTCACCAGCAGCACCGCGGCGATAGCAAAAAAGAAGGCGCAGACCAGGAACGGTTTGGTGATTATCTTGCCACCTAAGGGTTTGCTTTCTGTCATATCGTCTCCCTCATAGTTATTCGTCACTCTTGTTCGTATTTTTATATGCAGCAAAAAGGAGTCCTGCCAGAAGGACGCCTGGTCCGATCATGCCCTTGTATACCGTATGCTGAATGTTCTCGGAAAAAGCGGCGTCAGATTTTTCATCAAGGGCAGGCATACCCAGTTTTTCGAAGGGCACGGCAGCAAGCATCAGCACCTGGCTTCCGCCACCCTCTTTCTCCCCGTAAATCCTCGGCAGATATTTCGCCACCGGCCGGTAAGAGACCTGAGCAGACTTGATATGTGCAACCGGATAGTTATAGTATTCGCCCGGCTTGAGCGTCAGCCGCTTCTGCGCCTCAGCCAGCAGATCAGAAACCTTGCCAAAGACCGAGGCCCCGGTAGGACAGAACTCGCAGCAGGCCGAATACTTATTGTCCTTGAAACGGTGATCGCAGAGCTGACATTTCCGTATCTGAGGGAATGGCTTGTCGAACTCGAACTTCGGGATATTGTAGGGACAGGCAAGCTGGCAGTAACGGCAGCCGATACAGGCACCCTTATCGTAGGAAACAACTCCGGTCTGTGCGTGCTTCTTCAAGGCAGACACCGGACAGGCCGAAACGCAGGCAGGATCAACACAGTGCATGCAGTGCCTCTTGATAAAAGAGTACCCGTCAGTTTCGCTGTCCTTGTTAAGAGCAGTTCCGGTGGCATATACCTTAATTATATTGAGCGTCTTCGACGAAAGATCAACCGGGTCGTCCCAGACAGAATTCGGCGTGGAATGTTCAACCGGCATTTCATTATGCTGTTTGCAGGCTGTCTGGCAGGCCCTGCAGCCGATGCAGGCCGTCGCATCGTAGAGCATTCCGACAGCCTCAGGAGAAAGCTTTTTGGGCTCCCGGGCCATCGCGGGCACACCTCCTGCCAGCAGCAGCCCTCCCCCGGCAGCAATCTTAAGGAAATTTCTTCTTTTTATGTCCATGGCCTATTTCTCCCTGGATCCTGATTTTCCCTGTTCTTCGTCCTCTTTTCCCAGTTTTTTGGAAGTTACCGCGCTGGCCCCCAGGGCAGCTCCGGCAATACCTGCAGCAACAGCCACACCCGCAATGGTAAGACCATGGCCCCTCTTTTCGTCAACTCTGGGCAGGATACTCGGCGGGGTGAAATATTTCGGGCTTGCCGGTGAATGCAGAGGTTTTGTAAACCCGACGCCCTTCTCCGTGCAACCGAAACAGGGGTGGCCGGTACCGACCGGCCAGGCTCCTGAGCCGACATCATTAAAAAGCTGTGTCGGGCAGTTCGCAAATGTTTCAGGCCCCTTGCAGCCGAGTTTATAAAGACAATATCCCTTTCTGTGGCCATCATCACCGAACTGAAGGGCAAACCTGCCTGCGTCGAAGTGGGGTCTGCGTTCGCAGTTTTCATGGATCAGGCGGCCGTAGGCAAATTTCGGCCGGGCCTGTTCATCCAGCTCAGGCAGCTTCTTGAAGGTAAGAAAATAGAGTACGGTTGAGAGAAAATTATAAGGATTTGGCGGGCAGCCAGGGATATTCACGCAGGGGGTCTTGATCCCTTTGCTCTTGAATATTTCATGAACCGCGGTAGCGCCTGTAGGATTGGGATCAGCCGAAGGAAGTCCGCCCCAGGAAGCGCAGGATCCGATTGCTATAACAGCTGCCGCCTGCGTGCTCATCTCCTCGAGAAGTGCAAGCGCTGTCTTGCCGCCGATCTTGCAGTAGATGCCATTGTCCTTAACCGGGATAGATCCATCGACCACAAGGATATATTTCCCCTTGTTTTCTTTCATCGACTTCTGACGCCATTCCTCAGCCTGCTTCCCGGAACCGGCAAGCAGCGTTTCATGATATTCAAGAGATATAAGCTCCAGAATCAGTTTTTCGAGGGAGGGATGGCTTGTTCTGAGCAGAGATTCCGTGCAGCCGGTGCACTCCTGGGCAGAAAGCCATAAAACGGGAGGTCTCTTCTGGGTAACGACTGCCTCGGCAATCTGGTCGCCCATGCCCGGCATACCCAGGGTTGCTGCCACCGCGCTGCAGAATTTGATAAAGTCCCTTCGCGATACCCCCGAAACAGGACTGCCATCAGTAATTTCTTCTAGTTGCATACTTACCTCCCTGGCTTTAAATTAATAGCGTTAAATTATTTATGAATAAAATAAACTTATAAATATATAAAATAATATGAAACTGAGGTCGAAATGTCAAGCTATATTTTTATTCATAAGTATCTATTTAATCAGAATTATCAGGGCGTTTTGCCCATGCTCTCACCCCTGACCAGAGATTGGCATCAACGCTAAAGTTTTATACCAGAACAGCCGATAATAAACTAAATAGAGTCTATGTATAAACTGCCATTTTAGTTTTGGCTGTCATTCTCGCGAAGGCGGGAATCCATTGTTTTCAAGAAGTACTGGATCCCCGGGTCAAGCCCGAGGATGACGACTTCTTAATTTATACACAGACACTAAGTCAGGGTTATACTATGAACGAAATAAGCATGATAACAGCAGCCTTAAGCGCCCAACAATCAGCCACGCAGACTAAAATCGCCATGGCAGTGCTGAAAAATGCCCTGCAGGCAGACCAGGCAATCGCCCAAATCCTTATGGAAAGCATTAAGGCCGGAGAGACCGTAATAAATTCCTCCGGGTCAGGCAGTATCGATCTCTACGTATAATATATTCTTTAACAACAAATAGCTAGCATACGTGTATTAATGTATTACTTTATGTTCAAAGGACTATTCATACGGAAAATCTTCTCTTCTTTAACAGCATCCTTATAGCCAATCCACTGTCGCGCTTTATCCATACCAGACAAAAAAGGGCCGAGGCCAGGACTACCCAGGAAAGAACCTGCTCACCCCTTCGAAACATTGCAATGGCGCCGGACAGCAGAAAAATCAAAAACCCCCCCGGGATAAATATTCTCGACATGATCTCTCTGAGGACTGCTATACTTCGAAAGCTTTTGGCGGCCTCATCCTTGTTGCCGAGTCTCTCATACAAAAGTCCCCGCTGATAATGCATATAATTATTGCCGGGGTCGTGAGCAAGGACCCTGTCAAAATATAAGCGTGCCCGTTCAGGATCTTTCTCCTGCAACTGCAGGGCAAGCCTTACCATAAGCGTATGGGCGTTGCTCGATTTTACAAAGCATTCTTCCGCCTGTTCCGCCCTTCCCGTCTCCTCCAGGATAATGCCCTTCAGGAACCAGCCCCGGTGAAAATCAGGCGCTGCCTCAAGAAGCTCAGCCACTGCCCTTTCCGCAGACGGATATTCCTTTCGTTCGTAGTAAAAGAGGGCTTTTTCAAGCAGTTTATCAATCGTTGCTATAGAAGGTTGCGTCACTATATAAGTTTTCCTCCAGCACTAGTAACTTTCAGCCGGAAGACCTGTAGGCCGATTACGGTCACCAGGTCTTCCGGCTGTTCACAACGGAATCAATAAATGTCTAGTCTTCTGCTCCTACCCCAATATATTCCCTGAGTTTTTCCGCATCAAATTTCTTCTCAGCTTCCCTGTCAGGAGACATGAGTGAGGCGAGAATGCCGATGAGAAAGGCTCCGGCCATTGAATATATGCCAGGGTTTTTGAGCGGGAATATCGGCTTCGGCATCGCTGAACTCGCTTCCTTCTTTTCAGCTTCATACTTGGGCTTTGCGTCAGCAAGCAGTTTATCGGCTGCCGCAGTATCAATAATTGCAAGGCCCTGAAGCACTTCAACAGTCTTTGCCGTACTGCCTTCAGCCGCCTTGATCTGAGCTGCGCGGTCTTTCTCATCCTTCAGCTCTGCAAGTGCAACCTTCTTCTTCTCAAGACCGGTCTGCTCATCAGCAATTGCCTTGTCGATTTCGGCCTTGTTGCCGGCAATCACTTTGTACTTGCCGAGCGCCTCGGTGGAGCTCTTGAACGAGGCATCCAGCGCCTTAACCTTGGCATCAACAGCGGCCTTCTCGGACTTATGTACGATATCAACCCATACGGTAGGGCTGAGGATCAACAGGATTGTCGCAATTGCAAGTCCGGTATAGATGCTCAGTACAGCACCGGCAGTAGTGAATTTCTTCCACATAAGAGACATAAGCAGGGCAGGGAAGTTTGCACTGGCGGCAATAGCAAAGGTAAGACCGACGAGAAAGGCGACATTCTGCCCTTTAAAAAGTATTCCGAGGGCAATTGCGGTAACGCCAAGACCGACCGTCGCCATCTTTGCGACCCTCACCTCGTCCTTTTCAGAGGCCTGACCGTGCCTGATAACACCAACATACAGGTCATGCGAAAAAGCAGATGCTCCGGCAAGCGTCAGCCCGGAGACAACAGCAAGAATCGTTGCAAAGGCAACCGCAGAAAGGAATCCAAGAAAAAGATTGCCTCCGAGGGCCTCGGCCAGAAGAGGACCTGCCATGTTGCCACCTGCATCAACACCCATAATAATCTTCTGCCCGACAATCACTGCCGCACCAAACCCGATAGTAACTGTAAGGATATAGAAATAGCCGATAAAGCCGGTAGCATAGAAAACAGACTTTCTGGCTGCCTTGACATCAGGCACGGTGAAGAACCTCATAAGGATATGTGGCAGGCCGGCAGTACCAAACATAAGGGCCAGTCCGAGTGAAAAGGCATCCATGGGACTGGTTACAAGACCGCCCGGCTCAAGGAACTTCTGCCCGAGAGGCGTTGCTGTTGAGGCCTGCTTAAAGAGCTCGCCGTAACTGAACCCGAACTTGTTGAGAGTCATAAAAACAAGAACCGTCGCTCCGCTCAGAAGAAGAACTGCCTTGATGATCTGGACCCAGGTCGTGGCAATCATCCCGCCGAAGATAACATAGGATATCATCAGTGCCCCGGTGACGACAATCGCCACTTCAAACGGCAGGCCGAACATCAACTTGATCAGAGTCCCCGCGCCCACCATCTGGGCAATGAGGTAGGTGAGAACAACGACCAGCGAACCGGCGGCGGCGGCGGCCCGGATCGGCCTCTGATTAAGCCGGTAGGAGACAACGTCGGCAAAGGTATACTTGCCGAGATTCCTCAGGGGTTCAGAAAGGAGGAACATGACTATCGGCCAGCCGACCAGCCAGCCGACAGAATAGATGAGACCGTCATAGCCTTTTGTTGCCACAAGTCCGGCAATACCCAGGAAGGAGGCAGCACTCATATAATCGCCTGCCAGCGCCAGCCCGTTCTGGAAACCGGTGACACTTCTGCCTGCTGCATAAAAATCCTTTGTGGTCTTCGTTCTCTTTGCGGCCCAGTACGTTATAGCAAGGGTGCTGACCACGAAGGCGAGAAAAAACATGATCGCAGTCGGGTTGGCCTGTCCTATCATTGTTTGTGTAGCAGCTGTTGGCATCTATTAACCCCCCATCTTATCTTTAATTTTCTGTACTTCTTTATCGTAGACAGTATTGGCCCAGAATATATAACCTGCCGTAAGGACCCAGGACAGAACAATGGTCATCACCGCGATCGGAATGCCAATTGTCGTTGCACTGTCTTCGCTTATCTTCTGGGCAAGAAAAGGCTTGTTATACGCAATCAGCCCCACAAACCCGAAATAGAGGACGAGTTCCACGATAGTGAGAATGATCGAAATAGTGTTCTTCTTTGACACCAGCGCCTTGAAATCCGGATCATCCAGAATTTGAAGGGCCGTCTTGTTCGTAGCCATTACATGTACCTCCCTGAGTATAATCGGACTGCATACACGGTCCGCACATCAGAAATTAGAAGCCTTGAGATATTGCCTGACTCCCACCTCCCTTTATATGCCGGCATAATTTCATCAGATCACACAATAATTAATACAGCAACATACCTGTCAGTGCATTACTCATATCAATACCACAAAATCTGTCAAGGTCATACCAATAATTATTCATTGCCGTCCTTTTATTAACCTGGCAAATAAATACATGTAACTTTCTGCTCTGTCATTCCACGACTTGATCGGGGAATCCAGGTATTTCAATAGGTTCTGGATTGTCCGGTCAAGCCGGACAATGACAATATTGCTCTTTATTGCTTGCCAGGTTAATACATATCTCATGCCCACCCCCTTACCATATAAGCGGTTTATACCGCTCTATCAGGATATCCTGTAACTTCGAGATCAGGCTGAAGGCATTCCTCATTGTCTTCTTCTCGAGATTGCTGAGGGTATTAGGGTTGATGAAATTATCAGGTTCCAGGCCGGCCTCTATCTGTTCGAACTGATGGCGGATCCTCAAAAGCATGATAAACTCGAAGGCCTGCTCAAGCTCATCAGCGTAGTCGTTGAGAATGGTATGACGGGAGCGCAGCGCAGCTATGCGTTCAAGCGTTGAGGTCTCCGGTATACCTTTTTCAAGGGCAAAAAGTCTCACCATATCCACAAACAAGGCAAGACCTTTAATCTTAAGGTTCAGTTGATCCTTGTGTTCTCCGTTCTTCTCTACAATGAAAGAACGGAAAAATCCGACAGGAGGGGTATTCTTGATTATGGTGTTTGCCATATACCCAAGGAATATCATCTGCCCCTCAAGTATGCCGTTCAGGGACTCGCGCACCTCCCCGGCCAGACTGAAGTCGCCGTGCAGCGGTCTGAAATCAAAAAATATAAGAGACTTCAGCACCGCGTCCGGCGTCGGGGTATATATCCAGGTCGAAAAGTATTTTTTCCAGGCCCTGACCGGCTGGCACCACTGCGGGTTGCTCGCCATGTAGTCAGCGGGACAGACAGGAAAGCCACAGCGAACAAGGCCGTCCCTCACTGCAGAGGCAAACTCTTTGAAATATTCTGCAATCCCTGGTTCATCCTCTTCAACAGAGGGGTTGGCATAGATAATGGCATTGTCCTGATCAGTCTTGAAGGTCTGCTCTTTTCTGCCTTCACTGCCGAAGATTATCCAGCAATAGGCAACAGGTGGATCCCCCAAGCTCCTCTCGGTGATTTCGAGAATCTTGCGCTGGAGACGGTCGTTGAGTTCGCTGATGATCCGCGTAATATTCCCCGCCCTTGCCCCCTCCTTCATCAGCAGGCCGATTACGCTGTTGATCTTCTTTGCCGTCAGGACCAGGCCATCAATCGTCTGCTGGCTTTCAATCTCCCTGGCAAGTGAGATCGGCGAAGTCCCCTGCAGAATCATCAGGTCATGATTTGTTACAACACCCCTGAGTTTTCCGTCCCCGAGGACCAGAAGATGGTGCAGATCGTAACGGATCATCCGCAACAGTGCTTCGAAGCAATATTCCCGGGCATCAACAGTAATCAGATCAGCACTCATGACGGTCTGTATGCTGTCTGCCGGGTTTCTTCCTGTTGCCAAAACTTTGTCCCGGAGGTCCCTGTCAGTTACAATGCCCACCGGAATATCGCCAGCATCAAGTAGGACCAGTGAACTGACCGCGTTGCGCGACATAATTTCTGCCGCATCCTTTATGGATATATCCGGTGAGGCGGTAATCGCCTCCCTGGCGACAATGTCTCCTACAACCGTAGCAGCAAGCCGTCGGTCGCCTCCACCGTAAAGCAGGCTGGCCTTATGGATTTCGTTGTAGGTCTTGTCAATATATAAATTGAGATAGGACGACAGGAAGTATTCAGCAAACGGAGGGTGCAACTCCAGCAGCTTGACAACAGCTGCCTTGGCAATGAGGTAGCAGGTGGTCTCCTCGGTTGCCACAACATTGGCCCGCGACTTGTCGCCGCTGACCAACGACAGAAATCCGAATGTATCGTATTCCGACCTGGTGCCGAGCGAAACTTCTTCATTATCTGCTGATCTTCTGAAAACCCTGACGGAACCTGTAACGATCACCCGGAGATATTCGCTGGCCGGCCCATCCTGGTGCAGAACAATGGACCCCTTCGGATAAATCTCTATAGAAACATAACCGGCCAGCTCATTGAGGGCGGTTTCGTCGAGGTCCTGAAACGGCGAAACGCCTCTGAGGAATTCTACGACTTCTGCTGTTGATGCACTCTTCAAGATTTGTCGCTCTTCAGCATTTAATGCAGCTCACTAAAAAGGAGAGAGGCCTTGAACCCAGCTTTTATACCAGAACCAAACATTTCTTCCTTTCTGACAGTCTCCACCCAGAGTGAACCCAACTATGTAAGAGTCAAGTTATAATATATAGAAATATCGCAAATTTGGTGCCATAATGAACATCTCAAAAGACATAGCGATAATATTCAATAAAATCAATGGTATTTAGCATATTAAGGGAAAGGATAGTTGGGATTTCCTGAGGATTTATTCATGATCTATGCTACTAATGGTAACCTATCTCATGGCAAGTGTCAAAATATAATTATTAATCAACTAGATAATAGAACTTACATATTGTTGCATAGGAGAGGCGCTCTGCTACAAAACGTTACGCATAATAGATTAACAAACTGTTTTTCAATGCAGATGAATAGAAAAGAATTTTGTTCGTCACCCCTTGCTGCGCTTTGTTTCGAGAAATTCGAACACCTTCTCAACATCAGCAGGGTCTAAATCTTTCAGCCAGATGATAACATCCTTTTTCCATTTGTCATCCCTGAGAGTAATCACAATGCGATTTTTATCAGGACGGGACACTCTTACGATATTCCGATACCGGACAAGCTCCTTTGTGCGGGACTGGCTCAGTTCCAGGAAATCTTCTCTGAGAAAAATCTGGGGCTTTCTGCTTTTGACAAGAGTCATGATAAACATGCCAAGACCGAAGATGATCATAAACCCGGCAGCGTTCGATGCGATCTGGTTCCGCAGGACCGCCTGAACAATCAGAGCGATCCCTCCCAGGGCTAATACGCCATACATGACGAGAAAAAAAAGGGCCTGTGATTTCTTCTGATAGATTTTAGTGCCGATCATACGCTATTCAGTTTAATAATAAGCGCTCCAAAAACTCAACGCCTATTTTATCCTCCTTGATATGATTTTGAATTCTTCGGTGCCTGCCTTTTCGAGCAGCTGGAAAAGCACGGTTTCGGTGCAGGTGATAACTGCGCCTGCGTCCCGCATATATTCGAGGGCTGTTTTATAATTATCCTTTGTCCGCGAGCAGATAGCATCACTGACCGAATGTACTGCATAACCCTCCGCCAGGAGGTCGACGCAGGTCTGAAGCACGCAGACATGTGTCTCCATACCGCAAAGTATGACTTTCTTTCTTCCCGTTGCCCTGAGTGTTTCGGCAAAGGACCCCATACTGCAGCAACTGAAGGTCAGCTTCTCGTGTGGCTGGTATGGCTGCAGTGCCTCTTTCAGTTCAGCAACTGTAGGCCCAAGCCCTTTCGGGTACTGCTCATTGAGGATCAGCGGAATTTTCAGCAGCCTGGCAAGTTCTATCAGATGCAGGCAGTTGTCCAGGACCTTCTTACGGTCATCCATGACAACAGCCAATCTCTCCTGGATATCAACAAGTACCAACACTGCATCATCTTTTTTCAGCATAAATTTATCCACTATTTTAACCTCCCACAGGGCCGAACAGGATCACAGGCTAAACATCCCAAAAGCGCCATAATGCAATATTTTAAAATGTAGTATAACTTATTGACCCTTGATTGTGAATGTTATTGACCTGTTCGCATAGTCGGGAAGGACCATATCACGGGGCACCTGACTACTGCGCTACATGTGGCATAATTGTTGGAGCAGTTCACTTCATCTATTTTCAGCCCGCAAGTATCATGGTTCTCCCTTGCTGAATAATTTTTCCCGAGTCCCGCAAGTTTTTCATGGCTCTCGTGATGCTTACTCTGTGGGCGCCTACGAGAAAGCTGAGCTCCTCATGGGTGAGAGGAAATTGGATAGCCGTTCCTTTCAAACTTTTCACCCCATGTTCACGGGCAACGGTGATAAGCACACGGTAAAGACGTTCCTCAAGGTTAGAGGTAGTCATCGTTTCCGCCCGACTTGTCAGAAACTCGATGCGTCGTGATAGATTCTTAATCACCTGAAGACCGATGTTCGGGACGTCGAGAATCAGCTTTTCAAACCCCTGCCGCGAGAATCCACAGGCCAGGGATTCTTCGAGGCAGGTGGCGGTGAGAGGATAATCAAACTCTTCATTCAGCACCTGCTCCCCAAGGAAGTCACCTGCCTTGCGTATGTCCAAGGTTAGCTCCGTGCCCTCCTCGTTGAGCTTGCTCAGCTTTACCCGACCGGCCTTAATCAGAAACATTTCGACGCCTGGAAAGCCTTGCATAAAAACAGTCTGCCCCTTCTTGAACTGCTTCCGTTGGGCAGCAGCAACAAGGGCTTCCAGTTCGGATGGCTGCAGGTTCTCGAACATCCATAGATGGCCAACGCAGGTTGCTGAAAGCGCAATATCCTTACCAGCAATCTCATTACAGATACATCCCACTAGTCTGCATCGCCTCCTTGTGGCATTATTGTGCGGATGAACAGAAATCAGACCGAAATCTGGTCAACATCTGCAAAGTTTCTCCATTTGAGAATCAAGCGTGACTTTTTTATCCTTCCAGCATGAAGGACACATAAATTTTGATTCAAAGAATCTCTCCGGGCCGGCATAGCGGGGCACTAAATCACTTGAGGAGACAGTAGCCGTACAGTTGGGGCATTTCAATTCCACAGGACTATTGCACTGACTGGTAGTTGTCATCGTTTCCTCCCTGTTTATTTACAGTACTACTTTTTCTTTTCCTCTGCAAGGGTGACCTTCTTGTCGCACAGATCGCATTTCCCTTCTTCTGTGATACAAGGCTGCTTCGGTGCTTCTCCTCCGCATATTCCGCATTTTGGCATGTTCTTCACCTCCCTTCCTAATACATAATTAACTGCACGTATGTTTCAGTAGATCACTGCTTTCCAAGAAGGTTTCGAGCTATTTTCTTTCCGAGTTCTGCAGCTTCAGCCATGGCATCAGGCTGGGTTTCAAAGACATTTACTCCGATACTCGCGGCCGTGGCATCAGCGCCATAGAGCATTTTTATGCCACTCATATCGCATAAGTCTCCATGTCCGCATTTGACACATGGTACATTACCCTTAACCTTGACTGCGCCCTCAAAGCTCATCCCCTCTTCCATCATGTAAAATATGATCGCATTCTTGCCCATATCAAAAGCAGGAGGTAATCCTTCGGCATTATCCGGAACTGCACAGGTTACTATGGCACCGCCCGGTTTTCCTCTCATGAAACCATTGATATGGCGAAGAGGATACAAGCGCTCAATGAAAGACTTAGTTCTGGCATCAATACTCGAATAGCTCGTGTAACAGCCGATGACCAGTGCATCAGCCTCCTTTGCTATTTCGGCCAGCATAATGCCATCGTCTTCGATAACACAACGGTTTGTCTTGAGACAGCCGAGGCAGGCTTTGCACGGGGCAATGGAATAGTCGCTCAGCTTAAGGAACTCCGTATCCAATCCTGTCGCTTCAAGAGCGAACTTTACAGCCCGGTCAGTGTTGCTATTTGGGATGGGAGAACCAGAGACGCCTAATACTTTCATTAATCAACCTCCTTTATGCTCTTTCTGTTTCACTATAGCAAATTAGGCGGAGTCTGTCGGTAGCATATGCTACAAAGCTGCTCATGAATAGTTATTTAATTGCTGAATGCTGAATTCGCAATCAATACAAACTTTTCCAAAATTATAGGGTATGATAGGTATCATAAATTATGAGGTCCGCACGTATAGAACGGAAGACAATAACTGGGATGATCAAATGAGCGTCATCGAATATCTGGGCAAAAGGTCTAATGGTGTGCTGGTAGTCTATGGAATGCTTCTTATTTCTGGCATCGGCGTTCTTGATTATCTCTCTGGCCCTGAGCTTGGTGTTTCCCTATTCTACCTGCTTCCTATTTCTCTGATAACATGGTTTGTCGGTTTACGGGTCGGTCTTTCAGCCTCTTTTGTATCTGCATTCATATGGCTTGCTGTTGCCATTTTAAACAGAGACCCCCAGCGCACTGTTTTTGTCCCATACTGGAACGCCTTAGTAAGACTTGGTTTTTTTATTGTAGTTGTGTTTTTGCAGGATTCATTAAAAAAAGAGCAGAGGCGAGCGCGTATTGATCCGCTTACGCGGATTGGCAATAGACGGCATTTCTTTCAGATAGCAAATAGTGAGCTGGAGAGGTCCCGTCGCTATAACCGGCCTTTTACTGTTGCCTATATGGATTTGGACAACTTCAAAACGGTCAACGACACGCTTGGCCATAAGGCGGGCGACTCCCTTTTAAAGGCAGTCGCCGCAACCATCAAAGAACATATACGATCAACGGATACAGCAGCACGGCTTGGCGGCGATGAATTTGCGCTGTTTCTGCCGGAGACAGAAGCTGAAGCTGCCCGAATATTCTTCGACAAACTGAACCGGCAGCTTCTTGAGGCAATGCAGAAGAAAAACTGGCCTGTTACCTTCAGCATTGGCGTTATAACGTTTACCACTTCTCCGGATTCGGTTGATGACATGGTGGCAGGGGTAGACGCCCTTATGTATTCGGCAAAAACTGATGACAAAAATTTTATAAAATACGAGCTTTTTGAGTAAAGTGGGCTGCATGAAATCTGATAAAAAGAATAGTCACCGACTTAAGAACCTAAGGGAGATATGCATAGGAGCAAGACCCATGTTCTCGTCATGATATACGGAAACCCGGACCCTGATGCGCTTGCAAGTGTTGACCCTGTTTTTCTTCCCATACATAAATCTATCAGGGCATAGCCCATTTCTATACTCCACGCCGCTCGAACCGGTTGTGATATAATGACTTCAATACTCCTTAAGGAGGTCGTATGCAATTATTTCTGATTCTTGCACTTCTGATCGCAGTCGCACTGGTTCTTTTCGCCGCCCAGAACGCAACGGTTATTACCTTGAGTTTCCTTGGTTTTAATTTTGAGGGATCCTTGGCTTTTATTCTCGTCATAGTCTTTGCCTCTGGGCTTATATCCGGAATTCTCATGTCTATGCCCTCTCTCATGAGGAAAGGGTCAGCCCTGAAGGAGCAGAAAAGAAAGGTTAAACAGCTTGAAGAAGGCATGAAAACGACTCCTTCGCACCAGCAGGGCAACAATCAGCCGCCCCTGTGACGGCATTTGACTCATTGAAATTGGTTTTCAGGAGTTTCATCGCGTTCTTTAGAGACGGAGGACCGCTCCTCGCCGGGTCCATCGCCTATTTTTTTCTTATGTCCTTCGTTCCTTTCAGTCTTCTGCTTATTTCCCTTCTCGGATATTTCCTCGGAGAAAACAGGGCGTTGTACGAGTTCTTCTCAGCAAGACTGATCAGGTTTTTTCCAGCCGCGACCACCGAGATATCCAGACAACTTACCGCTCTTGTGGTACACGGACAGATCGGTATTTTCACCACCGTTGTATACGCCTACTTTTCATATCAGCTCTATATGGCACTGGCAGTCGGAGTCCGCACCATTTTCAGGCAGAGGGAGACGCCTTCTTTTTTCGCCTCGGTCGCCATCTCTTTCTTTATCGTAACCCTGATTGCCTCGCTCATTGTAGTTTCCTTCGTAGCAACCTCGGCTGTACAGATGATTCAATCATTTCTGGAAGTTTTTCCGGCCCTGATAATCGGCAATATTACAGGTTTTCTCGTCAGGTTCGTCATACCGGTCCTTATGGTCCTCGTTGTGACTGCCTTCCTTTATAAGCTCCTACCCGCTAAAAAGATATCTCTGCGTCACGCCTTTCGGGGGGCTGTTTTTACCACCGTCTTCCTGGAAGTAGCGAGACATATCTTCACCTTGTACGTTCTCACGGCGAAGGTTCAGTTCGGAACGATATACGGATCTCTCTCGACGTTTGTTATCTTCCTGATGTGGGTCTTTTACTCGGCGTGCATTTTTCTCATAGGCGCCGAAATCGTCAGGAGCCTCGACGAAGGCGGCCGTACCAATCTATGATCCTGCTTACTTCAGCATATACAGCAATAGCAAATTGGCTATAAAGACCATGAAAATACCAAGGGAATCCCAGGCAACAAAATGCTGGTGCACAGCTTTAATGATTTTTTCAGTGCCATGACCACAGGCATCAGGCGCGAAATGTTTTACTAAAAGCGTGCTTGAACGAACCCCAGATGGGCTACCATGCAGTGTTTTTCGTGGGGGGTGCTGGACTGACCTTATCACGTTCAGCGGTGAATATCTTCATGACCAGCAACCATATCAGCATCGGAGCGATGAATGATGACATAACAATGCACCAGATGAGCACAGAGTGAATGTCAGGCCCCGCAGTGACCTCCAGCAACCAATCGAGAGCTATGATCAGCATATGCTGGAGCCCCAGTATAACAGTTGCGGCGGTTAACCGTTTCAGGAATATCTTCACCTGCGAGCGGACAAAAGTTATTGATGCAATGGGGAGGATCAGAGCTGCGTTCAATATATAAAAGGTTGTCTTGCTATAGATCACACTGTTACCAACCACATACCCGATGAGCCTGCCCTCGGATATAACCTGCTCAGGCACGTTAATAATAGGTGAAAGTATCCGGAACATAGCATTCGAAAGGGCTGCCAGCAGAGAAACATAGGCTGCGAAAAATGTCACCATGAGCCAGAATGACAACGAGGCAGTTGCCGCAATGACCAGAATATGGATGAACAGCTTTCTGTTAAATATCCTCCTGCCGTTGACCCAGATAATCCAGAGCAGCAATACTAAGAGTGCAAACAGCCCCTGCCAGAGATAGTTATGTACGAAGTCGAATAAGGTAGTGAAATATCTGCCAATGAATCCTATTGCGCCGATCCTGAGAATATTCAGCAGGAATATCGCCAGCGTGCCGATGATAATGCCGGCAGCCCGATACGACAGGCTATGGCTGCGAAAAGCCAGCACGCCGGCAACAAAGATGATCGTGTAGTGCAGTGCCGTGCATTCGAGGACTATTTCCATGGGGAAGCCGATAAAGGTCAACTTCGTGCCTGAGCAGACAACCGGAACTGAAAAGAAACCCCAAAAAGCGGTAATGGCAGTAGCGATGAACATTCGCAATACCAGCATAAAGCCCGATCCTATCTCGGCAATGCCGACGAATATGCTGACGTACAACAGAAAAAGACCGAGGAAGCCCCACTCAATGCTTACAGGTTTATTCTCAGCGAGCTGCACGATATCCTCGTGGTTGAGAAGTTGACCGGGGCCCTGCACCACTTATCCTGCCTGAGCTCATAATTATGCGGTTATTACAGCCACGAGACACCAGCCGTCGGCGCAGCAGCGCCTTGGGTCCTGCTGCGCAGACGACGAATATCTCGCACTGCATGGCTGCTGAATGATTCAATGTGTCCCCTGTTGCTCAGCTCAGGAAATCTTTTTATCCTGCCTCTTTCGCCATACCATACCGTAGGAAATCATACCAGCCACTACTATTATGAACAAAGGCCAGTTGCCGACCGGAACAGGCGGGGGCGCACCGTCATTGTCCATATTGGTAACGGCCACATCGGATGCATTCAATCCGTTATAGTTTCCATCTGTCGATGTTGCTGCGGCAGTGATAATAGAGTACGCAATGTTTCCGTCCACAATTGCATCATCCACACCGGTTACGGTCACTGTTTGTGACGTGCTCCAGTTGCCGCTGGTGAAGGTGACTGATGTTGGGGCTACAGTGCCTTCGCTGGTGATCGAGCTGCTGAGGTTGATGGTCACATTGTTGGTTGGCGCAGAGTCGAGTACGATCGTAAACTGCGCTGTGCCGCCTGCCTCTGTTGTTGTCAGTCCACTTGTGGGATTGACTGTGATTCCGGGGGAGCCTGCTACGTCATCATCAGTATTCGTGACAGATACATCGGATGCATTCAGCCCGCTATAGTTGCTATCCGCCGAAGATGCTGCAGCAGTGATAATAGTGTACGCGATATTTCCGTCCACAACTGCATCATCCACGCCGGTTACGGTCACTGTTTGTGCTGTGCTCCAGTTGCCGCTGGTGAAGGTGACAGAGGCAGGAGAAACAGTTCCCTCTGAGGTGTCAGAGCTGCTGAGGTTGATGCTTACATTGTTGGTTGGCGCCGAATCGAGCACGATCGTGAACTGAGCGGTGCCACCTGCTTCCGTTGTTGTCAGCCCGCTTGTCGGATTGACCGTGATGCCGGGGGTAGAAGCTGATGCCGGGTTCAGCACACCGGCCACGACAGCGGCCCTATTTCTTACTGTGGCACCTGAGAAGGTTATAACATCTGTGCTTGGATAGGTGCCGGATGATGCGTTTGCGGCATCAGCGATAAAAGGGCTTTGAAGGGTATTTGCACCTTGCAACTGCTGTGTAAAGTTCGGTGCAGTTTTGGTCACTGTTGTCAGAGCAGTCCCACCGTTGGCAGTGACAAAAAGCGTAACTGAATCCGCTGTGTATGCAACATTGGACCCCAGCGTAATGGTGGCTGTATTGGCATTACTCGCTGCAGTACTATTAACCGTTGAAGTCTGGGCCACTCCTTGATAAGAACCGGTCATGACAGACAATCCGGAACAATTGGTCGTTGTTGTTGTCGCAGCCCAACTTACATAAATAGCATGTGTCCCTGATGTGAACTGAGCTTCTGGCAGATATCCTGCATAACAGTGCTCTGCCCCTGCTACGGAAGTAAGCCCGATCTGCGTGAACTGTGCGCCTGTGGAAGTATCGAGCCTTACATCCAAGGTCGCTCCATTAATTAACATGGTGCCGGTCGTGCCAAATTCCCAGCATATACCTACGGCAAGAAGTTTATTTGATCCAGTGGCCGAAACAGTAAAATTATTGGACGTAAGCGTTCCTGTTGTGGCACCAGGGTTTGCTGAATAGACTTCACTCCAGGCGTCCAGAGCTGTAACCGCTGCTTCTGTCCGCCCGGGGCTGTAAAGCCCTGCAAATATGCCTATACTTAATACCACAATCATGACCATCCCAAGGCTGATTCGGCTTCTGGATGCTGCTGCTGGCATATGGTCGTTCTTCTTCATTTTATATCCTCCTTAGTCTTAACCCTCTCTTGCATAGAGAGATTAGAATCAGGGCTTATCCGGGAATGTCCTGACAGCCGCGCACAAGCGAAACAGTGCGCGAAGATGCAGTGAAAATCCTTGATTAGATAAGCCTGTAGTGAGTGTTAAGCGAGAAGAGAAGGAGGGGAAAGGCCTGAATGAGGCGAAAGATATACTTCGGAAACAGTGACATGTTCTGAACTTCGGGAAAAGCGGAAACGACGGGGGTCTATTATGAGGTTGCTGCCCAGATATAATTTTGCTGAGACATGGGCCGCAATTGCCATCAACAGAAGAAAGAAAAGGGTGAAGGACCGTAATAAGGCGCGCTTCTTTTTGACCATTACCTCTACGTCAGCATCGTCAGAGCTGATCAATCCTTCCGCAGTCAATCTGTCACTCATTAAACTTAGAATTCTTTCGACCATCACGATCCTTATCGATGCGGCCTCAGAATTCTGCTGCAGGCCCTTGAGAAAGCTGTCCGAAGTCATTCTCAGGGGCGACATGGAATATACGGCAAAAAATAACAAGAACATAATATAGTGCAGGCGGAATTTCAGAAAGGGGGTATGGGCTTCAGAAGGGGAGAAGAAATATTTTATGCAAAACTGAGGTATTTCGCGCAGATGTTTTATATGCCCCTTACAACTCCTCAGGGAAATGCTGCTTCTTTTACCTTGTAATAATTTCATTTTCATTCCCAGGTTTATCTTAGCATATCCCATGCCAATCATAACAGATAATATCAGGACAAAAAGAGGTCGCTCAATAAAGACCACCCTGTTAAAGTTCATTTATTGTGGAGGACAGGAATATCTAAAGACCATATATGAAATAATTTCAGGAAATCTTGCTACTTCAACACATACAGCAACAGCAAATTGGCTATAAAGACCATGATAATTCCCAGGGAATCCCATGCGACAAACAATCTCTTTTTCTCTGCCCGGTAGGTCAGTCCAATAATCGCAATGGTTGTCATTGCCATGGCAGATAATGCTGAAATTATGTGGTTGGGGCTTGCATATGAGAGCAGAGGGCCTTTGAGGAAGAAAATGTCGTCAAGTGCAAGTATAAAGATGTTGAAGATATTGCTTCCAAAAAGATTGCCGATCGCGAGATCAACAGCACCCATCCTGACGGCAGCGATAGAGACAACTACTTCCGGCAGTGATGTAGAAACAGCAATAAAAATATTGCCCACGAAGGTCTGCCCCAATCCAGTTGCCTCTGCAATCCCTTCCCCGATTTTCGGAAGAAATATGGCTGCAATGATCACGATAAGTGCATTCATCCCATAGTGAAGCACGGCAGTTTTCATGCTGACATCTTTGTATTGCAGCTCATCAGCTATTTCTTTCAGGAATTCCGCTATCTTCCGTTTCTCATACGTAAATACCAGTCGGATGGCGATAAGATATATAACAATAAACAGAACGCTGAATGGATCTAACCAGCCTAAGGGAGATATATTTCCCCTGAGAAACATGCTGAGGCATACAATGCTCAAAAGAAGAAGGCCAAAACCTGCTGAAAGCACATGCCCCTGATGCGCTTTCGTAGATATTGGCGTGGGGCGATACATGGTGTCAAGAATCGCAAGAATGAGCATATTAAAAACGCAGCTTCCCAGCACGTCACCGACGGCGATATCGGGTACATCTGCAAATGTCACCGAGCCTATGCCCGTCACAAGTTCCGGGAGAGAAGTAACAGAGGCCATGAGGACAATGCCAATCCATGCCCTGCCAAGCCCCGTCTTTTCAGCGATGATATCGCCGTATTTGGACAGTCTTGTGCCAGAATAGACGATTGCAGCCGTACAGATTAAAAATCCGAACCAGAGGAGCATTGTTTTTTAATTGCCACCTTTACAAGTCATTGCTCATTATACCGTATTTCTGTAACTTTCAATTTCGCATATTGAAAAGCCCCCTTCGGTAGATTCCATTCAACTTCAACTTCTGATGGAATCTGCACGCCATTCAGTTCCTGATAATTCTTATAATAAGCCGTCCAGCCTATCCTTTCCTTTTTTCCATTTACATTCCTGTGTCTGTCTTCTGATGTCACCTTTGTGATCTCTCCATCATCACCGAAGGTGAAAACGGCAGAAACGCTGTAGCCGGCATCGTTTATCACAGCCTTAGCAGAGTGAGAGTCAATAGCTTGCCATACAAGATTCTTGCCCGGAAGCAATGCTGTTGGGTACCATGGTGCTTCTGAAAGGAATCGAGCCAGAGAAGAGAGTTCCATCTCCCTTCCGGAATCAAACACAAGCGGAAATGCGGAAAGCAATTTGCCTTCCATGAATCCTATGCCCTTATGATATATATCCCGAGATTCAATCCATGTATAGGGGGTGGGCTTCAACCGCGCATGCCATACAAAAGACGGACTTTTTGTTGCATAATATTGCACAGCTTCGAGGGGAACCCATTGATCGGATTCTTTTGCCCTGAATTCACCAGTCTGTTTCAGTCTGACGGTTCTGATATATTCCTGACCATCTTTCAGAACATGCCTGAAATATCTCTGGACCGGCTCAGGCAAAATCTTGAGCTGATTGTATGTGAGCTTTTGTGCAGGTGCAGAAGCCGTTCCTTCTGTAATTTGACGAACTTCCCTTTGAACTTTTTCCTCGAACTTATTGCCGCTTACATTAATAAAAAGTATCACGGTCACAATTAACCCTGCAATAATAAGCAATGTTCTTTTCATCATCTTTATCCTCCCTTTCTGTTTTGCATTTTATATTCCAAGAACGTAGTATCTCAGCCATATATAAACAGATGAGATCATTACGGTTATGATCATGATTGGCATCCCATATGCCATAAATTTGAAGAATGAAATTCGCCTGCCGGCTTTCTCGGACATGCCTACAACAATCACATTGGCAGACGCTCCGATGGCCGAGCCGTTTCCTCCGAGACATGCCCCAAGGGCTAATGACCACCAAAGAGGCATCAAATCAGGATGTTGCAGTAGCTGAACACCGGAAAGGTCCGGCCAAAGCTGTCTTGCCATATCTACGATCAGCGGATTCATTGTTGCTACATAGGGGATGTTGTCAACGATGGCAGAGGCAAAGGCTGAAAACCACATTACAACCATTGAGGTAGCGAACATATTGCCCTGAGTTAAATCGAGAATCTGAAGTGACATCCATTTGATAAGCCCTACTTTTACAACACCACCGACGATGATAAACAACCCCATGAAGAAGAAAATTGTCGGCCATTCAACCTCCGCTAGTACATGATGCGGTTCGTGAGTTCTGGACAACAGTAGTAAAAGTCCGGCACCAAAAAGAGCAACAGTTGCTGGTTGGAAGTGAAGCATGCCATGGAAAATAAAACCGGTTAAAACGATTCCAAGAACAACTATGGATTTTGTGAGCATTACCGGGTCTTTTATCGCCTCTTTCTCGTTCATGTTCATGATACGCTGTTTCAACTCATCCCTTGTTAAGAGCTTTTTCCCCCAGATAAGTTTAATGATGACGATGTAGGTGACCATCAAAACGATCACAATGGGGGTCAAGTTATATATAAAATCCATGAAGCTGAGTTGTGCCTTCGAAGCTATCATTATGTTCGGCGGGTCGCCTATTAGCGTCGCTGTTCCTCCGATATTTGAGGCAAAGGCGCATGACAGGAGATACGGAACAGGATCGACATCGAGGGCATCTGCTATGAGCAGTGTCACGGGTGTGATTAAAAGCACTGTGGTCACGTTATCAAGTAACGCACTCAGCACAGCAGTAACAATAGCGAATATAACCATTATTCTGAAGGGCTTACCCTTGCCTAATTTTGCACTCTTGATCGCTATATATTCGAAGACGCCGGTTGGTCGCATCAGGTTGATGATGACCATCATGGAAATAAGCAGGATGATGACATTCCAGTCCACACCGAATTCCTCAACATGAAATGCCTCGTTCTGCTCAAGGACTTTCAGAACGAGCATTAACCCGGCAGCAAAAAGGGCTACGACCGTTTTATGTATTTTCTCGGACACGATCAATGCATAAGCGGCAATGAATATGGCCGTTGCTATCCAGAATGGCAAATTAAGGAAAAACACCTCTGCTTTCGTTACTGTTTCAAGGGTCATGGTTTCTCCATATTAAACATGGCCCTGGTTATTTCATAGAAAATGTCCTTCTCATAGAGCATGCCTGTCACCGAATTCTCATTATTCAATACAGGGACTCGCTTTACATTGTTCTTCAGCATATGATCCACGCATTCCATGAGTGTTGAATCTTCCCTTACCGTAATGACCTCTGTGGTCATGAGCTCCTTTACTTTCTTGTCCGCAGCTTTTTTGGCAAGGACCTCGACCATTCCATCCCATGCAAATTCACCGAGTTCCATCAGATACATGTAGGGCGGATAGACTGACTTCAGAATATCTCCTATGGAGAGTATGCCCAAAAGTTCCTTGTTTTCATCGAGAACTGGCAACGCCTTCACCCCGATCCTCTCTTCGTCCCGACGTGCAGTTCTGAGCAGATTTGCAGCCTCTTTGATTGTGTTCCCAGGATTCAGATATTCGACCAATGGGACCATTAAGTTTATTGCCCTCATAGTGCCTCCCTAAAAGACAAGTGAACCAAATACCGAGTAGTGTTTATTGGAAAATCAGGATTCCCTCAGGATTATCGGCATGCTACGCGGAATAGCACCATTACGAAACGTCAGCACAAAAAAGCGAACGTTTCAGATCACGCCGATTATGGTTGTACTGCTGTCCCTGCGGGAATTAAGAAAAGATGTTAAGAAAAGAGGGGGGGGAAAGCCCGGAATGCGTTAAACGAGGTGTTGTATCCACTGATAAGAGACTTATAGTGCGAAATCGAGTTAACTCCGAATATAAGAATAAGTCTTGTGTATCCTCCGTCGCACCATCGATTATTATTGAACCAATAGTTTTTGCTGGCTCATCGTTCTTTTCTGAAGAAATAATATATGCAGAATTATCGGAAGAACATTTTGCCTTCTTGAGGATTTCCCAGAGAGCGAGATCAAAGAAAAAGAGATCGGCCTGCGTTTTTTGCTTACTAAAAATATCCTTTTGCTCACTATGATCAAGCTGCTCCGGAGGAAATATCGCAGACACTGGCGATACTGCAAATCCCACGAAATACAGAAGAAGAAGCAAGGCAAATATCTTATTCGATTTGATCAGGCTCATGACTCATTATCACATAACATCAATACAGATGTAAACAGAAACCGTGTCCGCAAGCCTCACCTATTGTCCTCATCTACGGCCTTCTTGAGCATATCCAATATGCCGGGGATTGCCGACGTAACCCTGTTCCAGTTTGGAATGAGGGCTGAGCCCATGGGGTTTTCAAAAAATGCCTGGGCTGCCATCCCTATTCCATTTGTAAAGGCCTCTACTGCCTTTGCCTCCTCATGCCTGTCGAAGGTCAAGCCGTTAATGGCAGCATCCGCTTCAAACTTCATTATAGTGTCTTCCGCCATTCTGAGATATGCCACCTGAAGTGTTTTGAAGAAGCCATCGGAGAAAACGACCCCCTCCGAGGCCAGGGTCCTGAATATCGACTTGCATATATCAACAGTCATCTTCATCAGCCCTTTTGCCGGGTCTTCGGCTGATAGTATCTGATGCTTGTGCTCGTAAGTATCCATAATATCCGCCTGGCAAATTCTTCTGGGTGAGTAATTCCTGTAAACCTCTGCAAGGGCTCCCACTTCAAGCCCCCAGTCCCATGGTATCCTGTTGACTCTTGCCATGTCAGTTGTCATGCAGAACTCTCCGGCCAGAGGGTACCTGAAGCTGTCAAGAAATACCAAAAAGGGGTGATTTTCAGTCAGAGTCCGTAGGCACCTCACCAAAGGGGTTATGAGCAGTCTCGTTACCCTTCCGTGCATCTTGTCGGTAACCCTGCTGTAAAATCCCTTGCAGAAAACATAATCCAAGTTAGGGTGTACTACCGGATAGCATAGTCTTGCCAACATTTCCCTGCTATAGGTGAGTATGTCGCAATCATGCAGTGCTATAACATCGCAAACTCCATCGGCTATGACATAACCGTAGGCCAGCCATGCAGACCGCCCCTTACCATCCGCGCCGGGATCAAGGTCGTTCCGGCTGAATGTGTTGTATATTTCCTTTATCCTTTTTCCATCATTATGAACTACTTTGACATCGTACGGTATAGGGGACATGAGTTCCTTGACCCTCACAAATTCCTTCTCTGAGGCCTTTGCAAGGACAAGTATAATTTTGTTTATATACGTTACCTTTGCAAGCTCTTCAATGATCTTAGGCATCGCCTTCCCCTCAAACTCCGAATACAATGCAGGGAGGACAAGGGCAACCGGCCTTGTCTTTGAATACTCGTTAAGTTCAGCCTCTATTCTCTCCAGTGAAGGTTTCCCGAGCCTGTGCAGTGTCGTAATAGTACCTGTCTGATAAAAGTCTGCCATAATGGCCTCCTGTCTTATTCGTGAATTTAAAAATTACTATATATGCTCGACATCCCCTTTTTTATCATTCCCGGGTTCAGCTTCTTTCCCTTCGATTATTTTCTTTGCAGTTTCTATTCCCGCTATCCCGAATGATATGGCAAGCGCTATGACTATCCCGCCAAAGATTATGGTGAATGCTGAAACTACTATATTGGGCGCTACATTAAGCTGTTCCAAGGCCATGGCAAAGAAGAGGACTGCAAGAAGTAGCCTTACGGCATTTGCAAGAAACTTTGCATAACTCAGTCCGCCGTTGACAGCGGCTATAAGGGCTGCCCGGCTCAGGAAGCCGGATACCATATAACCGATCAACAGGATCAGCACAGCAGAGAGGGCGCTCGGCAGGTAAAGGAAAAACTGGGTTACGAGGTTATTTATGGCATGAATGTTCAGGGCACTGAAACCGACCATTACTGAAACTATCGTAAAGAGCCAAAAAATAGCTGACACCAGGACATCCGAAGGTTTTGTCCATATGTCCCCCTTTCTCATCATCGCTGTTATGCTTGTCTTGTCGCACCAGCTGTCGAACCTGAGGACATTAAGAACTTTACTCAAAATCTTCTTGGTTATCCAGGCCAGAAACAGGCCCAGGACAACAATCGTGAGCATGGCGAGAAAGTTCGGCAGAAATAATCTGAATTTAATGAATACCTCCTTTATTGGTTCCATGACTAGATCGATAAATCCTTCCATATCACACCTCCCTTATTTCCATCCATTTGCAAGATGGTACTTCGTTTTCTCAAATTGCAAGCAAAGCTTTTCTATCTCAGCCTCAGCCTCTGTCTGGCTTTTATCGTCCACGTCCATTACAAAGGAGGCGGTTTTGCCGAGGTACAGAGGCATAAGTGATTTAATGAGCTGCTGAGGCGGCAGTTTTCGTTTTTTGTAAGCCAGGGCAAAGTCATAAACTATTCGTGCCCATAGCTCCGGTGAAAACCTGAATTCAGCATCAGCAGCGGCACTCTGCATGCGGAGCTCGTTGAAATCCCCGCTCCCTATGATCTCGATCCATATCTCCTGGAGATTCTTCAATCCCTCTCTGAACGTCCGAAGCATCCGGCTCACATCTACCTTAATGTGATCCAGTGCAACATAGTATTTGAATCCGAATGTCTCAACCTCCTCAACACTATTGATGGTTTTCCAGACATCATAATGCCTTTCAGTGAGTTCAAACAGGGAGCCCACCACCTGCACAAGCATATCGCTGAGATCAGAACCGGGATCCTTCGGGTCGTGGATTTTTGCTCCGAGAAATGCTTGGCAGATATTGAATCCATTGGCAATGGCCTCGGTAGTCATCCATATGTCTATACCGAATCTGGCCACGTCAGTCCCCCATACATCCTGATTCAGGTAATGCTCCATCAGTCTCCTCGAAAACCCGAATTCTCCGCCAATGGGTTGCCTGATCTTTTTCCCGTAAAGTGCCCTTGTCATCGGGTACACGATAGAATTGGTTATGGTCCCGTCAAACTTGTGCCTGGCGTAAAGTGGTGCAACAAAGTCAAAGGTCCCGCTCAGCACCGGCTTAAGCAGAAGCTCAATCCATTCGGGGGTGATGCTTCGCAAGTCCGAGTCCACAATAGCACACGCATCTGCCCCCATATCAACGGCGTTTGTAAATATTGTCCTGATTGCGCTTCCCTTCCCGGGAATGCCGTGATATGGCGTCGTTATCCGGTGAGCCATGGATAAAGGGTGCTTCAGCAATAGTGCATTTCGGTCAATAACAGCGTTTTTTACAATTTCGGAGGTTCCGTCTTTTGATCCACCGTCCGAATTTACGATAACGGCTTTCTTATCGGGAAAGTATTTAGCCAAGCCGGCGTCAACAGCGCTTACAACATGGCCTATTGTCCTGGCGTTGTTATAGCTTGGGATGCCGACTACGATATCTATTTCGCTGCTATTCATTCGTTGCCATTTCGGTTTTATTACCAACAGGAACACTATGCCCACAGACAGTGGAGTCCGACACAAGAATCAACTGAATATCCATCACATTGGTCCCGGTTGGACCTGTCTTGATATGATGGTCGCTGCCAGTTAAAGCATCGAGTTTCTCAAAATAAACATACGAATTGTTATCTGCTAGGTACGTTTGGGGGTCGAGCCCGACTCTGTTGGCCAGATTCACCGTATTGCCGTCGACAACTGCGCCCGTGGCGTCTGTGGGGCCGTCTGTCCCGTCTGTTCCTGCCGAGAGCATGGTGATGCCTTCACTCCCGCTAATCTCAATCGCAAAGGCCAGCGCCATTTCCTGATTTCTTCCACCCTTCCCCGTGCCTTTTACCATTACAGTAGTCTCTCCTCCGGAAATAAGGCAGTGAGGCTTTCCCGGCTTTTTATCTCTCTTTACTCTCCTTGCGATATCAGCCAGATACCTGGCTGCGTTCCTTGCCTCTCCCTGAAGCTTATCAGTTATGATCTCCGTGTCAAAACCCATTTCTTCCGCAATCTCCTTTGCCGCGGCAATAGCCTGCCTCAAACTACCCACGATGAACGCTGACGCATTATTGAAACATGGCTCCCCTTCTTTAGGTGTCTCGGGCACCGTTCCGTTAACCCCTGCCCTCAGGTGGTTAAGAACCTTTTCAGGGAACCTGTCCTCCACGTTGTGTGTTGTGACAATATTCAATGCATCTGCGAAAGTAGAGCGGTCCGGGACAGTCGGACCAGAGGCTATGACATCGAGCCGGTCACCAATCACGTCAGAAAGAATCAAAGTTACCACAGTTGCCGGACTCGCCATCCCGGCAAGCTGCCCGCCTTTAACCTTTGACAGGTGCTTCCTTACAGTATTCAACTCGTCAATTGTGGCGCCTGACTTAAGAAGGAGGTCGGTCGTTATTTGCTTGTCTTCAAGAGTCAGCCCATTGGCCGGCGAAACCAGCAAGGCAGAACCGCCTCCGGATAGCAAGCAGATTATCAGTGTCTTATCATCAACCTTCCTGAGCATCTCAAGAATTTCACCGGTTCCTCTGACACCTGCCAGATCCGGCAGAGGATGTGAAGCTTCTACCTGCCTTATTCTATCGAGATGTGTCGTGTGGCCATATTTTACGATTATGACCCCTTTGTCAACCCGCTCTCCCATCACATCCTCAACCGCCCGAGCCATGAGTGCTGTCCCTTTGCCTGCGCCTATCACCATGACCCTGTTGAAATTGCTTAAGTCATAGAGCGTTCCACCGACCATCAGGCGGTTTTCTTCGAGGTAAACAGCCTTTTTTACAGCAATATATGGGTCAGATGCTATTAACGCTGAACGGTATATCTTAATACCAGAATCTCTTTCCATCATAGCATCCTTCGCAAAAGTTCCATTATCGCCCTGTTCCATCCATTTGGCCCAATTCCTTCTGCCCTTATCAGGGTTGGTAAATTTACCCTGGTATCATAACTCCCGTCTTCCTTCTGAATAAGAACGGCCTGGTCTACAGCCCGCAGCATCGGAAGATCATTAAATCCGTCGCCAAGCCCAATGGTAAAGATTTCCTGGTGCTTTTTTTTGTAAAGACCCTTCAGGATGTCTACGGCCTTCCCTTTGTCGTGATCACCCATAACATGATAGAATTCCCCCTGAGTCCAGTGAAGGCCGGCGGCGTCTATCGTTTCCAGAAAAGCCTCGTCGGGATTCCCCTCAAACACAAACGGCTCATCAAAATCTCTCATCCCTGCAAGCTTTGCCTCTTCAGCGTTCAGGCCGGTAAGTTCCGAAATAGCTTCGGCCGTCATATCGCCAAACCCTTTCACCTTGCTGTGGAGTTGGTCTCTTAAGGCTGAAAAGGTATTTCTTAGCTCAGCATATGGCTTGCCGAGAAAAACAACATGATACAATCCATCTACCTTAAATAGCGGATTATGCATAAAATACTCAGCCGGTATAAATATTCCCCCTCCGTTTTCAGATATGAAAGGGTGAATATTGTGTAGTCTTCCTCTGTAAACTTCAATCTCTGCCCTTGTCTTACTGGAGCAGAGAATAAGGGGTATCTTGTTTTCATTTATCACGGTTAAGGCCTGAAGGCCTGCTTCATAGGAGTAGGTCCTTGGGTGAAGCAGTGTGCCGTCCAGATCAGTAAATATGACTATCTGTTTCACCTACCTATCACTCCTTTCACCTGAGGCCACGATTGGTAACCCAATAAGAGCAAGCCGCGTGTCCATCGTCTTCCTGTAGCTGCTGAAATCAGCCAAAAGTGTCTTCGGTATTGCTTCCCCTGCGGGCATTTTTATTTTGAGCGGGTTCATCGTTTTATTGTTAACCAGCATTTCATAATGCAGATGCGGTCCTGTCGACATGCCTGTGCTGCCCACATAGCCGACAACCTGCCCCTGTTCTACTTTTTTCCCGCTGCTTATTCCTTCGCCAAATTTCGACAGATGGCCATAGCATGTTCTGTAGCCGTTGGGATGGCTTAGTATTACTAACTTGCCGTAACCGTTCTTATAGCCTGCGAAACTGACTGTTCCCCCGCCCGAAGCAGAGACCGGAGTGCCGGCAGGAGCTGAATAATCGATCCCGTGATGGGGACGATAGATCTTGAGTATCGGATGCAGGCGGGAACCGGAATAGTGTGAGCTGATTTTTCTGAAGTTCAAAGGCGCCTTGAGAAAGGCTTTTCGAAGGGATCTGCCTGTTTCATCGTAATAATGAGCATCTCCATTCTGCTCAAATCTATAGGCCGCATAGAGACTGCCATTATTGATAAACTGGGCTGAAAGTATTTTGCCGAATTTCCTGAATTCGTTATCCAAATAGAGACCCTCAACCACAATCCTGAACGAATCTCCGCTTCTCAGGCCAGTTGAAAAGTCGATGTCCCATGCGAGGATATCAGAAAGGTCGAGCCCCAGAAGGAGGTGTTCCCTGTCTTCGCCGATCGAGTCTATAAGATTATTCCTGATCACCCCGCCCACGCTCAAAATTCTTTTTTCGTAGGCAATGACCTTCTTTTCTGCCCGATATCCTGAATCAGTGTTTATTACGGTCACAACCGAGTCATCATCTATACCGTAGGTAAAAGACTCTAACTTCCTGTCAGGGCCGACCACTATTTTGTAGGGCTTGAAACTACCCAGACTGCTCAGTTTATGCACATTAGCCGATGCTTCACTCACCATAAGGCTTTCTTTCAGTCTCAACTTGTGTTTTTTAAATATATTGACTAAATTTTCTCCTGATCTGACAAAACCTGTTATGACTGTTTGAGCGGTCTTCTCCTGCGTAAAGTCCTTTTGATCAACGGCAAAGTCCAGGTTGTAATAATATTCAGCAACTCCAATAACCAGGCACGCAATAAATAAAAGGCACAGCACATATTTAGCCGTTTTTTCTTCAATCTCTATCATAAGAGCCTCCAGCTAAAATAGTTATGAAGTACATACCGGTAAGCAAAATGAGAAAATGGTGGAACTGTCGAACTAGGCAATAGGGCAAGATAAATCGGGAATGTGGCATGAAAAATGAATATAAGGGATAACAGAGTGCGAAGGCAATATCTCACCGGTGTCGTGAAAGGAATTTCATTGTCTTTCATTCTCTGTATTAGATTTATCATATCTCAGCGCTTGACCGATTTCTTGTTGATTTTTCTCGAAATAGCCCCTGAGATACTTTTCTCTCCCGGTTCGTAATCGACCCCTTTAATATTTCCCATCTCCTGCCCGTGCTTTACGGTTAACGATGATGACTTAGACATGGAAAGTATCTGGCTGGGGTAGACACTACGGTGGCCTGTCATCAGGAAACTAATGACACACGATACCGCAGCGTATGGCGCCAGTTCCGGGCCAAAAAACTCCATTGCCATGATGCTCGCTGATATAGGCGTATTAGCCGCGCCTGCCAGTAGACTCACCATCCCAATTGCAGAAAATACCGACACATGAAAACCCGGTAGATGCCCGAGAAGATTTCCTGCTGTCGAACCCACAAAGAAGATTGGAGTAATAATACCACCGCTCCCTCCGAAGCTCAGTGTTACGGAGGTCGAAAACATTTTAAGTGCAGACGCGTACCACGGCACAGTATTGCCTTCCACGGCACTCCTGATTGTTTCAAGTCCGAGGCCCAGATATATGGGTGACAGGAAATATGTCAGCGCAACAAGCGATAACCCGCCCAGTAAAACCGCCCATTCCTCCCTGATGCGAATTTTCTCACGCAGCTTTTCGAATAACTTCAGCATCTCTATAAACAGAAGGGAAATTAATCCGAAAAATATTCCCGCCACACAGACCTTCACAAAAAACAGACTACTGAAAACCGGAATAAAGGTAAGAGTCTGGTGGAAATAGGCTACCCCAAGCGCAGAGGACACCTGGTAGCCAATAATACCGGCAACAAAAGACGGCAGAAGGACGTCGTAAAGAAGACCTCCGACAAACAGCACTTCAACTCCGAATATGGCTCCGGCAATAGGAGTGCCAAAGACTGCTGCAAAACCCGCACTGATACCACAGATAACAAGCTTTCTGCGATCTCTGTTGCTAAAGCTGAAAAGATCTGCAAACCCTGAACAAAGAGCAGCCCCGATTTGTGCTGCCGGGCCTTCTTTCCCTGCCGAACCTCCACAGGATATAGTGATTATAGTCGCAAGAAGTTTGACCGGCACCACGGAAAGTTTGATCCTTCCGGAGTTTTGGTGCACGGCCTCAATAATTTTTTCTGTTCCGTGGCCGCGAGCATCAGGAGCAAAATATTTCACGAGCAACGTGCTTGCGAGAAGACCAGGCGGGATTAGCAGATAATAGTAAGGCATACCCGTTGTAAGCTCAATCCCCTTGTGCAGCAGACCAAGGAATATAGCCGTGGAAAGGCCGACAATAATCCCTACACCTGTAGCAAGAAAGAGCCACTTAAGGATGCTGACAAAGAGAACTGACTCCTCAATAACATGCCTTTTCATTTAGTATTTCCGCTTCTATCCCAGAAAATATTGCTTGTAGACATCAGACAAAACGGATTCATTGCGCCATCATGTTGGGAAGACCAGGACTTTTAAGCCTTCGATTTCCGCAGCCCTGCAGAGTTCGGCATCTGTTGAAGAGAAAGCAACAATGACACCGTCTCCAGAAGATTGTATAATTTTTGCCGCCGATAAATGCATAGCTGCCAATCTGTTTAATCCATGTTTTTTTATGAGCTGTCCTGAGTCAAAGTCGTTAAAGTCTATGACAGCGATGTCAGCCCAGTCGCTTGTGAAAGCCTCGTAGACACGGTTATAAGCCGTGGAAGATAAATCGCCACTTTTGTGGCGCTTATCAAGTGCCGCAATTACCTCAGTATATGCAACTCTGCAGGTCGCAACTATTTCAGCTTCATTAACCCATTGATGCACAATTGGCGTCTGCCGGTCCTCAATGTACAACTCAATGAGACTGGTCGTACCCAGATAGAGTATCACTGCCTTTCCTCCATTACGGTTTCAGCTATTGATTTTCCTTTAATCTTCACTCCATCACATCCCTTGGGTTTATTGCCAGACCATTCCGCTCGGCCATCTTTCACCAGGGATAGCATGGCACGTCTCTCAGGTGATACCGGAGTGATTATAGCTACTTCTACTCCGTGATCAGTCACGATTATGCGTTCTCCCTTTTGCACTCTGCTAAGGCAGCTGCTAAGCTTATTTTTCAGATCCCGAATTCCTATATGTTCCATTGAGCCCTCTTCCTTGTGATCTTGTAGCTACATTTTACATTAATAGTTGTTTTTTTGCAAGTCTCTTGTGGTATCATAAAATTCATGAATCATCAGTTACATTTATTGGGGTGCTCAGGTCATTCCTCTAAGGAGTCTATGTAATGAGCGGCCATCTTGCTAATCCACCGTAGCCTGACCTTTCTGAGTGCTAATCACACAACCTAACGTTCTGAATCCTAATTGAAATTGGAGGAATACATGAAAAAAATATTAGCCTTATGCTGCGCTGTACTTATCATGGTTGCAGGATGCAGTCAAAAGACAACAACAAAACCCGATACACAGGAGAATTTAGCGAGCAAGCAGGTTCAGAAATCTGAGACTACTGAGCCGAAGAAGGCAGAAAAGGTTCCAGCAATACCTGTCGAATCGATAGATTCCAAAAACGACGCTTCCACAATAACCGCTGTCAAGGATAATATGTTTACAGATATATTGTTTGATTTTGACAGATACGATATCAAGGAAGCGGACAAAACCACGCTGCGCAGGGTGTCAGATTATCTGATAACACAACCTGAAGCCAGAATATCCATCGAAGGACATTGTGACGAGCGCGGCACCAATGAGTACAATCTTGCACTTGGTGAGCGAAGGGCAAAGGCGGTCAAAGATTACCTGACATCCATGGCAGTTGCCTCAAAAAAGATTGACACCATAAGTTTTGGCGAGGAGAGACCAATCTGTAAAGAAAGTACTGAGGAGTGCTGGGCAAAGAACAGGCGGGCTCACTTTGTTATTTTAAGTGCATCTGCTTCGGGGCATAAGAAGTGAATGGGAGAAAGAATATACTGGTGATCGACCCCGATAAACTGGTCTGCAAGATCATTAAGGTATTCCTCGAGAACACCGGTAAATACAGGGTGACATACTCTACTGATGTCGCTAAAGGACTTATGTCAGCATTGAGCAGAAGAGTAAAACTGATTCTTTTCGATGAGCATATTCAAGCGGCTGAAGGATTGAATTTATCGGACCTCGTGCTGAGCAATAGGAAGAAGTTGATCCCACTCCTGCCAACAGGAATAGTGATAGACAAAGCAAAGTTAAGAATGCAGCACGTAGAGCTTAACACAGTCTTTAACCGGACTATGCTGAATCGAATCGAAGAATTAATGGGGCATACACAATAAAGTATCATGACAGAATATACTAGACCGGGTGATGAAGCTGTTTCCGGGCAAGGCAACCAATGATGCTTGATATTCTGGTACGGCACGGACGGTCGATGAGTAGAATATATAGGGTATGCCCCTTCGATAAACTCAGGGACAGTGTTTAGTACTTTGCGCATAGACTCTTTTTAGAGACTTAACAAACGAAAGCAGGATGTTTCAAAGGAGCAATAAGGCGGATGCCATGGAATAGGCGTCCGCCTTATTGCTCCTCTTTACTCGTCCAGCATATGAAGGATGGTATACAGTTTAGCGGCAAAGGCATCGGAGGGAGCAACCACGGCCTTTTTCCCTGCTATCTCAACAGAGAAGCGTGCCTCCCCGGCCGACTCGGTATACGCAGTCCGCAGTTTTCCCATAACATTATCTATCTTCCTGACAGAGAGCCCCTTCTTTGCCATGAGGGTCTTCAGGTTATGCTCTGTTGCATCACCCTCCACAAACCAGGCTATGCCGAACATTCCGGGCGGTTTGCCCAGAAAGACATACAGTATGTTGGAAGATGGAACAACCTCATACCGGTCATCCACCTTATTTGCAAGGGCTTCAAACTGGGAATGAAACTTCTTGATATTCTGCGCAGCCGGTGACACAGGATCAAGTGCAGGCAGGATCTCTTCTTTTGCCCCAAATAACTTTCCAAAAAAACCCATAATTACCTCCTCTGTTATTTCTTATTTTGTACTTTCAGAAATTGAAACGCAGAACATTGCTGCGGAGGTGAAGTTCCGGAGTGCAGCGGGAAAAACCAGCAGAGGTATTTTCCGCTCTTCTTTGGTTCATTATTAATGTTTTTCAATTCAGTTTCCGTGACTTAATTGTTTCATAAACACCCTTAAAAAGCAATAACTTTCCGCAGGGGGAACAATAAACATCCACCTGGAATGACCGGCGGCCTATGACTTGGCTGAAGACCGGATAATTCCTGCCTCTTTATAGGCAGTTCTTATTTTTTTTAGGGATTTTATGTATCCATCAGCATACGATATGACCCAGTACGATACCTCCGGCACTATATACCCGTCTTTGGACCCGAAAAGCATTTCGCCGATCTTCAGGCCAAAGAGGTCCTGGTGGCCGGAATAGTCATCCCATTCATTATTGTAAGTCTTGAATCTGGCTGCGAGATCAGCCACTCTTTCCGCAGCGTCAGGCAGGACACCGTAATAGTGCTGGTGCAATTTTTCGGCAAGCCCCTCCCGGTATTTTCTGAAGACCTTGTCGACTGCCCAGAAATTCACAAGCAGAATCTCATTGAAAAAATGCTCCCTGGAGAGCTTTACAAAAGGAGACCCGGGCCGATGCAGTTCTTCATGTACAAACTTCGCTGCATTATCAAAGCAGCACTGATAGAGAAAGGCGGACATCTCTCTGTCGCGTTCCTCCAGAGACAAGGCCTTCAGTTTATCAGCACTTTTCCTTGCCAGTTCCTCTTCTTTTTTGAACAAGCCCTTGATGAAATCGAGAATTGCCATCTGCCTCCTTATTTAGTTCAAAAAAAAGCGCAGGAGCAGGCTCTCACCTGCCCCCGCGCTTTATCGGTTAATTATTCCGGAAAGACGAATTATTTGGCTTCTGCCGCATTCCAGACAGCAACTCCCATATCGTTAACTCCGCCGGAAGAAATATTATAGGTAACAGCCTCTTTCTTGGTGCTGCCATCGGCGAGGGTGAGCGTGTATTCGACCTTAAACGGAAATTCACCTGTCTGCTTTTTTGCTCCCTTTTCAAGGATAACGATGGGCGACGTAAGCTTATTACCCTTGGTATTGCCCTCGATGGTTGTCTGGATGGCCTTGATGGCATCCTCATCCTTAACGCCGGCGTCCTTCTTCGCACATCCGGTCACTACTACTGCCATGACAGCAATCAACAGAAAAACTAAAACCAGTCTTACTCTTTTGTAACTCATATCAATCTCCTTATATAAAATAGAATTAATTTTCAGCGTAAATACTAATGCACCCAAGGATGTATTGTCAACACGCAGAACACCCCTGCAGGCTATCTTCCTTGCAATGGATAGTGTGGGGGAGGCAACCCACCCCCACACTATCATACCTTATGCTACAGTCTTTCCTTGACGAGGCTCTCAACAACTGAAGGATCAGCCAGGGTGGAGGTGTCTCCGAGTTCGTCGACCTGGTTATGGGCTATCTTGCGCAGGATCCTGCGCATGATCTTGCCTGAGCGGGTCTTCGGAAGTCCTGGGGCAAACTGGAGTTTGTCCGGGGTTGCGATAGGACCGATGACCGTTCTGACATGGCCGATCAGTATCTTCTTGAGCGCGTCGGTCGGCTCAATGCCCTGCTTCAGGGTCACATAGACATAGATGCCCTCACCCTTGATATCGTGCGGATACCCGACAACCGCTGCCTCTGCAACGGACGCGTGACTGACAAGCGCGGACTCGACCTCTGCCGTGCCAAGGCGATGGCCGGAGATATTGATAACGTCATCGATACGGCCCATCAGCCAATAGTCGCCGTCTTCGTCTACCCTGGCGCCGTCACCGGTAAAGTATTTTCCAGCGTACTGCGAGAAATATACCTCTTTGATCCTCTTGTTCTCAGGGTCGCCATAGGTCCCCCTGAGCATGCCCGGCCATGGTTTGTCGATAATGAGCTTCCCGCCTTCGTTGGCTGCTGCAGGGCTCCCGTCATCCTTCACCACCTGCGGGACAACCCCGAAAAACGGTCTGCAGGCAGAGCCTGGTTTTGTGGTCATTGCGCCGGGCAGCGGCGTGATCAGGATTCCGCCGGTTTCGGTCTGCCACCAGGTATCAACGATCGGAAGTTTCTCCTTGCCCACATTCCGGTGATACCACATCCAGGCCTCGGGATTGATAGGCTCCCCCACAGAACCGAGGACTCTCAGGGAAGAGAGGTCATGCTCCAGGACCCACTTCTCCCCTTCCCTCATCAGCGCCCTGATAGCGGTCGGCGCGGTATAGAAGATATTGACGCGGTGTTTTTCGCAGAGCGCCCAGAACCTGCCGGCGTTCGGATAGGTTGGTACGCCTTCAAACATGACGCTTGTGGCGCCGTTGCTCAGCGGGCCATAGACTATATAGCTGTGACCGGTCACCCAGCCGATGTCTGCGGTGCAGAAATGTATGTCTTCTTCATGATAGTCGAAGATATATCTGAAGGTCATATTCGTGTACAGGCAGTATCCGCCTGTGGTATGAAGCACACCCTTTGGCTTGCCGGTGGAACCTGAGGTATAAAGAATAAACAGCGGGTCTTCGGCATCCATCTGCTCAGGTTCGCAGACGTTCTTGATATCAGCTGCGCTGACCTCCTCATGCCACCAGAGATCCCGGCCGGTCTTCATAGCTACTTCCCCGTCGCCACGCTTGACGACAATCACCTTGCCAACAGTAGGGCACTCTTCAATCGCCTCGTCGTTAGCAGCCTTCAGCGGTACAAACTTGCCTCCGCGGACGCCTTTATCAGCCGTGATGACCATAGATGACTGGCAATCCTGGATCCTGTCGCGCAGGGCGGTGGCGCTGAAACCGCCGAAGACGATGCTATGGATAGCGCCGATCCTGGCACAGGCCAGCATCGAGATCGCAAGCTCAGGGATCATCGGCAGATAGATCGTGACCCGGTCGCCCTTCTTGATGCCATTCTTCCTGAGCACATTCGCAAAACGGCAGACTTCCATATGCAGCTGCTGGTAGGTATAGGTCTTATAGGATCCGTCATCAGCCTCCCAGATTATGGCGGCCTTGTTCCGTCTGGCGGTGGTCAGGTGGCGGTCAAGACAGTTATAGGTTGCATTCAGCTTTCCGCCGCTGAACCACTTGATATACGGCTTATGGAAATCATAGTCAAGGACCTTGTCCCACTTCTTGTACCAGGTGAGGTTCTTCTCGGCCATCTCGGCCCAGAAGCCCTCGGGGTCTTCAACTGATCTCTTGTACAGCGCCTCATACTCGGCCATGCTCTTGATGTGGGCCGCTGCGCTGAATTCCTTTGACGGCGGAAAGGTCCTCTTTTCGTCCATCAAAACGTCCATCTGTTTGGCATCTGACATACGGTAAATCCTCCTTTATGTTATGAATGCAGAATCTGCAGGCGAAAAATCGATTTCAGTATAATACAACCGGACACTATAAGCAATATTAAATAACGTATAAGTAATTATAATGAGACACCCTTACTTGAAATTCACGACGATGACGCCGACGATGATCCTTATCAACGGACGAAGGATAATAAAGATACCGAGGATCAATATTATCGGAACAAGCCCGTCTATTGCACCCCACATGGTATGTTTCTTTTCTTCAGAAACGCGGGAAAAGGGAAAGATATTCTTTATGAAATTATACAATGGCTCGGTAAACCGCTCAAACAGGTTCCTGATGACATTGTTCGGATTGCTGATAACAAACTGGGAGGCAACCCTGCCGATAACCAGCCACATGATAAACTGGAGTGTGTAGTCGATGTAATAATATACCTGTTTTAATATTTCCATTTTTTATAGGCATCAGCCCCCTGTTGCCAGGGGGCTGACTTTATAACCTTCCCTTTCTTAGTGACCTGAGGTCATACCTTCTTCATGCTCCTTTGCAGCGCCCCTCGGAATACGAACGGACTCAACAAAGTCCTGCAGCTCCTGCGATGGAGGCGCAGTCATCCTCGATACAACAAAGATTGCGATGAAGCCCATGGGAATACCGAAGAGACCTGAGGAGATGGTCTTGATGCCCCAGATGTCAAGGCCGTAGAAACGACTGCCGATCATGTAAATGAGGCAGGAAAAGAAACCAATATACATGCCTGCGAGTGCTCCTGCCTTATTCGCCCTCTTGTCCCAGATGCCCATAACGAGCGCAGGGAAGAACGAAGCAGCAGCGATCGAAAACGCCCAGGCAACCAGCTCAACAATGATCGTCAGCTTGAAGGTTGCGACATATGCGGAGATCAGCGCAACGATCACCAGCAGCGTCCTGGAGATAGCCAATCTCATGTTGATGGAGGCCTTGGGGTTGATCATCTTGTAATACAGGTCATGTGAGAGTGAATTCGAGATGGTCAGAAGCAGACCGTCTGCAGTCGAAAGAGCTGCAGCAAGACCGCCGGCTGCGACCAGGCCGGAGATCGTATACGGAAGGCCTGCAATCTCAGGCATCGCCAGCACGATTGCGTCCGGACCGATCGTCAGTTCATAGAACTGGAGAAGGCCGTCGGCATTGATATCCTTGAACGATACCAGGCCGACCTTACCCCAGTTTGCCATCCATTGAGGCAACTGTGTTATTGGCAGTCCTATGATATTATTCAAGACCTCATTCCTTGCAAAGGCCGCAACAGACGGGGCCGTAAAGTAGAGCAGGAATATGAAGAAGAGAGACCAGCCCACTGATTTACGCGCATCCTGAACTGACGGGGTCGTGTAGTACCTCATCAGGATATGCGGCAGTCCGGCTGTACCGACCATGAGGCAGAAGGTGAGTGCCAGCATATTCTTCATATCAAGTCGGGCAAACGGCTGGAGATACGGCTTGATCGGCTTGGATTTGCCGACAGCTGCCTTATTCGCTGCAGTCCACTTCTCTTTTGCTTCTTCCGGAGTCTTTGGAAGACCTGCTATGGACTTTGAAATCTTCTCCTTGTCTGCTGCTGTTGCCTCAGGAGGAAGTGCTGCAAGTTTTGCCTCAAGCTCAGCCTTTTTTGCTCCAAGGCTTGCCGGCAGACCCTTTATGTCTGCATCGATCTTGGCCGCCTCTGCCTTCCAGAGTTCCCGGACCTCGGTCTCCTTGGGGTCTGCATTGATCAGTTTTTCCTTGGCATCGATCTTCTGGAGGACCTGGCCGTACATGATCTCAGGGATCGGCACGCCGGTCACTTTCTGAGACATGGTTACAGGCGGAACCAGGTAGGCTATGATCAGGATGATATACTGCGCAACCTGGGTCCAGGTGACCGCCTTCATGCCGCCGAGCATCGAGCAGACAAGAATACCCATCAGACCGACGAATACGCCTGTGGCAAAGTCAAGGCCCAAGAACCGGCCCATGATAATACCAACACCCGTAACCTGTGCGATCAGGTAGGTGAAGGAGGCAGTGATGGCTGCAATGATGCCTATGGTCCTGGCAGCATGACCGCCAAACCGCGCGCCGAGAAAGTCAGGGATAGTGTACTGGCCGAATTTTCTCAGGTATGGCCCGAGAAATACGGCGAGCAGAACATAGCCGCCGGTCCAGCCCATGATGTAGGCAAGGCCGTCATAGCCGAGGCCGAAGATCGTGCCTGCCATACCGATAAACGAGGCAGCAGACATCCAGTCCGAGCCGGTTGCCATGCCGTTGAAGACCGGCGGGACAGAACGCCCGGCAACATAATACTCAGAGACCTTTGAGGTCCTCGAGGATATGCCGATGAAGGCATACAGGGCGATGGTCAACCCCATAAAGGTATACCCTATCATCTTGTTCGAAAGACCCATCTGCTCGCCTATCGCAAGTCCGATAACAAAGAGAATGAATCCACCGGTATAGATCGCATAGATCTTAGCTAAATTATCCAGAAATCCTTTTGAGCCGACTCCTGCCATATTATTCTTCCTCCTCTTCCACGCCGTAGTCTTTGTCTGCCTTGTTCATCTTGTTCGAATAGTTGAAGATGAGAATAACGAATACAATGAGCGACCCCTGTGCGCCCATGTAGTACCCCATCGGGAACCCGAAGATGACGATCTTGTCCAGTTCAGGTGCAAAGAAGATCGCCACATAGGTGACTACGAACCAGATGACCATGGTTATGGTCGTCAGCCTGATGTTGTAACTCCAGTAATCCTTCAGCTTCTGTTGGTCTAATCCTTTTAATTCCTTTGCCATTGTTCCTCCTTCTTTTTTTAAAAAATTTACTGCCAGAACCTGCGCCTTATTAATACCTCCTTTGTTATGATTTTCCTATGCTCAGAAGATCTCTGAGCGTTTGAACCCCATGCCTCTGCAGATACCTCACCAACCGCTGGTAAACCTGAGCCGTGATGAAGGCATCACTCAATGCATTATGCGCACCGCTCACCTCGATGCCATAGCGCCGCGCAAGCGTAAAAAGGTCTTTGTTCGGTAAATCGTTGTCAAAATGTCTTCCGAAACCCTTCTCCTCAGACCGCAGCCAGTCGTGAAGTCTGCAGGTGTCGAGAACTGGATTTCGGAGAACCCTGTTCTGAAAAAGTTTCAGATACTTGTTAATGAACCCCATATCCAGAGATATGAAGTGACCCACAATGACACGGTTGCCAACAAAAGCAGAGAGCTTCTGAAGGGCCGTGGCAATATCAGGCACCTCCAGCAGGTCAGAGGGCATGATCCCATGGACCACGACACTCTTTGAAGTCAGCGCGGTCTCGGGCTTCACCAGCATATATAGGGTGCTCGCAAAATCGATCCGCGTGCCGGTCATAGCGATGGCCCCGATAGAGACAATCGAATTTTTTTTCAGCTCAAGCCCTGTAAGCTCCGTGTCGAGCACAACGCAGGGGACTTCATCAACAGGAGTGGCAGGGTCGATATCAGTATCTTTCCTGTTGTTGAACATTCCAAGCATATCGACCAAAGAAAGCACCCCGATCACTAGTTCACCATCCCGGCACTGTAGAACTCTGTGATCCCGTCCTGGATCTTCAGAATCAGCTGAAAAGACTCTTTCAGCGACTTTCTCTCGAGGTTTGTAAGCGTTGTCGGGTTGATGAAGTTATCGAGCGGCAGACCCCTGTCCATCTGGTCAAGCTGGTGCTCAATCCTCAGCAGGTTGATAAACTCAAAGGCATGTTCTATTTCATCGCCGAGTTCAATGATGAAGGGGTTTGTTTCACGGAGAGCATTGACTCTGTCGAGCGTAGCGGTCTCGGTAACCCCGCCTTCAAGGGCAAAGAGCCTGACCATATCGATCAGCGGACCTATGCCCCTGATCTTGAGGTTAAGCGCATCTTTGTGCTCGCCGTCTTTTTCTACGGCAAAGGTCCGGAAGAAGCCGAGCGGCGGCCTGTTCAGCGTTGCCACCCCTGCCATCCTGGCAAAAAAGACATTCTGTTCCCTCAGCAGTCCCACAAGGTAATGGCGCAGGTCTACGGCAAGGGAGGTCTCGCCGTGGAGAGGCCTGAAATCGAAAAAGATGAGTGATTTCAGCACCGCCTCGGGGTTCGGCATCGTAACCCATTTATGGAAATAATTCTCCCATACGCTGAGCGGCTGGCACCAGCGGGGATTGTTCGCCATGTATTCGGCAGGACAGGCAGGAAAGCCAAGCTGCATAAGGCCCTGCTTTACGAAGAGGGTGAAGTCAGGGAAATAGGCAGCAATAGCCGCGGCCTCCGCCTCATTGGCAGGGTCGGCATGAATGATAGCATTGTCCTGGTCGGTCTTGAAGGTCTGCTCCTTCCGGCCCTCGCTTCCAAAGATAATCCAGCAGTACGGCACCGGCGGCTGACCATACTTCCTTTCGGCTATTTCGAGGACCTTCTTAACCATCCGGTCGTTCAGTTCGGAGATGATCCTGGTGATATTGCTCGCCTTTGCCCCTTCCTTCAGCAGAAGCCGGATGATCCTGGTGATCTTCTGCGAGACCGGCACCAGCCCCTCGATAGACTGCTGGTTCTCGATGTCTTTTGCAAAGGTGAGGGGTGACCCGCCCTGGAGGATCATGAAATCGTGGTTTGTCAGCACCCCCCTAAGGGCACCGTCTTTCACCACGAGTATATGGTGGATGTTATGCTTGATCATCTTCAGGACCGCCTCGAAGCAGTAATCCCTGGCATCGACCCTGATCAGCGGAGGACTCATGACGTTCGAAACAGGCTCCTGCACGTCCCTGCCGCGGGAAACCACTTTTTCCCTGAGATCCCTATCCGTTACAATACCGCTCGGCAGGTCCCCGTCGCTCAGGACAATTATGGAACTGACCTTATGTTTTGACATGAGCCGGGCAGCGTCCTGGATAGAAGCGTCTTCCCTTATGGATATTACTTCCTTAATAGCAATATCACCGACCTGTGTGGTAAAGAGAATCCGGTCGGTCCCTCCGTAATAGGAACTACGCGTGAGCATATCATTGTACGTTTTATCAATATATTTGCTCAGATGGGATTTCAGAAAATACTCGGTAAAGACCGCATTGGTATCCAGGAGGTTCTGGACGATATCTTTCGGAATGAGATAGCATATGGTATCGTCAACAGCAACAACCGTTGTCTTTTGCGTGTTCTGTTCTATAATCGACCAGAGGCCGAAGTTGTCTCCGTCACCCCGGTAATCAACAACAATATCTTCTCCCTCATCAGTCTGAATCGAGACTTTCACACCACCTTTTTTTATTATCCTGAGGTACTCGCTCACTTTTCCATCCTGTTTGAGGATGACCGTATCCTTGGGATAAAAATCCATTGAGAGACTCCCGGCAAGAGATGCCAAGGTCTTTTCATCGAGAAACTGAAAAGGTGGAACCTTCGAGAGAAATTCTATGACGTCTTCATGAATCATTATGACCATAATATGTGCAAATTATATGCCGAATGACAAATATTGCGGGCATATGGCATAACCACTGGAAATTAAAAGGATTTAATGATTGATAGTGAGGCTGCAATCTAAAGCTATGAATTTAGCATGAGCAATATGCAGTGTTACATAATGTTACTTAGTATAAATACGACAATAAAATTAAGTAGATTCAACGTGTTACGTGTGTAACAAATGGTATCACCTGTTTTCAAAGTGTAACCAACGGTTACGTGTAATATTTTATCGTTTATTATCAGTGAGTTATCGAAGTTAAGGGACCACAACCCGACAACAGTCTCATTCACCTGCAGCGACTAAAAGTTACTAAAATTACTCTCAGGCAGCTGACTGGCTCCCCCCCCAATCGGGTCTCCTATTTTCAGCAGCTTATCGGTCAGGGAAACTCCCCGCTGAGAAAGCCCGCCGAGAAGCCTCTGAAATATCTGGGCAGTAATATAGGCATCCATGACAGCGTTATGCGAACTGCTGACCTCTATATCAAAATATTCGGCAATGCCATATAAACCGTCTCTGCCGATTGGGGGAAGTTCCCGGAGCCTCCCTTCCCCTTCTCTTTGTTTACCGGAAACCTGCCGAAGCCATTCATAGACCTGCACGATTTCAATGACAGGGTTTGGTATGGCAGAACTGAGCAGCTTTTTTGTGTCCCGCCGTATAAAACCAAGGTCGATGTCTATGCAGTACCCGACAAAAATTCTGTCGCCGCAGAAATTCAGGAAATCTGAAAGTACCTCGGCAATGGGGGGCTTCCCCGCCACCTCGGACGGAGTGATGCCATGGATGACAACACTTTCAGGTTTAAACAGGGCATCAGGATTAATCAGCCGGTCAAAGACATTCGCCATATCGATCCTGAGTCCGGTCATGGTGACTGCACCGAAGGAAATAATAGAGTCCCTTTTTTGGTCCAAGCCTGTCAATTCGGTATCGAGCACCACAAAATGAGCTGCCTCCAGCGGCACCGGAGTCGTATTCTTGCGTTCCCTGTTCCATATACGGTCAAAAAGGGCCATGTGGTGTCGTCAGAGGATCATCTGCTTGTAACGTTCTATAATCTGACCCTGCAGTGCTGTTATCAGACTGAAGGCCTCCTTCATTGTCTTTTTTTCCAGGTTGCTCAACTCCTGCGGGTTCATGAAATTATCAGGAGGCTTGCCGGTCGAAATCTGCCTGAACTGATTATGTATGCGCAGGAGCAGGAAAAACTCAAGCACCTGACCTATATCATCCGCAGCATCTCCGATACGTGAGCTGCCTTCTTTCATTGCCTGCAGGCGCTCAAAGGTTGACGTCTCGCGCACCCCCTGCTCCAGGCTGAAGAGCCTTACGATATCGACCAGGGGAGTGATCCCCTTGATCTTGAGATTAAGCTCATTCTTATGCTCTCCGCTTTTTTCGACAATAAAGGTCTTGAGAAACCCCAGCGGCGGAACGTTCTTTATAATCGTGCCTGCCATATTCCCGAGAAAGAGGCGATTGCCGGCTACAAGCGTCCCGAGGTGGTCTCTGAGTTCTTCTGCCAGGGACGGATCACCATACAGATGCCTGAAGTCAAAAAAGACCAGTGCCTTCAACATAGCCTCCGGGTTGGGCAGGCGCATCCAGTTCGTAAAGTAACGCTTCCATATATGCAGCGGCTGGCACCACTCGGGGGTTGCTGCCATGTAACCCGCAGGGCACCGGGGATAACCCATCCTCGCAAGGCCGTCATTCACCAACCAGGCAAGGCTTGCAAAATAGGCGGCAGTCTCTGAACCGGCATCGTCTTCCAGATCTTCCCATATCAGAGCGTTATCCTGATCTGTCTTGAAGGTCTGTTCATGCCTGCCTTCACTGCCACAAACAATCCAGCTGTACCTGACCGGCGGCGGACCGAGCCTCTTCTCCGCGAGATCAATCACCTTATAGATCAACCGGTCATTGATCTCACTGATAATCCTGATGATGTTGGCGGCTCCGGCCCCTTCTTTCAGGAGCAGTCCGATAACACTGTTAATCTTGCGGGACACGGGAACGAGACCCTCAACAGTCACCTGACCTTCAATCTCCTTGACAATAGATATCGGAGAAGTGCCCTGAAGGAGCAGAAAATCGTGATTTGTAATAATCCCGACAAGCCGCTCACCCTCGAAGACGAGCAGGTGGTGGATATTGTGTCTGATCATCTTCAGCAGCGCCTCAAAACAGAAATCTTCAGCAGCCACCATGATCAATTCCCGGCTCATTATCGCACTGGCCGGCTCCTGAACATCCCTGCCCATGGCCACGACTTTGTCCCTGAGATCCCGGTCCGTAATGACACCTGCGGGCTTCTGTGCCTGATCGAGCAGAACGAGGGAACTGAACCTCGATTCTGTCATCATTCTTGCCGCCTCCTGTATCGGAATTTCCGCAGCAGCTGTCAATACCCCGCTATGTCCTATATCCCTCACTCTCGTACTGAAGAGGAGTTTGTCGCTGCCAGAGTAGTAAGAGGTACGCTTCTGCATCTCTGTATAGGTCTTATCAATAAATTTAGTGAAGAACGACTTCAGAAAAAATTCAGTAAAGGCCGGGTTCGAATCGATGAGTTGAAAAATGAGGTCGCGCGGAACCAGATAGCAGATGGTGTCCTCCGCGGCAAGCACATTCGCGCGGGACTTGTCCTCTCCGACCAGAGACAGGATGCCGAAGGAGTCCCCTTCCCCCCGGTAATCAATCACAATTTCTTCCTGGCCACCCGAGGTAATAAAGACCTTGACGCCGCCTTTCTTGATCACGCTGAGATGATTACCAGGCGGTCCGTCCTGCCTGAGTATCATGGTTCCCTGGGGATAGAATTCCCTCGTGATTCTCCCTGCCACCAGAGAGAGCGACTTCTCATCAAGAAACTGGAACGGCGGCACGTTTCTGAAAAAGTCGATTATCTCGTCAGCAATCATGGGACACTCCTAGTGTAGTGCGTCATTCCCGCGAAGGCGGGAATCCAAGGGCTTATACTCTCAGAAACAATGGATTCCCGATTACTACCTCGGGAATGACAGCTAAAGATATTCGAAGTAGTTATGTAGAGAAGTATCGGAAACACTACACTATCTCCGTTTCAGGTCCCACTTCTTCCGCTTCTCCCAAAGCGATTTCCGCGTAATGCCGAGCATCTGCGCCAACTGCTGTTCGTTATACTCGGCCTGATAGTTAAGGATGAATTCTTTGGTATAGTCTTCGATTGAAAGGACCCTGCCCGGGAACAGGGTGTCGGAGACGGTTGATCCTTTCAGGATCTCAGGCAGGTGCTCCGGCATGATGAAATTGCTGTCGGTGATGAGCACGGCGCGCTCGATGATGTTCTGGAGTTCCCTGACATTTCCGGGCCAGCTATATTCGAGAAGAACGCGGAGTGAGGAATCATCAATTGCCCTGACGTCCTTTCCGATCTCATGGGAGAATTTCTCAAGAAAATGTCTCGCCAGTACCGCGATATCCTCTCTCCTGTCCCTGAGCGGGGGGAGGACCAGGGTCACGACATTAATGCGGTAGTAGAGGTCCTCACGGAACTGCTCCTCCTTAACAGCCTTCACAATGTCCCGGTTGGTTGCGGAAATCAGGCGGATATCAACCTTCCGCGTCTGCACCCCGCCGAGCGGACGAATCTCGCGGTCATCGAGTACGCGCAGGAGTTTAGACTGCAGCTGCTGACTCAGTTCCCCGATCTCGTCAAGAAAGACCGATCCCCCGTCGGCTTCTTCAAAAAGCCCCCGTTTTGAAGACACGGCGCCGGTGAAGGCACCCCGGACATAGCCGAAGAGTTCAGACTCCAGAAGGTTCTCAGGGATTGCACTGCAGTTGATCGGAATGAAGGGTTTATCGCGACGGGAGCTGTTGTGATGTATCGCCCTGGCAAAAAGCTCCTTCCCTGTCCCTGTCTCTCCCAGCAGCAGGACATTACTTTTCGAGTCTGCAACCTTCTTGACCTCATCGATCAGGGAAGTAATCGCCCGGCCCGGCCCGATAATATGTTCAAAATCATAGCGTTCGACAATCTGGCGTTTCAAAAGAAGATTTTCGCTCCGCAGCGATAGTTCCCTGAGAGCATTCCTGACGATCCGCTTCACCTCGTCGTGGATCAGCGGCTTGATGATATAGTCGTAGGCTCCCCCCCGCAGACTTTCAACTGCGGTTTCGAGTGACGCGTAGGCCGTCATGACGATAACCATCTGTTCAGAATTGATATCCCTGCACTTCTTCAGAAGCTCGATCCCGGTCATTCCGGGCAGGAGTATATCAGTCAGGAGGAGGTCGTAGGAGCCGGCATCCAGCATGGTCAGAGCTGTCTCCCCGTCGGCCGCTGTTTCCACATCATAACCCTCGGCAGAAAAGACGCGTTTCAGCGACTCCCGGAGGGTATCTTCATCTTCTATGATCAGCAGCCGGCCGGCCATACCCCTCCTTCATCGCCGGAAAACTCACGCAGCACCGCTTACTCCTCTATCAGGAGACCGAGTCTCCGTGCGAGCCACTTGGTGGTCGTCGCCTGTATCAGAATAGTCATGAGGATTGCAATAAAGGTGACCGAGGCGATCATCTGGGCACCGGGGGCCTTCATCCCAACCAGAAGTCCGGCCAGGGCCGCGGGTATGACCCCTGTCTCACGTGTCCAGCACATGAATATGAGTTCCTGCATGCTCCAGCGGGCCCTCCGGTCTGCACCGGCACAGATGAAGACCGTCAGGGGCCGGGCAAGAAACATGAAGATCATGATGATAAGAAAACCGCTCCCCATATACTGCCTCATAAGTCCGAAATCGACCTGGGACCCCAGGAGTATGAAGATGAACATGCGCATGATGAAGGCGGTGGTCAGGACATATTCCTCAAGTTTTTCTTCCTCGCCCTTTTCCATTGCAAACCCGAAGGCCTCTTTATTGCCGAGAACGATCCCGAAGATGAAGACCGCCATAAACCCGCTGGCGTGAAGGTTATCCGCCCCCAGATAAGCGCCGATGACAGTCATCAGAGAGACGACCGGGGCATATTCGGAGAGGAAATTATACTTCTCATGGGCTATCAGCAGCGCCGCAAGATACCCCAGAATCCCCCCGGCCAGAATCCCCAGCCCCGACTCTTTAACAAGATTAAAAAGAGCCGTTGCAACCGAAAACTCACTCTTTCCTGAGGCGACCGCGAGTATCGCAAACGTGACGATCGCACCCATTACATCGTTGAAGGCCGACTCGCTCATCACCGTCTGGGAGACCCTTTCCCTGATGCGCACCTGCCTGAAGATCGGCACCAGTGTCGCGGGATCGGTCGAGGCGATCGTCGATCCGAGAAGCAGGGCTATGATAAAGGGCACATTCAAAATATAGTAGGCAGCCACCCCTGTTACCGCGGTCATGATAAGGATTCCGACAGTCGCGATCACAACAATCGTTATCCATACCTCTTTCAGCACTTTCAGCTTCAGAGAAGCACCGCCGTCAAAGAGTATGTAGCACGACCCGAAGATCAGGATGAGCTGGTTCAGTGCCGAGTCGGCCTTTATATTTATCAGACCCGAAACCTCCGGACCCATCAGGATGCCGACCAGCAGGAATATGACAACATCCGGCACTTTGATCTTCTGGGCAATGAGTCCGCAGACCGCCCCAAAAGCAAGTATAATGCCGAATGAAAGCAGTACCTGCTTGGCTGCATCAATCGAGACAGACGCTTCCATAAATTACCTCCGGTTCATCTATGTATTTTTTACAGGGGAATACGGATGGTGAAGATCGTGCCACTGCCCCTGGTGCTGTTTACTGAAATGGTGCCGCCATGCTCCTTGATTATACCATAGCAGATGCTGAGCCCAAGTCCTGTACCCTTTCCGAGAGGCTTTGTAGTAAAGAAGGGGTCAAAGATCCTGTCGATCACCGCTTCGTCAATGCCCGCACCGGTGTCGCTGAATTTCATGATGATCATATTTCCGGCCTCGTGCATCGCAATAGTCAGTTTTCCGCCCTCCGGCATTGCATCGATCGCATTCAGCATCAGATTCAGGAAGACCTGCTGGATCTGATCTGGATTCACCCGAACCAGCGGGAGCGAACCAATCTCGGTTTCCATCTGAATATTCCGGAATCTTTTGTCATAGCGGACCAGGTTCAGGGTGCGGTCCAGGATCTCTCCGAGCGGGGACAAGACTTTTTCCCTGCTTGACGTTCGGGCAAAATCACCGAGGCTCCGGACTATCTTGGCGATCCGTTCTATATGTCCGTTGATCGTCTTGAGGGAGTCCTCTATGAATTCGGCCTCCTGCTCGGATTTGTTCAACAGCTGCCTGTCCGTGTCAGCGTTAGCCTCAGACACTCCCCCCCGGGGTGAGATCAGCGCACCGATCTTCAGGGATGTCAACTCCTGTATCAGGGAGGATATCGATGCCAGGGGGTTGCCGATTTCGTGAGAAATTCCCGCAGTCATCTTACCGAGACTCGCAAGCTTTGATGACTGCAGCAGCTGCTCCTCCATCTTTCTTTTTTCAGTTATATCTTCAAAGATCACGACATAGCCGCCCGAGGGGTCTTTAAACGGGCTCACATTCACCTTGAAGGTCAGCGCTTTGGGTGTAACAATGATTTCATCACGCTGTTCAGCCTGCTGGATCACTTCTTTATTTAGCCAGGGAAGGACGGTAACAAGTGACCGGTTAGAGGCCTCAGCCTTATTTATCCCGGTGAGCGTTTCAATCTCGCGGTTCCAGTACCTGATTCTCAGCAGGCCATCAAGCGTTACGATACCGACCGGAGCGCTCTCGATAATGTTTTCACTGAACTCCTTGAGATAGGCCAGGTTTCTGTTGGCAACAGCGAGTTCCTGCCGGGAAAGTCTGAGGGTTTCGGTCATCTGTTTGATGGAGTTTGAGAGGTCCCCCCGCTCCTGCTCTGTCAGGGTGAGTTTGTCCTCAAGAATAATGGTAGCGATAGCCGTGCCCATGGCCCCGGACAGCACGCGCTCCGCCTCGCCCCTCAGGAGGATGAATTCATTCTGATTCAGCAATTCCCTCTTAATACCATAACGCTGGAGGAAGCTCTCTACTATCTCGTGCGCTTCCCGCCTGCCGATGTACTGTCCGAGTATCTCCTCAATCTGCCCGGTGCTGTAACTGCTCTTGACCGGCAGCACCCGGGGCGTATAGGACTCGACAAACATCAACGCCTGCTTCTCCTCTTCACTGTCCTGACCGGTAAAGATCGAGACCCCGAAGTAGCAGACGACATTCAGCAGCAGCCCCCAGAAGAGCGAATGACTCCACTTGTCAAGTCCCTCAACCCCGAACAGGGCGTTCGGGTTAAGAAACGTTGAGTTCACCAGCATCTGAAAAACTCCCTGTTCGT
>PNOC01000011.1 GCA_013824615.1 Thermodesulfovibrio sp.
GGTATGCTCCGGCCTTTTTTCTTCATCCAGTCCTTGACAATGCGGACGTCATCAGCAGTTCGCACAAAGGATATCGCAATATAGTCCACCTTCATCTGCAGGCCCAATTCAAGGTCTTTCCGGTCTTTTTCGGTGAAGGCCTTCTGGGAGATCTTCATGCCGGGAAGGTTCACGCCTTTTTTGTCCCTGATGATGCCGCCCTCAATCACCCTGGTGATCAATGCCTCCTGCGTCTTTCCCGTAACCTTCAGGTAGATGAGGCCGTCGTCAAGCAGGATCTTGTCCCCCTTGACCGCGTCTCTCAACAGCAGGGGATATGAGACAAAGAGGTTGGCTGAGTCCCCGAGGCCGTGCCCCGGATAAATGAGGACCTCGCTGCCCTTCCTGAGTTCCGCAGCGCCGTCTTTAATAAGTCCGACCCGTATCTTAATCCCCTGCAGGTCCTGGACTATGGTCACCGGCCGGCCATATTTTTTTATTCCCTCGCGGAGAGTCCTGACAAGTCCCCGGTGAAAGGCATGACTGCCATGAGAGAAGTTCAGGCGTGCGATGTCCATCCCCTCGTTGATCAGACTGAACAGGACCTTCTTGTCGGACGATGCCGGCCCTATGGTGCAGATAATCTTTGCCCTGCGGGTGTTCATTTATATAGCCTCCTGTGAACTCAAAAAAAAGTTTTCCCTGTCGAGCATGATATGCTCCTGCCACCGGTCTCCCCGATCCTTGAAGTCTGACCGGTAATGGGCTCCGACACTCCCCTGGCGTCTTAATGAGGCTTCAATAATCAGCCGTGCCACGGTGAGCATGTTCTTCAGCTCCAGTTCATGTCGCTTAAGATATGTCCTGTTCATTATTTCGTTATATGTTTTCAGCACCTGTGTGGCCTCATCAAGTGACCGGGCGCAGCGTATTATCCCGACTTTTTCCCACATGGTCTTGCGTAGAATCCTCTTGATTTCATCCCCGTCAGGGATTGCATAAACCAGAGTCTCAAGTTCAGTGCCGCCCACAGGAATAACCGTCGTCCTGCTGGCGGCAATGCCGGCCCGCGCGCCGTATACAAGTCCTTCGAGAAGGCTGTTTGAGGCGAGTCGGTTTGCGCCGTGGACCCCGGTGCAGGCCACCTCGCCGGCTGCATAAAGGCCGCGCAGGTTTGTTTCTCCGTCAAGGTTGGTCTTGACCCCTCCCATGATATAGTGTGCAGCGGGAGAGACAGGGATGAGGTCTTCAGTAATATCCACATCATATCTGAGACAGGTCGCGAATATCCCGGGGAATCTTTTTTTAATAAAATCTTTGCCGAGGTGCCTGAGATCAAGATAGACATGCCTGCTGTTTGTCTTCACCATCTCTGAGATGATCGCTCTGGATACGACGTCGCGCGGCGCCAGTTCCTCCATCGCATGGTATGCCGACATGAAACGTTCTCTGTGGATGTTGAGGAGCACGGCGCCTTCGCCGCGCATCGACTCGCTCAGCAGAAACTGTGGCGCTGTCGGAGAGTAGAGGCTCGTGGGATGAAACTGGACAAACTCCATGTCCTCAAGGCAGGCTCCGGCCCTGAAGGCTATTGCCATGCCGTCTCCGGTTGCCACGAGCGGATTGGTCGTTCGGGAAAAAATCTGTCCTGCCCCTCCGGTAGCAAGCAGTGTGGACTTTGCCAGGAGTGCAATGATCTCGCCGTTCCTCAGCACATAGGCGCCGTGGCATTCATTTCCCCTGATGATAAGGTCTGTCGTAATTGCATAGGGATACTTTGTGACCGACGGCAGAGACCGCACTTTATTCAGCAGCACACGCTCGAGTTCCCTGCCGGTTGAGTCCCCCTGGGCATGCAGTATCCTGCGCCGCGAATGGGCCGCTTCAAGGGTCAGAGAGAGCTTCATCCCCTCGCGATCGAATTCAGCACCCCAGTCGATCAGCTCCATGATCCTGTCGGTTCCTTCTTCAACAAGCGTTCTGACAGCGTCTTCACGGCAGAGTCCATCGCCGGCCTTCAGGGTGTCTTCAAGATGGATGCCGACCGTGTCTTCGTCGCTGATGACTGCTGCGATCCCCCCCTGGGCATATTCGGTGCTGCTTTCCGAAGGCCTGTCCTTGGTGACGACCACCACGCTGCCGAACGGCGCCAGTTCAATCGCTGCTCTCAACCCGGCCACCCCGCTGCCGATAATCAGAAAATCCACTGACTCAGTCTTCATACAGCAAGGATACAGGACACGTCAGCGGAAATCAAGCAGGAGGACCTGTGATACAATAAGTGAGCAAAGGAGAGTTCTTTATGGAGATAATCAGAATTCCGGGAGTAATGCAGGACACCTGCAGAAAACAGCTTCAGAAGGGGCGGTCGCTCGGTTTTGTGCCGACGATGGGTGCGCTGCACGCAGGCCACCTCAGTCTTATAAAAAGGGCACAGCGGGAGAACGACATTGCTGTCGTCAGCGTTTTTATCAATCCCATACAGTTCGGTCCTTCAGAGGACCTTGCTGCCTATCCGCGCGATGTTGACAGTGACGTTGCAAAACTCCGGGAACTCGGCATCGACACCCTGTTTATGCCTGACAACAATCTCATGTATCCTGGCGGGTTTGCAACCTATATACAGGTGGACGGGCTTTCTGGCAAGCTCTGCGGCATGACCCGTCCGGGACATTTCAGGGGAGTAGCTACAGTTGTAGCCAAACTTCTCAACCTGACGAGTCCCACGCGCGCCTATTTTGGACAGAAGGATTTCCAGCAGACCGTTGTAATAAGGAGGATGGTGAGGGACCTTAATCTGAACGTAGAGGTTGTGGTCTGCCCGACGCTGCGTGAGGAAGACGGGCTTGCCATGAGTTCCCGTAATCAGTATCTCAATCCAGAGGAACGCGCAGCCGCCACCGTGCTGCATCGCGCCCTGACGCTGACAGCTGAAAGGCTTCTTGCAGGGGGACTGTCACCTGCCGGCCTGAAAGAGCTTCTGACCGCCGAACTGAAAAAGGAGACACTGGTAACCGCAATAGATTATGCCGCACTTTGCCACGCAGAAACACTTGAGGAGCTTCAGGATATCGGCCAGGCAAAAGAGGTTCTGATTGCGGTGGCCCTAAAAATAGGCAGGACGCGTCTGATCGATAACCTGATGGTTAATATTGACTGAGTGCGGTTTCATGGGAGCGGGCTGATGAGAGAGGATAGATCCGATAGTGAACCGACGTGAGCTGATCAGAGGGGTATTGCGCGGGGAGCGCAGCGAACGCATTCCCCGGGCCCTGTTCGGAGCCGGACGCTGGGCCTATCAGCAGGCCGGGCTTAGGCTTGAGGATATTGTCGCATCGCCCCGTCATTTTGCGGAAAGCCTTGCCGGGATTTTCAATAACCTGGACAGTGATATAGTCTTCCCTGGTTCAGGGCTGAACACCTTTCCTGCTGAGGCGGTCGGGGGCAGCCTCGCCTTCCGGGGAGGACAGGCCCCGCTTCTTTCCTTTCCCCTCATCCAGCAAACCGAAGACTCGCGCTATCTCACCCGTATTGATATTGCCGGTTCACCGCATACGCGTGCACTTGTGGAAATGATCAGCTCCCTGAGGGAGCGCCTGCCGGACCGGTTTCTCTGCGCAACCACCTGGGGGCCCTTCACCTGGGCAATGATCCTCTGCGACTGGAACCTACTGAAAGAAAAGGTTGCAACTGAGAGGACATTCATCCGGGAGGTCTGTGAACTTGGGGTGCGGCTCTCTTGTGCCTTTATCGCACCGCTTGCAGCAGAGGGCGCCATCGACGGGATTGTCATCTCGGACGGATCGACCACGCTGATACCTCTTGAGCTTTATCAGGAGGAGGTGCTTCCTGCACAGCAGGGCCTCTTTGCCTGGGCCAAAGGACAGGGGCTCAGGTGTTTTCTTCACCAGTGCGGCAATATACAGTCCCAGCTTGCCCTCTATCCAGAAACAGGCGCTGACTGCATATCGGTTGATGCCTGTGTGCCCATAGGCGAGGTATACGACCTCTATCGTGATCATGTCGTAACCGCCGGGAATGTGGATGTGGTGAATACTGTCTATGGTGGGGGTCTTCCTGAGATTGTCGAAAAGGTATCAGACTGTCTTTCAGCGGTATCCGATCCTCACCAGGCCTATATCCTCATGCCCTCCTGCGACCTGCCGCCTGATACTTCCCTGCTCAATGTTCGTGAGTTCCTCTCCAGTGCCGACCGTCTGCGGTAGCAAGTTTTGCTGAAGTGCGCGGGAATAGCCTGTCCCTGCCTGGCACAAACAATTCTGAGTGGAAAATTATTGGTAGTGGAGTCGGATCAGGACTTCTTGTACAGGTCGCGGACCGTGGGGAAGAGTTCCATATTGGTATGCGGCAGGAAGAGGGCTGACATATATTCGTCCATGAAGCCGCGCGATACGGAGAGTTCTATGTAGGTCATCTTGCTGGCGATATCCTCTGCCTCGGCACGCATCTTGTCTGACAGCAGGCAGAGGTAGGCGCCTGCTATGGAGGTATTGCCGATGAAGGAGAACTTGTCCTTCGGCAGGTCCGGCAGCATGCCGATCATGATTGCCTTGTCGATGTCGAGATAGTTGCCGAAGCCGCCGGCTATGTATATGCGTTCTACAACGTCGAGAGAAAGCCCAACCTCCTTCAGCATGATCGATATGCCGGCATAGATTGCGGCCTTGGCGCGCATCACGTTTTCGATATCCACCTCGGTCAGGACAATCTCCTTCAGTTCTCCGCGATGGAGGATATACTCGGGGCCTTCGTCCCCTATCACAATTCTGTCGGTCTGGAGATCCCGCATGAACTTCCCCCGCTGGTCGATGATGCCCGAGAAGAAAAGCTCCGAGATGGCATCGATCATACCCGAGCCGCAGATGCCGGCAGGGGCTGCATTGCCGATCACCTCGAGCGTGGGTTCAAAGGTTTTCGGGTCTATCTTTACGGATTCGATTGCGCCTTCGGTTGCCCGCATGCCGTGCCTGATGCCGCTGCCCTCAAAACACGGCCCTGCAGAGCAGGCCGCGGTCATGAGCCACTCGTTGTTGCCGACCGCTATCTCACCATTCGTGCCGATATCCATAAAGAGTGCGATCTCGGGTTTGAGATACATCCTCGAAGCCAGGACTCCGGCAACGATATCGCCGCCCACGTAGCTGCCGACACAGGGCACGGTATACACAGGCGCCTGTGGGAGGATATTCAGGCCTGCAGTTGCGGCCTGCCATTGAGGGAAGGCGTTCAGCGTTGGTATGTAAGGCTCTTCCCGGATGGAGGTCGGGTCAAAGCCCCAGAAAAGATGTGCCATTGTCGTATTGCCGGATATTACGACAGAATCGACGTCATCGCGGCTGATGCTGTTTTTTTCGAGCATAGGGGCCAGGATATCATTGATATCATTAACGACTGCGGTGCGCAGTTCCTCGAGCCCGCCGCCTTCAGTTGCATAGACGATCCGGGTAATTACGTCATCGCCGTGACGCATCTGGGAGTTATAGGTCATGCCGAGGTCGACGATACTGCCGTCAGAGTAATTGACGAGATAGACAACGACGGTGGTGGTTCCGATATCGACTGCAATACCGTAACGGTCGACCTGCTCCGGTGAAGAGATTGCCACAGCATAAAGGTCTTCAGTGTAATCAAGGTTGAATCTCCAGTTCAGTTCGCGCACCGACCGGGCAAGCCGCGTCATAAAATCGTGCGAAAAGCGCATGGCGTCAAGCCCCTTTTCAGAGAGCCCGACTTTGATCCGATCCAGATCGCTCCTCGGGTCATCCAGCGACGGCGGGGTCAGCTCAAGATAGACCCTCCTGATCGCAGGCTGCAGTCCTGCGTCGACTGAGTGCAGGAACTCACGGAGGTCTTTGGATTTTGCTATCGCTATCTTGTCGCCGATGACAAGCTTTGACCCTTCGGGGATCTCTATCAGAATATCGTTTTCCGGAAAGGTGGTGCAGGCAAGCGTTATATGTTCATCAACCTCTGCTTTCATGAGCTTGCCGGTTGATTCGACCCTGACCGGGCCTTCGAGAACCTTCACTCTGCATTTCCCGCAGACCCCTTTGCCGCCGCACGAGGCAACAAGGTATATGCCGTTGCTCTTCAGGGCCTGATAGATATTCTGTCCGGGCTCAGCCTGGATGACCTTGCCGCTTGAGATCTTTATCTGCATAACTTTAATTTTATTGTTTGTCAGAGCACAAAATCAAGAAAGAACCGGGAGCGCAATTCAAAAGGATCAGACGGGACGCGGGGGGAATTAATCTTTACGGAAAGATCTTTCCCGGGTTCAGGATATTCAGGGGGTCAAAGGCCTGCTTGATCCGCTTCATCAGCTCAAGCTCGGCAGGCTTTATCTCCATCCCGATATAATCCATCTTGGTAAGGCCGACGCCGTGTTCTCCTGAGATGGTGCCGCCCAGATCGAGCGTGGCCCTGAAAACCTCTTTGACCAGAAGCAGTGCTTTTTCATATTCAGGTTTGTTGCTTTTGTCGACCATGATATTGACATGGATATTTCCGTCACCCGCGTGGCCGAAGTTGATTATCCTGATACCGCTTTCCGTTGAAAGCGCCTTCAGTTTTTTCAGCATCTGGGGTATCTTTGTGCGCGGCACGACAATGTCCTCGTTAATCTTGGTCGGCATGATATGGTAAAGGGCAGGAGAGAGTGCCCGCCTCGACTCCCAGATCTTCTCCTGTGCAGCTTCATCTTCAGCCATGATGATCTCGCCGCCCTGCTGTGAACAAAGGTAGGATATTTTTTCAGCATCTTTCTTTATGACCACAGGGTCTCCGTCCAGTTCTATGAGAAGCAGGGCCCCTACATCCACCGGCAGGCCGACCGGTTTATAGTTTTCCACAGCCCGGATTGCCTCGCTGTCCATGAACTCAAGTGTCCGGGGAATAATGCCGCTGGTCATAATTGCAGAGACTGCGTTTCCGGACTGTTCAAGGTCTTTAAAGAGTACCAGCAGGGTGATGACGTCCTCGGGCACCGGAAGCACCTTGAGGCGGATCTTTGTCACGACAGCGAGTGTCCCTTCAGAGCCGACAAGGAGTCTTGTCAGATCATACCCGACGACGCCTTTGGATGTTCTGACGCCGGTATGGATGACGCTGCCGTCAGGCAGCACCGCCTCCAGTCCCATGACATAATCCCGCGTTACCCCATACTTCAGCGCCCGCGGGCCGCCGGCATTCTCGGCAACATTGCCGCCGAGCGTGCAGATGTTCATGCTGGCAGGGTCTGGCGGATAAAAAAGATTGAAGCGGCTGAGTTCCCGCTGCAAAACCCCGTTGATAACTCCGGGTTCTACTAATACCTGCATATTTTCCCGGTCAATCTCGAGGATGCGGTTCATTTTTTCGAAGCTCATCACCAGTGCATTTTTATGCGGACCGGTGCCGGATCTGCTTCCAGGGACTGTTCCTCCGGTCATGCCGGTGCCGGCGCCGCGCGGTATCAGCGGGATGCGGTTCGAACGGGCGTAGTTGACAATCTCGATTATGTCCTGCAGGTCCTCCGGCCATACCACGGCAGAGGCTGACCCCTCAAGGCCGGAGGCGTCAAAGCCATAGCAGACAAGGTCCTCGGGAGAGGTTGATATTTTGCCGTGGAGGTGTTTTGCCAGATCGTGTTTCATGGCGCCGGGAAAAAATTAATGGAGCTTATGCCGCAATCTCTTCAAGCTGCATAGAGATCACCTTTGAGACCCCGGCTTCCTGCATGGTGATGCCATAGAGGTGCTGTCCAACGCCCATGGTAGTCCGGTTATGTGTTACGACGATGAACTGCGTATGGTTCGAAAGTTCCTGAAGCATCCGGGAATACCGTTCGGTATTCGACTCGTCAAGCGGGGCGTCTGCCTCGTCGAGGATGCAGAGGGGGGTTGGCTTGATCAAAAAGCTCGCAAACGATATGGAGAGGGCTGTCAGCGCCTTTTCGCCGCCGGAGAGAAGATGGATGTTCTGGAGCTTCTTGCCCGGAGGCTGCGCCACAATATCAATGCCGGTTTCGAGGATATTACTCTCATCCGTCAGGACCAGTTCAGCCCTGCCGCCGCCAAAGAGCGTCACAAAAATCTCCCCGAACTTCGTATTCAGCGTCTCATAAGCATCGCGAAGCTTCTTCCTTGTGGTGCTGTTGATCTTCGAGATCGCCTCTTCGAGTTCAGCGATGGATTTGTGGAGGTCCTCCTGCTGCCGGTTCATGAACTCATACCGGGTGGTGAGTTCCTCATACTCTTCGAGCGTTCCGAGGTTTACCTGCCCCATCTCCTGGAGCTTGCTGCGCAGGTCGGCAAGCCGTTCCTGCTCCTCTGCCGAAACTTCCTCAACCGGCAGGTCTTCGATCTCAACTCCGAAGTTGTTCCTGACATTTATTCCGATATTTTCGAGACGCATCTTATGTTCGGCCCGCTGCACATCCAGTTCTGATATCCGGTGGACAATCGTGGAGAGCTCCTGCCGCAGAATCCTTAGTCCCTGATCGATCGTGAAGAGTTCTGCGTTTTCCTGGTCCATGGCCTCTTTCTTCTGCGAGATATCGAGACGGAAAACTTCAGCCTCTCCGACCATCTTTCTTAGCCGTGCATCGTGCTCCTGGATCTCTGCCTCCCTCTGGGTGATGCGCGCTTCAATGGTATTTTTTTCGGTCAGCAGTTCATTCCTTTTTTCCTGAAGGTCTACCAGTGTCTTTTGCGAGGTCTCAATCTCTTTTCGGACTGCCTCGAGCTTCTCACGATTGGACGCCGTAAGGAGCCTTAGTTCTGTCACCTCTGAGCGGTGGTCCTCAATCTCAGCCTTCCTGGCGGCGATCGCCTCCTGAATGCGGCTGGTGTCTTCCTCGATTTCTGCCTTCCGCGTCTCATCAGCGGCTATCTTCTGCTCTGTCCCCGCAATAACGTCATTGAGAGCAGTTTTTTCCCTGCCGGCCTCTTCAATTTCGAGAGTGAGATACGAGAGCTTTCTGTTCGTCCGTTCCATTTCTTCTGTATAGTTGTCAATGGTCAGTTTCGAGAGCGAGATCTCTTTTTCGAGGTTATGGATTGCAAGCTCAACTTCCCTGACTGAGGCTTCCTTTTCTGCAATAGTAGCCTGGGCATTTAAAATTTCATCATTCAGGGATGCAAGGGCTATTTTCCTGGTCTCCAGTGCCTCTTCCAGTTCCCTGATCTCGCGCTTCCTTCTGAAAATTCCCTTGCCTTCGCCAACAATAACCGCCCCGGTCGGCTCTATAACCTCTCCCTCAACGGTTACCAGGGTATAGGCTCCTTCGGATGCCTGCGCAATGGCAAGCGCCGCCTTGAGGTCTGTGACTATCAGTATGGTGCTGAGCAGGTTTCCGGCAACAGTGCCAAAGCCTTCTTTAATCTTTACCACATCGATGGCACGGGCGATGATCCCCTCAGGCACGGCAGGGGAAAAGGCAATCGGGTGCGGGGCCAGGGGCATGAAGGCGGTCCTTCCGGTCCCCGCTCCCTTGATCGAAAGCACGGCATTCTGGACAGACTCTTCGTTTTCGAGGATCAGCATGTCCGCCTTTTCGTACAGGGCAGCCTCAACCGCCTTTTCATAGGCAGCCTCGACCTCAATAACATCAGATACCGAGGCCAGAAGTCTGACATCCGACCTTGCCGCGATAAGCTCGCGGGTAGGCTCGTCAAAAACAATCTCGCGAAGGGACTCAAGGCGGGACTGGTTCGAGGCGATCTCTTCACGGACCTCTGCCAGTGATTTAAGGAACTCTTCCAGTCTGCTCCTGCAGACCGCGAGTTCCTCGGAAAAAATCCCCTTCTTCTCTCTCAAAAGAATGTTCTCGTTGTTGCTGCCGATAATGATCGCCTCGACGCTGCTGATAGAAGCCTCGACCCCGGCAAGTATCTTCCGGGCATCCTCGGACTCCTTCAGGGCATTTGTCTCACGGCGCTCGTGGTTTTCGTAGGCCGCGTGCTGGCGGCTCAGTTCATTGCGGAGTCTGCTGATCTCTTCTGAGACTTTGAAGATGCCCCGCCTCTTCTCCTCGATCTGTTCTTCCTGTTCAGCAAGAGCCTCTTCAATCGATCTGAAGGCGCTGGTTTTCTGGTGGAGCTGTTCAGCGTGGTTCTCCATGTCGCTGGCAAGCTGCTGGCTGCTGATCTTCAGCTCTTCGGAACGCTGGCTGATCTCGACAGACCTTTTGTCGTTTTCTTCGACCTGGGTCAACAGGCGCGTCCGATAATCGCCGAGGTTGCTAATGTCATTCCGGCTGACGGCTATGGTCCGCTCTATTTCGGCAATTTCCCGCTCCATCTGCTGAAAGTCTTTCTGGATAAGCTCCAGGGCCTTCTCGCGGTCAAGGAGGTCAATCCTCCGGGACTGGGTCCTGTTTTCGGTGCCGGTTATCTCTGCAGCCAGGACCGCCTCTTTTTCCTTCAGTCCTGCATATTCTTCACCGATGGTCTGATTGGCGTCTTTGATGTTCTGGTATTCGTTCCGCTCGATCTTGAGCTCGATCATATGCATCTCTGCAGAGAGCTTTTTGTAGCGTTCGGCCTTTTTAGCCAGCCGGTCGAGTATGTTGATCTGTTTCTTGACTTCCGTGACAATATCGTTAATCCGGACAAGGTTGGTACGCGATGACTCAAGCTTCGAGAGAGCCTCGGCCTTGCGCACCTTGTATTTCATGACTCCGGCGACTTCTTCAATGATAAAGCGGCGGTCGAAAGGTTTCGCATTCAGGATTTCGGCTATCCTTCCCTGTTCAAGGATTGAATAACTCTTGAAATCAAGCCCCGTGTCCAGAAAGATATCCTTGATATCCTTCAGACGGCAGGGAGTCTTGTTGATCATGTATTCGCTTTCACCGGACCGATAGAGCCTTCTGGTGACCGAAAGGGTGTCCCCCTGGCCCGGGTCGCTGCTGCGGCTGATACCGCCCTGTGTGCTGTCAGTGCTCCCCCCGGTATTGTCCTGGGACAGGATTGGACTGGTTGTGTTCATGCCGGCGAGGTACATAGTCACTTCTGCCATGCCCTTCTGCTTCTTCTGGGCAGAGCCGTTGAAGATCACCTCTTCCATCTTCTCTCCCCTGAGACTCTTGGCGCTCTGCTCGCCAAGCACCCAGCGGAAGGCATCGACGATATTGCTCTTGCCGCAGCCATTCGGGCCGACAATACAGGTTATCCCCGGATGAAGATTGAAGACGGTCTTGTCCGCAAACGATTTAAAGCCTATGAGTTCGAATTTTTCGATCCGCATTGTTATAGTAGAGATGAAGTATGTGTTCAGTTATTAAAGCTCCCTAGTATACCCTATATCATTTTTTGCTGACAAGCAGTTTTAAAAGCCCGGATAATTTCAGGAACAAATGAACGGCCTGGCCAGCTGCAACTGCCTGTTGTGACATGGCGAACAGCTGCCTGCTCATAGCATTAAACCGGCAATCAAATAGTACAATATTGTCATTCCGGCTTGTCCGGAATCTATCCGAAAACAAAGAAGGATCACCGACAAGCGAGGCTGACAGACTGCTATAGTACGTTGCCAACTTAATAATAAAAGCAAAGGAGCAGACATGGACATTGTATTAGCGACAAAAAACAAGAAAAAGGCTGCGGAGATGAGCCGCATGTTTAAAGGACAGGACTTTCGCTTTCTTACCCTGGAGTCATTTCCTGATTGTCCTGATGTTGAAGAGGACGGTAAGACTTTCAGGGCCAATGCTCTAAAAAAGGGGCGCGCTGTTGCTTCCTTCACCGGGCATCCGGCGCTTGCCGATGACTCCGGGCTGGAGGTGCTTGCGCTCGGAAAGGCCCCTGGTGTCTACTCAGCCCGTTATGCAGGCCCTGACGCGGATGACCGGAAAAATCTGAAAAAGCTGCTTCGCGAGATGAGGGAACTGGAGGGTGAGGAGCGGGATGCACGGTTTGTCTGCTGCATGGCCCTTGTGCTGCCGGACGGACACCACAAAACCTTTACCGGTTATGTCAGTGGCAGAATCGGGAAGAAAGAAAAAGGAAACAATGGGTTTGGCTATGATCCGGTTTTTTATCCGGAAGGACATGCCGGAACTTTTGCCGAAATGGACGCCTCAGAAAAAGATTCCATGAGCCACCGGGGCAGGGCCCTGAAAAAATTATTTCAGTACCTCTCCTCCGTGGCTTTGTTATAATGAGTAATTAAACGGTAGGGCAGACCTTGTGCCCGCCCTGCTGACTTTCGGGAAATCAGAACTTTTTCAGGTAATCCGAGACTGTGACCCCATCATCGCCAATCAGGATACCGGCATAGGTCAGTTCGCCGGTTGCTATTTTGCTCAGGGTGTCTGATTTTGGATAGAACTCAAATTTTTTGGCCAGCCCGGGGGTTACGATATAGGCTGTTCCGCCTATTTTACCGTTGTCGAGTATTTTTGCAGCTTTTACGATGCCCGCGCTTATGACCTGGGCTATAAAAGACATGAGCGAATCAAAATTATAGCTGAGGTTGCGTTCGTCAAACTGGAGCTCATAATTGCCGTTTTCCGGAGATTTCCGTATGGGGCACCGCAGCGGAAGGTGGTCCCGCCTGACCCCGCTGCAGGTCTTGGCAAAAGCCTCGTAAGCCTGCGCTACTGCTTTTTCGTCCATGTTCGAGATGAAAGATATTTTTTTGTCAAACCCGTCTTTTTCAGCCAATTGAGCAACCGAGTATCCCATGAACCCCTGTCTCCTTATTATTCTATAAATGAATTATTATGACAAATCCTTGCTGCTGTCTTACTATAGTAGTACACTTTAAGTCTGTTTTCTATAACTATTTTATTTCATAATTCTTGCAAAATAAAATGGTCTGTGTTAAGCTTTAAAACCCAAAGTACCTGTTTTTACAGGACATAAAATCGCACGCCTGCTACAGTCCTGACCTTTGGTCCCGCAAGGGTGAGTCAGGACAGGCGGAGGAAAAAACCACAGGAGGAGTACCATGGTAGCTACAATGAAGGAACTGCTTGAGGCCGGTGTACATTTCGGTCATCAGGTGAAGCGCTGGAACCCGAAGATGAAAAAGTATATCTTCGGTGAGAGAAACGGGATCTACATCATCGATCTGCAGAAAACAATGAAGGGTCTCGAAGAGGCTTATAATTTCGTGAGGAGCGTATCTGCATCAGGCCAGTCAGTCCTTTTTGTCGGGACAAAGAAGCAGGCCCAGGATGCCGTGATGGAAGAGGCGAACCGCTCCTCATCCTATTTCGTCAACCAGAGATGGCTTGGCGGCATGCTGACCAACTTCCTTACGGTCAAAAAGAGTATTGAGCGGCTTAAAAAGATAGAGACGATGAAAGAGGACGGGACCATGAGTCTCCTGCCGAAGCGCGAGACCTCGATCCTTGAGAAGGAACGCGCCAAACTCGACAAGAACCTCTCCGGTATCAAGAACATGAAGGAACTGCCGGGAGCCATCTTTATCATCGATCCGAAGAAAGAGAGAATTACGATTGCAGAGGCCAGAAAACTTTCTATTCCGATCGTTGCTGTTGTCGATACCAATTGCGATCCTGATGAGATTGACTATGTAATCCCCGGGAACGATGACGCGATCCGGGCGATCAAACTCCTGGCCGCCAAGATGTCAAATGCGGTGATGGAAGGCCGTGAGGCTATCGCAAAAGAGGCCCAGCAGGTGGCCGAAGCTGCAAAGATAGAGGAGAAGGTCCAGAGTTCTGAGGCTGCGGAGGTAGCAGGATGACAGAGATTTCAGCAGCTGTTGTAAAAGATCTCAGGGAAAAAACCGGCGCTGGCATGATGGAATGCAAGAAAGCGCTGACCGATGCCGGCGGTGATGTTGAAAAGGCCATAGATATTTTGAGGCAGAAAGGACTTGCCTCAGCAGCGAAGAAGGCCTCCCGCAGTGCATCGCAGGGCCTGATTACTGTTGCAGCTTCTGAGAGCGTCAGTGCCATGTCCGAGGTCAACTGCGAGACCGACTTTGTGGCCAAGACAGATGATTTTAAAGAGCTCGTAGCCGATATTAATGCCTATCTGCTGGCCACGCCGTCTGCAGCGACAGATGATCCGAAGATAGCTGATCTGGTTAAGGCAAAGATAGCAAAGCTTGGCGAAAATATAGTTTTCAGGCGTTTTGCACGGTTTGACATGTCAGGCAAGACCGGGGCAACCGGCTCCTATATTCATATGGACAAAATAGGCGTAATGGTTGAGGCTTCATGTGAGCAGGCGGCACATGCCTCCAGTGAGGCCATGAAAACCCTCCTGAAGGACGTTGCAATGCATGTGGCTGCTGCAAATCCTTCCTTCCTTTCTCGCGAAAAAGTGCCTCAGGACACCCTTGACCGCGAGAAGGATATTTACCGGGCGCAGGTCGAGGGCAAGCCGGCCAATGTCATTGACAAGATTGTTGAAGGAAAAGTTGAAAAATTTTATTCTGATGTCTGCCTTGTGGATCAGATATTTGTTAAAGACCCTGACGGCAAGAAAAAGATAAAGGATGTTGTCGCGGAGGCCGGCAAGTCTCTGGGCGGAAATATTTCTCTGGAAAGCTTTGTGCGCTTCCAGCTCGGTGAAGGGCTGCCTTCCGAGCCGAAGAGTTGCTAGGAGACCAATGCGCCTCAAATATACACGCATACTGCTGAAGGTCAGCGGTGAGGCCCTGATGGGCGATAAAGGATACGGCATAGACGCCGGCACGGTGGATTTTCTTGCCAAGGAGATTAAGGATGTTTCCTCCCTGGGCATTCAGATATCTATCGTGATCGGCGGCGGCAATATCTTTCGCGGTGTCCAGGGAAGCCTCGAAGGCATGGAGAGGGCCTCGGCGGACTATATGGGGATGCTGGCCACGGTCATTAACGCGCTGGCGCTTCAGAACGCCCTTGAAAAGTATGATATACCTACCCGGGTCCAGTCTGCGATAGAGATGCAGGAACTTGCCGAGCCGTATATCAGGCGCAAGGCTGTCCGCCACCTTGAAAAGGGCCGGGTTGTAATCTTCGCTGCAGGCACCGGAAACCCTTATTTTACAACAGATACTGCTGCAGCCCTGCGGGCTATGGAAATAGGCGCTGCTATCATTCTCAAGGGTACGAAAGTGGATGGCGTTTATTCGTCAGACCCGGTGAAGGACCCGAAGGCGACGAAGTTTTCAGAGTTGACCTATATGGAGGTGCTCAAACGGGGCCTCGGGGTCATGGATTCTACAGCAGTATCATTATGTATGGACAACAACCTTCCAATTGTGGTATTTAATCTTAGAGGCAAAGGCAATATCAGAAAAGTGGTCGAAGGCAAGAAAGTCGGCACTCTTGTAAGGGGGACCCATGATTCAGGAGCACAGAAAAAAAGTAAATGAACGCATGAACGGCGCGATTGATGCGCTGAAGAAAGAGTTCACCAGTGTCAGGACAGGAAGGGCCTCGCTTGGTCTTCTTGACGGCATGGCGATCGATTACTACGGCACCATGACCCCGATACAGCAGCTCGCGAATTTAAGTGTTCCTGAGTCCCGCCAGATAGTTATACAGCCCTGGGAGCAGAAAATAATCCCTGATATAGAGAAAGCAATCATGAAGTCGGACCTTGGGCTGACGCCGATGAACGATGGCAAGGTGATAAGGATCAATATCCCTGCCTTGACCGAGGAGCGGAGAAAGCAGCTCGTCAAGGTCGTCAAGAAGAGGGCTGAGGAAGGTAAGGTTGCCGTAAGGAATATTCGCCGGGATGCCAACGATGACCTGAAGAAGATGGAGAAGGACAAGCATCTGAGCGAGGACGACGTCAAGAAAGAGCACGACGAGATCCAGAAGCTGACTGATGCTTTTATTAAAAAGATTGATGATGTCCTGGAGCATAAGGAAAAAGAGATCATGGAGGTATAGGGGTATGAACAGCAATTTTGTGGTGAAAGTAGAAGACGCAAAGCTGCCGGATGTCCAGAAGGCACTTCAGCAGGCGGGGATTAAGGTCCGGAGCATTATTGAAGTATTTAAAGAAGAGACTGCGAAGGAAGAGCCGAAGTAATGGCGGGGAGTAACAAGACAACGGCACAGCCCAAAAAGACTGTAAAGGTAAAAGATGTTCCTTTGTCAACAAAAACAGCTGCAAAGTCAGCTGCAGAAAAGAAGGCAGTAAAGTCTGTAGTCAATAAATCTTCTGCAACAAAGAAGAAAGAGGTAGAAAAGGGCGTTCCGGTGCGCTCAAAGGTTATGAAGAAAGAGATAGAAAAAAATACCCAGAGGGAAGAGCCAAAGCCGGAACGGTTGAGGGAGCTGAAAAGCGTTCTTCTGAAGAGACGCGATGAAATTGTCAAAGAGGCCAAGAATGAAATTGCCAAGTATATAAGCGGGGAAAACAGGCAGCTGGTTGATACCGCAGTCGATGAAGGGGACTGGGCAACCGTTGACATCTCCGAAGACCTCAACCTTATGCGGCTGGATGCGCACCGCAAGGTGATGCTCGATATCGATGAGGCCCTTCGCAAAATAAACGAAGGCACCTACGGGATCTGTGAGGACTGCGGGGAAGAGATCAGCGAGAAAAGACTCGGGGTAATGCCGGCGGCGACCCTTTGTATCAGCTGCAAGGAGAATAAGGAGCAGTTGGAGGCTATTTCCCGTCAGGATGTAGAGTGATCTGAAAAACAGAAAGGCCCCGGTACGATGCGTATCGGGGCCTTTCTGTTTTTGTATGAGACGAACTTAGTGCAGCCCGATCTGTCCGATGTTCTTGCCATAGACCTCGGCAAGTATTTTTTCTGCTCCTTTTGACAGGAGTTCCTCCCCAAGGGCTGTCCCGAGTGCTTCCGGTTCGTCAATAGTGCCCTCGCGGTGTGCCCTGATTATCCTGTCGCCCGAAACGCTGCCTACCAGGCCGTCGATTATTATACTGTTTTCTGACATCTTGGCATATGCCGCAATCGGTACCTGGCAGCCGCCCTCAAGTTTCTTCAGGCACGCCCGCTCAGCCCTTACGCATAATGCGGTTTCAGTATGGTTGAGCGGGCTGATCAGGCCTTTGATGAATTCGTCGCCGATCCGGCATTCTATGCCGATCGCCCCCTGGCCGATAGCCGGCAGGCTCACCTCGGCAGGGATGAGTTCCGCTATCCTGTCGGACCATCCCAGTCTGTTGACTCCTGCTGCCGCGAGGATAATCGCGTCGAATTGTCCCTCGTCAAGTTTTTTGAGACGGGTATCGAGATTTCCCCTGAGCTGCATGATCCTGAGATCGGGCCTGCTGCTCAGCAGCTGACAGGAGCGTCTGAGGCTGCTGGTGCCGACCGACGCGCCCTGCGGCAGTTTCTGGAAACCATTATATCTGAACCCACCGTCAACCCTGGCCGAGATAAAGGCGTCCCGCGGGTCTTCCCGTTTGCAGATAACCGGCAGATACAGGCCTTCGGGAAATTCGGTAGGCACGTCTTTCATGCTGTGGACTGCAAGGTCTGCCTCGCCCTTCAGCAGCGCCTCTTCAATCTCCTTAACAAACAGGCCTTTGCCGCCGACCTGCGCCAGGGGCACATCCAGTATCTTGTCGCCTGTTGTTTTGATCTTGTTGAGTTCTACCTCGAGCCCCGGGTTCATACGCTGCAGTTCTGACTTGACCCATTCAGCCTGCCAAAGAGCAAGCTTGCTGGAGCGTGTGCCGATGATGACTTTATTCTTCAATTCCCTCGTGCCTCCCGTGGTTGCCTTGATCAATTGTCAAGGCAGAAAATATGTTGAATATTTTAACATATTGGACGTTGCGATTGATTTGACTGTAATTGTCAACAATACTCGCAATAATGTGACCTTTTCTGGTATATTTCCCTACCCGCATTTTTAACAAGTGCCTCCGGGTATGGGAGGTACAAATACATAAAGCGAAAAGGAGACAGAATGAACATCTTGATTTTTGGACCAAACGGCAGCGGCAAAGGCACACAGGGTGCAATTGTTCAGAAGAAGTATGGGACCGCACATATCGAGTCCGGTGCCATATTCCGGAAAAACATTGTCGGCGGTACTGAGCTCGGCATGAAGGCAAAGGCGTTTATCGACAAGGGAGACCTTGTGCCTGATGACATCACGATTCCGATGATCCTCGACAGGCTCAAAGAGGACGACTGCAAAAAGGGATGGCTCCTCGACGGCTTTCCCCGCAACGTTGTGCAGGCTGAAACTCTTCATAAGGCCCTTGAAGAGGCCAGCATCAAGCTTGACTATGTAGTCGAGATCTCTCTCGACAGGCAGATAGCCGCGGACAGGATCATGGGCAGGAGGCTCTGCGTCAACGATAACAACCACCCGAATCATATCCATATCGATGCCATCAAGCCGGTAGAAAAAGACGGCAAACAGGTGTGCAGAGTATGCGGCGGTGAACTCAAGACCCGTGCTGATGATCAGGACGCGGCAGCCATTAACAAGCGGCACGACATTTACTATGATACAACGAGCGGAACCATGGCTGCGGTGAACTACTTCAAAAAGATAACCGGACCGAAGGTGATCACGGTTGACGGTGCCCCGGCAATTGGCGAGGTTTCAGAGAAGCTGATGAAACAGCTGGACTAACTAAAAAGCTGGCATAAAAAAAGGCGGCATAATTTTATGCCGCCTTTTTTTTATGAGGTGTTTCTGTCTGTCATAATGCAACGGGCAATAATTAACGCAGTCCCATAACATCCCTCACCAGGGCCATGGTCTCCTGGGTGACCTTGCGGGCCTTGCTGGTACCTGCTTCGATTATCTGCCGGAGCTGTTCAGGGTTGTTCGCCAGTTCTTCACGTTTTGCCCAGATCGGGCCGAGTACTTCAAAGACATTTTTTATCAGGACCTTCTTGCAGTCGATACAGCCAATGCCGGCAGTGCGGCATCCCACCGCAACTTCATCCTGCTCTTCCTTTGAGGAAAAAACTTTATGGAGCTGGAAGACGGGGGAAAATTCAGGATTTCCAATGTCTGTCCGCTTGATTCGGGCAGGATCAGTGGTCATCGTCCTGATCTTCTGTTCCACCTCTTTGGCGCTGTCGGAGAGATAGATGGCGTTTCCGTAGCTCTTGGACATCTTCCTGCCATCGACCCCCGGCACTTTTGGGAAGGCTGTCAGAAGGGCCTCTGGTTCAGGGAAAATTTCCTTATTGTAAAGGCCATTGAACCTCCGGGCTATCTCCCGCGATATCTCCAGGTGAGGCACCTGATCGACTCCCACCGGGACGTGTTTTGCCCGGTAGATAATAATGTCGGCTGTCTGCAGGAGGGGATAGCCAAGAAACCCATAGGTCGAAAGATCCCGCTCACGGAGTTCCTGCTGTTTTTCCTTGTACGTAGGGACCCTCTCCAGCCATCCCAGCGGCGTGATCATCGAGAGCAGCAGGTGCAGTTCAGCATGCTCCAGGATGCGCGATTGGACAAAAATGGTGCATTTGTCCGGGTCGAGACCAGCGGCGAGAAAGTTGATCACCAGGTCGTTGACAGACTCACGCATCAATTCCGGATTGGCATACCCGGTCGTAAGTGCATGCCAGTCTGCCACGAAATAATAACAGTCATAGGTCTCCTGAAGACGCACCCAGTTCTGTAACGCACCGACCAGATTGCCGAGATGAACCCTGCCACTGGACTGCATGCCGCTTAAGACTCTCTCTTTATTGCTCATGAAGACTATCGACCTCTTATTTTTTTATTCTTACCGAAAGAAAGTTTTCAGCGGCATTCCTGATTGCGGTCTTCAGTTCCTCATCGCTGACTGCAGCTACAAGCCCGTCAATAAACAGGGCATCTTCATTTGATACACTTCGAGGCACCTGCCTCCCTGTGTCCGGATCTTCGTTCCTCTGCCTGAAGACCTTTCCGACCCTCAGCCTGATTTCTCTCACCCCATACGCCGCAAGTTTTCCGAGAATCTCCTTCCGGCAGAAGTTGAGCTGCTGCATCCAGATCGGAGAGTCGGTGTTTAAAAGTAGTTCACCCTCAAGAAGTCTTGAGGGTGACATATGGAGGGAAAGTGGTTCATTGAAAATGGTATCCCAGTCGTTTTTTATGCGCTGGAGCCGGACGTCCTCCTCAATCCCGAGCCGCTTAATTGCCGGCATCAGGATGGAGCCCGCCCTTTCCACTAAACGACCTTCTTTACTGTCCCTGATCTGAGACACCGGGTGCAGACATACGCACGTTTGACCCCGTGATCAGTCTGTATCCTTGTCTGCTGCAGATTGGGCAGGATCTGTCTCTTTGTTTTGTTATTGGCATGGCTAACATTGTTGCCGATGGTTCTTTTCTTACCGCATGAATAACAGCTTGCCATTTTCACTGACCTCCTTTCAGAATTGCATAAATAAGGACTTTTATGATAACATTTTAAGATTGATGATACAAGAATCACGTTCATTTTTTTTCAAATCATTGCCTAAGGCCGGGTTAAAACATGTCAAAAGTCAGAATATATGAATTAGCAAAGAAGCTGAACAGAAACAGCAAGGATATCCTTGATGAGCTCCATAAGTACGGTATTGAGGGAAAAACACATTCCTCAAGTGTCGATGCGGATGTTGCTGAAAAGATAACCCGGACACTTTCCGGCCAGCAGGGGGGGACACCACCACCGCCGGCAGGTGCTTCGGCAGCGGATAAAAAAGCAGTCACGAAGCCCGAGGCCGTTGCCGGCAAAACAGCCGCCGGCGCCAAGCCCGCTGAACAAGTGACGCTGCGCCCGGCCAATCTGAAGCCGGATCCGGGAGTTGTGATCCCGGAAGCAGTTATGGCAGAAGAGGAATTGGCCGGTGCCGGAGCAGAGGAGCCGATTGCCGGAGGGTTAGCAGTCCCCGGTCCGGATACAGAGGCCGAGGAGGAGATTGTTCTTCCGGATAAATTAAAAAAAGAGGCCGAGGCTGACAAAATAGAAAAATTCAAGGAACGTCCCGGTCTGCACAAAGCTTTTGTCAATGTACGTAAAATAGAGCAGAGAAAAGGACACGATATCCGCGGTGGGAAAAAAGGCGGGTCCAGGTTCCAGGGCAGGTCGGACCAGAAGCAGCAGCTCCAGTCGACGGCTCCCAGAAGAAAGACACTGAAACTCCGCGAGGGGACCACGGTCAAGGAATTTTCCGAGCTGATTGGCCTGAAAATCTCTGACGTTATCAAGAAATTCATGGAACTTGGTTCCATGCCGACGATAAACCAGCCGGTTGATCCTGATGCTGCACTGATAGTTGCAGAGGCCTTTGGCATCAAGCTTGAACTCGCGTCGGTGGAGGAGGATGTGCAGGTCGAAGAGGTGCGGGAGGATGCGCTGAATCTTACCCACCGGGCCCCGGTCGTGACGATTATGGGACATGTTGACCACGGAAAAACATCGCTCCTGGACGCTGTACGCGAGACGAAGGTGACCGAGACCGAGGCAGGAGGCATAACACAGCACATCGGTGCTTACAAGATCAACCTGCACAACAAGGATATTGTTTTTCTCGATACCCCGGGTCATGAGGCTTTTACGGCAATGAGGGCAAGAGGTGCAAAGGTCACGGATATCGTGGTGCTGGTTGTCGCGGCTGACGACGGGGTCATGCCCCAGACGGTCGAGGCGATTAACCATGCCAAGGCGGCGAATGTCCCGATTGTGGTGGCGGTCAACAAGATCGACAAACCCGATGCCAATTCCCAGAAGGTGAGAAGCGAACTTTCGGAGCATGGCATTATTTCTGAAGAATGGGGAGGCCACAATATTTTTGTTGAGGTCTCGGCCAAGAAGCGGATGGGCATCGAGCACCTGCTGGAGATGATACTGCTCCAGGCAGAGATAATGGAACTCAAGGCCAACCACGACCGTGAAGCGCGCGGCACCGTGATAGAGGCCAAGCTCGACCGGGGCCGCGGGCCGGTTGCGACGCTGCTCGTCCAGAACGGGGCGCTGAAGGTTGGCGACGCACTCCTCTGCGGCATCCATGTGGGAAAGGTGCGGGCACTGATTGACGACATGGGCAAGCGCATACAGGTTGCCGGTCCGTCGACACCCGTGGAGGTTATCGGGTTTTCCGAGGTCCCAGCAGCAGGCGAAGTCTTTACGGTTGTTGAAGATGAAAAGAGGGCGCGGCAGATCGCTTTGACAAGGTCCCAGAAGCAGAGGACTATCGAACTTGCCCATGCCAAGAAGCTTACCCTTGATGAGCTTTATACCAAGATCCAGGAAGGCCAGATTCGAGAACTGAATATCATCATCAAGGGTGATGTTCAGGGGTCTGTCGAGGCCATCAAGGATGCTTTTGAGAATATAAGCCATGCCGAGGTCAAGGTCAGGGTTATTCATACCTCAGTCGGCGGTATTAATGAGTCTGACGTGATGCTTGCGACAGCCTCGAATGCAATTATTATCGGGTTCAACGTGAGACCCGAGACCAAGGCGTCGCAGATGGCAGAGAAAGAAGGCGTTGATATCCGCCTCTACAATGTCATCTATGAGGCTATAGAAGACGTGAAAAAGGCTCTGGAGGGCATGCTGGCCCCGACACTGAAGGAAAAGGTGCTTGGCCGCGCAGAAGTCCGGCAGCTCTTCCCGGTATCAAGACTGGGGACCATAGCAGGCTGTTCAGTTATTGACGGTTATATGTCGCGGGCCTGCGACGGCATCAGAGTCCTGCGGGACAACGTGGTCGTGTATGAGGGGAAACTCCACACGCTCAAGAGGTTCAAGGATGATGTCAAGGAAGTCCAGACCGGCTACGAATGTGGTATCCTGGTCGAAAACTTCAATGATCTTAAAATCGGCGATATCCTCGAGAACTATATCATCGAGAAGATTGCCTCAAAGCTGTAAGAAGCCGAACATAACACGATATGCTTCCCTATAAACGCTCCCAGAGAGTCAGCGACCTGCTCAGGGAAGAGGTTGCTGATATCATTATGTATAAGCTGAAAGACCCCCGTATCGGGTTTGTGACCGTCACGGGGGTTGACCTTTCTCCTGACCTTAAGAATGCAAAGGTTTTTGTCAGCATCCTGAAAGAAGAGGAGCGTGAACCGACGCTCGATGCCCTGACCTCGTCAAAAGCCTTCATGCGAGCGACCCTTGCGAAGCGCCTGAAGATGAAATTCATTCCCCACCTGGATTTCAGACTCGACAGTTCTATTGATTACGGATTCAAGATTGATAAGCTCCTCAAAGAGGTGCGCGACAAGGAACACGGGGATGATGAGGACACCTAAAAGACTCCTGTCCGGTCTGCTTAGGGAAGATTGCTTTCTGATTGCTACGCATATCAATCCTGACGGCGATGCTATCGGTTCGTCACTTGCGCTGGCCGAGGCTCTGGCGTCTCTTGGGAAAAAAGTATTTTTGTATGACCGTGACCCTGTTCCCAAATACTACCATTTTCTCCCCGGCCACAGGAAATTCGGCACAGACCTGAAGAAAGCTCTCAAGCTGGACCCGGTCCTTATCCTGCTTGACTGCAACAGTCCTGCGCGCGCTGCACTTGGCGAGGTCCTGTTCAGAAAAAATTTGGTCATAGATCACCACGAGACTGCCGGAGAGTTTGGCGACCTGCGGTGGATCGAAAAGGACGCTGCTGCCACAGGCATACTCATTTATACGCTGATCCATTCTCTTGGGCTGAAGATTACCAAATCCATGGCCACAAACCTCTATACCGCGATTGCGGTTGACACAGGGACATTCAGATACAGCAACACAACGAATGAAGTGCTGCGTGCAGCTGCGGAGCTTGTCGGGGCAGGAGCTGAGCCGAACAGCATTGCCGAGCATCTCTATGAGACCTGGGATTATGGCAGGTTTAAACTTTTTCTTATGGTGATGAACACCCTGGACAAAAAAGATGGGGTGGCGATTGTCCATGTCACGACTGACATGTTCAGCCAGACCGGTACAACGGCTGAGGATACTGAAAATTTTGCCAATCTGCCGCGCAGGATTGACGATGTGAATGTTGCGGTTCTGTTCAGAGAGACCGGCAGCGGCGAATGGAAGGCAAGCCTGAGGTCCAAGGGATCTGCGAATGTTGCGCGGGTTGCTGAGCAGTTCGGCGGCGGTGGCCATAAGAATGCGGCAGGGTTCAGGATGAAAGGCGATCTTGTGACGGTGAAGAAAACACTGCTGAAGGCCCTCAAAAAAACCATTGTCTGAGAAAATCAGTTCCTCTGCCAGCAGGCATTCCGCATGGACCTGATCATAAATCTGCATAAACCTTCGGGGATTACCTCTCAGCAGGCGGTGACCCGTGTCAAGAAGATGCTTAAGGTCAGGAAGGCCGGTCATACCGGGACCCTTGACCCCCTTGCTACCGGCGTTATGCTCGTCTGTCTTGGCGAGGCCACAAAGGTCTCCCGGTTTTTCCTCGATATGGACAAAAAATACCGCGCCACGGTGAAGCTCGGTGAGCGGACCGATACGGGCGATGCGGAGGGACGGGTGATAGAAACAACGGATTTTTCTTTAGTCACTGAGCCCGGTCTCATGGATGCGGCGATGAGTTTCACCGGGGCCATTGAGCAGACGCCACCCATGTATTCAGCCGTAAAAGTTGACGGGAAGGCACTCTACAAACTGGCACGGAAAGGGATTGAAATCGAGCGCAAGAGCCGGCTGGTCATGATTTACGACATAGGAGTGTCCGGGGTGAGTCTGCCATTTTTTGACCTGTTTGTTGCCTGTTCAAAAGGTACCTATATTCGCACCCTTTGCGAAGACATCGGCAGAAAACTCGGGACAGGGGCACATCTCACTGCGCTGCAGCGGTTGTCGGTCGGGAGATTTGATATAGAGGACGCACTGACGTTTGAGGATCTGGCAACAAGGGACCTTCTCCCTGACGGCAGATCGGTCTTTAACATCGACGCTGCGTTGTCAGAAATGCCGGAGATTATTCTTGATGAAGAGGAGGCCGGAAGGGTAAGACATGGTCAGCGTATTCCTATGAAATATCATGACCCTGTTGACGGGACCCGGGCCTTAAAGCTGAAGGGCCCCGACCGTGATTTGATAGGCATCGGAAGCTTAAATGCCGGGATGATTGTGGTGGAGAGAAACCTGAATCTACAGCTTGAGAGCGTAAAAACTTAAACTAAATTCTCGATGATGACAGTGAACTATCTGATAACACAGAATTAATATATGCAAAAAAACCTTGACATTATTATCTATTTCTGGTATTCATAGACTATGCTTTTTGGTGGAAAAGGATCAATTGGTTTAGATATAGGCTCCAGCTATATCAAGGCAGTCAAGCTGAAGGAGTCGAAGGGGGGCTACGAGCTCGAGCTCTTCGACGTATATCCGCTGCCGCCGGAACTGATTGTTGACGGCTCGATTATTGACTCCATTCGTCTGGTCGATTCGATCAAGGATATGGTCAAGAAGGCCGGCATCAAGACAAAGGACACGGTCATTGCTATCTCAGGTCATTCCTCGGTTATTATCAAACGGATTTCCCTGCCGGAGATGTCAGAGGAAGAGCTTCAGGAATCGATCAAATTCGAGGCCGAACAGTATGTGCCCTTCGACATTGAGGATGTAGACCTCGATTTTCAGATAATCGGGCCAAAAGAAGAGCCGGGGCAGATGGACGTCATTCTGGTTGCGGTCAAAAAAGACATTATCAACGAATACATATCCGTTGTCAAAGAGGCTGGACTCAATCCGATTATTGTGGATGTGGATGCCTTTGCCCTCGAAAACATGTACGGGATCAACTACGATATTGAACCTGACCGGAACGTGGCACTCCTGAATATCGGGGCGAGTACGATTAACATGAGCATCCTGAAGGGCGGTATCTCGGTGTTCACCCGTGACAGTTCTCTGGGGAGCAATCTGCATACCGAGGCGATACAGCGTGAGTTCAATCTCTCGTACGAAAATGCGGAGAAACTCAAACGGGGCGAACCGATTGAGAATGTCCAGCCCGAGAGCGTTACGTCGGTCATAGAGTCTGCCTCGGAAGAGATCCTCAGCGAAATTATCCGCTCCTTTGATTATTATCGCAGCACGACGATGCATGAGGATATTTCAGAAGTAATTCTCAGCGGAGGCTGTGCCCTGCTGAGGGATTTTGCAACCATGATTGCCGAGAAAACCGGCATCGAGACGAAAGTCGCCGAGCCGTTCAGAAATGTCAAAATATCGAAAAAATTTGATATGACCCAGATAAATGAGATTGCCCCGATCATGTCGATCGCGGTTGGTCTTGCGATGAGAAAACAGGGCGACCGATGATTAAAGTCAACCTGCTTCCGGTCAAGAAAAAGAAAAAGGCCGTACAGATCCCCGGATTTGTTATTGCGGCTGTTCTGGTGACCCTGTTATCAGCAGCAGTAATGTTCTATGTTTACTACATGTTCAACGAAAAGGTCACTTCCCGCAAGAATCTGGTTGCCTCAAATGATGCAAAGATAGCAGAGCTGGAAAAGAAGATTCTGGCAGTGACTGACTTTGAAAAGCGGAATCAGGACTATAAGGCCCGCAAGGATATAATCGAGCAGCTTGGCAAGAGCAAGACGCTGCCGGTAAAAGTCCTGGATGAAGTGAGCGCCCAACTCCCCAACGGTGTCTGGGTCACGGGAATGAGCGTCAGAAACTCAGGGGCTGAGCTCAGTATGAGCTGCACTGCTTTTACCAACACCGATGTTGTCAATTACGTCAACAACCTCAAAGGCTCGAAACTGTTTGCCGATGTTTATCTTAACGAGTCGGTGCAGAGTCAGGTTTTAGGGTTCTCAGTCTATACGTTCAGTCTCGTAATTAAGGTGAAGGGCTAGAATGGCACTGAATGCCCCGATAAAGATCGATATGAAGAACCTGCCGGTTTATGCCAAGGCGATTATTGCTGCGCTGCCAACGGTGATTATCGTGGTGGTGGCTGTGATGATGTTCATCATGCCGAAACAGACGGAAATCAAAACGCTGGATGCGAGGATAGACGTGCAGAACAACAAGATCGCCGAGAGTCAGGCCAAGGTCGCGAAACTTGATGTTCTGCAGCGCGAGAACGAGAGACTCCTGGCACGTCTGAACGAACTGAAGGAGCAGCTTCCCGTTGAAAAGGAAGTCTCAGCCCTTCTGAAGCAGCTTTCTGATATGAGCATTGCCTCCGGGCTGGATGTCAAGTCATGGAAGCCAAGGGCCAAGGTTCAGCACCCCAGCGGGATTGTCATTGAAATACCGAGTGATATTCTGGTGAGCGGAACGTATCATGACTTTGGACGATTTCTCAGTAGTCTTACCAGAACGAACAGAATTGTAAATGTTGGCACCATAACCTTTGGCGGCATCAAAAAGGGAAAAGATCCGGCAAACAATATTCTGGATATAACATTCACCCTGTCCACCTTCTCGGCAGTTCCTGAGGCTGAGATTAAACCTACAGGCAAATAAACATATGACTTCAACTATATATAAAATAGCAACGGCAACCGCAATGTTGGGACTTCTGGGACTGGCAGGCTGCAGCGATAAACCGAAGGCCCCTGCTCCTGCTGCAGCCAAACCGGCGGCCCCTGTAGTGGCGGTTGTTGTTCCCCCGGCTGAAGAACCGAAAATAGAAAAAGAGGTCTATGTCTACGACCAAAAAGCCAGAAGGGATCCCTTCATGTCTCTGATCGTCGATATCAAGGAAAGACCCAAAACCAAGAAAAAAGCCAATCCGATCGAGAATTTTGATGTGGATGAGATTAAGCTTATTGCCATTGCCTGGGAAAAGAATAATCACTATGCCATGATCACCCTGCCGGACGGCAAGTCCTATACGATAAAAAAAGGCATGACTCTGGGCCTGTACGGCGGCCGGGTTGAAGAGATCACGCAGAAGACCGTCAGGATTTCCGAAAAAGTGAAAGACTATAAAGGTCAGACCATAAATAAAGACACCATACTGAAACTCCGCCAGGAGGGGGAATAATGAAGAAAATTATCAAGCTAACATTGCTTTTATTGTCCATATTCATGCTTGTGCTGTCCGCAGGCTGTGCCAGGTCATCAGTCAAGGCCGATGCCACGGTAACTGCTGAGCCGCTGGTACTTACGGACTTACGCCTTCAGGACAACGGCATTGTGATTGCCAGCAATAAGCAGTTCGTCTACACCATGTACAAGGGGAACGATCCCTACCGGATGACTATTGAGATTCCTGATATGGGCGCGGGCATATTCCGTGATAAGATCGTCTCTGATAAGGCAGGCATTACCGAAGTCATCCCCCAGCAGGTTGATTCGCCGGTCAGGGCAATGAAGATAACCATTGCCCTGCAGAATCCTTCAACCGTGACTCCTGTCTATAAAGATAATACCCTCACCCTGACCGTGAAACCTGAAGAAGCCCTGCCGCCTGTTGAATCAGTTGAGAAGGTCATCCCGGCCGAAGCTGCACCGGCAGATGTCCCTGCTCCTGCAGCAGCCAAAGAGATGCCGGTACCTGCTCCTGCTGAGCCCGTAATGACATCTCCTGCCGAGAAACCGGCTGAGAGCGTTATTACCTATATCCCGCGTGCAACTGAGATCACTGCCATCGAGGTGAACAGGGCCGCCGAAGGAGCAAAGGTGGTTATCCTGGGGAATGGTTCGATGCTGCCGAATGTTTTTCCGATTGACGAGCGGATTGTTATTGATATCCCCGGTGTCGTGATGAACGCTGCCGTGCCGACCAATATATTTTCGCCGCTTAAAGGCATCAGAGCCGGCAGACATAAAGAGAAGGTTCGCCTGGTCCTTGATCTGAAAGAGAAAACAAAATTTGAGGTTACGGCCATCGGCAAGTCGATTGAGGTGGCACTCAAAGGAAAAACTGCTGTAGCGGCTGAAGTCTCTGGCATGAGAGAGAGGCCGGACAGGGAGTCTGCAAAGGAAGGTTCAACACAAACTAAACATAAAAATCACCGTGAGCCAGCTGGAGTGGCAGCGCAGATGATGCCGGCCCAGACAGCTAAAGAATCGGTTAAAGAGTCAGTAAGAGAGATAAGCAATAAAGATATCCCGGCGGAAAACGGAGCTGCGCCAGAACAGAAATACACCGGCAAGAAAATATCACTCGATTTTCAGGATGCTGAAATCGGGCCGATCTTCAGACTTCTGGCTGACGTGAATGGCTACAACCTGGTGCTTGACCCGGCAATAAAGGGCAAGATTACCATTAAGCTGATGAACGTGCCCTGGGACCAGGCTCTTGACATCATACTGAACACCTTTACTCTCGGCAAATCCATTGACGGCAATATACTCTGGATCGCCCCTCAGAGCGTTTTCAACAAGATTGCTGACGAAAAGTCTGCGGCCAAGATTACTCAGGAAAAGGCCGAGGACCTTGTTCAGGAAATTATCCGGGTCAATTACGCAATGTCGTCTGATCTGACCGCAGCATTTACTGCGGGGAAGCTGCTGAGCCCCCGCGGCACCATTACGCAGGATACCAGAATGAATACTCTTATTATCAAGGATACTCAAAAGAGCATCGATAAGATGAAGGAACTGGTCAAGGTCATGGATGTCACCAAACCGCAGGTCATGATCGAGGCGCGGCTTGTTGAGGTATCAACCACTCATAGCCAGAACCTTGGCATCAGATGGGGTGGGGCCATGAACATTCAGTCCGGAGCCTACCCAATCGGTGGCACCTTTGCCGTAAACTCGCCGGTACTGACCCCTACGGCAAGCTCGACCAACCCCGGAGGGGTGCTCGGCATGACTGTTGGCGCCGTAAACTCTTTAAAGGTTGATCTTTCGCTTTCAGCGCTTGAATCTATCACCAAGGCCAAAACATTATCCAGTCCCAAGATCCTTACGATGGATAATGAAGCGGCTACGATTCAGCAGGGTACCACTTTTTATATTCCGACCGTGAGTCAGTCAGGAACCACATCTACTCCGGTCACCGCTACTCTAAGCCTTAATGTTACACCAAAGATTACTCCGGATGGATTTGTTCAGCTTAAGGTTAATGCCACAGACAACAGTCTTCAGCCGGGCACTGCCGGAGCAACTGCGGTTGTCAATACCAAGAGTATGACAACCCAGGCCCTGGTCAAGAACGGCGAGACGCTTGTGCTGGGAGGCATCTACAGGCGGGATGAAGCTACGTCAACAGATGGCGTGCCGTTCCTGAGCAAGATTCCTGGCCTGGGGTGGCTTTTCAAGACTCAGTCGGTAACAGGACCTGATGTGAAGGAATTGCTCATCTTCATCACCCCTACGATTGTTGAAAAACAGGGTGAAGGCAAGTAGATAGAGTCTGTGTATAAAGTAAGGCTTGTCATCCTCCGGCTTGACCGGTAGATTCAGGACATATCGAAATCGCAAGGAAAATCAGCAAGGAGGAAGTATGAATAGAAAATATCACAGTCTTATACTCATAAGCTTTGTTCTGGTAGCCCTGATAAGCTGCGGCGGCACCGGCGGTGCCCCCGGATCAGATACGGCGGACACCGGGATAATGATTCAGTCGGCTATACTGTCGAGGACGTCTCCCGATATAGATACCTTTAGGGACTGTTGCTCCGTCGATGCGACAACGGGTGCCTGTGCGTCCGCTGAAGTATTTACGAGAGAGGATGCTACCCTGACCGTGATAACCTCAAACCTTACGGCAGGCGTAACCTCGGCCCATTTCCCTGCAAGTGTTGAGGAATGTACGGTAACCTATATCAAGGCCAACGAAGATCCCGCTGCCCCGATTATCGAGAAGCTTACGATTTTTCCGAACTGCAAGCTTAGCGACGGATCCAATACCTGTGCTGTTACCCTTATCGATATCGCAAGAAAGCTTCAGTATTCCACTCCGGTATTTGTCACAGGCACGCATATCCCGGCTGAACAGCCTACTCACTATGTGGCTAAGTTCAGTTGCAATTATATCAATAATTTTGGTAAAGCCGGGCACTTCGAGGCAGAAATTGATCTTTGGCTGAGTAATTTCGACAATTGTTAGCAGGAGGAAAAATGATAAAGAAGATAGTATTAATACTTATAGTTGCAGCGAGCCTTTTCGCTTGCGGCGGCGGCAATTCAACCTCGGATACGCCGACAGGTGTCAATCCCGGAGTAGTTTCCCGCGTGGAGTTGATGGCAACTTCATATGTGAACCAGACGAACGGTTACTGCTATCTCAAGACCAAGGCCATTGACGGCAACGGCCTGCCCATTGTCAACCGGCAGGTTGTCTGGACAAACCTGTCGACAACCGGTGTTTTGGACCACACAACCTCCATGACGAACGAGAGCGGCATTGCTACTGCAACGCTCTATTCCACTACAGCCGGATTTGCAACGGTTCAGGCCGAGGTGAATGCCGACAATACCGGTACGGAAAAAATCAGAGATAAAAAGACCGTTTATTTTACGCCGTTTGATATGGCGTGGCCTACTCCTCCGACTACAGGCACGACGAATCTGTCCTCTATTGCGCTTGATGTTGACAGTGGAAATCCCAGAAACAATATTTACAACGAGCCAACAGACTTTATAATGCTCGATGCTGCAGGTAAGACCGATGCTGATATCCGTGCGACCGTTACGGCCCGTGATGGCAGTCCTCTCCTTAACAGTGCGGTGACCTTCAGCGCTGACAGCGTTGAGGTGACCTTTCCTCTTGCAGGAGTCGGGGCCAAGACAGCAATTGTACATACCAACAGTTTAGGTATTGCCGCAACTACCGCCAGAGTGTCTCCCGAAATATTGAGGAATTCTGAGAGTACGGTTAACATTACGGCATCAGCAGTAATAGACTCCGCAACAACACTGCCTGCTGTAGTTACTCTTTTTCTGAAGCCGGTAACGATAGCCTCTGTCACGGTGACTGCTAATCCTACGACTGTTGCATCAGGCGGCACCTCCGAGATTACCGCAACGGTCACGACATCCGCAGGGACTCCTCCCCCAAGCGGCACAACCGTTACGTTTACTTCGATCGGATCTACAACGTTTTCGCAGACTGATGACTTTGGCAGAGCGACGACAACCTTCACTGCTCCGACAGTTGGCGTGGTGACAACCATAACCGTAACGGCAAGTGCAGGCGGCCGCAGTGGCAGCAGAAACATAACCGTGACGCCTGTGGCAGCACCTCTGACAGTCACTCCTGTTTCGGGTACCGTCACGGGCCTTGCAAATCCCGATGCCAATCCTACAGATGACCTGACGTTCTTCGTTGCAGGAGGCATAGGGCCCTATTCGGTTACTTCCTCCAATCCGGGTGTTATAACCAGCCCGGGCTCACTCGGGGCAACGGGAACTCAGTTTACGGTTGATCCGAATGCAGTCGCGGCCACAACTATTGTGACCCTGCGTGTGAGCGATAGCACCGGTGCCTTTGTCAATGCACTCGTTACGGTGAATCCGCTTGCGCTTACCATGATTTTCGATAAAATCAATGTGATTGGCCAGGCGACTTCGGCAAACGGGCCGTCAAATCTGGTGACGGTAACCGTGACCGGCGGAACAGGCCCCTACGTTGTCTCTTCGGATAGCCCTGCACTGACTCCGCCCGGACTCTGGTCATTTGCAGCGACACCTTTTTCCTTTACGTTTTATGCGAACAATGTCGGGGCTACGACTACTGTTACTCTGACGGCAGCGGATAATACCGGGGCGACTGTTAACAGGACCCTGACGATATTCCCTCAGACAACGACGACCGGTCTGACGATCAGCGTAAATAAGACCAGTGTAATCGGGCTTACGAATCCTGACGGCAATACAACGGATGATGTTACCTTCTCAGTCATAGGAGGCACGCCGCCGTATGTTATTTCTGCAGGGAACGGGACGGGGTGTAACAATGCATTCGTCTCCCCGGTTGGTCCCTGGAATCTGGCGGTCAGCGGAAACACCGTTGTCCTTGATCCGAAGAGTGTCTCATCTGTCTCTTTGACAACGCCGCAGGTCTGCACCCTGACGGTTGTAGACAATGTGGGTTTGACAGCAACAACGACCTTTACGGTTTTACCGTAATTTGTTATTCAGGGCGGGCGTAAGCCCGCCCTTTTGTATTTCTCCGGCCTGACCGGGGATTCGGCAGTAGAGGACTTAAAAGAAGGAGAACATGCATGAATAAAATAATAATCTCAGCCTTCCTGACACTGTCCCTGGCAGCCTGCGGCACTTCAAAGACTGCAGATGTCATGACTGGTGGCAGCCAGCAGGGCACCACGGCAAAAGTTGTTACTGCCAAGGCGGTTCTCGACAAGATCGGCGATACAAACTACAAGGATGGCGAACTGCTTGTCAGGTTCAAAGACAATACTCCCCAGTCTGCGATAGACGCCGCACATCAGGCAGCCGGCTCCACAGTGCTCAAGAAATTTTCTAACGTATCCAATCTTCAGCATATAAAATTGCCTGCGGGCCTTGCAGTCCAGGATGCGATTACCCTGTACATGGCCGACACCAATGTCGACTATGCAGAGCCCAACTATATCCGTACTGTTTCCACAATTCCGAATGACCGTTATTTCACCCCTCAGCAGTGGGCGCTGCAGAATACCGGCACCTTTGCCAACGGCACTGCCGGGGCAGATATAAAGGCCACCGGGGCCTGGGACATTACGATGGGCAATAGACGCGTGGCAGTAGGAATACTGGATACGGGCATTGATTACACGCACCCTGATCTGGTCGGTAATATGTGGGCTGACCGGGTCAAGGTCCTGCTTCAGGACCTGCACTGGATGGGCCATGACACCTTCAAGATCGTCGGGGAACAGGTCATCTATACCGATCCCTACAGCCTGGAACGGGAAGATGTGGCGGATATTATCCTTATCTCGCATGACCACTTCGACCACTGCTCTCCTGCCGACGTGGTAAAAGTGCTGGGACCGGACACGATCATCGTTACCACTGCCGATTGCGCGCAGAGGTTGAGAGATACGGTTCCGACACTGAAGCCTCATGCAGTTCCGAATATCAGAACCGTCAGGCCAGGGGACAAACTCACAGTAAACGGCATACCCATAGAGGCAGTGCCTGCCTATAATGTTAATAAGGCTCAGAATTTTCATCCCAAAACAAGCAACTGGGTCGGCTTTGTCTTTACCGTCAACAGAGACCGCGATATTTATATCCCGACAGATGCAACGAACCCGGTCGATCTCAAGTTAGAGCAGGGCCCGCGGATATATTTTGCAGGGGATACTGATTACATTCCCGAGATGCTGTCGAATCCCGCGATAAGGGGCGCTGATGTGGCCCTGCTGCCGGTATCCGGCGTCAATGCGATGACGGCTGATGAGGCTGTGCTGGCTGCCCTCCATATCCGGCCGAAGGTGGCTATCCCGATGCACTACGCAACAATTGCCGGAACAAAGGCTGATGCCCAGAAATTCGTGGACAATCTTGAGGGCAGGATTGAGGCCGCACTGATGGTTGACCACAGTGCCGCTTATACTTCCTTTACAGTTGAATATGACAATAATAAAAAGCTCGATGACTGGAGAGGCTGGAACTTTGTCTCCGGAAATAATGACCCCTGGGACGACAATGGTCATGGCACGCACGTTGCCGGGACTGTTGGTGCCACAGGCAACAACGGTGAAGGCATATCAGGCGTCAACTGGCATGTCGAAATCCTCCCGCTCAAGGTATGCGGTTCTGATGGATGCCCGAGTGCAGCCATTATCGATGCTATCGGCTATGCAGCTTTTAAAGGCGTAAAGATACTGAATGCCAGCCTCGGCGGCTCCGGTCACTCTTATGCTGAAAGAGATGCAATTCTTGCTGCACGGGAAGCAGGGGTACTGCTGATTGCTTCCGCCGGGAACGGAGGCGGAGACCGTATCGGTGATAACAACGATATCGACCCGCAGTATCCTGCTGCCTATGTATTGGATAACGTCATTGCCGTGGCTGCCACCGATCAGAACGACCGGCGGGCCACCTTCAGCAATTTCGGTCTCCAGACAGTTCACGTCGGAGCTCCGGGGACGTACATCCTGAGCACGGTCCCGACGAGTTCAACAACGGTCCCGTCGCCGACTTCCTGGCAGAATGTAAACTGCACAGGGGCTCCCTTTGCCGGATATAACATCTGTGACGGCACCTCCATGGCCGCACCGCATGTGACCGGGGTGGTTGCTCTTCTGGCCCATGTTTATCCTTATTACAGTTATTCCCAGATCAGGGGGATGATCATTAAATATGTTGACAAGCAGCCTACGCTTGAAGGCTGGACCTACTCAGGTGGTCGGATTAATGCCCAGCGTGCAATCAGCTCTTTGCTGAACCCGGCGGCCTTCGTGGCTGCGGCGCCCCTGACTTCAGAGATTACGCTCTCCTGGAAGGATAACTCTGGCGAGGACAAGTATTTGATCGAGAGAAAACAGGCTGATGGAAGCTTCCAGTTGATAGCCGAACCGGTTCAGAATTCTACCACGTACACCGACAGGGGCCTGACTGCCGGCACATCATACACCTATCGCATCAAGGCTGTCAGCAGTCTTCCCAATCCGCCAAACCGGGAACCGATTACTGCAGTTTCTGACTATACTGAAGTGACGGCTGTAACGCCCACTCAGTCTTCAAGTTCAGACAGTGGCGGTGGCGGCTGTTCTCTTGGCAGAAGCCAGAATATGCCGACGGCTGTTGCTGACAGTGCAGCCCTCCTTCTGCCGCTGATTCTGCTCGGACTGGCAAGCGGTCTTCGCCGCAGAAAATAGTATTCCCCTTGCCCTGATTCCTGCTCCCGCAGAATTGCGGGGCAGGGTCAGGGGAGGGTAAATTTTTATTTTGATGACATGCAGTACGAAAAAGACTATAACCGAAATAGTATATCCAGAGAGAAAGCGGCAGCCTGTGCTGCGGTTGGACCGTCATAAAAAACTGCTCAATTTATGAAATTAACAGGAGTAAGGTATGCCCAGAGATAATATGACCCGAGACAAATCAAAATATTCAGGAATAATACGGGCGCAGTGGATAGGTTTAATGATCCTTGCGCTTTTTGCTTTTGGTTTGTCCGGAATATCCGACGCTGCAACGATCACGGTTGTAAAAACCGGCACCGGCACCGGACTGGTCGAGAGTTCGCCGGCCGGTATAAGCTGCGGCGCTTCCTGCTCCAGTTCCTCCTTTGACACCCAGGTTACGCTCACGGCGACTGCAGATGCCGGTTCGCAATTTGTGTCGTGGGCCGGCTGCACCAGCGTCTTGAACGGCCAGTGTCTCTGGGATGCTGGACTGGACACGACAGTTACCGCAATTTTCGCAAGCCTGAACGACAGGATCGTAAAGATTAATGCCACAGACAATCAATGCTCCACCGTTAGCGCCTGTGTCAAGGTGAAGGGCACTGCAGGGCTTCTGACAAACCTGACCGAAAAAGATTTTACCCTTAGGGAAGACGCTATTCAGCAGACGGACTTTACGGTTCAGAGGGCAACCTGCCCCGGCTCAAGTGTTGCCATCGGCATGACCATGGACTACAGCGGAAGCATGTCAGGACAGGCCATAACAGATATGGAGAATGCGGCGGTAGGTTTTGTTAATACCATGGCTGCCTCGGGCAGCGAGATGGAGATCGTCAAGTTCGACGACCTCGTGTACGTTGTTCAGGGCTTTACCTCAAGTTCTAGTGCCCTGATCAACTCGATACTAGCCCCCTTCCCCGGACTAAACGGGGCAACAGCACTCTACGACGCGGTTTATCAGGCCCTGCTCGATACGGCATCCCGGAATGCCTCGACTGCGGCAGTTATCGCCATGACCGATGGCGGCGATAACAGTTCCACCCAGACAGTCGATACGGTGATTCAGCTTGCTAATGACAATGGCCTGCAGATTTTCTCGATCGGCCTCGGCACCGGGATTGATGCAGCCATGCTTACCCGGATGGCGCTCGAGACAGGAGGCAAATATTATGAGGCTCCGTCTTCATCTGATCTTGCCGCCATCTATGCTTCGATTTCCAATGATCTGGCTGAAGGGTATGTCCTGACCTATCCGGAGATGGACCTGCGGGTGAATCAGGGCCATACGCTTGAGATTCAGGTCGGCCCCAATACGGGAGGTACGGCCTCTGTCCAGTACTCTACCCTCGGGTGCCGCGTATTGACGGTCAATGCCACCGGCCTTGGAGCCGGCTCGGTTCTGTCTGATATCGGGGGGGTTAATTTCGCCTACCCTGCGGCAGCGCTGCAGTCCACCATACTTGCCCCGAACAGTTACATCAATCTGTATGCGAACCTGGCAGGAGCGTTGTCTTTCGGCTGGTCAGGCGATTGCATAGGGGGCACCAATGTAAATCCGTGCGAAGTAAAGATGGATGCAGACAATAAAAATGTTACCGTGGATTTTTCATCAACTGTTTCTGCAGCTCAGTATATCCTTACGGTAACAAAAGCAGGCACCGGCAGCGGGACGGTCCTCCCTATAGTCACCGAGAACGGTGATGCCGCAAACCAGCTTGCAAACTGGCAGCTCGATGGCATAACCACGGCGAATTCGAATGCCTATACCCTCTACTGGAACCTCACTGATTTTGCCGGAGTCAGGACCGTGCAGCTCTATAAGGCCTTGGGCAAGACCTCCCCCGACCTCGTTGCCCAGGGTTCACATTCGGGCAACGGGACCATCCTTCTGACTGCGCAGAATAGTTCAGGGATTACCGGAAGCGTTGATGTCACCTATACAGTGAACGACGTGGATGCATTAAACACACTGGATTCACTGAATATGGGTTCTCTGGTATGGAACGGGAATACCGGTACTGCCACGCATAACAATACGGATATAGTGACACTTCAGGCTCTGCCAAACACCGGGTCAATCTTCACCGGCTGGGGTGGAGACTGTGGAGGGGTTGGAGTCTGTCAGGTTACCATGAGTGCTGCCAGAAGTGTAACAGCGAATTTTTCAGCAGATGGCGCCAATGGATATACGACCACCCTTACCGTGATAAAGGATGGCAACGGCAGCGGAAATGTACGGGTAACATCAGTGACCATACCCGGAGCTATTGACAATGCCGAGATTGCTGAAAATGGTGATACATCTGACCAGCTTACGAACTGGCAACTGGCCGGAGTATCTACCGAAAATACGGATGCATATACGCTCTATTGGGAACTGACTGACTCCGGCGGTACACGGACGGTTAGGCTCTTTAAGACTGCGGCAAAGCCCGCTACGGATCTTGTTGCGCTGGGGACATTGCTCGGCGACGGGACCTTGACCCTCAGTGCGCAGAACAGTTCAGGCCTTTCAGGTTTTGTAGATGTTGTTTACAAGGCTGTCATTAGAGAAACAGGTGACACGAACTCCCAGGTTGCAGACTGGCAACTGTCCGGATTATCGGCCTCTAACGTTGATATTATCAGCCCGACCTTATTCCAGCTGACCTGGTCGCTCGACGGGACAGCCGGTGCAGGCACGATAGACCTCTCCAATACCGGGGGCGTGGTCGCGAGCGGGGTATTTGCCGGTGCAGGGCCTGTGGCGCTTGCTCCCCAGAACGGCTCAGGTCTTTCAGGCACGGTCAACGTCAATCCCCTGCTGACTCTGATTGAGGATGGCGATACAGCGGAACAACTTGCGAACTGGCAGTTGGTGGGTATCACGGCCGGGAACTCTGACGCCTATGTGCTCTACTGGGAACTGTCCGACGTAAGCGCAAACAGGACTGTAAGCCTTTATATGAATACGGCAAAACTTGCCGGTGATCTGGTGGCCCAGGGTTCGCATCTCGGGAATGGACAGATCCTGCTGACCCAGAGAAACGGCTCCGGGATATCCGGCACGGTAGATGTGCTGTATGGTGGGCTTCCAGACAATGACGATGGCAATACCCTTACCCTGACCCTGACGACAGACATTGACGCAGAAAACATACTTAACCTCACCTTTGGCGAAACTGACATCAATAACACGCTTGTCCTGCCCGACATCGGGGTCCTGATCTGGAATGGCAACACCGCAACAGCCACGCATAAAACCAACGACATCGTTATTTTGACTGCGCTGCCAAGTCCGGGATCCACATTTACCGGCTGGAGCGGTGGCGGGTGTACAGGGACAAGCACCTGCACCGTAACCATGGATGCGGCCAAGACCGTCACGGCAACCTTCACGCGGCCTGACCCGCCCACGCTTACGGTTACTATGGCCGGGACAGGCTCAGGCAATGTGACGCCGGGCACAGCGACATATCCTTACAGCACTATGGTCACCCTGACGGCAGTGCCGGTCGCCGGGTCGGTCTTTACCGGCTGGAGCGGCGAATGCAGAAACACCGGCCCAACCTGCACCATACTGATGAACGGAAATAAGAGCGTTACGGCACACTTCCTGCTGGAGAACACGTCATCGTATTTCGACGTTGCCTCAGGGAGCTTAGTTTTACCGTACACCGAATCCCTCTTCAACAACAGTGTTGCGACCGGCTGTACAAGCGGTTTTTTCTGCCCGGGCACGGTGATCAATAATGGCCAGATGGCTGTATTCATCGTGAAGGCCCTGGGCCTGCCTCCGGCAGATACCTGCACCGGCACAATGTTTAATGACGTGAACAGTTCGATGACAGGCGGCACAGAGGCCTGCAGGTATATGGAGAAGTTTGGTGATCTGAATATTATGTCAGCCCGGGGTGACGGCTATTTTCTGCCGAATGCAACGGTTTCCCGAGCCCTGATAGCAGAGGTCATCCTGCGGGCACTCGGGGTGTCCCCGGCAGCGACCTGCAGTTCTGCAATATTTGATGATGTTACTGATGGCATGTTTGGCGGTACGACGGCCTGCAGATATATCGAGAAACTCAGTGAATTCAGTGCTGCGGCCGAATGCAGTCCGGATAACTATTGTCCTGACAGTCCGCTTACCAGGAGTCAGTTGGCAGTGTTTCTGACAGAGACGATCCTGCAGACCAATAATTCCTGCAGAACCAGCCCGGTCAAAAACGCCCGGACGTATATTATGTACGATACCATCCAGAATGCGTACAGTGATCCTGCTAATATCCCTCAGAACGGCGATGTTTTCCAGATCAGCGGGACCACCTCTTTGCAGACGTATACGAATTCGGTGGACTTCAATCTCCCGGTTTCGATCACGGTGAGGGGCGGGTATGATTGCGGCTTTATCAGCAGCCTCGCAACAAGGTCTGCAATTCTGGGGGTGTTGACGATCTCCGACGGTGATGTCACGATCGACAAGGTCGAGATCCAATAGGGTTTATCCGTAAATATATAGTGCGGGTCTTGCAATAAGTCGAAGCTGACGACAAAATGGGACGGGGTATAAACCCGTCCCATTTGCTTTTTAAATCCCTGAAGGAGTACACTACAACAGCCTTAATCTGCCCTTATTGGAATTCCTTGCCGCATCTGCTAAGAGGTACATCCCCATATGTTTTGGCATTTCAGGTAATTTTATCTATTGAACCGAGGTACTCATGAAACGTGAAGATTTAAGAAATATAGCTATTATTGCCCATGTTGACCATGGCAAGACAACGCTGGTCGACGGGCTGCTTAAACAGTCAGGGCTGTTCCGCTCGAACGAGAAGGTTCAGGAGCGGATGATGGACAACATCGACCTCGAGCGCGAGCGCGGCATTACGATTATGGCCAAAAACACGGCGGTGGATTATCTGGGCACCAAGATCAATATTATCGATACCCCCGGCCATGCGGATTTCGGCGGAGAAGTCGAAAGAACCCTCAAAATGGTCGATGGTGTGCTCCTGATGGTCGATGCCTCGGAAGGCCCTCTGCCGCAGACACGGTTTGTTCTGAGAAAAGCGCTGGAACTGAATCTGCCGCCGATCATTGTTATCAATAAGATCGACCGGCCGGATGCTAGAATACAGGAAGTGCTCAACGAGGTCTATGACCTCTTTATCGACCTCGATGCAACTGAAGATCAGCTCGACTTTCCGATCATCTATACCAACGCGAAGATCGGCGTTGCCAAACTGAAGATGGAAGACGAGGCAACGGACTTCAGGGTCCTGTTTGAACAGATATTGAAGACCATTCCGGCTCCTGAAGCAGATCCTGAAGAGGTGCTTCAGCTGCTCGTGACGAATATCGATTATAACGATTATGTCGGCAGGCTGGCGGTAGGGCGTATCTTCTCAGGTACGATAAAGGTCGGCGACTGGGTGCTGGTGGTCAAGGACCATGACGAAACCGTAAAGACCAAGATAACCTCTCTCTTTGGCTTCTCAGGACTCAATCGGGTCGACATAAAAGAGGCCTCGATAGGTGATATTGTGGCTATTGCAGGCATCGAGGGAATCAATATCGGTGATACGATTACTGACGCCGAGAGGCCGAAACCGCTGCCGCGCATCAAGGTGGATGAGCCGACTATATCCATGGTTTTTTCTATCAATACATCACCGTTTGCCGGCAAAGAAGGCAAGTATGTCACGTCCCGGAATCTGAGGGAGCGGCTCGAAAAAGAGCTTCTCTATAATGTTTCAATTAAGGTTGATTTTGAAAATACCGATGCCTTCAAGGTCCTGGGCAGGGGTGAGCTCCAGCTTGCAATCCTGATCGAGATGATGCGGCGCGAAGGCTACGAGCTTTCGGTTTCGATGCCTGAGACGGTCACCAAGACTATCAAGGGTGTGCTCCATGAGCCTATGGAAAATCTGATCATCGATGTTCCCGAGGACTATGTGGGTGTGGTGACACAGCAGATCGGCATGAGAAGGGGCAGGATGCAGAAGATGCAGAATAACGGCCACGGCAGAGTCCGGCTTGAGTTCAGGATTCCCTCTCGCGGCCTTATAGGGTTTCGCTCCCAGTTTCTGACCGATACCAGGGGCACCGGCCTTCTGAACCATCTTTTCGACGGCTATGAACCATGGCAGGGAGTAATCTCTAAACGGATGACCGGTGCTCTTGTCTCTGACAGGACAGGCAAAACAACGGCCTATGCACTCTTTCATCTGCAGCCGAGGGGCACTCTCTTTGTGAAGGAAAGCACTGCTGTGTATGAAGGCATGATCATTGGAGAGAATTCCAGAGATAATGACCTTGACGTGAACGTGACCAAAGAGAAGAAGATGACCAACATGCGGGCCTCAGGTTCTGACGAAGCTCTTCAGCTTGTACCCCCGAGACTTCTCAGCATGGAACAGGCTATAGAATTTATCAAGGAAGATGAACTTGTCGAGATCACTCCGACCTCTGTCCGGATCAGGAAGAAATTCCTCGACCCGAGCAAGCGGCCAAGAAACAAAGAAGAGAAATAGGGGATCACTACCGATATCGGTTTTTTTTGAAGAGGGGAAAACCTGTATTCCTCACTGGATTCCCCGATCAATTCGGGGAATGACATGCAAAAAATAGTTGAGACTGTCATCCGCGGGCTTGCCCCGGGGATCCAGAGTATCTTGAACCTTAGTGCGGAAGACCTGAAGTTTTTTCAAGACATTGCAGCGGGAGCCGGCCATTCAGCGACTCCCGCTTTAGTATGTCTACTCCTCAATCTTCAGTGAATAACAGCACATGTGATTGTCGAGAATCTTGTCAACCACCTCTTTCGGCACACCGGCCGCCTGCAGCCATTTATCAGCAAAGCCCTTCTTGCCTCCGCCTGACTTGCAGCCGAGCTGGAAGATCTGGATTTTCTTGCCCCCGATCCTTATTTTTTCCGCAAAGGCTGACCGCATCGGCTGGTGTACTGAGCAGAAGGGGCTGACCCCTGCACCTTCGCCAACGCGAAACTGGTCCGTGACATTGCTGGTCTTGTTGAACTCAGCGGTAAAGTCGGCATAGCCGTCCGGCAGTTTTTCGAAGACCTGGTTGTAGTCCTTTATCGAGGGTCCGAACGGGCAGTTCTGCAGTCCGAAGACAAACTGGCCGATATGCGTCACCTTGCCCTCGATCATCGTGATCGGGTTGGTGGCATTTTCGACCGCAGCCAGATAATCATCGAATGTAGGATAGTCGATTTCGCTGATCCGTTCCGCTGTCTTGATTGCATTTCTGATAAGCGTGCCCTTGGCGCTGGCCGCACCGCTTAAGGTGATCATCACCTTGATCATATCCAGAAAACTTATATGGGCAATATCCAGTATTTTCCCTTCACTCATGTCTCACCTCGTTAATTGGTCATTCCCGTGAAGACGGGAATTCAGATTCCTTTGTTATTGATAATACTGGATCCCCCGATCAAGTCGGAGGATGACAGAATTGGACTTGTCTATGCTTCAGAATTTATATTGCCGCTGCGGTTGCGAGTTCGGCGCTGTGTTTTTTGAGTTTGAGTCTGATCATGCCGAGATTGGAGTCTTTTTCAGCAACAATGACCAGAAAGGCGTCGTCGCCCACCGGGGAGAACATGACCGGCCCCTTGTCGAACTCTATCATACTTATCGACATGACCCCCTTGCCGAGCTGTCTTCCCATAGACTCTGATGCACCGAAGCCGCTTGAGGCGATCGCCCCGATCATCTCGGTATCTATGCCTGTCCGGGATATGCTGTCGAGCAAGAATCCGTCTCTTCCGACCAGACAGACTGCGTCTACCCCCTGTAATTTTGAAAACTCGTTCAATATCTCTTTTGCACTTGCCATCGCTTCCTCCTTTGTCATGCCTTCTATTATTGATAGGTCAACAGGTAACTGGTTCTGCTTCGATTTAATGTCGGTATCTGCGCCGGTATCAGGCCCCGATTCAGCGAGGATTGAACTGAAATCCTCAGCACCGGTGGTTGCCGTCAATGCTGCCTCCGGATATTGACTTCCGCCGTTGCCCCCGGATCTCTTCTCTTCATCTTTAAGCCTGAAGCCCTCCATCAGCAGATGGCTGAGGCTCGTCGGGATATTTCTGTTTTTTTCCCTGCAGACGCTGCTGATTTCTATCTCGGCTTCATCCCAGCAGACGATGTCGAGTGCAGCCTTCTCCTGTTGTTCTCTTCCGTTATCAGCGTCCATCAGTTCCCCGTCGCTGAAGTAGAGAAAGCCCTTCCGGCCACGGGACCTGATGGTAAGCGTGCAGGTCTTTCTCTCCATCTCGACAAGCTGCAGAAATGCGGGGAGCGTGATGCCGCGAATATAGCCTTTAGATATGTTTGCAAGTTCGGCAAAAATACAATCGACCAGGTCCTTGAAGTCAAGTGGCTTTTCGAGCACCTTGAAGGAGCCTATCAATTCGAGCCGGGTCTTAATCTCCGGCGTGCAGTAGGCGGTCATAACGATGACCGGGATTGCAGGATAGTTCTTGGTCATGAAGGCAAGGAGTTCAAATCCGTCCATCTCAGGCATCTTCAGATCTGTGACGACGAGATCGATGCCGGTTCTATTCAGCACATCAACAGCCTTTTTGCCGTTTTCGGCCGTCAGGGTATTGAAGTCAGCTGCATAGGTGCCGAGCCCCTCAACGAGACTCATCAGAAAATACCGCTCATCGTCAACGATCAGCACGTTCTTCATTCTGCTGTTCTTGTCCATAGTATTGCTCATTACAGCAATGCGCGTGCCAAGAGGTGCTAAGAAGGTAAAGGCGGGCGGAAACAGGGCGTCAGCAGGTTGGGCCCTCGGTTTTTTACTGGATCATAATGACTAAAGGTCAAATTGACCGGTCAATTTGATGGGGCTATCCCATAGCTCTTTATCTTTCTCTTCAGGGTCGAAAGCGAGATCCCCAATGCCTGGGCGGCCTTTGTGTAATTCCAGGAGAACTGTTCAAGCGCAGTGCCGATCTGCTGCTTTTCAAGCTCGTCGAGTCGCAGGGGGGCGGCAGCAGCATGGGCAGCAGGGGCAGCGCAGGAAGAAAGGCTGTTTGTGTCCTTATTCGGTCTCTGTCGAAAACTGATAAGGACAGATGGTCTCATTTCCTGGCCCTGCTGAAGGATTGACGCCCGCTCAATGATGTTTCTGAGCTCCCGGACATTTCCTGGCCAGTCATAGGACATCAATTTTTCATATTCATCTGAAGGCAGTTCAACAGTTTTCTTCTTTGCATATTTGCCGACAAGATAATCACAGAGCAGGGGGATATCGCCGCGGCGTTCCCTGAGCGGCGGCATATGGATTTTAATGACACTCAGGCGGTAATAAAGATCGCCCCTGAATTGCTTCTGTCGTATGGCCTCCTCAAGGTCAACGCTCGTTGCGGCTATAATGCGCACAGCTACAGCGCGGACAGAGTCACCTCCCAGTCTCCTGATGTTCTTGTCGTCCAGCACGCCCAGGAGTTTGGACTGCAGATGGACCGGCATCTCGCCGATTTCATCAAGGAAGAGCGTACCGCCTTCAGCCATCTCGAAGACCCCCTTCTTTGCAGAGGCTGCTCCAGTAAATGCACCCTTTTCATGGCCGAAAAGCTCCGCCTCAATCAGGGTTTCAGGCAGGGCTGCACAGTTGATGCTGACAAAAGGAGCTGCATTTCCCATCCCCCGGTAATGGATCGCCTTTGCTGCAACATTTTTCCCGGTCCCGGTCTCTCCGGTAATAAGTACCGGGGCCTCAGTTGCCGCAGCAAGATTCAGCATCCGGTCGACCTCAGCAAGCCCCCCGTTGCTGCCGATGAAGGTGTGCTCCCCTACTTCTTTATTGTTTCGGTAATGCTGCAACTGTTCGATGTTTTCGAGGGCGAGAGTCCGCAAAGCCCGGGAAATTGACAGGTCCAGTTCCTCGAGTTCGAACGGCTTTGACAGGTAATCGTAGGCACCAGCCCTGATCGCATTGACCGCGTGATCAATGCTGGGATATGCGGTGGTGAAGATTATTTTTGTCTGCTCGTTATGGGAGAGTATCCCCGGGCAGAGGGTATGCCCTTCCTGGTCAGGCAGTCTCTGGTCAAGGAGTGCAATATCAATTTTTTTCAGGGAGCATATTTCAAAACATGCAGCAGCGGTATGGACCGTGATTACCTCCAGGGTATCACTGGAGAGATAGTCGCTGACCGCGCTGCAAAAGATCCGGTCGTCATCAATGACCAGGAGCGTGCGCTTCAGTTTATACAAGCTGACTGCCTGCCGGGATATTGATGGTGACGATCGTTTCGACGTTCTGCGTGCTGACGATGGTGATGGTGCCATCCATCTTTGAGAGCATCTTCTTGACAATCACCAGTCCAAGACCTGTGCCCTGGGTCTTGGTGGTGGTGAATGGCTTGAAGAGATGTTTCTTCTGCTCATCCGGAATCCCGCAGCCGTTATCCCGCACCTTGATGATGATCCGGTCCCCGATCCTGTAGGTGCTGATAGCTATTTCAGGGTTTTCTCTTCCCTGCAGTGCATCCGAGGCATTGGTCAGAATATTCAGGATGACATGCTGCAAAGCCCTTGGGTCAAAATAACCGAGTTCAGCTTCGGGGCGCAGCGCGGTCTTTATCTTTATGTTGCTGCTGCCGAAATCCGGTGCGACCATCGACAGAAGATTTTCGAGATACGGTGGAATAAGGACATTCCTGCGGTCGGGGTTTTCATACATGCTGAAGTTCTTGAGGTCTTTTAATAGATCCTCAACCCGGGTAATATCGGTCATGGCCCGGTTGATATATTCAAGAATTGTATCTTTCGAGTATGCCTGTATGTTGTTTCTGCAAACGGTCATCGTGGTCTTTATCGAGTTTATCGGGTTGCCGAGTTCATGCCTGATTCCGGAGAAGATATATCCCAGATTGTTCATGGTGTTCACCGCCTCTGCGATAGAATCCAGACGCATTTTTTCGGTTATATCTGTTACATAGATCCAGAGATAGGACTCGGCTATCCGGTACACGGTGCAGCCCAGGAAGCGATTGCCGAACGGCAGGGTCTGCCTGAGATTGAACCGGTTGGCGGTTATGCAGTCCTCAATATTCAGGACAGAGGAGACAGCATCATAATCCTTGGATTGTACCGTGCCTTTGAAAATCTCGACTGCCTGCTTGTTCTGAAAAAAGACCTTGCGCTCTTTGATATCCAGGCCAACCAGGCCCATGCTTATATCATCGAGGATATTGGCATAAATGCATTCGCCCAGGCAGGGGGTCTTGCTGATTGGACAGCATTTTTTATGACTGCAGGCAGTTGCATTAATGGAGGAATCCATAGTGTACTATTGTATGAATATTGCTCTTGAAAAGGGAAGCGGATGTATCAGGAGAAGAAAGAACAATTCCGCAGCCACTGCCTTCTGCAGCGGCTGCGGAATTGCAACTATTGTCTATTTCTTGATTATCTCGTATTTTCCGTATTTGTCAATCTGGATGACTGCATTCAGAAAACGTACCTTGAATCCGAGTTCCAGCAGGTCATCGTAAGCCATCTCGGCGCGGATACCGGTGGTACAGTGAGTGACAATTTCCTTGTCTTTCGGAATCTCGGCAACCCGTGCCTTTATTTCGCCGGCAGGGATATTGAGGGCGCCGCGAATCATGCCGCTTACTGCTTCATCAGCATCACGTACGTCCAGAATGAGTTTGCCGGCAGCTCCCTTTTCTGCCAGTGCTTTGAACTCCTCTATTGCTATCTCACCGGGCCTGGGCTTTGGTACATAGGAGATGGCAGTCTCCAGGTTTCCGGTCTTTAGTTGACCGCCTGCCTGCGTCCATGCGTCAAGGCCCCCACGCAGGACCGTGGTGTCCTTATAGCCCCAGTTTCTGACCATTTTAAAAGCATCTTCAGTTCCGCTGCCATACAGAATGACCGGGGCCGAGAGGTCAGCCGGAAACTTTGCCTTGGCTTCGGCAAGAACTTTAGCCGGCACGGAGACCGCACCGGGGATAAAGCCTTCTGCTGCCTCTCCGGCAGGTCGCAGGTCGACCAGAACAAAAGCCATATCTTTTTCAATCATGTCTTTGAGATTTTTTGGTTCAGAGACCAGGAGATTGCCGCCTTTTTTCCAGACCGGCAGTCCATCATGAAACACCTTCGCATTTTTGTAGCCAAGCTCTCCTGCCCGACGGGCAGAATCAGGACTCAGCCTTCAGGTTACTCCCCCGCAGTAGAAGATGAGAAGGGTGTCCTTTTCTTTTGGGAGTACTTTGTCCTTCAGTGCATCGAAGGAAGGCTGCGGCATCGAGACTGCATGGAGAATATGACCCTCTGCATACCTGGCCGCCGGCCTGGAATCGATGAGGACGAATTTCCCCTTTTCCGGGCCGAGGGCGAGCAGTTTTGACAACTCTTCTGCTGATACCAGCTTTTCAGCAGGGACCTTGGCCGGCTGCTTTACCGCCAGACTGACCGCGTAGGGTGTTTTTTCCCCGCCGGTGAAAGTGACTGCTATCTCTTTTTCCTTCGTGAGTGAGCCGAGCTTTTCCGCTCCGGAAAGTTTCAGGTCATCGCCGTATTTGATGACCCAGATAAGACTTCCGACAGACACCTGCACTGTTTTGAAGTTCTCGGATAAGCCGAAGAAATTTCCCCTTACAACATTGTCAGCCGGCTGATGGCACTGCTTACAGGCTGCAGCCGTGGTCGGTTTTGCTGCATAAGAAGGCACTGCGATGCTGATACATGCTGCCAGTACTGCAAATAAGGCTATACTGCTTTTTCGCATCATAAATAAACCTCCAGTCTAAAGTTATAGCTTTAAGTTAAGTATATTCGATACTATGCTGTGTGTCAAGATGTGGAAGATAAATAACTCTCCGGTTTCTAACTTTAGCTTTTTGCTCCGGAGTTCATTGGTAACGGGGTGGATGGGGAAGAAATTATTGTGCGACACATTATAAAAGAAACCTGTTGAGGTACGCTCAGGTTGACCTTGATTGGGCGATAAACGTCAGCTATATAAATATTATGTCGATTACAAGAATTTCTGAGACGTCCGCCCCATTATACTCCGTACTCCTGGATGGAGAAGAACGAAAGAGAGGAGGGATCTTTACAGCTTTATCTTATATTCTTTGATCTTTGATCGAAGGGTATTGCGGTTAATCCCGAGAATCTTGGCCGTCTGGACCTGATTGCCCCCGGTTTCTTTCAGGACGATCCCCATCAGGGCTTTTTCAACTTCTGAAATGACTGTTTCGTAGAGGTTGAAGTTCGTGATTTTTGTCATGTCCTTGAGGTAACGTTTCAGCTTTTCCTCGAGAAAGTCCCTGACTGACAAGGACGAATCCTCATCAATAAGCAGATCCTTTTTTTCTATCATCGAACCGGAAGAAAGCACACAGGCACGCTTAATAACGTTCTCAAGTTCCCGGACATTTCCCGGCCAGTCATGACGCGTCAGGGCGTCCTTGGCCTCTTTCGAGAGTTCTTTTACCCCTGTTTCAAGTTTCTGGATAGACTCCTTCAGAAAGGTCCTGGCAAGCAGCTGAATGTCTTCTTTCCTCTCTCTCAGGGGTGGCAATTTGATCTGGACGACGTTGAAGCGGTAGTAGAGGTCTTCCCTGAACTGTCCTTTTGACACCGCATCGGTAAGATTCCGGTTCGTTGCCCCGATAATCCGGACGTCGGCCTTTTTCAGTTCATTGCTCCCGATCGGGCTGAACTCCTTTTCCTGCAGAAAACGCAGGAGTTTGGCCTGCAGTCCCGGGTCCATTTCCGAGATTTCATCGAGGAACAGCGTGCCGCCGTTGGCAGCTTCGATCTTTCCCTCCTTGTCCCTGACCGCCCCGGTGAAGGCTCCCTTCCGGTACCCGAAGAGCTCGGATTCCAGAAGATCTTTTGGTATGGAGGCCGCATTAATGGCGATAAACGGACCCGCGCTCCTGCGGCTGTTGAAATGGACCGCCTTGGCAACCAGTTCCTTGCCTGTGCCGCTCTCCCCTGTTATCAGTACGGTTATGTCCTTGGCGGCTATCCTGCCGATATCTTTGAATACCTTAACCATCCCGGCGCTTTTGCCGATCATCTGGGGAGACTCTGTCTCGAAAACCGTTTTCTTCAGTTCCTTCAGTTCTGCCCGGATTGCCAGATCCCTGAAGGCTTTGTCGATGACGATCTTCAGTTCTTCGATGTCAAACGGTTTTTCGAGATAGTCGTACGCCCCCTCTTTCATGGCGGTGATAGTGCTCTGCATCATGGCGTTGGCCGTTATCATAATGACCGAGGCCTCCGGGTGCATGGAGCGAATCTCTTTGAGTCCCTCCAATCCGTCTCCGTCCGGCAGCATCAGATCAAGCAGGATAACCTGAGGCATATCCTGGACCGCCCGGAGACCGGATGCAAGCCGCGAGCGTGAGGTGATGCTGTACCCGGACGGCTCGAGGGTCTTTTTGATTACCCAGACAATACTTTCATCGTCGTCTATGATAAGAATCTTTTTAATGTTTCTGTTCTCCGAACGGAAGATAAATAAAAAACGAAGTCCCTTTTTGTCTCTGGCTTGCCACTTTGATTAATCCCCTGTGGTCCTTAATAATCTTTTTTGATAAAGCAAGCCCTATGCCAGTGCCGCTTTTCTTTCTCGTATAGAAGGGCAGGAATATTCTGCCCAGATCCTCTTCGGAGATGCCGGTGCCATTATCCCTGAAGGTCATCAGCGCCCATCGCTTTATTTTCCCGGCCTCTCTGAACGACTCTCCGGAGGGGGAGGTGGTTATCTCAAAAAGGCCGCCTTTTTTCATGGCCTCAATGGCATTCTTAATAATATTAAGAAATACCTGCAACAACTTTGCCTCATCCCCGTCAACGAGAGGAAGGCTGGGGTCATAACTGCGCCGGATAGTTATTTTACGCTCCTTCAGCAGGACCTGCATGATCGACAGGGCCTTTTCAATGACCTCATGAATGTTAACCTGACTGAACGACGGTTTTCTGCAGATGGTCAGGTAATCATGCAGGATGGCATTCAGTCTGTCTGTCTCCCGGATGATGAGATCCGTGTATTCGTGAATAGACTCATCCTGCGCTTTATGGCGCAGTAACTGGGCCGCACCCTTAATGCCCCCAAGGGGATTTTTTATCTCGTGGGCAATTGACCCGATAAGAAAAACCATTGAGTCGAAATCATAGTCTTCCCTTTCTGCAATACTTATGTTTCTCGATATGGAAAGGACCGCCCCCGCAACCTTGTTGTCGAGATACAGGGGTGAGAGGTTGAAATCCATATTCAACGGGGTTCCTATCTCGGCAACGGTTTCAGCCCCAATTTCAGCACTCACCGATTTTCCCCTGAAGGAACGGCCTTCAGCAATGGTTTTTTTAATCAGTGGCGGTATTATCTTCTCCCCCCGCAGCAGGCTGGAACATGTTTTTCCCATCAGGTCCCGGGAACCCTTGCCGAAAAGCTCTTCAGCTGTTCTGTTCAGGTACGTGATATGTAATGACCTGTTGAACAGGACAATAGCCTCTTCCAGACTGTTGATAATGGCTTCACAGGGGATCATGTTCTTATTCCAGGGCTCTATTCAGGGCTCTATTCAGGGTTGCACAGTATTAATGAAAAAAAAGACAGGTAATGACTCTATCATATCTCCTGCGGTATTTTCAATGACGGCTTGCGGCAACGTTGAGACGGTTTGCTAAGGCAATTGGTCTTTTTCCTTTATTTTCAACTGGTTTTTTCTAAAGTGCATTGACATGGATGTTGCAGAACTGATAAAATTGAAAAAATTTAAACAGGGAGGGGTGATTAGTGGATGCCCTCAATCAGAGTTCGCGAAAGTGACTCTTTCGAAAACGCGCTGAAAAGATTTAAAAAACAGTGCGAAAAGGAAGGTATTCTTTCTGAGGTAAAAAAGAGAGAACATTACGATAAGCCGAGCGTCAAGAAGAAAAAGAAGGCTATCGCAGCCCGTAAAAAGGCGCTGAAAAAAGTCCGGATATCAGCCAGATAAGGTATTCGTTTTTACAGAGATTTACCGGTTATACCGCATGTCTTGAAATCAGCTTTTTTTCTTCGCACTGCTCAGGACGGTATCAGGCAGTGATTCATAATGAACACCAGGGTTCCCCGTAACGGGGAACCCTTTGCCGTTTTTTCGGTTATTGTATGAAGCTTATAGATATCTATAATAAGGCTATTGACATAGGCATGCAGCATGATCCCAGGGGAAATGATCCTGTCCTGAAGGCCCTGAAGCGTGCCGAAAAGGCCTTTGATGACCAGAAACCAGGCGAAAAAGAACTGTTTGACAGGGAGACCCTCTCCAATCCGTATAGCGATTCACGGATCCTCTATGGTCGTGAGGATGCAGATATCAGGACCGTTCTGGTCGGCATCGATATAGAAGTCGGTGAGGTCCTGCTGGCCGAGGCACTCGGCAGGAGAGGGACCCCTGTTGACCTTATCCTGGCACACCATCCGGAAGGCATGGCTTACGCGAACCTCTATGAGGTCATGAATATGCAGTCGGATATACTTCAACGGTTCGGAGTTCCGATCAATGTAGCTGAAGGGCTTATGGAGAGCCGGGTGCGAGAAGTTGAACGACGCCTGATGCCGCTGAACCATACAAGGGCGGTCGATGCCGCCAGACTTATGGACATACCGTTCCTCTGCCTTCATACCCCGGCCGACAACATGGTTGTACATTTTCTGCAGAAACTTTTTGATGAAAAAAAGCCGGAAACGCTGAGTGATCTGCTTGACCTGATCAGGGAGATTCCGGAATATAAAAACGCTGCTGCGCAGGGCTCCGGCCCCAAGATACTTGTCGGGTCCAGGACAAGGACTGCCGGCAGAGTATTTGTGGATATGACCGGAGGGACAGAGGGGTCAAAAGACGTTTTTGCCCGTCTGGTTTCAGCCGGCGTCAACACCATTGTTGGTATGCATATCAGCGAAGATCACAGGAAAGAAGCAGAAAAACATCATATGAATGTGGTCATTGCCGGCCATATTTCGAGCGATAACCTGGGTGTTAACCTGCTTCTGGATGAGCTTAACAAAGGGGCCGGCCTTCAGATAATCGGCTGCTCCGGCTTTACCCGGGTGGATCGCAGCAGTCCTGCATCATAACGTATCTGTCCGCTGTCAGCATCCTGCTCCCTGCCCGCATTACACGCAAAACCCTTCGGCTTCGTGGTAGAATAAAACTGAAGCTTTCTTCAGACGGGGAAAGGCATGAAGACCGATAGAATCCTCGAAGACATAAAATCAAGAATTGATATCATTGACCTGATTTCCGAGTATGTCCAGCTGAAAAAGGCCGGCCAGAACTGGAAAGGGTTATGCCCGTTTCACGTTGAGAAGACCCCTTCTTTTACCGTAAGCCAGGCCAAACAGATGTTCCATTGTTTCGGATGCAGCACCGGTGGAGATATCTTTGCCTTTGTCATGAAGCATGAGCATCTCTCTTTTCAGGAGGCTCTGGCCCTGCTTGCCAGGAAATCCGGGGTTTCGCTGCCTGATGCAGGGAGTTTTCGCCGGACGTCGGAGCGGGATGAAAAGGTCAGAAGCATTCTGCTTGAGACCCGTGACTACTTCAGCTTGCAGCTGGAGAGATCACAAAAGGCAGCTGCCTATGTGAAAGGCCGGGGGATTACGGAGGAACTGCTCCAGAGCTTCAGGATCGGATACGCGCCGGATGGCTGGCAGAACCTCCTGCGCCATCTCAGGGGCAAGGGGTTTAAGGACCAGGAGATCCTGGAGTCCGGACTTGCCGTTTCAGGGACCAAAGGACTGTACGATATGTTTCGGAACAGGGTCATGTTCCCTATCACGAATATGAGCGGGACGGTAGTCGCTTTTGGAGGCAGGGCCTTTGATGATGCGACCCCAAAATATCTCAATTCTCCTGAAACAGCGGTGTTCCGGAAATCAGAGACACTCTTCGGCCTCAGTCACGCCAAGGAACAGATACGGCGCGAAAACAGGGTGCTGATTGCCGAGGGCTATATGGATGTTGTTATCTGCCATCAGTTCGGATTCAGCAATGTTGTCGCTCCGCTGGGGACCTCTCTGACCATCGCACATATCCGGAAACTGAGGACCATGGCCGACAGGGCTGTCCTGGTCTTTGACGGCGACGCGGCGGGGAAAGCTGCTGCCAGGAGGGCGCTCCCGCTCATCTGCCAGAATAATTTTGCTGCCTCGATACTGGTACTCCCTGACCAGGAGGATCCTGACAGTTATCTGAAAAAGAACGGGGCCGCGGCGTTTTCGGAGCTGTTGCAGCATGCACAGGGAATGATAGGCTTTCTCTTCAGCATTAACCAGGGCGACAAGCTGCAGACTGTCCGGGAGGTCCTTGGTCTTATTGCCTCAATCGGGGATCTTCTGACTGCGGACGAAATGCTGACGGAACTTGCGGAGACAACCCGGATCAATGAGACCACACTGAGAGATGAATTGAAAAAGATGAAAGCACCGGTCAAGGGAAAGTCCGCAGCCCCCCCGGCGCGTGAAGCGGGTCCGCTGGTCAGGCGCAATGAGGAGCACCTGCTGCTGAGTGCTGTGCTGTCGGCTCCCGGGAAGGCCGGCTATGTGCTTTCCCGGATCTCGGTGCGGGAGATTGCGGATAAGACCGTCGCCACGCTTTTCAGCCGGATGGCCTCCCTGCCGGCGGGAAAGGAACTGCTGGATGTTCTTGAAGAGGCCGGAGAGGACGAAAAGAAAATGGTGACGATGCTGTCTGTTGACCCCGGGTTTGATCCGGAGTTTATAGACCGCAATATCGATGACTGTCTTGCAAAAATAGAAAAGAGAAAATTGGATGAAAAGGTCCTGTTGATTGAGCGGTCAGATGACCCCGCACTGAGCAATGCTTTTCTGCTTGAGAAGCAAAAACTTCTTAAAGGAACAAATCTGTGAAACCCTATAATGATTATGATGAAGAGGATGACAAGGACGAGATCCCGGTCGTGGAAGGGGAAGATGCCTATGACGAGGGGCTGCTTAAGGATGATTTGGGAGAGGAGTCGGAAGAGGATGCGGAGGTAGAACTGGGGACAGAGAGTAATTTTGATGATGTTGACCGCGATCCGATTAAACTTTATTTGCGGGAGATGGGAGGGGTTCCCCTTCTGACCAAGGACGGGGAAGTTGTGCTCGCCCGGAAGATTGAGTCCGAAAATGAACGGATGCTCAGAGTCATCTTTTCCATGCCTTTTGCCGCAAGAAAAATTATCACTCTCGGCGAAATGGTTGATCAGGGAGAGCTTCCGGTTGAGGACATCATCCAGGATTCTGAAGATACCGCGGGCGATGACCTTCCGGATCAGAAGCCTGACTTCTACCGTATATGCCTGAAGCTCGCAGAGCTGCAGGACAAACGTCAGCAACTTCTTCAGGCCGGCAGTGCCCCGGCAGCAAAAGCCCGAAGGTCCCCTGGTGCGTCCGCGGGTAAAGCGCTCAGTACATCACTCGAGAAAAATATTGATGAGATTATTGGGCAGGTCAAGGCGCTCAACCTGCGTCCCCGCGTTATCAATGCACTGGCCGATGAGATTGTGCGGGGCGTCCGTGAGATTGCTGAATTCATGGAACTGCGCGGCAGACTGAGCAGTTCCGTCGTTCGCCGGGAGCCTGCTGCCAGGCGCACGGCAAAAGATAACAAATCAGGGCGGGGAGCACCTGTGAACGGGCTTCCGGATGAAATAAGGAAGCGGGAGCAGTATTTCGGGGTCAGCTATGCAGAGCTGCAGGATGCGCTCAGGATTCTTATCGATGCCGAATTGAAGGGCAGCGAGGCCAAGAACAGCCTCGTGGAAGCCAATCTCCGGCTTGTCATAAGTATTGTAAAAAAATATCTCGGCCGGGGGCTCAGTTTTTCAGATCTGATCCAGGAAGGGAATATAGGGCTGATGCGGGCAGTTGACCGCTTTGAGTACCGTCGCGGCTATAAATTCAGCACCTACGCGACCTGGTGGATCAGGCAGTCTATTACGCGCGCGATCGCTGAGCAGGCCAGGACGATACGGGTCCCTGTCCATATTGTCGAGTCTGTCAACAAGATGGCGAGGGTGATCAAGGAAATGCTGCAGGAGCGTGGGAGTGAACCATCCCCTGACGAGATTGCGGTGAGAATGCATATCCCGGCTGAAAAAGTGAAGGAGATGCTGAAAATCTCCAAGGAGCCTATTTCACTGGAAACACCGGTGGGTGATGATGAGGAGAGCTCGATCCTCGATTTCATTGAAGATAAAAACAGCCTTTCGCCTCTGGAAAGTGTGATCAATGATGATATGCGCCGGAATATTGATAAGGCGCTGGACGGGTTGACTGACCGTGAGCAGGAAATTATCCGCAAGAGGTTCGGGCTGGGGGAGGACAAACCGCACACCCTTGAAGAGGTGGGCGCGGAACTTGATGTCACCCGGGAGAGGATACGCCAGATTGAGGTGAAGGCCATCCGGAAGCTGCGGCATCCCTCGCGGAGCCGGCTGCTGAAGACCTTTACCGAGAACTCTTGACTTAATGCCATAACAGGTTTATAGTAAAAAACTGTGTTGCAGTCACGTATTGGCTGCACAGTAAGGACACTGGTACAGCGTTGTTGCAGTGTCCGTACGTATCGCGGGGCCCATAGCTCAGCTGGTAGAGCTACCGGCTCATAACCGGTTGGTCCCAGGTTCGAGTCCTGGTGGGCCCACCACATCTCTGGAGGTTAATTGAAGGAACCGATTCAGCAACTCATCAAGCTTCAGGAGATAGATTCCCGCATACTGGCCAAAAGGCTGTTTATCGACAAGGTCCCCGGCCGCATCAGTGAACAGGACGAACCTCTGAAACTCTCCCGCCAGAATCTTGAAAAAATGCAGCAGAAGAGTGAAGCCCTTCAGAAAAAGAAGCGTGACCGTGAAAAAACCCTTGAAGATATCCAGGAAAAAATAAAGAAGATGAAGGCCCGGACGCCGGATATCAAGACGAACAAAGAATATCAGGCGCATCTTAAAGAGATAGAGTCTTCTGAGAAGGAGATCGGGAAAATTGAGGAGGAGGTCCTCCTGATCATGGATGACCTTGACCGGACACTCAAGCTTCAGAAGACTGAGGAAGTGGTTGTGCGGCAGGAACTTGAAAAGCTTGAAGTCGTCAGAAAAGAGCTTGACCGCGAAGTTGCAAGCCACGAGAAGGAGCTGTCCGGGCTGAAGGCTGAGCGCCTGGGGATTGTCAACCTGATTGAGCCTGATGTCTATACCCTGTATATGCGGCTGTTGCGTGCAGGCGGCGGGATTGCCCTGTCTCCGGCAAAAAATGAGGTCTGCGGCGGCTGCGACATGAATATGCCTCCCCAGCTTTTCGTTGAAGTACGCAAGAACGAGGAGTTGCTGCAGTGCCCCCAGTGCCAGCGCATTCTCTTTTACCGGGAAGACTGACCAAAGTTTTTGGCCCGATCACCCTCCGGATGTACTTTTATTATTCAAGAAAATATTATATAATAATTTAAATTTCTTATAGGCTGCCGAAGCAGAACAAGCGGTTGCCCGGTACCGCAGCAATGCGGCGATCACCTGATCGGAGAGAAAATTCTCACACCGGGAGGAAAGTCCGAGCTCCACAGGGCAAGGCGCTCCGTAATGCGGAGTCTCCTTTTGAACAGGAGAAGGAAAGTGCCACAGAAAGGGAAACCACCCCGCCCGTGTTTTTAGCGTTGGCGGGGAAAGGGTGAAAAGGTGGGGTAAGAGCCCACCAGTATACCGGGTGACCGGGATAGCTTGGAAAACCCCGTCTGGAGCAAGGCCAAATAGGTTCCGCCCTGAGAGGGGCCCCCTCGAATTCCGCTGCGACGGGATGGCGGAACGGGTAAGGCTGCATGATCCCGGCTTTATGCGGGACAGAGAGGAATGACCGACGTCCATTTGTCAGTACGGGAATGGTAGACAGAACTCGGCTTATGTGCTGCTTCGGCACTGAATAACACTGAATAGGGCACTGCAGTTTGCCACAGGTAAGCGGGAGGCTAGAATGGAAGACCATAAGTTGAAGGTTTTTTGCACTGTGGCGGAAACCAGGAGTTTTTCGAAGACCTCTGAGATCATCCACCTGACACAACCTGCGGTAAGTCTCCAGATACAGGCCCTTGAAGAAATATATGAGACAAAGCTGTTCGACCGGTCGAGCAGTACGGTCACTTTGACCCCGGCCGGAGAGATCCTCTACAAATTTGCGAAGGAGATTCTTGGGCTTTACGCAAATGTCGAGAAAGTAATCGGAGACATTACCGGACTGGTCAAGGGCAGTATCAGTATCGGGGCCAGTTCAACCATCGGCAACTACCTGCTGCCCGGCGTTATTACTGATTTCAAAAAAGCACATCTGAAGATCAAGATACACCTTCTGGTAGGCAATACCAAGCGTGTTGTCGACATGCTGAACTCCGGGAGTATTGACGTCGGGCTGGTGGAGGGCGAGGTGTCGCGGCAGAAGATGGTGGTCGAGAAGCTGATCCCCGATGAACTGCTGCTCGTCGTCCCCGCGCATCATCCCTGGGCAAAAAAGAAAGATATCCCGATCAGCGAACTGACCAAAGAGCCTTTTATATTCAGGGAAGGCGGATCAGGGACACGCCAGATGATAGAGATGTTTTTGTCAAAGTATGGTATTTCCCCGAACAACATGAAGGTAGCCATGGTGCTCGGCAGTACTGAAGCGATCAAAGAGGCGGTCGAAAATGGGCTGGGCGTCTCTATTCTTTCCCGCTGGGCCGTACGGAAGGAACTGAAGTACGGCACCCTGCAGCTGCTCAGAATAAAAGAAGAGCGGGTGAACAGGGATTTCTCACTGATTGTCAACAAAAGCTCTGTTTCATCTCATGCAGTTGATGAGTTTCTGACGTATCTGCGGTCATATCCGTTCAATAAACTCCTGGCCTGAGGACTTTCTGCCAAAGATCCGGTAGTCAACATCAGGGAAAAGGGCGTTTCGTATTTCGAGCTGCTCAAGAGAGGCCACGTTAACCTCTCCCGCGGTGATTTCCCTCTGCAGAGACAAAAAATTCTGGATATGTCCGGTCAGGCGTTTTTCTGCATATGAGGCGGCGCTGCGGTTCTTTATCATAAAGGGCCAGTCGCTTGATTGTGCCAGAAGCAGCTCCCGTGCCGCCTGATTCAGTGCCCGTGTTATCACCTTCGAACTGCTGAAGGCCGGATTGGCTGCGGCAGTATCCGCCATATTTGACATTACCCGGGCAGCATGCAGCAGGTGCCGGTATATCCAGTTGTTTTCTCCGTCTATCCAGGTTGCCCCATACCCTTTTTTCCCCCAGCTGGACAGCGAAGGCATGCAGGGCTGAGTAACCGGATGCTCTGCCAGATAGTCAGCAGGCGTCGTAAGCTGAAGCTCGTCTTGCGCTGCTGCTGATCGGACAAGCACTTCTCTGAGCCAGGCAATTCCCTCAAACCACCAGTGTCCGAAAAGTTCGGCATCATAGGCAGCAGTGATGACCGGTGCGGGGCTGCCATGTCCGAACCGCTGCCCGAGGCCGGCGATCTGCTCCTTTTTTTTCCTCACAAAGTCAGCTGCATGTATTTGTGCCTTGCTGAGTCCCCTTTCAATTATATAGGGCTGCTTCACGTCAGATTTTCCGGTTATCCGGTAATATTTCAGGCCGGTGAATGTCCTCAGGCCGTGGGGAAGATAGTCCCGAAGTTCCTCCGGATCCAGATCAAAGCCGATATCCCGGTAAAAGTCCCGGTAGTCAGGATCGCCGGGATACCCCGAGATAGAGCTCCAGACTTCGTGGGCAGAATCGATATCTCTCGCAAAAGCCACGGTGCCCGAGGGGGTAACCACCGGGCTGTAGATACTCTGCCGGGGTGGAGGTGTGCCCGCGATAAGTCCATGACTTTCCAGGAAAAAGTAGCGGCTGCCGGCTTCCGCGATAAGCGGGTCAAGTTCCGGGGCAAACCCGCACTCCGGAAGCCATAGGCCTCCTGCTTCCCGGCCGAAGGTCCCGGCAAAATACCTTGCGCCGATGCCGAGCTGAGCCCTTACTGATGAGGGTTCCGACAGCAGGGCCGGCAGATAGGCATGCGTGGCTGCGCTGGTGATCAGTTCTACTGTCCCGCTTTCAGCCACTGCCCGGAAGGCGGCTATGAGGTCCCTGCGGTAGACGCGGTCATACAGATCACGGGTGGAACGAAAAAGCCGGTGATACATCCGGGCCAGGGGGAGAAAGTCGCTGTTGTTGCTGTTGCGTGCCATCTCCTCTTCAGCCAGAGCGGTCAGCCGATCCAGATGCCGGCAGTAGCGCTCCTGCAGAAGCCGGTCGCTGAACATGGCAATCAGGGTCGGTGAAAGAGACAGGGTCATTCGGAAATCCACGCGGTCGTTCAGTAGCCGGTCAAACATCCCCAACAGAGGGATGTAGGTATCTGTCAGGGCCTCATACAGCCAGCTTTCTTCAAGAAGATATTCCTGTTCCGGGCAGCGCACATACGGCAGATGCGCGTGCAGTACGATCGCAAGAAAACCGGGTGCGTCCTGTGAGGTGATTTTTCGCACCATGAGAAATGATACAGGATATGACAGACAGGGGCAAGGCGAATTGAAAAAAAAGCATATCTGCCGCAAAATAGACCTATGCAGATATTTCTGAATGACCGGCTTGTGGATGAATCTGAGGCAATGGTTTCTGTGTTCGATCATGGGTTCCTGTATGGTGACGGGGTTTACGAAACGATGCGGGCGTATGAAGGAGTGGTCTTCAGTCTGGATGAGCACCTCGGCCGGCTTGGTCGGTCGGCCTCTCTGATCCGCATGCAGATCCCGGGCAGGAAGTTTATTGCCGGGGCTGTATATGAGACCATCCGGGCCAATGGCCTGAGCAATGCCTATGTGCGGGTAACGCTGTCGCGGGGAAAGGGCCCGATTGGACTTGACCCGGCCCTCTGCAAAAAGCCGACTTTGGTCATTATCGCCGAGCTGTTCAAGCCGTATCCCGTGAAGCTTTATCAGGACGGGGTTTTTCTTGTCATTTCGCCGGTCATCAGAAACCATGTCAGGGCTATCAATCCGATGATCAAGTCCCTGAATTTTCTCAATAATATTCTGGCGAAGGCAGATGCAATAGACCGGGGGGCCTATGAGGCTATCATGCTGAACACAGAGGATAATATTGCCGAGGGTACGGTCTGCAATATCTTTTTTGTGAAGGACGGCAGCGTCTGCACCCCTTCTGTTGATGCCGGCATCCTGGACGGCATTACCCGTGAGATCGTTATCAGTCTGGCACGGAAATCAGGGCTACCCGTACACGAAGGGCTCTTTTCCCCGGCTGATATCCTGAGTGCAACAGAGGTTTTTTTTACGAATACGACTGCAGAGGTCATGCCTGTTTCACGGGTGGATGATACGGCATATGCCGTAGGCAGTGTCTCGCAAAAACTCCGCAAGCTGTATCAGGCAGAGGTCAGACACTACGTCCATTTATTCCGGGATAGTCAGAAAGAGATAGATTGAAAGCAGGCTGAAGACTCCGGGCATGATCCAGGCGGCAAGCAGCGGATGCAGAATTCCGGCATAGCCCATGGACAGAAAAAAGGTATAACTGAACCCGTAGACCAGGCTTATGAGAAGTCCGAGTCCCGCACTGAGAAACCCACCACTGCTGCCCATCCTCAGGGCCAGGGAGATGCCGAGCATCATCATAAATATGGTGATGAGGGGGAACGAGACCTTTGAATTTATGTCCACCGCAAGTTTGATGTTCCGGAATCCGGCTTTTTTCAGTTTCTGCATATACCGGTAGAGCTCGCCGATGTCCATCTCTTCCGTGGTCTTCATTTCACGGGTAAAAAGATCAGGAGATTCCAGGTTGCCGTAGGCAAGAGAGCGGAGCTTTTCAGTCCTGCCTGAATCAATATGGGATATCGTTACCTCTTCCAGGACCCAGGTCTTTCCGTCCCAGTAGGCACGGTCTGCAACGATGCGCTCTTTCAGAATATTTTTCCCTATGACAAAGATGCTTACTCCCTTTGCCATCTTTTTTTCAGCATGGTACAGATCTATTCTTACCGGTGAACCGTCGATACTCCGGAGCCAGAGCATACCGCTGTCGAACACCATTTTTTTTGCATCACCCTCCAGATAGTTTTTCATGCCGATGGCCTGCCTGGTGAACCCGGGGACTATAAACTCTCCTGTCAGAAAGGCAAAAATGCAGAGGGCTGCCCCTGCGGCAATAAACGGATAAAAAAGTGAACGGAGCTTCCCCCCCGCTGCCTTGATTGCGAGAATTTCCTTCCGGCGGGAGGCCTGGCTGAAGATGAACATTCCCGATATCAGTACGGACATCGGCAGCAGGTACAGGAAGAACTTGGGCATGATATATATCGAGTAAAGTATCAGGTTGAGAGGAGAGGGTTTCCCCGGCAGGAAGCCCTGTATTTTGCCTGTCAGGTCAATCAGGCTGAAGATGAGAGAAAGCCCGATGACCAGCAGGCCAAGGAGGATAAAAAATTCTTTCAGGTAAAGTCGCTGGACTATTTTCATCGGACACTCTCCCGCCGGTAGAGAACAAGGCCAATGACCGTGAGCAGCAGCGGTGTTGCCCATGCCCCTACATAATGGGGGATGCGGGACTGCAGGGCGAGGCTTTCCAAATATATCTGCAGGACATAGTATCCGGCAAAGACCGTCAGCCCTATGGTCAGGCCCAGCAGTTTTCCTGATTTGCCCGACATGAGCGAAAGGGGAGGGGCGAGCAGCATAAGTATCAGGCATATGACCGGCAGCGCCAGTCTGCGATGAAGTTCAAGGTAAAAAGAGATGCGCTCCTTTTCCCCCTTCGCTTCGTTGATTCTGCTCACAAGCTCGGACGGCATGAGTTCCATCTTCTTCAGGGCAGGCGCATAAGGGGAGAGGGTCATGGTGAACTGGTACCGGTCGAAGAACAGCTCGATAATATTTGTTCCCTTCAAAATATTTATGTATCCGTCGGTCAGCGAGAGGCTGAGGGTGAAGTCATCCGCCAGTGAAAGTCTCCCTTCGCGGGCCATGAGAACCTTCGGCTCCTCACTGCTCCGGTTGTCATAGATGAAAATGTCCTCAAGAACGTCCCCGCTCTTGCCCCTTACCAGTATAACCATGTCCTTCAGAGTCGTGTTGAAAGTCCCGGCCTCAACAGCGAGGGCCGCCCTGACCGTGACCATTTTCGCCAACTCATCCCGGAGTTTGAGGCTGCTTTTCGGGCCCAGATAAAAGCTGAAAGCGATACTGAACAGGAAACCCAGCAGTGCCATGACCATGACCGGGTAGGATATCTGCCTGAAACTCATCCCGCTTGCCCGGAGAACAATGATCTCATTATCCATAGTCATTCTTCCGTAGACAACGATGGGGGCAAGGAGAATGGCCATGGGGATAGTGAGTGCCAGCAAAGACGGCTGCAGATAAAGGATAAGTTGGGCCATGTCGCAGGCAGAGGCCCCCAGTCCGGAGAGGTGTCTCGTCAGCTTCAGTATTTTTTCCATCATGAGGATCGAGTTAAGAAAGGCGATGATCAGCAGAAACATAACGAGCAACTCTTTCAAAACCGAACGGTAGATAATTTTAACCATGCAGGACATTCTACCATAAGAGCCGCGACGTTGGCCCCCGGTACTGTGGTAGTATCGCGTCAGGCTGACTGTTCGATCAACCTGTCGGACCTGGCAGGGACAGTCAGCCGGTAGGAACAGTCGTGGCCGGACAACTGTCCTATATTTGCCAGTGTGGTGTTGAAAAATAGATACACATTATTATATTTTTTTCATAATTCTCAGCACAATAATATGACATTAACAGTTTGAATTTAAAGCATATATTGTTATTTGCCGGTTTATTCCCATGCTTGGCCTTATTTTTGCAAAGTATATTGACGTCAAATAGCAGGCACCGCGAGCAGGATGATGCAGAAATGCTTATAGGTTTATTAAAAATCTTGACAAAACGGGCGCCGAAATGATATAAATTTCAACGATTACAATGACCGGAATATGCAGTTAAGGCTAAATTATAGTTGACCACTGTTTCCATGGGAAGCAGAACATTGTACAGGGAGGTGATATTAAGCTCAATTCTCAAGCTGGTACAAAAAAGTTTTAGCGTAAAAAAATCCGCCCTTGGCGGACAAAATATTTAGTTAGATATTGCACCGAAAGCCGCTTGAAGATGTAAGGCCCAGGTTGATATCGAAACTCTACCTTTATAGAAGGAGGGATAGTACATTGAAAAAATTTTTAGCGATTATTTTAGGCGCAATCTTCGTAATGAGCTTTGCAGCAAGTGCTTTCGCTATCCATGCTGAGATCCCGTCAGAGACTCAGGCAATCGTAGCAAAAGGCACAACCCAGATCACCCTTGGTGGTGAGATCAGGACCAGGGGTTGGTACATGAAGAACCTCGTTTCCGGTGCACCTGCCTCATCATCCTCTCAGGCATGGTACGACCAGAGACTCAGACTGAGTGTTGATGCCAATGTTTCCCCGAACGTTCAGGGCTTTATTCAGCTTGAGACCGGTGATGCCATTGATTCAGACACCGTCAAGTGGGGCAACTTCAACTCTCACCTGAATGGCTTTAACGTCCTTCAGTCCTGGATCCTCTACAAGGGAACCGGCCTTTTCGGCTTTGGTTCAGGCCTCAAGGTTGGTCATATGCCTCTTGCTCTTGGCGAGAAGCAGTTCTTTGATCACACCAGGTTTGGCGATGATGCAATCGTATTCTTCATGGACCCCATGAAGGAGATGCATATCGGCCTTCTCACGGTTAAGTTTGCCGGCGACGGCAGAGACAGCAAGGCTATTCCGCTTCTTGGCGTTGCAGCTAACGGCCTGAAGGGTACACACACCACCAATGGCGATGATCTTGATGGTTACGTAGGTCTTGTTACCTACAAGCTGGATGCAGCCAACACTGTTGGTATCAACTACACCTACCTGAATCTTTCCAAGATTGATTTCACCCATCAGAACCTTGGCCTTCATGCCAACGGCAAACTGGGTGGCTTTGGCTACAATGCTGAGGCAGACATTCAGTTTGGTAAGGCTGGCGATGCCAAGTTCAAGGGCTATGCTCTTCTGCTTAAAGGCAACTACATGATGGATCCTGCAAACCTCAGGGCAAGCTTTGCTTATGGTAGCGGTCCTAAGTCCGGCAGCTCAAACGTTGACACCTTTGTTCCTTATGTCAGCGAAGTTCAGAATTACACCCTTGTCTATGAATATCTTGCTAACACCACTGCTGGTGCCAAGGCTACCGGTCTTGCCAACACCACCTACTACAACATTGGCGCAGACTTTACCCCGATGAAGGACCTGAAGGCATCTATCGATGGCTACATCCTCAGGGCTTCAAAGGCTAACTCAGCAAGCGGTTCCAAGGAAGCTGGCTGGGAAGTTGATGCCAAGGTTGCTTACAACGTAGCAAAGAACCTTGTGTATCAGGTTGATGCCGGCTACTTCAAGGCTGGTGACTTCTACTCACACAACAAGGCTGTAACCGTTCTCAGAAACATGGTAACCCTTAACTTCTAAATTAAGAAGATCTAAGGTTTTTTCAAAAGGGTGGGTCGAAAGACCCGCCCTTTTTTTATGCAAATAATCAGGAAATCGTATTCTTTCCTTTTGGCTGAAGCGTGGGGTATAGTACAAAATGGATTATAGAGGAATAATAAAGAACTTTAGCGGCAGAAAGATCCTGGTCATTGGAGACCTTATCCTGGACCATTATATCTGGGGAAAGGTCAACCGCATATCCCCGGAGGCCCCGGTGCCTGTGGTAGAGGTTTCCAGGGAAAGTTCCCTGCTGGGTGGGGCCGCCAATGTTGCGCGCAATATCATCGCCCTGGGAGGTGAAGCTGCAGTGGTTGGCACGGTCGGGCATGACCGGGCAGGAGAAATGCTTGCTGCGATGCTTGAGTCAGAAGGAATTTCGACCGGAGGGATCTTTGAGACGAAGCGTCCGACGACGATTAAAACCCGGGTCATAGCTCATAACCAGCAGGTTGTCAGGTTCGACAGAGAGGACAGTACCTATCTTGGCGGTAAGGTCCTGAAGGATATTTCCGGGTACATAGCCTCAGTTCTTGGCAATTTTGATGCAGTGATCATTTCTGATTATAAAAAAGGAATGATATCCGGCAGCCTGGTTGCTCTTACCGTAAAACTTGCTATGAAACGCCAGCTCTTTGTTGCTGTGGACCCCAAGGTAGGCCATTTCAATTTCTATCGCGGAGTTTCCCTGATAACGCCGAACATGTCAGAGGCGTCCCTGGGTTCTGGTATCGAGATCAGAGATGACAGTACCCTTCATAAGGCCGGAAGGAAGCTTCTGCGGAACCTGCACCTGAAAGCAGTTCTTATTACTCGCGGTGAGGACGGGATGAGTCTCTTTACGAATAACAGTACCGTGCATATCCCGACTGTTGCACAGAAAGTTTATGATGTGACGGGGGCAGGTGACACGGTTATTTCGGCGTTTGCCTTGGCATATGCGGCAGGGGCCACGCTGGAGGAGGCAGCTGAACTTTCAAACCACGCCGCCGGCATTGTGGTCGGCGAGGTCGGGACTGCAGTTGCTACTCCTGCGCAGATCATAAGGTCATATAGATGAGTGGGCAGGTGAGCGGGCCCATAGAAGGTCTGGCAAGCAGCACCGCAGGCCGCACACGGGCTGTGGCCCTCTACTCGGGCGGCCTCGACAGTACCCTTGCGATTCTGACCGTGATGCGTCAGGGAATAGAAGTAAAAGCTATAACCTTCATGAACCACTTCGGCTGCGACATCTCGGACAGATCTTCCTGTTCCAAAGATCCTTTTGCTGCCTCAGTGAAGTTTGGCTTTGAGGTGAAGCTCTGCCATCTGTCCGAAAAATTCATAGAGATAGTCAAGAACCCGAAGTTCGGCCATGGCAGGAACATGAACCCCTGCATGGACTGCCGCATCTTGATGCTGCAGGAGGCGAAAGAGTTTATGGAGATGACCGGGGCTGCCTTTATCATCACCGGTGAGGTGCTCGGACAGCGGCCGATGAGTCAGCGCAGGGACGCCCTCGATATTATTGACCGCGAGACAGGGCTCCGCGGCAGGGTCCTCAGGCCTCTCAGTGCCAAGATATTAAAGCCGACTCTGGCTGAAGAGCAGGGGCTTGTTGACCGGGAGCAGCTCTATGGCTTTGGAGGCCGCACACGAAAACCCCAGATGGCCCTTGCGCGGGAGTTTGGCCTTACCGAATATCCTTCGCCAGCCGGAGGGTGTCTGCTTACAGAGCCGAATTATTCCTACAGACTGCGTGAACTGTTTCAGCATGACCCGTCACCGGCATTGAATGACTATCACCTGCTGCGGCTCGGCCGGCATTTCAGACTCGGACTGTCCTGTAAGGCAGTGGTAGGGAGAGACGAGGCAGAGAACGAGATGATCCTGAACCTTTCAGGGGGTGCAGGGATATCTCTGCATGTGCCTGACCATGGAAGTCCTGTCACCCTGATCATCGGGCAGTCAGTTACTGAGGCTGACATTGTAACTGCAGCAGCCCTCTGTGCCCGATATTCAGATGCCAGGGGACTCGATAGCGTGGCTGTTGCCGTGACAGACAACGGAAGACAATACCGTATCGAGGTCAGGCCGGCAGACGCGGCACTAATCGAAGAATTCCTGATAGAAAAAAAGAAAGCGCAGGCCGCCGCTACTCTATATTAAATACTGCGACTTCCTTGATTCCGGGAATGTATTCGCCGACGGGAACGAGCTTTCTGCCATCGCTGACACAGCCGATTATGATTGTCCAGAGCTGGTTCAGCTCTTTTTTCTCCTGGTCGGTTTCCGGGATCATCTTAAGCAGGGTGCCTTCAAGTTCTATTTTCATCTGTTCTTCCTCCGGTTATAAGATTAAATTCCTTGTTCCATTATAAGAAAATCGGGAAACTTATGCATCAAAAAAAGACATGATATAAGACCACGGAAATTGGTTCAGCTCCTGGCGGTCTTCCAATAAGGGTTCGAAAGGTCTTCGAATATTGTCGTGGCAGCGACAGCGCCCTGGCTGACTGCCGTGACAATCTGTTTAATCCCGCCGGTAATATCTCCGGCTGCATAAACATGGCCTATATTCGTCCGTTGCCTGCTGTCCACTCTGATATAGCCTTCCTCATCTAACGCTGCCCCCAGTGAAACCGCCAGCTGATTGGCCGGTATATATCCGACGGCTATGAATACGCCTTCAACGGTAAGTTCCTGCATGGTCCGATCTTTCGTGTTTTCCAGGGCAACAGTGCTTACCCTCTTATCACCGGAAATGCTGCGCAGTTCAGTGTTGAGCAGGACGGGGATATTATTTTTTTGGAGTTCCTGCTGGAGAAACTGTTCGGCCCGCAGTTCCTCCCGCCGATGGACTATGGTGACATCGGCCCCCAGGTTTGCCAGGTATAATGCCTCGGTAACTGCTGTATTTCCGCCCCCCACAACCAGCACCTTCCTTTTGTCTTTGAAAAAATAGCCGTCACAGGCTGCGCAGTAGCTGACCCCTTTCCCCTGAAACTCCTGTTCACCCTTTACCCCTAATTTCTTGCTTTCGGCGCCTGAAGTAATCAGTACGGCCTTTACGGTATATTCAGCCCTGCTCGTTGTGACCTCGAACCCTTTGTCATCCTGTTTAATACCGGTTACTTCCTCCCCCTCATGGATGTCTGCATATGCCGTGGCCTGCAGCGCCATCATATCCATCAGCGCCTTTCCTCCAACGGTGGTGAATCCAGGATAGTTTTCAACGACCGGAGTGATAGCCACCTGTCCCCCGATATTGGCCTTCTCGAGTACGACGGTCCTGAGGCCGCTCCGTTCAGCATAAATAGCTGCCGTAAGCCCTGCGGGTCCGGCACCAATTATAAGCAGATCCCGCTCTTTCCGGGAGGTGTCTCCGCGCCGCAGGATCTTCACGGGGGCTGCTGTAAGTACCGCCTCGATAAATATCTCTTCAGGAAGCAGCCCGGCGCCTACAAGCCGGCCATTGACAAACGTCTGCGGAACGGAAAGCGCATCGTTTTCAATGGCGAGGTCTCTGTTCTCATAGATTTCGACAATTTCCACAGCTATCAGACCCGGTCTTGAGATCGCAGCCGAGATTGCAAGGGCAGTCTGCTGAGGACAATACGGACAGGTTGGACTGACAAAAACCCTTACGGTCCGCGCTTCTGCAAGGGCTGACAGATTATCTGTTGAGGCAGAACTGAGAATAGTCTTGCCGGTGGAGGCCATAAGAATTGCCATCAGGAAAACGCGGGCCTCCTCGCCTGCCGGGGCACCCAGGAGTGTTATGGTGTATTTACCCGGCGCTATCAGGATGGTCGGGGTCCTGCTGAGGCCGAGTTCTTTAGCCCGGGGCCCCTCAATATCCTCCTGCTCAACGATTATTTTGTCTGTCAGGGATGCAAGTTCATTGAGAAGCTTTACCGAGAACTCGTTGAACGGTTTGTTTGCAGTTGCGCCGGTGAACAGGACAAGCGATACCGGGTCTTTCATCTGTAGCAGGTCTTCCCTCAGATGTTTTCTTGCTTCTTCGGTAAGGAAGGGTTTCTTGTTCTGCATTGCTCTTCTCCACAATAAGCTTTTCTCTATTGTACCTGAAAAAGCCGATATTGTAGCGCAATTACGGTGCCGGACTTTTCTTGACTTGAAAATATCCGCTCATATAAGATAATACTCTATCGCGCCATAATGCTCCGGAACGCCTGCAACAGCGGTCTTCGGGATGCTGAAAGGGAAAAAATGAAAGTCGCTATTGGCAGTGATCATGCTGGATATGCACTCAAGGAAGAGGTTAAAGAGCTTTTAAAGACTCTTGATGCTGAGGTGGTCGATTGCGGGACAGAGACCCCTGATTCCGTTGACTATCCTGACTTTGGAGAGAAAGTTTCTTCCCTGATATCCACCGGAAAAATTGAAAAAGGGATTCTCATCTGCGGGACCGGGGTAGGCATGTCGATGGTGGCAAACAAGTTTCCGAATGTCAGGGCTGCTCTCTGTAATGATCTGTTCTGTGCCCGGATGAGCCGCCAGCATAACGATGCAAATATCCTGGTGATGGGCGGTCGTATTATCGGAAAAGACCTTGCTGCCGAGATCGTCAGGATCTGGATGACAACGCCGTTTGAGGGTGCGCGCCACCTTAACAGACTCATGAAAATCAAGAAAATAGAGGAATGTTTAAACGCCCATGAAACATGAAAGTCTTCTTGCCGCTGACCCTATAGTTTTCGACGCTATACAGAAGGAAAAGAGCCGGGAACATGAAAAGATTCTGCTGATTGCCTCGGAGAATTATGTCAGCTGGCCGGTGCTTGAAGCCTTGGGTTCGGTCTTCACCAATAAATACGCTGAAGGGTATCCGGGGCGGAGGTACTACGGTGGCTGTGAGTATGCTGACATCGTGGAGAATCTCGCCATAGAAAGGGCAAAGACAATCTTCGGCGCAGATCATGTCAACGTACAGCCCCACTCAGGGTCGCAGGCCAATATGGCTGTTTATTTTTCGATGCTGAAGCCGGGTGATACAATTCTGGGGATGAGCCTGAATCATGGCGGCCACCTTACGCACGGGGCTTCGGTCAATTTCTCCGGAATGCTGTACAAGCACATTCCCTATGGTGTGAATAAAGATGGTTATATTGACTATGACGATGTCAGAAGATTGGCGCGGGAGACCCGCCCCCGTATGATCGTCGTGGGTGCAAGTGCCTATTCCAGGGTGATAGATTTCAAGCGGTTTGGTGATATTGCAAAAGAGGTCGGCGCCTGGCTTATGGCGGACATTGCCCATATAGCAGGCCTGATTGCGGCCGGGTTGCATCCTTCGCCTGTACCTCATGCTGATTTTGTGACGACGACAACGCATAAGACCCTTCGCGGGCCCCGCGGCGGCATGATCATGTGCCGGGCTGAGTATGGCAAGGCTGTGGATAAGCTCATTTTTCCGGGGATTCAGGGCGGACCGCTGGTTCATACTATTGCGGCAAAGGCCGTGGCCCTGAAAGAAGCTATGACAGACGAGTTCAGGATATATCAGCAGCGCGTTATTGACAATGCAAAGGCCTTGGCCGACGAGCTCGTGTCCCATGGATTCAGAATAATCTCAGGCGGTACGGATAACCACCTTATGCTGGTCGATTTGACCGTCAAGGGTATCACCGGTAAAGAGGCTGAAGAGGCCCTTGACAAGGCCGGGATAACGGCAAACAAGAATGCCATCCCTTATGACGAGCGGCCTCCGGCAGTGACGAGCGGCATACGCCTTGGAACCCCCTGTGTGACTACCCGTGGTATGGGCATAGCCGAGATGCGGATCATTGCCGGGCTTATCTCTTCTGTCATCAACAACAGCCGCGATCAGGCTGCTATTGCAGCCAATGCGGAGCAGGTCAAGACCCTCTGCGACCAGTTCCCGGTTTACCGGTGATCTCCTGGCATACACAGTCAGCAGTATGACACGAGAGAGTAATGTCTCTTAGCTTGCCTCTCTCTATACTGACGACCTCCTCAGTATCAATCCCATGAAATGTCCTTTCTGCGAAAATCTTGAAGACCGGGTCATAGACTCACGCACCAGCAAGGAGGGCAACGCAATACGCCGGAGGCGGGAGTGTCTCAAGTGCAGCCAGCGCTTCACCTCGTATGAACGCGTCGAGGAAGTGGTTCCGATGGTCGTCAAAAAGGACGGCAGACGGGAACCTTTTGACCTGGCAAAGATCAGGTCCGGGCTGCTGATATCCTGCAAAAAAAGACCGATTGGAACAGACCAGCTTGACAGTATTGTTGAGACTATCGAGAAGAGACTTGTCGGGCTTGGAGTCAAAGAGGTGCAGAGCACATGGATCGGAGAGCAGATAATGGCCGCACTGAAAGACCTTGATAAGGTCGCCTATGTCCGTTTTGCATCGGTCTACCGGCAGTTTAAGGATATCAACGATCTCATGGATGAAGTCCGTACCCTGTTTGAACAGAAAGACCGAACAAAAAAATAATTTCCCGCATCTCCTGTTTCCCTTTAGCATTCTTGGCATGACTTGTGCTTATTATCAAGAAGATTAACAGTTTCGATAATATGTGCTATAAATAAAAGATACTCTTATGGGTGCACCCACAAATACAAATCAGAGAATTATGAGCGACGGTGAGTTCACCCTGTTGCAGGGGCTCGTCAGCACGGAATTCGGTATTGTGCTGAAGGATGCGAAACGGGCGGTGCTGCAGACCAGGGTTTCCCAAAGACTTGGCGTGCTGAAACATAAGTCATACCAGGAGTATTTTGAATATGTTATGGCGGATCCTTCTAAGGAGGAACTGTACCTTCTGGCCTCCCATATTACGAATAACGAAACTTATTTTTTCAGGGAGAAGCAGCAGTTTGATATTTTCAAGCTCCTGCTGGAGGACATAAAGACAGAAAAGCAGAAGGCAGGCAAAAATACCCTGAGCTTTTTGTCACTGGCCTCCTCTTCAGGGGAAGAAGCATATACCATGAATATGGTGATTCAGGAGTCTGGACTTTTTGTCTGGGACTGGGATATCCGGATAATCGGGGTTGATATCGACCGGGATGCTATCGAGAGGGCCCGCAAGGCGGTATACCGCAGTAATTCCTTTCGCACGGCGGAAGGGGATTTCCACATAATGAAAAAATATTTTGTCAGGGACGATGACCGGTATATGCTGAAAAAACACCTGACGAAAAACATTGAGTTCCGGCATGGCAATCTGATCCGCAAAGAGACGTTTGAAGGCTTGAGCGGGATAGATGCAATCTTCTGCCGAAACGTTATGATCTATATGCGAGACGAGACGATCCGGTTGATTGCAGAGCACCTCTATTCCGTCCTTTCGGATACCGGATATCTCTTTGTCGGCGCCTCGGAGAGCCTTATCCAGAAGACAGACCTCTTTTATCCCGAGCATGTTCAGGGCACCATTGTCTACCGCAAGAACCTGAAAGCTAAAATCAGGGAATAGACGCTGCAGAGTTTACAAATCCGCCGGACTTATGCTATAAAATAAGGTCAA
>PNOC01000012.1 GCA_013824615.1 Thermodesulfovibrio sp.
TGGAAAGAATATCTGAAATAGGATAGCGGCCAGGGGTCTTTCGGAAAGTGGCATTGACGTCTTTTATTAGCATTCCCATTTCTCGGAAAAACATCTTTTGCTAAATAATCACGAATTGTTTCACCTCTCGCAAAACGCCACGTAGTGGCGAGAAGTGAGCGCTCCGCTGGAAATGCGGTGTGACTGTAGAAATTTTGTGCAGGCCCTCGAAGTGTGATGCTATTTTTCGTGCAGGTTATCCATCCAGCGAATTGCCTCAGCATCGCTGACCTTGCCTAAGTATATCTGAGTGGTCTTCAAGTCTTGATGCCTCAGGATCACCTTGGATATGATTTCCAGTGGGACCCCATTTCTACTGGCATAGGTCGCTGAATGACGCCTCAGGTCGTGTGGAGAGATTTTCAGATTGAGGCTGGCCCCCAGTCTGTGAACAAGATTTCTCGCCGTTGTGTAACAGACTCTGAAGAGTCGATCCTCCGGAGACAGATTCAGAGTCGCAATATAATCGACCATCCTCTGTGCGATATGTTCAGGCATGAAGGCCACCTCTGCGTCCTTCCCTGATTTCGGTTCTCTTATCAGAAGCTTCCGGGTGGAGACATCGGAAACCTTTAGAGCAAGAACCTCCCCAATGCGGAGGCCACAGCGCGCCTGCAACTCAAGCATGAGCCTATCCCTCAAATTGGATGTGTTGAAAATCAGTTCGTCTACTGTCTCCTTATCAAGGATTTTACGCTGCAGACGTGTAGCTGCTTTGAAAGCCTTTGAGAGCAGGGAGGAATTGCAAGGGTTCTGGATGTTTGATCCGGCTAAATCAAGTGCGAAACTGAAAAAGGCCTTCAGTTGAGAATACCTCAGGTGTCGAGTCGATCTCGCCAGCGTGCCGGTGCCGGTCTCAAGAAATTGTCGTATCTCCTCTGCCTTTACCGAATCGATCTCACGATTACAAAACGATTCCCGGAAATTCTCCAGAAGAAGCCTATAGCTCTCCCGTGTTCTGGCCTTTAGTGTGGCTCTTTGATGGTCTTTGTGTAATTCTAGCGCTTGATTGATTGTCATCATTTGTCTCCTTTCCGTCAGTTCACGAAAAACCCGAGGGCCGGCACCTGCTTATATTATCGGTGAAAAGAAAGGCCATTGAAAGGATGAATAAAGCTGTGCTGGTGCTCCCTGGTAACTGCCGACGTCAAGTCTTTCTAAAGACGTTTGTTTTCAGTTGCATTGTTTCGGGAGTTAAAGTATCGAGTTGTCGGTAACACCCAAAGGGATGGGGCCTAATGCGCTAAAAAGCATGGAGCCTCGCCTTATGATTGGCTTCGTTTTGATCCTCTGCTACATATGGTAACCTCTTGCCGGAATAGTGACCGATCTGGGCGGGGTAAGCACATAATCTTGTTGTACTTACTTCGCCAGCTCTCCAGCGATAACCTTGATTAAATCATTATAGAAGACCAGTACCGTTAATATGATGATCAACGACATCCCTATCCTCTGGATGGTGAGTAAGGTCTTTCCGCTAAACGCTTTCCCTCTGATAGCCTCGATAGCAAACAAAAGCAGGAACCCTCCGTCAAAAGCCGGTATCGGCAGAAGATTTACGACTCCTATGTTTATACACAGGAATGCCAACGTGAAGAGATAATTGCCGACTCCGGCCGCCAGTTGTTTTGTTGCCGCGGCTGCGACCATCACCGGGCCTCCAAGATCTGATGCTGATAATTTTCCTACAATGAGGCTCCCAACCGCTCCCCAGACGAGAGATATGAACTCACCTGATTTTTCAAAGGCCATTACAATGGCGTCGGGCAGAGTTTTGCGATACGTCACTGTCTTATTTGTAGCTGTAATGCCAAGATAACCGGCCGACTTTTTATTTTTGAGAACATCCACCCCGACTCGATTTTCAGGTATGACAATTAAAGAGACTGCTTGGTTGTCTCTCATAAGCTCCAGCGGGATCTTTTCATCGGGGTGTGCCTGTACTATGCGGATAGCCTCCTCAAACGTGGTTACACTTTCCCTATTTACCGACTTTATCATATCGCCAGGCCTGATCCCGCTCCGTTCGGCCGGGGAGTCTTTCTGGACAGATAGCACTTCGGCGGGAATGGCCTGTATTCCGATCAAATACACGGAGACTAAGATAACAAATGCGCATATGATGTTTGACAGTGCCCCTGCAACAGCGATAAAGGCCTTTATATGCGTCCGCTGATGACTGAAGGACCTCTCTTCCTGTCCGACCGGCACCGGGGCGTCTGGCCCTTCACCGAGCAGTTTTACATATCCGCCGATCGGGAATAATCCCAATGAGAATTGAGTTTCACCCCGGTAGAAAGAGAATAGGGTGGGCCCCATTCCGAGGGAGAACTTCTCGACTTTAACATTTGACAGCCTGGCCGCTATGAAATGCCCGAATTCATGGGTAAGGATAATCGCACTAAACAGAAAGACTGCTGCAAATGTGCCGTATAACAAATTCATCGTGACCTCCGTGGTTATCGGTTATTTTGTCCTATGAGTCTTTTTAAGAAAGTCAGGCCATTTTGTCAACAGCCTTTTTTGAATATTTATAGAAAAATTATCGAGCACTCAGCCAAACATACTTGAGAGCTTCTTAATCGCCTCATCCCTCTGTCTTTTCTGTTCGGCCTGCTTCGGGGGAAGCAGAAATACATTTTTGTTATGGGGATGTCCTGTCCCGACCGGCACCATGCGGCCTATTATAATATTTTCTTTTGTACCGGTCAGAGGGTCCTTGGCCTTTCGGACCGCCGCGTTTGACAGGATTTCCTTCGTATTTTGAAAAGATGCTGCCGACAGCCAGCTGTCGGATTCCAGCGCGGCTTTTGTAAGGCTCATGATTATAAAGCGGGCTTTTGCCCTGGCACCCCGTGGTGCCTTGTTGATCCGCAGAAACTTGTGCCATGATACCTTCTCTCCGGGGACAAAGTCCGTGCTCCCAGCCTCGGTAATGACAACCTTCCTGAGCATTTTCCGGAGAATTATCTCGAAGTGCTTGTCGTCGATATCGACCCCCTGCGATTTATATATCTTCTGCACTTCATCTATGACATATGCTGCGGCGCCTGCCGGTCCGAATACGTCCAGTATGTCTCTGGCGTCCACTATTCCTTCTGCGAGAATGTCCCCGGTCTTTATCCAGTCACCATCGAGGTAGTTGATCTGCCGGCCAACCCTGATTCGATGCTCGCGGGCCGATCCACCCCCCTCTATGGAAATAGTAATAAAACCGTTTTTCGCCTGACCAATCTTGACCTGGCCGTCGATTGCTGCAAGCACGGCCGGTTCATCTATCAAACGCACTTCGAGCAGTTGCAGTACTCGCGTGAGTCCTCCTGTTATATCGGCATTTTTGGAGGCCTCGCCTGGCAGTTTTGCGATAATGTCACCGGGAAGAACTACCTGCTCCTGTTTCAAGATCACCATGGCCCCCATGGGCATCATGTATTGTTTCTCGCCGATAAGCACCGTTGGAATGGTCGTAGGGAGGATATTGGTCACATAGAGTTGGCTTATGCCCGTTTCAGCGTCTATGACTTCATTGACAGTAGTACCTTTGATCATGCCTTCATAGGTGACGCTGCCGGCCGCTGTAGCGATTATCGACCGTGAAAAGGGATCCCATTCTATAATTTTCTGTCCCTTTTTAACGTCATCGCCCTCTTGGGCCAGTAGAGTTGATCCATATCTGACGCCGCCGGCTTCCTTTTCGAGCCCATTTGCAAAAATCGTGGCTTTGCCACTTCTGCTTACAACGACCTTACTACCATTTCTATCTTTCACATATAAGACATCGACATAGTGCAATTTCCCATCATATTTGGCCTCCAGGTGAGAGCTGCTGCCACCTCCGGAGGCAGTGCCTCCGGAGTGAAAGGTCCTCAGGGTAAGCTGGGTGCCCGGCTCGCCTATGGATTGAGCGGCCAGTATGCCCACGGCATCCCCTATTTCCGGGAGTTGTCTGGAGGCCATATCAGCCCCGTAACAGGTGGCGCACATACCCACCTCAAGGTCGCAGAATATTGGGGATCTGACGATAACTTCGGATATCTCAGCGTCCCTGATCTTTGCCGATATCTCTTTCGTTACCAGATCGCCCCGTATTGCGATAATTTCCTGTGTAACCGGATCGCTGAGGTCAGTACATAGAACGCGCCCGCGAACGCGCTCAGCAGCCGATGCCTTTACCACGTCATTGTCCAGCAAGGCTTTCATAGGGAACCCGCGGCGTGTGCCACAGTCGATCGCGTTGATCACGACGTCATGGGCTGCATCTACCAGCCTTCTGGTAAAGTAGCCGGCGTTTGCCGTTTTCAGTGCCCCGTCGGCTCTCCCTTTACGAGCACCGTGACAGGACAGCAAATATTCAAAGTAGGTGAGCCCTTCCCGGAAATTGCTCTTTATCGGCATTTCGATGATATCTCCGTTTGGTTTGGCCATGAGTCCGCGCATGCCGGCGAGCTGCCTGATCTGGTCCTTTGATCCACGGGCCCCGGAATCCGCCATCATGAACATCGAATTGAATTCGCGTGCTATTTTTTTGTCGTCCTCTGAGGCATTGGGGTCGGTTATACCGAACTTTTCCATCATAACGGAGGCTATCGTGTCTGACGCCTTGATCCAGGCCGCAACTATCTTATTGTGCTTTTCCTGGTCATCCATTGTTCCCTGGGAGTGACTGCGCAGGATCTCTTTCACTTCGACCTCGGTTTCTCTGATAATAGAATCCTTCTCCTGGGGGATGGTCATATCGTGAATGCACAGTGACACGCCTGAGAGCGTTGCGTTCCGATATCCGAGATCCTTGAGATTATCAAGCAGTGTGACCGTAGCCTTGTTTCCCAGCCGGTCGTATACCAGTTCGATCAGCCCGCTGACATCCTTCTTGCGCATGAGCTTGTTGAGGCTTGAAAAGGGGATTTCCGGGGGAAAGACCTCGGCAAATTGCAGGCGGCCGGCGGTCGTCTCCACAGTGCCCTCCTCCATACGCACCCTGACCAGGGCATGCAGATCTATAACGCCGTGATCGTGAGCAGTCAGAGCGTCCGCCTTGTCTGCGAATATCTTCCCTTCGCCCAGAGCACCTTTTCTGTCTTTTGTCATATAGTACAGCCCGAGTACCATATCCTGGCTTGGCACCATCGCGACTTTGCCGCTTGCCGGCGAAATAATATTGTTTGTCGCGAGCATGAGGACCTTGGCTTCAACCTGGGCGTCAAGCGTTATTGGCAGATGCACTCCCATCTGATCGCCGTCAAAATCGGCATTGAAGGAGGAGCAGGTGAGGGGATGCAACCGCAGGGCTCTTTCTTTGTGCAGTACGGGTTCAAACGCCTGGATGGACATTCTGTGCAGCGAAGGGGCACGGTTGAGGAGCACAACCATCTCGCTTGTCACGTACTCCAGAGCATCGATTGCAGTGTCATGCATCATGTCGCACAGCATCATGGCATGGGAAAGCGAGGGGGCCATCCCTGTCTGGCGGAGTCTTCCGTAGACGAAGGGACGCATGAGTCCCATGGCAAGTTCAATGGGAAGGCCGCATTGATGGAGTTTCAGATTTGGGCCGACTACAATTACCGATCGTCCGGAATAGTCTACCCTCTTACCGAGGAGGTTGCGTCGGATTCTGCCTCCTTTCCCCTCGATCATTGAAGTCAGTGTCTTGAGGATTTTCTTTCCAGTGCGATTCTTTGTAACGTATTTCTTGTCGAGTAATGAGTCAACAGCCTCCTGGAGGGCTCTTTGCTCCGTATTTACGAGGACTCCTGGGGCCTGCATAAGCCGCCACCTGCTCAGACGTCGATTTCGACTGATGACCCTTGCATACAAATCATTCAGATCGGAACTGGCCGTCGTTCCGTTGTCGAACACGATAACAGGTCTTAATCCGGCCGGCAGCACCGGCAGAACATCCATAACCATCAAGGCGGGGTTTATACCCGACTCGTGGATATCCCTCAATAACAATAGTCTTCTGTTGACCCTGCGGGAGGGCTCAAGCTTTCTGAGTTTGGACATTTCAGCCTTAGAGTCCATCGATGTAAGCATTTTCTTGATCAGGGCTGCACCCGTTGAAGCCCGAAAGCCTTTATGCTTTTCCCTGAGACAATCAAAGTAGCTGCCCGAGGAAATGAGGTCACCTTTCTTGAACGCAGCTGTGCCGGGATGCTCAACCAGAAAGAGTTCGCACAGTATAATGCCGTCAAGTTTTCTCGGCGGGATATTGAGGTATGAGGCGATAATCTTTCTGAACCACGGATGCACAACAGGGGAGGCGAGGGTGATATGACCGAACCGGTGTCTCCGTACGATCGGATTATTCGCTTCTACCCCGCAGTCGGGGCATACTTTTACTTTCAGATGCCGCTTTCCGCAGCGGCAGCGCATATGCTCCATCGGGCCGAAGATCTTCTCGCACAAAAGACCCCGTTCAACCGCTTTCCCCTTCGTATCGAGGGTGTGAGGTACGCTCACCTCGCCTCCTGACATCTCCAGTATTTTGAGAGGGTCCAGCAATCCTATAACAGCGCATTCAACGTCGGAGAATCTCTTCACGATATAACCCCCTGTTTCCTAACGCTTTTTCTTGTTGAGTCTGACAACTGCAGCCTGTTCATCCCACATCGTAAGCCAACGTGTCTCTACAAATCCTTTATGCGTGAAGTCCTGGATCAATGCGAAGAAAATCTTAACCGCCATCACATCGTCCTTATTGGGGAAAGTCTGGCGGAATTCATTCTGCATATTGGAGATCCTCCTGGCTGTTCTGCAGAGTATCATGCTCGGCACCTTGAACAACTCAAACAGTCCAACCGCTTTTTCCACCACTCTTTTAAGGGAAATCGTGCCATTGTCGATTTCGATAGCTACCACTTTTTTAGACGCGTCGCCATCGGGGAAGAGGGTTACCATCAAGTCCGGATATCTCATGCCTGCACCTCTGTACTCGGTTTTCAGAACGTTTTCATCCTTAAACTTGAATCTATAGAACAGCTGCCCAGCTTCCCGTTTTATTGTCCTCACCACATCGGTTACCATCAATTCATGGACTACTCCGTACCGATGCGGCAGATGGGTTCTTATATGTTCGTGCTCCATACCGTTTTCGACCAAGGCGTCGATAGACAGGTCAGTGAGTGAGTAGAGGGCAAAGACATCTGCGCCTGTTCTTGACCGATAGCGCTGACTCTGCACGAATCCCTCTCTCCTCATGCGCTTCAGGCGAATACGAAGCGCTTCCAACGTCATGTCACGCGAGAATTCAGTTGCATCGCTCAAAACGCGGAGGGCATTTTCTCCATTGCTTTTTGAATCGAACGCGAATTTCTTCATTTCATCTCTTATATCGGTAAGCTTTCTGGCTCCGCTTGAAAGACACCGAAATATATCGATATCCCTGCTGGTAACGTCGATCATGCCATTAGTCCTGCTGCAGGGAGGGCTGTGTTGCCCCGGCCCACAGATTCTCCATTTTCTGAATGAAACGATCAAATGCCTGGCGCACATCATCAAGCTCGTGTCCCTCCAGGGGAGTTCTGGGCAGCTTGATAGTGAGAGACACGTTACCCTTTGCCTCTACTTCTTTGGTATAACCAACCGTATCGGGAGGAGCAGACTTCTGCTGATTTTTGCCGCTAGCTTTGTCTACTACCCAATCAAGGGTATCTGCAATACTCTCTTGTGCCATCCTGCGCAATATCCGGGCGAACTCCCTGCGGTTGGATTTTTCAAGTTTCTTTACATCAGCCGCAACGTCTGAAAATTGCTTTGCAATGGAATATGTGATGGATTCCGCCTGAGCATGGAATATTTCGGCAATGGCAGGATGACTCTGAATAGCTTCGTGAATCTTGATATAGTTATCCACGTGTTTTCTGTCTTTGCCTACGTGACGGGCGACCTCTGCGGCAGTCGAATAATCAGCGAGCATCAGAGTGTAATGCTCGGCCGTCTCCATAAAATGCAGCTGCTCTCGCTGAGTATTTTCTGTGTTTGCTATCGCCCTCATCTGGATGTCGTTGTAGTCACGGATTACGGCGGGGATATGGGTACACCCAACAAGCCTCGATGCCCTGAGACGACGCTCTCCAGCGCACAACTCAAACTGGTCCAATATCCCTTGCATGGGTCTCACGATAACAGCATTTGTGACCCCTTTGTCCGCAATATCTGCTGCCAGTTCTTCGAGCTTCTTCTTGTCGAATATTTTTCTCGGCTGGAATGGGTTCGGGGCGATCCGGTCGACCGGTATCGGCACAATTGCCTCGCCCTCCATGACATCAGCTTTTCGGTTGAGAAACGCCTCGGCATCGAAGCCTTCACCCTTGGTTGTGCTGTTTTCTTTCATCCTCAAAATCCTCCTCTTCGGTTATAAAATAGCTGCTGATTAAATATTACGGAGAGGCAAAAAAGATGCATTTTTAGGTAGCAGATTTTGACCTTCAAAAAAAGGGAACAGTTCCCGTGTTTTTGGGGGTGCTCTATAAGGGGGCCTACCCGACCAACCCCCTCCACCAAGTAAGGCGCTTTGAGGGCGACCATTCACCCGACCCTGACGCCGACCAACCCCAGAATGCAAAAAAAACTTAGAAACCCGCTACTGGCATGGGCTGAGGAAAGATTCCACGGGGCATGACTATATCCCCTCACTCTTTGATTATTTGACCCGCCTGACGGCTACTCCCTCTCACCCCCCCGGATGAACCCTTTTTCGGCCTTATCCCGAGCGGTCAAAAACATATGTAAGTGCCTGTTATTACAACGTTTTGCACGTGTTTAACGTCTTTTCTCTTTCTGCCTCTTTTCCTGATTCTTGTTATTGTTCTAATTCGCTTGTAATATCAATAGGTTAGCTGGCCTCACTCTTGACCGTGGGACCACATCCGGGTATAATATAGGTATTATTTTTTAAAAGAGGTTTCTGCACAGCAAAAAGCCCATCATGAGCTGATCTCCTGGCATTTCTATTGTTTTTTCATTGCAAATGGCTTATTTACGCGGTTTGGCATTAATTCAGTTTCCCCTTTAGCTGCCCGACCCTCAATTCCCATTAATGCATGTTTTGCACGTGCTTTATTGACCCCTACAAAGTTCTGTTTTTTAATGCTTCTTCAGGTTCTGCCCTACCTCTTCAAATGAGTTCTAAAATCCTCCCATTCATAAGTCTCATTCCACCTGCCTCGTTACCGTGAAGTTTTTCTATTTGTTCTCCCATCCAGAGTAATAATCCATTGTCTGTTCCTCCCATTTCCTTGCCTTCTCTTTTCATTTTCACATTGCTTCCGTGAACTGTTTTAGGACCTTCAATCGCTTCTTTTTTTCCGAACTTCTCTTCAGTCCCGAAGCCCTTAACTTCTTCAGTTTTTAATGTCTTAATAGCTGTCCGCCTTCCTGCTTCTCTAAGGTTCTGAGCCGTCGTCCCGATAGAATTTCTTTCCGTTTTTTAATGTCTTTTAAAGAGAGTTTCTACTGTCTATTACTGCCTCTTTATCTCTTTTATGATGCGCGTCCCAAAGTAACTCTTTGAGTGAAAAAGGTGTCGCTGCAAAGTTTCACTGTGCCTGTCCAAGAGCACACCAGGAGGAAGTACCATGATGTCAAGAGCCCTTATCCTTATCGTTGCTTTATTCCTTATGATCGGTTTCGGCGTATACACCGGCAAGTCTCTCGTAACCTTCCAGACCAACCACATTCAGTCTATCGAAAAGGCCCTCGCGCAGTAATTCTATTTGACCTTCCCGGCGTCCTGTTCTTACCAAGGTCCTGCATTGCGATAGTTCCCCGTCTCCAATCCGCTGTCCATCTTTACGTCCGCTCCCCTGCTGATCCTATTTGACTGTTTTCCTTGTTTCCCTCGCCGCAGTATCTTTTGATCCACTTCGTAATATATTTACAAACCCAGTGACATAGCTCATGCTCTTCTGGGTAAATCTACTTTAAGGAGAATCTTACGATGCTTTCTTCAACTTCGCACCCATCACCTTTCTCGTCCGGTACCGGTTTCTTTTGTTCGACATTAACTTTATTTCAGGAGGCTTTTATGAGGTTGGTACTTTTTCTGCTTTTGAGTGTCTGTTTTGTAGCCCCTGCATTTTCTGAGGAAACTGTTATCAAAGAACGTCAGTATTCCGTCCAGCTGTGCTCCTCACCCACCGCTTCGGTTATTGTGGGCTCGGTTGTCTGTAAGGCCAATGCATGTCGTACTGACCGCGACCTGACCCCCCAGAGCGGATTGCTTCAGCGCATTCTGTCACTATCTGGTCAGCCCCAGGTTACAGGAATATCTGATGGCATGGGTGATATGCTTCTGACAACTCTCAAGAAGACCGGCTGTGTCGATCTCCTCGAACGTGAAGGTCTTGAGCAATTAAGACAGGAGATGGAACTGGCCGGCATCGCCTTTAAACCCCCGACTGCTGATTACATGATCATGGGGTCCGTCAACAGTATCAAAGTTGAATCGTCCGACACTAATATTGGCGGAGGTTATATCCCGGTTATAGGATCTCTTGATATCAAAAAGACGAATATCACGCTTGCCTTTGACATCCGTCTCGTTCAGGTTTCCACCGGGAAGATACTCTTCACGAACACGTATGAGGGCAGTAACAAGAAATCCGGCTTTGGCATTGGAGGAGCAACCAGCTTTGGCAACGTAGCCTTTGGTGGTGCATACAGCAGTCTTAAGGGCACCCCTGTTGAGGAAGTAGCACGTGACATTATTATTCGTGTGACCGCTGATCTTATCTCTCAGATCCAGAAAGATAAGTCCGCTGCCTTAACCGTCCCTTCACAGCCTCAGGTAATTTCCGGACCCGATACAAAGCCCGTTGCCATTATTAACCAGAATGCCCCAGCTGATTCAACAGCCATTGGGACTACAACCGCTCTTCAAAAAGGAGACAGCAAATGAAAAAGATCATCAATAGCATACTTAAGCTCACTCTTATCGTTTTATTGTGTGGCAATATGGGATGTGCCTTGGCAGCAGGAGCAGCTATTGCCAGCGGTGTCGGTGCTCTTGCAAGTGGTTTTGGTGTGGGCAAGGGCTATGATTCAGATGCGGGCGGTATTAAAGTTAAGGATCAGGCTGAATCTCAGAAGATGGTTGAGCAGATGAGAGAAGAACGTAAGCGTGAGTATGAAGCTTCTCAGGCTTCTTCTTCTGTAAAATCCGCTGAGCCCTGAGTGTCCTTATGGATACTCCAATGTCCATGACTTCTCGTAGGTGCCGGCGGATAGAAGTTGACGAGGGACTACTCTATGGCTAAGAAGCTCCCTGAGATAGACCCCTTCGGCTTCCTTCCTAACAGTTATGAGGATCGTCGTCGCCACGTCCCCATATCTGAGTTTTCCGAGGGTACAAAGATACTTTTCAAAGGTCGGCCTATCAAGATCGAAGAAAGGGACCTGCCCAACAATCAAAGGGTCTTGCTCATTACCATGTCCGGCGATGGCGGCAGTTTCATTCTGAAGTATCTCCATTACTCTCCGTATCACATCGAAAAGTACAGGCGTTCAGGAACTATAAGTCTATGGGGTGCACCGCGGAGAGAACGCAACTACTGGATTTTCTATCAGCCTTCCATCCCAGATGAGACAGGCGGCGTCTATCCGATATACCCGGCCTTAAAAGGAATCGGGATGAAGACGCTGCGGGATCATGTCTGGGATACCACAAAACGGCTAATCCCGTCTTTGGAAGATGAAATCCCTGCCTCTATTCTCAGCCAAAGGAACCTTCCGTCTATCGCCGATGCACTGCACGCTATCCACCGGCCTTCTGAGATACCCGGCAAATTCCCTTTCCTCAGACTCGCCTATCGGGAAATTTACTCTCTCAAGCAGAATCTCATTTCCGAGGAGAAACCCCCTGCACCTATTATTGACATCGATGTCCGGCCTTTTATCGACAAGCTGCCCTTTAAGCTGACCGCCGATCAGACAACAGCCATATATGACATTTGCAACGATATGGCATCTGACAACCCCATGCGACGGATCGTTATAGGGGATGTTTCATCCGGTAAGACCGTTGTCAGCCAGGGCGCCATCTATGCATGTATCGAAGCAGGCTATAAAGCAATTGTCCTTGCTCCTTCTACTGTGTTGGCCGAACAGCACTTTGACAAGTTTAGCGCCATCTTCGGCAAGGATAAGGTTGGCCTATGCACCGGTAAGACCAAAACGACTGTTGCCGCTATCACGATTGGAACTCACGCGCTCCTCAGCAGAACGATCAAAGACGTTGGTCTGGTGGTTATTGATGAACAACACCGCTTTGGAGTTGCCCAACGTGAGAAGCTGGTTCAGGGTGTTCATTCTCTTCAGCTCAGCGCCACGCCCATCCCCAGGACGGTCAATCTCATCTACCAAGGAGCAATAGGCGTTTCTACCCTGTCTACCATCCCTTACAGACGTGATGTTGTCACCCAGGTCCTCCCGAAAGGTCATTCTTCCCATATCGTCTCACACATGAAGGAGATAATAGCAGCCGGCGGTAAAGCCCTCGTCATATACCCCTTTGTGGATGGAGAGAAGGGTGATTACAGGTCTGTCGAATCAACAAGGGATTTCTGGGACCAGGCGTTTCCCAATAAGACCCTGTTTGTCCACGGCAAAAGCGAGCACAAAGAAGCGATTGTTGCTGAGTTCAGGACGTCACAGCATAAGCAGTTACTGATTGCCACGTCTCTTATCGAAACCGGTATCGATGTGCCTGAGGCTTCGATCATGGTTGTATCTGCCTCAGAACGTTTTGGCCTTGCACAACTTCATCAGCTGCGAGGTCGTATTGGCAGACGCGGTAACAAGTCATTTTGTTATTTTCTGTACAAGCTTCCTGAATCCGAGCAGCGTCTTAAAATCCTTGAGACTGTGCAGAACGGATTTGAGCTGGCGGAAAGCGACAGTGATGCGAGAGGTTGGGGTGATGCACTGGGGAAGGCACAAAGTGGACGTTTGTTTAAGCTTCCCAACATGTCCATTTATAAGAAAGTCGCAAAATGGGTGAACGAAGATACCTTGCCCCCATCACAATGGCATTCCGATAGCAACCCCTCTTAAGTAGATTTACCCGGATTTAATTAGAAGCCCGCCCTCCCGGTTCAGAAGGTTTCCCTTTCAATCCTGGGAGGGCTGCGGGTTGCAGAAGAGGTTTATTGCAGCAGAAGTCCGAAGATGTCCGCCGAGTAGAAGCCTGTAGCATCTCCTGTGGACCTGACAGCCGATTGCGACCATGAAACGAATATCTGATTGTTTGACCCCATCACTGCTGCAGGAACAGCCTGATTCCCCGGCATGTTGTTTATCAGGGTGCAACTGCTATCGGCTCCGCTGACATTGATCTTCCGCATAAACAGCCCGCTATCCAGAGGAGTACCGGTTCTTGAATCCGACCATATCACAACGAATGCATCATCTCCCGGGCGATATGCGATAGCACCGTTGCCAGCCGCACCGTTTAGCCCCGTCTTTATGTCTGCATTGTGATCCCACCGAAAGTCTGATACCACCATTGTACTGCCCATAACACCATCCGGACTGACAAACCTTCCGGTCAGATCGATACTCACGAGCCCCTGAGCAGAATCCGAGTCGTCCCACGTGACCAGATACCTTCCACCCCCGTATGCCACAGTCGGAGAGGTTTTTGAGGCCGCTTTGCCTGCCGGTTGTTCTGACAGTTGAAGCTCCGGTCCCAGTGCGCCATCCGAGAGGGAGACGAACCGGCCGTAGATGTGAGATCCGTCGCTTCTTATGATGTTCTTTATCATATTGTAGGTCACCAAGCATCGATCAGGACCGCAATCAAATGTCGGCGACATTGGTATCACCTGCACGCCGTCTACCGTATCGCCTGTCACCGTTGTGCTCCTCGACACTACAAAGTTCTCGTCTGTTACTGCCAGCTTCAATACCTTCGACCCAATGGTCTGGACGTTTTCCACCCATGTGTCCCTAAACAGTATCGCGTAGCCGTTGCCTGCCACTTTAATGCTTGCTTCCTCTGCATACTGCTGCGAGATTCCGAGAGAACCTGCCGATATCACACTGCCTGTCGTATCCACAAACGCTCCCATCACATCAGAGTGTCCGAGGTCCAGCCCGTTATAAGATGTCCAGACCACGGCGAATTTGCTGCGGATTGGATCGTATATTACCTTGGGATTCATATCTCTCCCGGGCCTCTTGAAGATTGGAAACTCTTTTATGACCTGGAGACTCTGATCGACTATCGCACCCCAGATATCCTCTCCCGAGAGACCGTCGGTATTGTCCCTGTCGTCCATCCATACCAGCATGTAGACTCCGCCACCGAAAGCCGCACTCTGTAATCCCTGATTCCATTTGTTGTTGGTCAGCTGTGTCTCCTGCTGGACCTTGACGGAATAGGGTGGAGCTATCGGAGGAGGTGCCCCTGAATCAACTGCACTTCCTGAGCCACCGCACCCAGACAGAATTAAAGACGTATAAAGAAGAACTGCAGCAACTACTTTTTTCATCAGATATCTCCTCCGTTTGAATAGTTTATCTTCATAGTGCCCTGCTACGTATATTACCCCCAGCCATTGTAGCACTATCCGAATCCCCGCTCATCACACTTCACATACATATCGACAATATCGCCTTCACAGTTCCGAATCCCACCCATGCCGCTCCTGTTGCCAACGTCACTTCGATGTAAGGGCCGATCTCCGCCCATGTGAGAACCGTATCGCCCCGGTCTGTCTTTAGTTCCCCCTCCACAATTTTGCGGTCCGTTACGTTGCGCGGGTGATAGTAATGGAACCTGCTTCCGGGATTCGTTCTGCAGTTGAGGCTGTTCATATGAAAAACCATGTACCCGAACATCCAGGAGCCTATTACCGCTGTAATCATCTCGTCCTCCTCTCAATTTTCAATGAATCTTAATGAGTAATAGAAAGTTGGCCCCCAGTTGTCAATAGTTTTTTCAGAACTCGAATGATTTATTCCGCTTTTTAGCCGTCCACGTGTCCGGAAAAGTATCCCTTGGAGAAATAACCGGCCGTCTTTTGTTCCACAGGAGGTTGTACCATGTTACCCGTTTCAAAACGCATCAGCCAGATTCTTACTATCACAGAAGGTGATTCAACAGCCGAGAAACTCATAACGGAAGTCAGAAACTGCATCGTTCATTACCATGAGACCGTCACCAACATGGACAGGACTCTCCAGAGACAGCGCTTTCGTCTCGATGGGGAAGAACTCAGAGAGGTCACCCAGCGTCTGGACACACTCAGGCACTGTGCTCACGAACGCCTTCTGGACTCGGTTGTGATCGCAAATAGGTATCTCTTCCGGATATACGGAAAAGAGATTCCCAAGGGTGGCGTATATACCGATTCACCTCTGCACCTGGTTGGGAAACCTGACAGGTACGCTATCGGCAACTGGGCAATGCATTCTGCTGTCGCCCTCCAGTGCTGAACTGCTGAACCGGCCGTGCCTCTTTATCGGAATGGTCATCATCCGGTATATCTGACTTTCTTCTGTGCTAAACTACCGCGAAAGGAGACTCTATGACTGCATTTTCCCGTATTCAGAAGATTTTGATAAAGGTCAAGGACGACCCGCAGGCAACCAAACTCATAGAGGGTGTCTTTTCGGCAGCTCTGCGTTATGTCACTGAAGTCTACACACAGAGCACTACTCTGGCGCTCAAACGGACTACTTCAGATGCTACAGAGATTGGTCCCCTGGCAACTCGGCTCGATCAAAACCGCACGATTGCTCATAACGCGCTGATCGACTCGATAAAGATCTGCAATCGCTACTTATTTACCAAATTCGGGCCTGAAGTTATTCCCGTCGGTGGTATCTACTCCTCTGACCCTACTCATTTCACCAGTAATGCCTACCGATCCCATATCGGTGATTGGGCTGGGAGTCTGGTAGAAGAGGTTTTCTCTAACAGAGTCCGCTGATTATCGGTTTCTTGTTGTAAAGCACCAGCAGCATCCCCGTAGTAGATCCATTCATTCACCGTCACCGGAGTCAGAGCGACTTACTCCGGTTAAGGTTCCCCTTCGGTTCTAAACTCCGATTAAAAGTGATGTAGTCGCGTTTATCTTGTAGGTTCTGATGAAGCGGCAGCCGATCCAAGGCCCGTCCGCCGAAGCAAGTAGTACAGTCGTGGCAGTTTTACCTCAGAGGCATATTTCCCGACCCCGTAGTCGATACAGACCCAGGAGACTCTCCAAACGACGATCGCCAGTACTGCTGAAGTCAGTACCTGCGGCCATACCGTGAAGATGATCGTCAGGAAAGCAATTCTCAGTATTCGTTCACTCATGCCTCTGTTTTAAAGAAACCCGGCATCCTTGTCAACCCAATTCTACATTCAAAAGGAGATATTGTTATGAAATCACTTATTATCGCCGTCGCTATCGTCGTTACCGTTGCCGCAACCGCCGCCGCCGCTTTTAAAGGATACCAGACTGTCCTGAGCATCTAGTCTATCCAGGCCGAGAGTTTTGAAAAGGCCCTTTCCTCGAAGTAATCCCGGAGGGCGCTTAATAACATCATATTTCGGGAAGCATATGAAAGGAGCTCAGTCATGTCCAGAGGTACTCACGTTCATCACACAACCTTCGGCGACGGCACCATTGTAATGCTCATGGGACACTTCGCCCTGGTCGAATTTCCCGCCATTTATTTCGAAAGCACCCGCACCGTTAGTCTCGATACCCTTCAGGAGTGCTGATTCATCTTTCTTCCTTCGCCTTAGCTTAGCAACAGGGGCTGTCAACTTACCCTGCTGCACGATATTCCTGCGGTTCTAAACTCCGCCTGACAAAAGTGACGAGTTGATCTGCATCAATGCGGCTGATTCCATCCGCATATCTAACGTATCACATGTACAAGGAGGCAGTACCATGCATCTCAAACCTATCTCAAATTATATCGTCCGCGAAGTCATATCCACCAGGATCAAGACCGGTCGCTTTGCCTTAACTGATGAGGAAGCACTCAGAGCTGTAAAACTCGGTCTCAACACTGGCTCTCCGCTGTACATAAGTGGATATGACTTCACTCTCGCGAAAGATGCTTCCGGGTATAAGCTGTCCGTCCGTCCCTCAGACCCTGCCCGCAAGCCCAGACGTCATCCCGTACGCCGCGGCACCGTATCTTCCGACGCACCTCAGGCCGCTCTTCCGAGCATGACCATCTCGCCGTCCATCGCTGATGAGTCCTATGACGCCCACGATACAGAAGATACCACCGCCTTTGAGCCCATCAGGGCCCGGTCGAGTGTTTTCCAGGACAGGCGCTTTGAGAGGAAGATTGCACGGTCAGCCGGTCGCGATATCCACTCGGGTAACTATTCGTATCGGGGACGCAACGATTTTTACAAGCATCATCGCACCAAGTCGATCCGGAAGTTCGTGGCAGCAGCGTAGGAGGAACCATGCCAATATCTAAACCCAAGCCTCCAATCGCTGATTTTTGCGTAGAACTCATCGGCTCCCATCACCAGCAGAAAGACCTTCGGCTTATAGCCTACGGAGACGATCGCAAGGTAGTCGGCGTCATCTACTACTTGCTTTTCGAAGGGGATGTCTATATTGACTCTATTGATGTCCTTGCTACTTACAAGCGCCAGAGGATAGGAACACAGCTTATTGGCTATCTGGCGCGTAAATACGGCTATGCAAAGATCACATGGGGATATCTGGTGGATGATGTTGCAGAAGCCTTTTACCGGTCTATGCAGCTCCGATACAGTCCCGGATGCAGTGTTCTTTCTGGAAAGATCGGTAATAAGAGTGACGAGACCCAGCCATCGCTATTTTATATCGGTGACGAGGTCGACGAGTTCTGGCAGGTGTTCAAACGCTTTGAAGAAGATCCGGAGGACACCGAAGGCGACCTGATAGCAACATTCACAACACGCAGCCTCGCCGAGACCTTTATCCAAATGATGGAAGAACGCTTGATACCTGCTGCGGGATAAAGGTCCACGTTGATTCCACGTTTCCGACTGTTTTATCTATGTCCCTCTCTAACTATCACGAACCGTGTATCACCTCAGCCCATCAGGGATTGAGATATTTTATTTTTAAAAGGAGAAATACCATGAACACAGCTACTTTTAACGAATCCGTTGTCTCACACGTCAGGACCCACAGTCTCGAAGCAACCGCTGCCCACTTTGACATCTCCCGTGGCCTCCTACATAACGTTCTCTGCTCCGCATCAGCCGCCCCGAGACACGCAGCAGTCCTTTCGGATGTCCTGATCGATGTAAAGCGGTCCACGAAGCGCACCGGGAGGGGTTCTCACTTGAATGCGTCTTCATACAGGAAGTCCCCTTCCGTCCAGGGCCCGACTCCGACTACCCGCAGAAAAGTTCTCCCCTGCTGATTTCTCTCCTTACAGTTCCTCCAGGCTCCACAGTTTACATTGGACAGAAGTCTCTTATTAACCACTCAACCATATACGGAGGTTTTAAAATGTCTGAACGCGCTTCATTTCTGAAAGATGTCTATGCCGGTCACAATCGTTCTTCCCGCGTATCCCGTCTGTCAATTCGTCGCCGTGGCTTTATTGAGATCGCCGATGACGGGTACATTGTCCATGTAAAGGTCCGTCCGTCACTTCACGGGGAAGGTATCGACGATCGTCTTATCCAGATGGCGCGGCGTCTGTATGGTAACAATCTTCATTCCGACGCTTTTTCCGAAGAGGATGCCAATATGCTTCGCAGAAACGGGGTTGCAGTCCAGACATGCTGAGCATTCCCCTCGACTATATTTATTCTCTCTGACTTGTTTCGCGACGCTTAAGAGACCATTTCCAAAAACCGTCCTTGAGCGGTTCCAATCTTATTTCATCTGAGGAGGTTTCTTATGTCAAATCAACTCTCGATTGTCCTGAACAGCAATAAGTATCTTCTGGGAAAAGGGTCTTATCATAATGGCAGGCTGGCTCTTTTGCTTCTGGATGGCCTCGGCAATCTGGAATCCACCGTCTCGGTCAATCTTCCCGGTGAGATCGTTGCTGATGACGAAGTCATAATCAAAAACTGGAGCGAAAACGTGGAAATCGCGCCACTTGTTCTTGCAACAGGCATTTTTGAAGACACTGGCCGAAGGATTCCAACGGGGTTTGTCGAGGCTGAAGTATGGAAGGTGAAAGATCCACTCTTGTTTCAGCAGCTGCCCGAGCTATCCTGACCTACCCGGTACCTTTTTCTACGACCCGTAATATATCTACATCAACCATACGGAGGCAATACAATGAATCCTGATGAGAGCATATGGACACCAATTCGCAACGTATTACAGGATGCAAGTGTCGAAGCGTTCATGTACATGGGCAGTGTTACACACGTGGGGGGCGCTTCTGTTTTTCTTTACAAGCATTTTGGGTGCCGCCGCTATCTGAATATTGATGCGGAGGGTAAATTCTATCGGTACAATCCCAGCAAGCCTACCCCTGATCAGTCTTATTTCCAGATTTCGCTCGAAGATGCACTGAAGCCCTTTGTGGAAGACGGATGGCCCCTCCTGCTTCGGATGTCACCCGAAATGCCGTCGGCCGTCAGTAGCCAGGGATAGAGACTTAAGAGGAATCTGAGGTCTGCGGAAACTCTTTTCGCTGTCACGTCGCGGTATATCACTACCTTGATGTACCGCCGTTTTATCCCAACACGTCTCATTCTGCCTATCTATCTGTAATTAACAAGCTATACGGTCAGGGCGACTTACTGCATGGCTTGCCTTTCAGTTTTTCTAAGGTTTTTGCAAACAAAACCGATGTAGTCGCGCGTCTTTTGCTTTTTAACACACTTTAATTCTGGAGGTTCATCATGCAGGTCAACAATATTGAACAGGCGACGATAATCGAATTCAAATGGGACTGCGGCTGCCGCCACATCATCGAGAAGTCTGAATTGGGTAAGTTCAGGGACAAGGAATGCTGCGGCAATCCCGAACATAAAAAGTTGGACCTGAAGAAAGCCAAGCGTTTCCTCTACAACTAAGACATATTCCCCTCTTCACCCCGCCTTATTCCACCCGTTTATCTTCCGCCGCAAATCCATTCAACATTCCATGTTTCACGCAACAAACCTGTTTTCAACAGGGATATTTTATTCAAAAGAAGGAGGGTAGATTATGAGACATAAACAATGCTCTAAGTCATCCGCCACTATCATTACCAATGAAGATGCTGCCAAGCTCGCTATCAAGGAAACAATTAATAAGGTCGGTACCGCCTACGAGTTTCACTTGGTCGAAACCGCATCGGTCAGCGTTGTGGAGTTCATCCTCGGGTTGCACCTGCCTGCTGCGGAAAGAAATTGTTTTGTAAAAGAGATTTTCGAGACCTTTGATTCAGCGCTTCAGAAATTTGAGGTCAGATAGCCACTGTTTCGCCTTCAACAAAGCAGTGGCTGGCTCGTGACCTTCCTTGAGAAACCCTTCAAATAGGGCCAGCTCTTCCTCCTCGGGAGTCATATCATCGGTAGTAATCACTGACGCTCCACGAGATCCTTTCTCCGCAGCCCGCTTTTCGAACTCATCGCACAGTTCAAGGGCCGCGGGATTCAACCGTTTTACTCTTTCCCTGATGTTTTCGCTCTCTGCCATGTACCTATTTTAAAAATCCTTCCCATTTTGTCAAGGAATAATTTCACGGTACAGTGCCAGTGAACTCTTGTTTCTCCATTTTGCTTGGAACTGACATGTCGACTTATTGGTTCCAATGCCTCTAACCAGTTCGTAGCTCTGAAAAAGCGATGTAGTCGAAGGAGAACCTGGCCCGCTCCTTAATTAAGGGGTCCCATCCATCTTTAAGAGGTGAAGACAATGTTACAGCCTTTCATGAAAATCAGTTTTGTAGATTCTCTTGGGCAGACTTTCCGTCCTGACTGGATACCGCTTGCAGACCTTATCGAGATCCTCCGCCTTATTGAGACCTCGGTTAAAGCGCTCCTTCCCCGTGTGAAGCCCGACGGTGTCTTTGCCAGGTTTATCAGCGAGGTATTCGCCGGCAAATACAGCGAGGCACTGTATCTCCGGGTCTTTCACTATTATTACGCGATCCATTCACATGGCGCGGGCAACGGGGCATTGCTTCATAAAAACCGCAGGGTCATGGATATATCGGAGTCGATTAGGTTGCTCGCCGATATGTATGCGCCCGACTATTACTCATCTGGAGACTCGCCCCGCACGGATCTGGCGTACATCAAAGAGTGTCTCAAGCGCTCCCTCGGGGATGAGGCTTGTTTCAGCTGAGCCGTGGGTCCAGTCTGGTACCGGAGATGCAAGTCCGAATCTGCAGTAATCCGTCTGACTTGTCTCCCGGACCCCTACGGCTTGATTACTACAGTTTAGCAATTATTTTCACAAAACCATCAAGGAGGTTTTTACAATGGCAGGTATCAAAGTTGTAAAGGAGGGTGTCGTTTACTTGAACCTCTCAATTTCGGGGCTCATCCGGCTTTTCATGTCGAACAAGAGCTACAAGACTCCGCTGAGCGTCGTGGAATTTCCGACCAAGGACACGAAGTAGCAACGTCTTAAGGAGTACTGTGCCCGTTCACCGTTGGCTGAAGGGCACAGGCTCCTCCTTTCTTACACGGAGGATACAACAATGCAGGTAGACAAAATAGAGAAGGCGACCATCATTGAATTCACATGGAACTGCGGCTGCAAACGCATCGTTGAGCGCTCTGAGTGCGGCAACTTCAAGGATACTGAGCGCTGCGACCATAAGCACGGAAAGCTGCAGCTGAGCCAGGCCGTCCGTCGCCTGTACTGCTGAGTATTACAGCAAGCTCCTGCGCACTATGTTCCATCGCTTTTGGCTGACGGACACAGGCGCTCAGTTCAATGTATTAGGAGGAGATGTTATGCAAGTTAGCACAATCGCCGATGCAACGGCTATAGAGTTTCAGTGGAGTTGCGGATGCAGCCGTATTGTTGAGCATTCCGGGAAGGACAGGTACTGCGTGACCGATAGCTGCGGTCAGGTCCATACGGAGAAGCTGCAGTTGTGCAAGGCCAAACGGACTCTGCACGCCCAGGGATGATGGCCATGAGCGAGGTTCTTCATTTGCCCACCGGAAACATACTCACATATAACTGTTCGCCCCAGGAGGCCGTTGTATGTGCCCATGAGCAGCAACACCGGAACTTCAACACCTGGAGCTATGACTATACAAAAGCCAAGCTCTCTCAGTCCGGTAGAGTCTGGTACTGTGGGGACTTCGCATCACTTCAATCTCATTGAGATTGCCCATCCTGAATATATGAGGTGTCTTTATGGTTGTACCTGCATCAGAGAGAAGTCTATCCCCGGCAAAAAATCTCATGAATGGCGCAATGACAGGTTTGAGACCACAGCGTGCTCCTTGCGTTTTCACTCGGCATGCCGTTGATCGATGGGTACAGCGTGCCTCCGGCCTCGGCCTCGACAGCCGCCTGTCAGTGATGGTGAGTATTTACGGTCGGGCTTGTCCCGAGAAGATATTGACTCAGACTACTTCGACATGGGAGCTGACAAAGAGGAGCATACTTCTATCCGCTGCCACGTATTATGTAGCGGCGGGCTGGCGCTTTATTGTTTCGGGTAGCGGGGTGGTCAGATCTATCGAACGAATCAAGCCCCACGAAAACTTCTGAGATACCCAAACCCTTTAGGAGGTCTATGTCTACCGCGTCACATGATTACGCCAAAAACGCTGCACATTTATGTGAAAAATGCTGGATGTCCGGGCGCTGCTTTATCGAGCGCAACTTTCAGCAGAGTGCTATCGCAGACCCCGTAGTCGATACCAAGAATAAGTAGAACGAAAGGAGAGAAATGAAACTTCGCTTTGAAAAGAATAAGCTTCTGGAAGCGATTAAACATTGCCGATCCGGTGAGCCCAAGCCTCTTTATGGCAAGAAGACTGGTGCGGGGCTGTGGCTGGTGGGAGACGAGGGTATCTATCTTATGTCAAACGGATCTTCACCTGGCTGGCCCGTTGTATATGCTGAGGAGTGCAATCCCAAGACCCTGGACTTCGAGACCTGGTGGAGCGTAAAGCGCAGATCGTTCGGTGGCGATGACGGGGTAGAGTTCATTTCGGCTGAAGCTGTGGAGAGCATCCTTATAGCATGTGACTCGCACCTCGTTATCAATCTTACTCCGCGCAATTATCAGCTGCTGTCAGACCGGAAAAAGGCTAAACAATGAAGAAGATCAAGAAAGTCCGGCGACTTTGGGAGGCGTTTCGACGTGCAGAAGTTCCCCTTCACTACAGGGACAAGTGGGTTGAGTATGCTGCTGGTGAAAAGGGACTGTCCGAGGAGGAGGCCGGCAGGATATGGGACGAAGATAACTCTGAGGTATATGTGAACAACTTCTACCAGGTCTGCGTCCGACGCGGCATCCACCCTGAGAAATGGCCAGAGCTGATTCACCTATCTGTGAAACGTCGGGATAAAGGGCCGGTTGAGGGGTCTGCCTTCCGGGACTTTATGCGGATCAAAGACGAGATCGTTGGGCCGGAAAATGAGGGTTGTGAGATACTTCCCGCGCAATCCAGACTTCACGACTCCGCCAATCAGTACCACTTTTGGATTTTCGCTGACCCGAAGGTAAGATGGCCGTTTGGCTTCTTGGGGAGATGTGTTACCGCACATCCTCCCCTGGGAGCCCGTCAGCGCCCGTTTGAGGATGATTATTTCACTTGTGAGAAAGGAGATATCCGATGAAAACAGGAGGACATGTCACGGGCAGTCCGGAGGAAATATTCCGCCGTACCCACGCCATAAAGACCAGGCAAAAGGGCTGCAGGGCTCTCAGCTATGGCGTCGTCGGGAGGAAGAATAACCACCTTTATGTATATCAGATTACGGTTGAAAAACAGTCGGCAGAGGGAGAGAATTTCCGTCTGGCGGTTGTTGAAGTTGATCTCGCCACTGCTGCTTCAACGCTCAGAGAGGATCTGGCTTTCTACTCAGCAGAAAAGGGTGTTGTCCAGCGGCGTGTCGGTGAATTGAAAAAGGAATACACCGAAGACACTACTCATTGCCACCCCTCTCCACAGCCTGCCGTCTGATCGTCACATCACACCGTAGCAACTACAAACGCAGTTCCCACGCCAGCACTATTACTTTCGCTCAATGGAGGTTGTTTTATGAAGAAAGAAGTGTTTTGCAAACTTTGTGAAAGGATTTTTCCTGGTGAAAAAGTTGTTCCCTTCAATATCGGCGAACTACTCGTCAATTTGAAGGCCGGGGAGACAGTACCTGCAGGCGCGTGTCCTGATTGCGGTTCATTCGTATATCCGATTTCACCAGGGAATGGAGAGCCGATCTATATTGCGGTGGCAACCCAGGGAGGGATGATTTCTTCAGTTGCGTCTATGACTGAACTCCTGCTGGGCCAGAGGGTTATTGTCATCGACTATGACGACGCATCCGAGGAATCAGACATGCTCGAGGTTAAACAGAGCTCAGGACATACATCAAGGGCTCGGGTCAGTGAGTTCGTAATCGAGGTGCCGAAAATCGACCTTGATGATCTGGTTAAGCAGTTGGAGAGGCGCCAGCAGGTAACTGACGCGGTAGAGGAGTTGGAATTCGCTGATACTGCCTCACGGGACGACTTCCTGAGCTTTAAGTATCCAGAGAGGACGGGGACAGACATGCCGGGCATGTACTGTACGGCAGAGGGTTTTCTGTTTGTCCGGGGAAACACAATTCGTATTGTTCGCAATGATGCAGCTGCCCTCCAGTCACGCATTTCTGCGGCGTGCACTGCTGCCGATGATGCCTTCTGGGCAGCTGTTGTGAAGGCCTTTCCGGAGATAAAGACCGGAGACTTTCCCCCTCTGGCGTTAAATCAATGGGACTGCTGCGTGAAGGACGCTATTACAACCTGGGTACATGGTAACAGGCCGCCCTACGAAAGGAAATAATGTCATGTTGAAATTTGAGTGGATAGGAAACTTTAATCCGTTTGAGTTTATCTCTTGCCCGATCTGCGGAGAGAATATGTTCACCAGCATGTCCGGTAGTTCTGTATATTGCGATAAATGCAACTGCCGGTTCAGTGTCAGGTACACGTCAGGTGATCCCGGATGCGTGGTCGATGCTGATGGCAAGGACCTCTACGGTCAGTCATATCAGTGCCCTGAATGCACCCTAAGGAAATACTCCTTGGAGAAATCACTCAAGTGTCCACACTGTAAGTCAGACATGGTGCCACAGGTCGGCTATTCCGGTCCAATCCTCGATAAACCGCCGAAGCGTTTTTACATGGTTTTGAAAATAGGCGATTATGTCTCGGGATGGCTGGATGCCGATGCATTGACGACCGAAGGTGCCAAAGCACACCCGTCCTGCAAGGACAGAACACTGCAGACCAAGTGGGATGAGTTCCAGAACCGGCCGGACTTCCGTGTTGACCCCGAGAAGTTGCCGGGAGGAGTGCGGTTCCAGATGGTAATGGGGGAGTCACTTTCATCTTCTGGTATCGCTGCATCTTAATTTGTCTCACGTTTCACTCCGCAGTTCATATCAAATCATACATTTCATCTCAGAGGAGGACCGTTATGTGGTTCAAAAGTGATTTTACTCTTCAACCGATATCCACAGGGTACAAGCGCCAGTCTTTCGACGGAGCTCAGATAAGACATCGGGTATGCCAACCGTCTCACTTAGGATTATTAACTAACACGACCAGGAGGTACTCATGACGACTGTAATCGAGAAAAAAAGAGAAGTAAAGGGCATGCGCACGCTTTATCTGAGTGACGAAGATAAGGACAAATTCTTCGCCAGGTATGAGCGCATGGTTTTGAAGATTGCTCACAAGATGATAAAGCTTGGGTCCAGAGAGTCTTTTGAGGATCTGGTACAGAACGGCTGCCTCGGCCTCCTTAAGGCAAAGGACCTTTATCTGAGCACAGGCAAGAGGACACAGTTCAGCACATATGCCTATCGGTGGGTCATGTCTCTCATGATGGGGAAGTCGTCTCCGAATGACCTTGTTTTACTGGATGCTCTGCCGGACCGTGACGATAAAGACGGGAGTTCGTATTTTGAGACCCTGCCCGATCCTTCTCCACGGATTGACGAGCTGCTCTGCAATAACGAGGTATGGGATGTTGTTGACGGTCTTCCTGCGCGGCTTAGATTGGTAATCGAGCTGAGGTTCCGTGATGGCAGAACGTTACAGGAAACAGGCAACGAAATGAATCTCACCAGGGAAAGGATCCGGCAGTTAGAAGCAAAAGCCCTCAGGCTACTGAGGTTAAGGATGAGAGCGGTCGAATTGTCCAAAGCCGCCTAACACTTCTTACTGAGTATGTCTCTTATTGACTAGCTGGAGGTTGTTGTCTACCGCCAGCATAACCAAGGAGGTTTAAAGGCATGGATGCAATCTCGTCATGGATGATTGTTGATGGTATCAGATATTCATGGAAAGAAATCCTTTTTACAGTTGCGGCCCTCCTGGTGCTATTCAGGGGAAGAGGTATCTGGCAGAGGCCCAACATCTACGGAAGGAGGTCCTATGAAAGTTATCGCAGAGGCGGCCGTGCTCAGGCGGGCGGTTCGGCTCCTAAGCTCGGTTGAGAAAAACGTGTATCCCATTGCATTGACCGCGAGGGTCGACGGGGGATCTGGCAGTCTGAATATAGACACGTTTGAGAACAATAAGTTCGTCTCGCTCTCTTTGAGCGCCGATGTGCTCGAAGAGGGAAGGGTGATTATCACATCGCGGCACCTGCCTTACCTCGACGTTGATCACTCAACAGTCCTTATCAATACCAGGAAGGACGGGTTAAAGATTACCCCTCCGGGGTACGTCATTGCGCACTTCGCAGGTGATTTGTCAACTGCTCCTGTCCATCTTCCACTTGGGTCGGCCACGTTTCAGCTGAACGACATTAAGGTTCTCTTCCGGCGCGTTCTGTTTGCCGTTGGAGATGATACCGACCCTCAACATAATTTCCGGTGCGTACGTCTGGAGTGCGGTGGCGCCTCAATGAAGGCCGTTGGAGGCGACCGACGCGTCATCGCAATCTCAGATATCCCAAAGGGCAGTCCCTATGTGGGGACCTTCACTCTGCCGAAGGGGGGGGTCTACCTGCTGAACAAGCTCGAAGGGGACCTGATCACCCTGACCTTTTATGAACGCGCCATAAGGTTCAGTGTCAGCGGGGAGATCATGTGTGACATCCTCATGCCTGAACTTGCGGTCCCGTTCCCAAATTACAGGGAAGTTCTGGATATTCGGGGGAATACAATCCTCACGGCAGATTCAGAAACGCTCTGCCGGCAGATAAAGGCCGCCAAGAAGGTTTCGGAGAAGATGTATATCGTCATGAAATATGACAGTAGTGGCGTTAAGCAGAAGCCACGGTTTTTCGGTGGGGAAGACGACGGACAGTCCCGCATCGATAATTTCCTTGATAATGCAGAGTGGTCGGGGGACGAACTGAAAATAGCTCTCAATGCCAGCACTCTTGAGGAGGCCGTGGAAAACGCAGGCAGTAAAGTGAAGGTTTCCTTCACGAACGACATGGGACCGCTTGCGGTGACCGGGGAGTCGGACGACTATATAGCCGTCATGTCCCCCTATTCACCGCGTGAGAAGCGGTAGAGAAGGATAATCGCATGAGAACTCGGAGATTTGCACTGCTGTGCTGAGTTTTCTTAAGAACCTGAGGTGGCCCAGCCGCGAGAAAGAAGTCGCAAAGCCCTATGACGGGCCTCGCACCTTTGAAGTGGGTGCGGACTATACTTGTGTTTCGGATCCGGATATGCCCTTTGATAGCCTCAATCCGTTACAGAGCTGCTTTAGGACCGAGTACAACAAAAACAGGCACTGCGTCGTCGAAGCCGGCACAGGAACAGGCAAAACTGTCCTCGCATATATCGCTTCAAGATGTTTTCTCGACGAAGGACAGATCGTAGTAATGATGGCCCCCAGCCGGGAACTCGTCAAGTCTCTCTACAGAGAGGCTGTCGGGATATGGGGAGCAAAGATTGTGGGCCTCAACACCGGCAACGACAAGAACGTTTCTGAGAAGTTCTTTATCGTTACCACGCCGGAGGGTTTTATAGCAGCAGTCAGGAGCAATAAACCCTGGACAAAGGCAGGTCTCCTGGTCATAGACGAGGCCCACAATATTCTCGATCCTTCACGGGGTGGGGAATTGGATGTAGCCATTACGCTTCAGGACAGAGCAGGGGGAAAGGTCCTTCTGATGTCCGGCACGTTTCAAAACAAAAAGGAGATGGCTGCTGCCCTCGGTGCGGATCTTTTCATCTCTAACTATCGTAGAACAAAAACCCATATCACCGAGATCCACACTCCTGACGATATGGACGTAGCAACCGCGCCAAAGAAACTCGATCCTGGTGTGGTCCCCACGATTTCAGGCCTGGTGTTCAACCGGGAATCCATGAGGCTCCGCATGCTCAAGGAAACACTGGCCAAGCACCCGAATGAAAGCGTGCTCATTTTCGTGCCGACAAAGAACATCGGAAACTGTCTCAGTGAGTCCCTCGTCATTCCTTTTCATAATGGTGACATTAACGAGAAGGAGAAGGACAGGCTCGTTGCGGAGTTTCGGGCAGGCACCGTCAATACCCTCCTCGCCACAAACACCCTGTCCCAGGGAGTAAACACTCCAGCGGATGTGGTTATCGTGTGCGGCGTCAGAAGGGGGTCTCATTATCTGGATCGGTCAGAGGTATTGCAGATGTTCGGCCGCGCCGGTCGCGGTAGGGATGAAGCACAGGTCTACATCTTGGCTGATAAGATCGAGCTCTTTCATGCCAAGAAGGACGGCCTCGCCAAGTCTCTACCTCTGCCTGTTGAATCAATGGTGCTGACTATGCTTTCGCTGTCCTGCTGCACTCAGGATGAACTGGCGAGGGTACTTGGCAAGACGTATGCCGCCTCTGTGAATGAGCCTGAGAAGGTGGAAGAAGCAGTAGGGAGATATCTCCGTTTTCTCAAAGCATGCAATATTTTGACTGAGAAAGAGAACGGGACGTATAGCCTGACGAAGGAAGGGGCGCTACTGGCCCGCTACTACCTGTCGCCGAAGCAATACATAGCATATGTGAAGGCTGCCCGGAAACTTGAAGGCTCGGAGTTTACCGAAGAGGAGCGGGGCTGCCTCCTTCTTTCACTGATATTGCCGGTCAATCCTTATGAGGATGTCCCCGGGAGGATTGAGAAAGACTTCCAAATGAAGCTCATTGCTCTGGAGATGGATAAGGAGTTGTCGTTTCGGAAGGCAGCGGTGCTTCGGCACTATATCCAGAAACCGTCGGCAATCTCTCAGTATTTCACGTATCAGATCAGGGATACCGACAGATGGCTCGGGATGTTCGGAGACATGGAAAGGTACAAAGTCCATGAAGTATCCCCAGGTAGACCATGGATGCAGACAGCAGTAACCGCACTGAAGACCAGCGCGGCCAAGGCTGAAGGCCAGAAGAAGCGGTTTGCGGCAGGCATACCGGGTGGAGGCAACGTCGCGATACCCGTCAAGGTCAAATATTAACCCTTTAACAAGCGTAACCGGGAGAATTTAAGCCCGGTTGCGCCATCCGGAGGTCTGGAGTCATGAATCATCGAATCACAAAGGGCAAGGGAGTGATTCTCGAGGCGATCAACACCGGCGATGCTATTTTGCTCAAGCGCTGCCTGACCACTTTTGTCGAAATGGGCGCTCCGATCGCAGACATAGCCGATGCAATCGCAGGTTGCCCCCTCTCGCTTCTTGAGGAAGCAGGTATATGCCTCGTGATCGAAAGCGCCGTGGCTGCCCGAAGGCTCGTCCTGGGCAGGGATATAAGCTGGGCCGCTGTAAAGGGTCTGCTTCATGAAAGGGCAGATAAGGCTGTAGTAAGGACAGTGGTGGAAGCGCAGGGAATCTTTGGCGGGGAGATAGTAACTGCAACTCCCTGCAATCAAACACAATTATTCTCATGAATGGAGATACTCATGACCAAAGGGCGATTCATGATTGTTGATTCCGTAGAGCGACTTAGGTTAGCACTTTCAATAGCAGCAACAAAGATATACACCGGCATCAGGTATTCCTGTCGGATGTATGACCAAAAACCGGCGGAGGCTGCAAGCAAATGCCATATATGTGCGTTTCGTGGAGGTTATTTCAGGTGTCGCCGGTCAAAGCTTCTGGCAGCCCAAGAAAGGGCAGCGGCACCGTAGTAATTGGGTTCAACAAAGGCAGAGGTATAACCTATCTGCCCATCACTTATTGGGAGGCATTTATATGTCTTTTTGGGACGCTGGTAATATTATTTCAGCAGATTTCACTGATTCAAAAGGTAGAGGAAGGGATCGTGGCTATTACAGGCTGCAGAGGCAGAGGAAGATTCAGGAGAGGGCGGCTCGGGCTGCCAGGATGGGTTTTTCGGTCGATGACCCTGGCAGATTGTCCAAGTCGTCAGGTCTCAACTGATTCGACGACGATTAAACAGCAGAAGAGGAGGTTTTATGACCGAGACAGGGGCAGCAGTGATGCTGGCTATGATTACGACAATGCTGAGCGTGCTGTTTTTCCCAATCGTCAGAGACGTTGTAAAGCTAATCAGGAAACTAATTTTATCGAAAAGGAGAGAAAAAAACGATGTGGAGATTACCTAAACGTGAAGAATTGAGGACTTTGCAGGACGGACGGGGACAGTTCGGCCTGCCGGGGATGGAGAATGTTCCGCACTGGACCTGTGAGGGAAACCCAAGAAATTTGAACGAAGCCTGGTTTGTAGGAGCAAATCCTCCGGAAGGGGCTTCAAGTAAACAGGACCAGGTCAGAGTTCGTAGTGTGCGGGGCAGTATGAAAGTAAATGCGCAGCTTCTGACTGCAACCAACCGCTATGTAGAGCGTCAGGACTGTTACTTTGACAGTGCAACCGGCCTTGAGTGGGAAAAGAAGGATATGGGGCCCGTATCGTGGTACACGGCAATGGGGAGAGCAAGTCGCCAGAGGCCCTATTCAGGACGGGGCTTCGAGCGGGTGAACGACCCGACCGTTACTGTTGCGTTGCCGTCGCGTGGCACACAGTTCAGCGCCGGATATGACATTTTCTCCCCGGAGACCGTCGATATACAGCCTGGAGCCTCTTATGACCTGGTAACAGGCATCAAGGCTTATATGCAGCCGGATGAGGTTCTCTTGATCTTTATCAGGTCAAGCAGCGGGCAAGCGGGTCTTGAGCTGAAGAACAAGGTTGCGGTTATCGATTGCGATTATTTCGATAATCCGGGCAATGAGGGGAATATTACACTGATGCTGAAGAACACCGGTGACAAAACAATAACCGTCAATAAAGGAGGCAAGATAGCTCAGGGGATTTTTACCAAGCATCTCCTTGCTGATGGGGACGATTTAAACGGGACGAAGGCCTCACGTAGCGGAGGCATAGGATCCACCGGTATCTAACGTAGCACCGTTGCACTGATTCAAACAAAATTCACTGAAGGAAGGAGAAAGCAGTTATGCTTTCGGATGACGACAAGATAAGAGACTTTCAGTTGTATCTCTGGGATACCAAGTACAGGGCAGCAGGTAAGGATAGTACTTTGGATGACACGATACGCAGGTATTGCGGAGCCGCGGCATCGGTTGAAGCGGACCCCGCTTCATGGACGGAAAGGTTTGTAAACGATCTCGCCCCGTATTTCACTCCTGGCGGGCGGCAGATGCAGGCGCTCGGGGTGGATGGCTACCGCACTACGGCAATGAATTGTTTTGCGGCCCCTGTTATCGAAGACTCCATGGACGGGATCTTCGATACTTTGCACAAGGCCGCCAAGACAATGCAGGCCGGGGGTGGGATAGGATTCGACTTTTCAACTCTCAGGCCACGTAACGCTCCAGTCAAGGGTGTAGGATCCAAATCATCCGGGCCTATCTCCTTTATGGCCACCTATGACGCCATGTGTAAAACTATCTCCTCGGCCGGCCACAGGCGCGGGGCTATGATGGCCGTGATGAGATGTGATCATCCGGATATCCAGGAGTTCATCACGGCAAAGAGGGGGGAGGAGAACAAGGCCCTCCAGAACTTTAACCTCTCTGTTTTGATAACCGATGCCTTTCTCGATGCAGTCAAGGACAACAGAGAATGGCAGCTTGTCTTTAATGGAACGGTTTACTCGACGATAGCCGCGCGCTCACTGTGGGATCTTATCCTCACAAACGCCTACGACTATGCTGAGCCCGGTCTCCTTTTTGTGGACCGTATAAACCGCATGAATAATCTTAATTCGGTGGGGGAAGTCATTACATGCACCAACCCCTGCGGTGAGCAGCCTCTTCCTCCTAACGGGGCTTGCAACCTCGGGTCCATCAACCTGGTCAAGTTTGTAAAAAACCCCTTCACGGCGCCTGTCTTTGACAAAGAGAAGTTTTGTGAGGTCGTTTCTCTTGGGGTCCGGTATCTTGACGATGTAGTGGATGTCGCCCGTCTTCCCCTTCAACAGCAGAGGGACGAGGTAATCAACAAGCGGCGTATCGGGCTCGGGATCACCGGCCTCGCCGACATGCTGTGGATGATGAATATGCAGTATGATTCGCCGGAAGCAATCGCGTTCTGCGATGACCTCGCCCGGATAATGAGGTATACGGCATATGCGGCTTCGGTGGATATTGCGAAGGAGAAGGGGGCATTCCCTCTTTTCGATCGGGACAAGTATCTCTCCGGCGAATTTATCAAGCAGTTGCCGGAGGATATACGGCAGGGTATCGCAGAACATGGGATAAGGAATTCTCATCTTCTGACGATCGCTCCGACCGGAACTACGTCACTTCTGTGGGGGAACATCTCCTCAGGGGTTGAGCCGATTCTTTATCTCACGGTCGAACGGGAGATAAAGGAAGGTGACGGAAACAAGAAGAAGGTAACCCTTGACGACTATGCGTACCGGATCTGGAAACAGATATACGGAGAAAGTGAGAATCCCGATGTAAGGATTTCAGACAAGATCGCTTATGGGGCGCATATCGACATGATGGCAGTTTGGCAAAAGTACTTTGACGCATCGATTTCAAAGACTGTCATTTTTGCCCCCAATACGCCCTATGACGAGTTCAAGGATGCCTACTGGTATGCTTACGAGCAGGGGTTGAAGGGTTGTACTGTCTACAGACCTTCTGGGAAGATTGGGGCGGTAGTCTCCAAGGCGAAGACAAACCATTACATCAGGCCAATGGACATTCCAGATGACACCTTCAAACATTGCACAAAAGCGCGCATTCCGGAGGAGGGGATCTATGAGTTCGAGATAACAGTGCTTGATGGCCACCCCCGGGAAACATGGATGCACGCCCCGGTGGATCATAAGATCGGCGAGCTGCTCGAGGCGATCATGCGACTGATGTCGATTGCTTTACGCTGCAACGTCGATCCGAAGGTCCTTATGAAGCAGCTGAGGAAAAGTGTGCTTGCGTATGGAAATGTCAGCTCCCCGCTTGCACATCTGGAAAGGGCGCTTCTTAAAGTAATGGGAAGGCTTGGAATTCGGGACGAGATTCTCGATAAGGCCGTATGTCCCGATTGCGGCGGTGAGCTGGTCTTCGAGGAGGGTTGTCTGCACTGCAGGGTCTGTCCATATAGCCGCTGTTAGACCCTGCGGATGATTACGTAACAAACACTTTACAGTCTTACTTCCATACTGGCCACAGGACAGTGCAAGTCCTGTGGCCTTCTTTTTCCCAACCAATAATCAGATTCAGAAAGGAGGCAGTTCCATGTCCGATTCAAGTGAAAAGATTCTGGACCGCATCAACACCGCCCTTCGGGAATACGCGCAGCAGGGCTTCAATGTCCCCGGCGTCACGATTATTACCGAGGCTCCGGATTTCATGAAGCCTTCAATCAGGATAGTGCAGATTGATACGATAATCCCCCATGGGAAGACCAGTAACGATCATATCTACTCTGTGGGCGGTGGCAAGTTTGCATTCGGGAGACTTGCCATACAGGAGTTCGCAGCCGCGGGCCGCATTAACCTTCGTATAGTGAGCACATCCGCCGTTCGTATCCATGGCGCACAGTCATATACGGCCAAAGTGATGGGGGAGAGATATGAAGTCGACGGCGCTCCGAAGAACATTGAGGATGAAAAGACCTATAACCTTACCATCCGGGCTGAGGAAATGGTCATGAAGTACGAGGAGAGGGCTCAGAAGGATCATCCGGAGTGGTCTGCGGAACAAAAAAGAGAGTTCGTCGCAAAACAGGTGAAAAAGGTGATGATCGAGAAGCACAAGTTCGCGGGTGAGATGGCAATCACTGGAGCCCAGGCACGCGTGGTAACGAAGATGCTCGGTCTTAAGCCTGCATATGCGCTGCAGGAGCTGAAAAAGCCGTTCATTATAGTTGCCATGACGCCGGTAGTGGATATGCACGATCCTGACATAAAAAGGATGGTAACTTCCGCGATGCTTGGCATAAGAGATGTTCTTTACCCGACACCTGCACCTGTGCCGGTCATTCAGGCTCCAGCACCCCTGGAGGAGTTGGCTTTGACGGGGCATTCTGCGTTGGAATTCGATGCCATGCCGGTGGAGGCGGAGCCTGTTGGTGTAGACCTGCACGGACCAACAATTGCGGAGTTCGAGGACTGCCCCCGGGTCGTACGTTTAAATATTCTCAAGAGGATGGTACCGGGCGACGAGGATATGGGAAAACTGGTGGTGATGGAAGACGGAGATTTGGTGACCCTCTACCGCAGGCTGAAGGCTGCATGATGAGAACAATCGCTTTTGACCCGTCGTATAACACGACTGGCTTTGCCGTTGTTGAGGGGCAGCGCCTTGTCGCGTATGGAACGATCAAGTCTCGTGGTGAGTGCAGCAGTGAGAAGTATGCATCAATTATGCATCAGGTGGGAGATCTTTGCAGACAGCACGAAGTAGTGAAAGCTGTGGTGGAAATTCCACCGCATTTCTCCTACGGCAGATCAACTGGAGACAATGGTCAGCAGAAGAACCTGGCTTCAATTCAGAAATGTTCCAATGCGGCTGCGGTTATCCTGGGTGAGCTGGGCAAAATCGGGATTCGTGCAGTTGAAATTGACGCGCACAAGTGGAAAATGGTGCGCGGCCAGAACCTCAATAAAAAACACATGATCGCAATGGCTAGGCGGCTCTTTCCGCAGCTGAGAGAAGTTGCTCTGAACGATCATGAAGCTGAGGCAGTATCAATGGCCGTACTCAATTGTTGAGGGAAACATAGTTCACAGGACGTCCCAGTAAGCGGTGCAAAAGGTCGGCACGGGTTAGCAACCCTGCCGGCCTTTTCCTTTTTCAGGTAATGTCTGGAGGTATCTGTTGAGGTCCGCCTGGACCACAACCCCCTTCTCTTATCCACGTTTCGATCATATGGAGGTTACCGTGAACGCCTATAAAGAGAGATGCAATCTGCGCCTTAATAACGTACTTATTTGGATTGGTCTTTTTTCGAGTCTGTCTATTTCTTTGTATTGGATTCTCTGGAATGTCATTCCGTCGTTAGTCCAAACGTTCTCTCCGGATTCACCTCAGTTCGCGCAGTATGTGGCGTATCAAAATTCGTTTCTCATGGCAGATACCTGGCTTGCGGTATCTGCCCTCTTGGGGGCCGTAGGTCTCAATCGGCGGAAAGCATGGGGCTTGCTCTTTATGGTGATTGGAGCAAGCAGCGCTATATTTCTTGGTCTGATGGACTTGATCTTCGATCTGCAGCATGGTGTTTTTGATTGTTTATCCGCAGCTGCAGCAACAGAAGGCGCCATAGTATTAACCCTTCTATCTGTGGGGCCACTTGCAATTGTGCTGTCATGGATGCAGGGCACCCGGTGCTTCGGAGTTTATGAGGCGGTGTGCGAACAGGACGTCAAGGTGTTCCGCCCGGCAGAGAGCGATCGAAAGACCCATGGTAGTTGGGCATTGCAGTAGATACTTAGGCCTGGAAATTCACCGGAAGAAGGAAAGGAGCAGAGAATGTCAGATAAATACTATTTGCTTGACGTGGTGGACGGTATCGAGCCTACTGTACGAGGTCCTTACCAGACCGAGGAAGACCAGGAAAGCGAAGCCAAGCGCATTCGGAAGGAAGAGCAAAGTGAAGACGATTGCCTCTTCTGGGCCAAGGTCGATGAAGACGGCAACCTTACTGTAGGTGCCTATAGCGGCGGCTTCTTTATGGATGAAGAAGAGGTGGGGGAATGAAAACCAAACGCATTATGTTCGCAGCGCCACGCGGATTTGTGGGCCGGAACGGGACCTTCGTCGCCACAGGAGTTGAGATCTCCCGTCTGGAAAATCAGTCGCACATAGCTATAGAACCTGTCACCTCACGCGGTATCACGGGGAGGTGCTGCATCGAGGTGCCGACAGATGATACCCTGCAGTTAGCAGAGGCTATACAGGAAGTCTGCGGCGACAAGGCTACGCCCGAGGAAATTATATTGGCCCGGGTTTTATATGCATCTGGCAGTGACAACGATATTGAGATCGACGATAACGCGATAACGTCGCGTGGTGAGGATGCTGGCGGTATATGGGTATCGGCATGGGTATGGTTGCCAGACGGGAATAACGGGAAATAATAATCAGTAATGTTTTGCTCGTAGTTCAAACGCCCCAGGTGATGCAGTGGTGCAGACCCCGGGGCGTTTGCTTTTGAATTCAGTTTAATAAACGGAGGTATCAATATGAAGGTTCTATGTGATAACTGCGGCACAGTATCTCCCGCAAGTGCCATGAAGCGCGTCTTTCCTGATATTCCTTGTCTTGCTGAGAGGTTGGAGCCTGGCTGTGTCGTGCCGGCGGGAGAATGCCCAGCATGCGGTGCCCTGGCCTATTCCACGAAGGAGTGTCTTAATGCCGACAAAGTGGCTAAGGATATCCTGGGGCATCAGGAAACCGGCAGCGACCTTATTGACAAGCTCACGGAGGCCCTTGGGGCGGCAGAAGGTGTTATCAGGTGGGCACTTGACCATGGTGCATCACAGGACGGGACCGGAGCGATCCATAAAATGGTCCGGGTAGCCCTCAGAAGCGCCGGGAAGCACAGTTGTGGAGGAAACAAAAAGGATACAGGTATCTATCGGTATTTCGATGTCAACACTTGCCATATAAATGAGAAGGATATGCGACTTCTCGACTACAAAGGACGTCCCCGCCTTGAGCATGGGATCATCGCGGTCTCTCATGATTACGGGGCTTGGGTTCATTTAATGGACGATGCACACGATCTGGACTATCTGAATGTGCGGGCAGGCGGTTTTTCAGACCAGTTTGTGAAGATGCTTGAAGAAGCCAGGAAACGCGGCTGCGAATGGATCAACATCGACCAGGACGGGTTTGTCCACGCAGAACTCGAAAGGTGTGAATGGTAAATGCAGCGATTAAACATTAATTTTCGAAAGGAGTTGTCAATGACGAACAAGGAAGAAACACTTGAGCACATCGAAAAGCTGCTTAAGACCAGCTCTGCCATCGATTTCAAAAAGTCTGTTGCTAATTTTGAGATCGGCAACCTGCTGGCGGACCTCTGCTCGGGAGCGGGGGATGCCGGCATCAACGAGGCTGTTGCAGCGCTGAACAGCCGGGGCATCTCAGTACAACCGTCGTTCCTTTTTGACACATATAGGGTATTCCGCTCCATCAAAACCAAAGAGACTCTGTATAAGATCAGTAACAAACTTCACGGGAGGCTTCCATGGGGTTTCCTGGTGAATCACTGCACGAAGATTCCCGAAGGGGACGACGAGGTGGTGAGGCAGTACTGGGAGGGTCAGTTCGCCCGTATCGAAGGGAGTCTGACGGGTGCTGCTGATCTTGCAGTATCTGTGGCTGAGCACATAGATCAGATGCCTGAGGATCTACGTTTTCAGGCCGAAGGCGTGCTCGAGGCATTCACGGAGCAGGTTTCAGTGAAGGCACCGGCATATGTCTATCCCCCTGTTCGCAGCGTGTTGCACACAGGAGATGAGCACTTCGACCACGACGACAACCTGGCCGATGTGGTAAAGAGCGCCGGCCATATCGTGGACCTCGCCCGGCAGCTGAAACCGGACCTCATTGTCAGTGCCGGTGACATGCTCAACTGCAGGCAGTCGCATGACTCTCCGGCCCTCAGCGCAGCCGGGGGATTTGTGAAGGAGTGTGCTGAAATCGCTCCGATGCTGATCCTGAAGGGGACGACTACCCATGACGGGGTCAGTGTCGGGCTGTTCAGGACTCTCAAGACGAAGCATAAGGTGTACGTTGCGGAGACACTCGGCATGGTCGGCCTCAAGGGGGGTGAATTCTTTCCTCTTGATGAGTATCAACCCGGGCTCGATGCACTGATATTCGCGGTTCCTCCTGCGTCAAAGGCAAACCTCCTTTCGCGCGGGGGTGAAATGGACAGCTCCAACGGAACGGTCGCTGACATGCTCCGGAAGGTCTTTGATATCTGGGGTATCATCTGCACCCAGGCAAAGCAGGATGGTGTGATGACGATCATAGTTGGTCACGGGACCGTAACGGGGGCTGTAACCAGCACCGGGCAGAAAATGGTCGGCAGGGACATTGAATTCAGCCTTGCCGACCTCAGAAGTATCAACGCCGATGTAACCTGTCTGGCACATATCCATAAGGCCCAGTCGTGGCCGGAGGACAGGGTGTTCTACTCCGGCTCGATCGCCAAGCTCAATGTTGGGGAAACTGAGGATAAAGGGGTCTGGCTCCACGTTAAGAATGACGAAGGGGGCAGCTCCAACTTCCTCACTGTTCCTACTAAGAGCATCGTCTCACAGGCTTTCGAGGGGCTTCCGAACCTTGCTGCTCTCCCTGTCATCCAGGAAGGGTCTCTGGTTCGGGTCTGCTACAAAGTGGCTGAGGAAGATGTGCACAGTGTTGATGAGGAAGCGCTCAGGGCACAACTGCTGGCCATGGGTGCGGGAGAGGTGCGCATCGAAAAAGCCGTCATTCCGAAGATGATGGTGAGGGCAGCGGGCATCAGCAAGATGTCGTTACTGTCTGACAAGCTCGCAAAATGGGCTGAGACGACGGGGACAGCGATCGGCGACACCATGAAAGGTAAGCTGGCCTTGCTTGAAATGCCGCGCGACGTTGTTTTTTCAGAACTCAATATCGATATTCCGAGGAGGAAAAACGGAAGATGAGACCACTGGAACTTACTCTTACAGGGTTCAAGGGAGTCAGGTCAGGCCTCAACCGCGACTCGGTCACGATCAACCTTCGCTCTTACAAGGGGCTGGTTGCATTCGTGGGTGACAACGGCAGGGGCAAGTCGACCATCAAGGGGAATCTCCACCCCTACAGAATCATGCCCGACAGGGTAAAGAAGTACTCGCCGAAGGGCTTCTCGTATTACGAGGAGTGCTACGGAAGCGATGCACGGAAGGAATTGCTTTTCGAGATCTCCGGCAACGTGTACAGAAGTCTTGTTCTGATTGATGCGGTTAGGCGCAAGCAGGAGGCTTACCTGTATCAGCAGGACGGAGAAGGGCAGTGGCAGGTCTTCGCCAATACCCAGGACGGGAAGCTCGACGTTTACGACACAGCCGTTGAGGATCTGGTGGGAACACCCCGTATGTTCTTCACTTCCATCTTCAGGTCGCAGAAGGCACCTGCCCTGAGCTCATATACGCGCGGGGAGATGATGGACATCTTCGCTGAGCTGATCCAGGTAGATGAGCACAAAGAGAAGAAAGAGACCGCAGGTGATGTAGCCGATGCCCTGCTGCTTCGGAAGAAGGGGCTCGCAACGGAACTCACAAACCTTCAGTTATCTCTCAACGGCGCCAGTCAGAAACAGGTCGATAAGGCAAAGGCGGAGGAACGCCTTTCTGTCATCTCCTCGGAGGTCAGCGGCCTTGATGATAAGGTGAAAAAGGCGGAAGGAGACATCAAGGCGCTGGAGATCACAGAGAGCCTTCAGACCGACTTGTCGAAACGTCGCGAGAAGCTGGCGCAGGATACGGCGGGGAAGGAAAAGCAGGTCCTGGATCTCAGGACTGCGGTTACGGAAAAAAGGGCTGCTGCCAAAACGAAGTACGATGAGAAGTTTGCCGCCAAGCAGAAGGCTGACGCACGCCTTCTGCAGGTTGTAGCGGATATGGCAACCGTGGAAGGCCGCATGAAGGTCAGCGGAGAGGCGCTCAAGGCTCTGGAGATCAAGGAGACCCTTCAGGCCGACGCCCAGAAGCGGCGCGAAAAACTCACGCAGGATGTATCTTACAAGGAAAAGCAGAAGGGAGAGGTTCTCTCGAGTATTACACAGAAGAAGGTCCTCTACAACCAGAAACACAAGGAGAAGAAGGGGCAGCACGACGCTGCGAAGGCCCTGGCAGACAGGGCTGACGATCTTCAGAAAAAGTCGGCAGAGGAAGTCTCAAAAGCAGCCTCAGTATCTTCCGTGAAGGAACGTCTGCAGGCTGTGGAGGGGCAGTTATCAACCTATTCCGGGCAGCTCCGTGAGATCGGAGTGACCGAGACGCAGCTGAAGGAGACCGAAAGTGCGCTTCAGAAGCTCCGTCTTGCCCGGCAGCATGCAGTAGAAACAGCAGATACGGCCCTCAGGAGGGCACAGGAGTCGGTGAAGACCCTGGATGATGGTCAGTGCGTATTCCCGGACAAGGCCCCGACATGCAAATTTGTAAAAGGAGCGATCTCCGACAGAGAGTCCCTTCCTTCTCTCGCGGCTGCCTTGGAAAAGGCTCAGGTACCTGATCCTCAGGAAAAGGTTCTCGAAGCCGAGATAACTCGGCTGACGGCATCGGTGGCCATTAAGGGGACCGTTGAAACGCAGGAGAAGGAAGCAGTAAAGCAGAAGGAGTCCCTGGGGAAGGAGCTTGAGACCACCGAGAAGGTTCTTGAAACCCTCAGGCAGGCCCTGAAGGACCTGTCGAAGGTGGAGGAGGCAAAAGTGTCTCTTCCTCTTCTTGCAAAGGAGCTGGCGGATATCCTTTCGGAAGGTAAAGGGGTCATCTCCGACCTTGAAAAGCAGGGGACCCTGCTGGAGAAGGAGATCGAGGCGTTGCAGTTGGATCTGAAAGGGATATCAGTTGATGAGACCCTGCCGGCTGAGATCAAAAGCCTCAGGGAGTCTGTGGAGGCTGACAAAGCCTCGCTGGAGACCCTCAGGAAGGAGGATGCAACCCTCAGAGGGGAGATTGGCTCGCTTGCCGATATCCAGTCCATCCTGACCGAATGCGAAGCCGCTGTTAAGGAGATTGAAAAACAGGTGGCCCAGCTTGTGATGGAGATTGAGGCGCTGCAGTCGGAGCTGAAGGGGATAGCGGTTGATGAGACCCTGCCGGCCGAGATAAAACGCCTCAGGGAATCTGTGGAGGCTGACAAGTCCTCCCTCGAGATCCTCAGGAAGGAAGAGGCGACCCTTCGCGTAATGGTGGGGTCCCTCAGTGAAGTGATCAAACAGATAGAGCTTGCAAAAGAGCGTATTGCGGTCCTTGCATCAGAGGTGGAAGCCCTCGACCGGGATATCAGCGAGTGGCAGGTACTTGAGAAGGCGATGGAGGGCATCATTACCCTCGAAATCGACGATGCCGGGCCCACGGTGACGGCTATCACCAACGACATCCTCCTTTCCTGCTACGGGCCGCGCTTTAGCGTCAACATTAAGACTCAGGACGCTAAGGTAGGCGGTGACAAGGACATGAAGGAAGTGTTCGACATTGTGGTTTACGACAGCCAGAGAAACGAGTCGAAATCACTGTCGGTCATGTCGGGTGGTGAAGAAACATGGATTGATGATGCTATCACCCGTGGAATCAGTCTTTTTAATGCTTCCCGGGGTGGAGTGAACTACCAGCTCCTGTTTTCCGATGAGAAGGACGGCCGTCTCACAGAGGAAAAGAAGAAGGAGTTCATGGCGGTCAAACGCCGTGTGCTGGAGCTGGGAGGATTCTTGGGGGAGTATTTCATCTCCCATACGAAAGAGATCCAGGAGATGGCCGACGCAGTCATCGACCTGGAGGAACTTGTGGCAGAACCGTCACAGAGGGCAGCGGCAGAGTCGTCTCAGGGAGTACTTGTCTAGCGCAATGGGATTCTGTGTCATGTAGTGCGGCAGGGGTTGGCCGGACCCCTGCCGATTTCTAACCATTTGAGAAAGGAGAATATTTCAATGTTGATCAATGAAATGAGTGAACTTGCAGGAGCATACGCATCATCGCTTCAGCATGCGACCCCGAAGGTCATGGCCGATAAACTCCGGAGACATCTCTGGACACTTACCTGTCAGACGGACATTGTCGAGCTTACCGGCGTACTCGACGACTTCGGTGGGGACAAGGACGTCGGAGCGAACATTGGCAAGGCAGTTGTGGCTTTGTTCTGCCTTGGACACCTGATGGGAATGGATGCCAAAGTGGCTATCGACACTATCGCCTCAGAGCTGGGAGTCCCGCCAGACAGTAAGCCGGCACAGAAAACAGGTGCTAACACTCCGCCGGTCGAGTCTGCCATCGGGGGGAAGGAAGGATCTACCCCCGCAGAGAGAGCGAAGGAGGGTGGAGGAACCCAAAGAAGTACTTCTTCAGCCGGAGATTCTCACGACAAGCCCGGAGACGACACAGGCGGCGACAAGGGCCGGCGGATCGAAACGTATCGGAAAGCTTTTGCGGATGCGAAGGAAAAGCAGACCACCGAACGGATATGGAAGGCTATCTTTGAGGACAAGGAGCTGACCGGGCAGGAGAAGTTCCAGCTGCAGACTGATAAGAAAGAGGCCATGCAGCGCCTTAAATAGTGCGGTTGATTCTGAACGGGGAGGGTATGTGTACTTCCTTCCCGGAAAGGTGGAGATCATGGCAAAGACAATGCCCTCTGTGGTGAAGCATCATGAGTGGCTCATGGCGGTCAAGAAAGAAGATTACCGGAGACGGCCGTACTGGAGAATAGATGGCAGATTTGATCAAATCGCACTGGAAGAAATAGTCTTCTGTCCACCCGAGATGATCAGGTCGAAATTGAGGAACAATACAGCCAAAATTATTGACTGGTTCACTAACGAGGACGCCGGTACCGTTTAAACAACAACAAATCACATGCAAGTGTTTTTTTGGGCACAGAAAGGAGTGGAAGGTGGCAAAGCAGCTGCCAGAACTGGACCCGCTGATCTTCCTGCCTATCCGGTATGAGGACTTGCGGGTTCCGGTCAACTCAGCAGAGTTTGAAGAGGGAATCAAAGTCCTTGTGGCCGGAAGGATCATGTCGATGGACATCTTCTCCGGAGGTCGTAGCCCGGTGATGAACGTCTGGCTGGAAGACGAAAGCGGTCCGTTCCAGGTCAGGTTCCTATGCGTAACACCGTTTTGTCGTAAAGTATTCAGTATGATCAGGAGGAAAGTCTTTCTCTGGGGAGCCCCAAAAAAAGAGAAAGACGGATGGGTATTTTATCATCCGGGTCTGCCGAAGGAGGTGGGTCGTATTTTTCCTGTATACCAATGCCCCAAGGGAATCAGTATGCAACGACTGAGGGACCACGTCTGGCAGTTGACACAGGCGCTTCTGAGGTCACTTAAGGATGACCTGCCAAGGGAAATGAGGGAAATGTATGGGCTTCCGGAGCTCCCGGTGGCACTCAGGCAGATACATAAGCCTGAAGGGGCATTACCTGGGAGAGCCGAACTGGAGTGCGTGGCATTGGCAGCTGCCAGATTTAAAAAAGGGGTTCCGGCAGCCTCATCTTTTTAGTGGTTTCGTAATATTTATAAAGTCGATATTTTATGTAATAACTTAAATGTGTGCACGTAATTGCACACATATTTAATTTCAGGAGGTAGCAAAATGTATAACAAAGTCATCCTTATCGGAAACCTTACTAAGGACCCGGAGCTGCGCTATACCCCGCAGGGGACCCCCGTGTGCACCATAAGACTGGCAAGTTCAACAAAGTTTAAGAGCGGGGACGGCATGAAGGAGGAGACTCTCTTTATCGATTGTATCGTATGGGGCAAGCAGGGGGAGTCCACTTCCCAGTACCTGGCCAAGGGCAAAACTGCCCTGGTCGAAGGTCGTCTTCAGGAGCGGAAATGGGAGACGGACGGCAAACCGCATTCCAAGTTCGAAATCGTTGCCCAGACTGTCCGGTTTCTTTCAGGGAAGGGCGGTGGCAGTGGACAGCAGGGAGGAAGTGATAGCTCTGCGGGGGATTTCCATGCTCCTGAGGAGACAACTGATCTTGAGCCGTTTTAGGGCGAGTCTGGAGGCAATTATCAGGATGAGGGCGGGGCAAGGGAATACCTGTCTCGACCTCTTGAGCTGTCTTCAACTGGCGAGTCTGCCCCAGTATTCTGTCCTTCTTCTATCTTGATATGTACCAATAGATATTATATAATAATATTATCTTGGTAATGATGGAGGCTAAATAATGCAAAAAAATACCAGCGTAACTATAGGTGCACACTATGAAAAATTTATTTCTCAGCAGGTTGCTCAAGGCCGTTTTGGTTCAACAAGTGAAGCGATACGGGCTGGACTCCGGTTATTGGAGGAACGGGAAACAAAGCTATCACTATTACGTCGCTCACTTGTTGAGGGAGAAGAAAGCGGGAAAGCTCCTTATTCCCTCAAGGGCTTAATTGACGAGCTTGATGACGATGGGCTCAAGTGATGCCTTTATTTACAATCACGAACAAGGCAAAGGGCGACTTGAAAGAGATAGGCCGCTACACACAAGAGCGTTGGGGCCGCGAACAACGCGATCAGTATCTAACCATGATAGATGTCTGTTTTCATCAGTTGGCCGTGAATCCTCACACTGGAAAGGAATGTAGCGAGATTCGGGCTGGCTACCGCAAACTCACCGCAGGCAGCCATGTGATTTTTTACCGTCAAACGTTTACCGATACGATAGAGATTGTCCGTGTTCTTCACGTACGCATGGATATAGAAACGAGGCTTGCTGTGCCGTAAGACTTTATTACCCCTGAAGTGAGCGCCGCTACTGACGTTCTGATCGTTCTTATTAGGGACTGTAGAGTTTCTCGCCGAAGAAAATGTATATCCCGCATAACGCAATACCGATATTCGTATGTTACATTATTTAACGTTACACAGTCGCAACACTTCATATGTCGAGGGGGATTATTTTGGGATACGATATCTATTTTGCCGCGCCACTTTTTTCACTCGCCGAACAGCAGTTCAATCAAAAGCTTGCCGAGTATCTGCGCCGCGCCGGCAAGTACAATGTATTTCTTCCCCAGGAGAAATGCAAGGGAGTCAGTGATCCTCAGCAGATCTTCGATATTTGCATGGAGGGCCTCAATCACTCACGCATTGTCGTTGCAGTTCTGGATGGCCCGGACGCAGACAGCGGTACCTGTTTTGAGGCCGGCTACGCACACGGACAGAATAAGCCTGTCTTGGGCGTCAGAACCGATTTCAGAATGTGTGAACTCCATAATGTCAACATTATGTTGTATTACTCTTCCGATGTTCTGGTGCAGGAACTCACCGGAGATGCCGATAAGTTATTCACTAGCGTACTCATGGGAGTTAAAACTCTTATCGATCGCAGTGCTTCACCGGGACACTTCGGCCGCACGTATTCTCCTGATGTCCTCGCTGCCTTTGAAGTGCTTCTGAACTCAGCCGACGACACCGGCTGCACGGATGATCTGACGGTCGTCAGCAAAGAAGCACTTGAATCCCTCGAAGCAAAGGTTATTTTCCCCTCATAATTACCCAGGAGGCTTAAAATGCTTCAGCTTATAGTAACGAGGAAGTGCAACTTCCTATGTGCTCACTGTATGTGGTCCTGTGATGCGCAGGGTGAGCACATGCCCTTTCATATCTTGGAGAGGGCTCTGGAGTACGTAGCAAAAGCGGAAGCCGTTGACATAATAGGCGGCGAGCCGACTCTCCACCCGGATTTCCCTGTCATCGTAGAGCAGTGCAGTGGTCTGGTAAAGTCCATGCGCATCGCCACAAACGGATCATGGGCTAAAAGGAAGGAGTCTGCAAAACTGGAGCAGGAGGTGATGGGCACTGTCGTGAAGGCAGCGACTAAACTCGGATACAACAACCTCTATGTCAGGCTGAGTGACGACAGGTGGCACCGCAAGTTTGTGCCGGCCTCGACAATCGGCAGGGCTTTGAAGCTTCTTGAGGGGGTGGCAAATGTGTATATCCCTTCCAAACACGGGGTTCTGTATCCACTCGGTCGTGCAAGTGAGGGTGAAGCCCTTAAGTTTCTACGGCGCCGGCGTTATGACCGTGCGGCTGCAGAATGCACAAAAGGAGAGTATTCGTTCTGGAGGTCTGCCTCAATCGATATCGATGGAGGTGTGTCGCCTTGCACTCATCACCAGGCCGTCTGCGGCAACATCATGTACGACTCTATGGAGACCATCACGGATCGGGCCAAATGGTTCGTTGCTAAAAGCTCTCTAACATTGCCAACCAATACGCACTGTTTTTCATGCGCCAAGGCCGCATAATCCTCTAATCACCGATCACTATTCTTCCGTAGTATCACCTGAACGCAGGTGAGGTAGAGTTATCTGCCTCTCCTGCGTTTCTTTTTTTTCAACCTGTATCACAACAGCGATCTTATGCAAACAGAAAGGAGGTTCTGTGGAGCAGCTCAATTTGTACGACTATTATGAGAATCTCGCCAAGAACCAAGCCCTCGAAGCAAAGGAACCGGTTCCCGAACCAAAAAAGCCGCCACTAAAGAAGGCCATTCTGAAGCCCAAAGTCCTCAAGAAACAACCGAAGCCCCCGAAAGTAAAACCCCCGGATGTTCTCTTTTCCATCGGAAAGAAGACATTGCAGGGGAATATCACCATCGACGATGCTTTCTTCCCGTGGGGCGATCTCGGGCTGGCAAAACTTGCACTTCTTCGGAGGAGCGGACTGGATGGTATGTTGCCGGACGTTGGCTCGGAGCTATTCCGGGGTATCAAGTATGTCCGCGGACAATATGAAGAGAAATTTCGGAATCTGTCCGACAGTATCGTGACGTTCAGCTTTAATGAGCCTGCAGCCAAAAGGATGAAGTCGCTCGAAAAGGAATACCGTCGCAGAAACATTCGTCTCAAAGTCGACGTGGATATATCGGAGGTAGGTAATGTTTGAGGATAGCGTTGTTCTTTTGGATGAACCACTGGAGGTGCTAAAAGCACGTGCTGGGGACGATATCAACAAGGCGAGATGGACAGGGGATTGGGATAACGTGGACCCCTCCATCAAGAAAAACTATGATGATGTGCCGTCATCGCTACAGTCTCGGTTCAGGGAGCTGCTGGCAACTCTCTCTGACGCGAAAGCCTTTTCGTATCAGAAGTTCGATGCAGCGCTCGGCGCGTTGCGGAAGACCTGTCTTATTACTTTAAACATGGGATTAGGCAAGAGCCGGATTATGCTGATGACTTCCCTGCTCGTTAACAAGCCGACACTCATTGCGGCGCTGCCGAGACTTGTTCGAAAGGTCTGGGTGACAGAACTCAATGCGCTTGGTCTGACTGACTACGTTGTCCTGGAGCGGCCCAAGCCCTCAAAGGCAGTTCTAAAAAAGGGAGTGAAGGGGTCGGTAGAGGCGCACAAGGGGTATCAAGGCATAGGGAAGGTCACGCTGCGGGCGGTGTCGCGTGATCCTAAGACTACTACAGACGCATGTCATCACGCCCGCATAAAGATTATTTCCTACAACATGCTGCTGCCGGGGAATGCCACCTACGATTTTGTTATTTGCCCAACGTGCGGCTACAAACACAATCAGGAGAAGTGCCCCTCCATAAAGGTGGATATCTTCAATGTCACTCTCAGTGACGCAGATAAGGGATTTTTGAATCGTCTTGGCGCCCACTATCGCAAGGGGAAGCTGTCGGAAGATGAGGTCGGCATCCAAGTTAAGGAGCGCTTTGGCCAGAAGGTCAGGTTCTCAATAAGGACCTGCGGGACCGCTCTTAAAGGGTCGCTTTGCCCCGAATGTAAGAAGAAAGGCATCAATGCCAAACTTGGCAAGGGAGACGATAAGAAGGGGTACCAGTGTCATCAACTTATCTCTGGCCCGGGCAAGACACGCTCAGAGTGCGGGTACATAGCCCGGACCTGGGTCCCATCTATCACTCGTCGTCTCAGAAAGCGCATCCAAATGATAGGGCTGGACGAATCTCAATGCGTGAAGAATAGATCAGCGCTCAGGTCGAAGTACGCCCTTTCCATTCGGCCTGAATACCGGTATCTGATATCCGGCACCCCGGCAACGGCGAATATTGCCTTTGACCTTTATTATCAGCTGGAGTGGCTGCTTGGTAAGGGTGTTATGTTCCCGTATACGGGAATAAAGGATTTTGCCTCTGGTATATCGAGCCGGTCATCATCAACTGTACAGGTGCTTCACCAGCTCCTGGATGCGGTACAGATCAGAAGGGAGGCTGACGAGTACGGGGTAGCTGCGGATGTAGAGTTGCCCCCGGTAAAGGAAAGACGGTTTTCAATTACCATGTCGGCAGCGGAAAGGGAGAACTATGAGGCCGCATCGAAGGATATCCTTGCATGGTACATGCAGCACCATGAAGACGCCAGTGAATTGGATTTCTTCAGCAAGATGTGGATTCTGAGACGTGCCGCCTGTGTCCCGTGGGTAGACAACCCAACGGTCACCGCGAGCACGAAGATTGAGGCCCTCAAGCTGGAAGTCCAACTGTATCTCTCCCAGGGCCGGAAAATCCTGATCGGTACAGAGATGCTCGATATGCTCGATGCGATCGAAAAGGCCATCCCCGGCTGTGTACGAATTGACGGCAGCGTGGACATAAAGCATGCTGACCGGCTGATTGCTCTCTTCCAGGATGTGTGCCCGGAGTGCAATATTCCTCTTGATGAGGAGTTCGGAACAATGGTCTGCCCGGCCTGCGAGAAGAAGTATGAAACGCCAAAAGTAATGGCGGTGAGCAGGATGGCGGTGCGGGAAGGTGTGACTCTGAATAAGGCCTCTGTGGTAGTGCTGACAGATGCCAGCTGGACATATGCAGATTTATGGCAGTTTTGGAAAAGGGCACACCGGATCGGCTGTACCTACGATTTTCTCGATGTTCTCTATATGGAGGCGCCCGATACGATAGAAGAACAAATGTACAACATTGTTGAAGCAAGAAAGCAGCTCATCTTCCAGGCGATCAATCGCAAAACAGTTGCACAGTCGGAAAAAATCAATATCAAAGATTTTGTTAGGCAGCTCATGGCACTTACTGTGAGCAGACCGGTCGAAGTCAATCTATAGGAGGAATTATGTCACGTGCAGCACAGTTCCAGACGGATATCGTTACAAAGAACGCGGAGTGTCTCAGGGAGGCGGCTGAGGCTACCGCAAAGGAGCTGAACGGGCAGGTGGTCGATCAGATCCATTATTACGCGGGAAAGGTCCTCGGGATTCGAGTCGGCCATCGTGAAATCGGCATTGTCGTTGGCAAGGACGGCAAGGTCAGTTTCGTCGGCGAGGACCTCAATGTCCACAACAAGGACTTCCGCGACAAGGTAGGGAAGTTGCTGAAGAAGAACTACGTCACGGCGAGTGTCACCCGCGTTGCCAAGCGCATCGGCCTCAGAGAGGTGCACGTTAGTCGCGCTGTCATGAATATTGTTTCGGGGGTGCGGTAATGTCTGTACAGATCAAGTGGACCATCAACGAAGAGGGAGACGTATCAGTAAACATGGAAGGCGCCGGCTGCGACGGGCATCTCGGAGAATTCAATCGGGCCCTCATCATTCTTGAAGAGGAGTTCGGTGTCGTTATTAAGAATAAGAGGGAGCAGAGGAAAGTATCAACCTCCACTTCTGTTTCTGCCAGGCATAAGGTAACAGCGTAGCAGTAACACGTAGTGCCGTAGTTCGAGGCGGAGGTCCTTCCCCAGCGTCTCACCCGTCTTTCAGTGCTCAGAGTGTCATAACGTGACGCAATAAGATTTTTGTGACACTCGGAGCCTCTTTCCCGCCAAATTTCTCCAAAAGGAGTAACTATGAAAGCATTTGAAGAACTCAAGGAAAAGTTCAACGCTAAAATTGCCCACACCTTCATCTTCCACGGGGCCACATTTGACTATGCCAGCGGCCATAAATTCCTCAAAACCTACCTCAACGAGCGGTTCACCACAATGTCAAAGCCTCCGAAGGTGCCTATCTACTTCGATCGTGCAGACGGAATTACTTTCCCAACTCACTCTGACGAGGAGGCCTTCAAGACTGTTGTAAGCGATATGCTGGCCGATTTCGGCGGGCAACTGCCGAAAGACCCGATATCTGCATTCGCCCTGATCGGCTTCGCCCTCAAGAGTGGCCATTTCGCTCTGGTTGTTGACTACGCTGAAAGTGTCTTCCCTGAGGGGGAAATGAGTTCCCTGTCAGAGACCGACCGCACGTCCGTCGTCTCACTTCTTAAGTGGGCGAAAGATTCGGAGGACATCCGGAAACTCCGCAATCCCATCATACTCATCACCAACGCACTGTCCCGCATCAACCGCATGCTTAGAGAGCCCTCTGCTCGTATAGAGGCAGTCGGCATACCCTATCCGGATCCTTCGGACAGGCTGGATTTCATTCAGGAGACAATCAAGGCTTCAAAAAATGAGAATGTCAGCATTACCTTTGACAAGGGGTTAACCCCGGAGCACATGGCGAGGGCCACGGCCGGTCTCGGCAAGGTACACATCATCGACATCATCATGAGGGCACGATACCAGAAGCAGCCGATCTCTCTGCCTCTGGTAAAACAGAGGAAGGACGATATCATCAAGGCTGAGTTCGAGGACGTGCTTCAGATCATCGAGCCTCAGTTCGGGTTCGACATGATTGGTGGCTACGAGTACGTCAAGCGCTACCTGCGGAAAAACGTCATCGATGCAGTGAAAGCAGGCAACATTCGTCGTATCCCGATGGGAATTTTATTTATGGGACCTGCAGGAACCGGCAAAACAGCCATCGCACAGGCCCTTGCATGGGAGTGCGGCATCAACTTCGTCAGCTTCAACATCGGGAGACTCTTCAACCGCTATGTTGGGGCATCTGAGGAAAACGTTGAGAAGGCATGCTGGGCGATCAGGAGCATCAGACCCGTCATAGTGTTCATCGACGAGCTGGACACCGCAATTTCAAGGGGAAATAACGGTGACGGCGGAACCTCCAACCGTATCATGAAAGTGCTTCTTGAGTTCATGTCGGAGACAAGTCACAGAGGAGATATCATCTTCTTAAGTGCGACAAATCGCGCAGAGGACATAGATTTTGCTCTTAAGAGGACAGGTCGCTTCGACCGCAAAATTCCCATTCTGCCGCCCAGTCTCGAGGAGATTCCCGAGGTCTATATGACTATGTTTAAGCGTCATAAGATAGAGCATCGGGTTACTCCCGAGGAGATCGGGAAGGTTGATGTAAAGGCCGGAGGATGGGATAGCTCGCATAATGTTGTAGGCTCCGATATTGAGGCGATTGTTCTGAAGGCATTAGAAGTTTCGGAAGACAATGGCAAGACCGTAGTTGATATGGATGATATCAGAGAGGCGATTGCGATGATCAAGCCGTCCACCCAGGACACCGCCGGGATGGTAGCATCGGCTATTCGGGAGTGTAACGACAACTCGTTACTGCCTGATGCATATCGCAAACGCAGTGCAGCTCAGAGCGAAGCAAAGAAAACCGTAGGGGACGGTTTCTTACTGTAGTACAGCCACAGCGGGGGTGGGCGTCAGTAATCGGGTCGTCCACCCCCTCAACCCGTAGCAAAATCACTTTCTGTATCAGGAGGCCACATATGGTCGCAGCAGCAATAGCAGAGAAAATAGGAGAGAGCCAGGAGAAGGTTAAGGCTCGTAATGTGGACTGGGCAGCAGAGATGATCAAGAGGGGCGTGCTGATCGAGCTTACAATCGGGCGCACCCGCTTTCAGAAGAAGATGACGAAGACAGACCTTGGGCTGGACGACATAACGGATCTGACGTTCGAGAAGTTCATGTCGGAGTACTATGATCTCGGGTCAAAGCTCCTGATTCCCAAGCGGGTACTGCTTCTGTTCAATAAGATCGAAAACCGTGCCCGGCGGAATCTCTATGCCCATTCCTTTCAGACACCCTGGGGGCACTTCGTGCCTTGTACCGCCTATCTGAAGTGGAAGGAGCGTAACGAGGGATTTCGGCTGGAGTACGAAAAGGCAAAGGGACAGCTTCAGATGGACATGCCGGAATTGACAAAGGAGATCCTTGAGGAGTACCGGCACGCTGCTGCGAAACTCTACGATCGGACACTGAAGAACAAGACTCTGGAAAAGTTTACAGAGGACTTCCTGAAGCTGCTTGAATCACAGATACCTACATTTGATGAGATTGCTGATACGTTCTACTTCGACTGGGATGTCTTTTATGTGCCGCTGCCCAATGAGATAGAAGAGGAATTCCTCAAGGCGGAGGTGACTCGCAGTGAGTCGACGATACAGCAGGCCAAAACGAGGGCAGAGGTGGATAAGGTACGCGCCGAGGTCCAGATGCACAAGGACACGGTTTCAAAGATCCTGGAGAGCAAGAGGGAGAAGATCGACTCTCTGATGGACTCTGTTTCCGGGGAACTCAGAGGGGCTATCTTTACAACACTGAAGGACGTTCTCGCCAACATCAAGTCCAGGTCTGTCCTCAGCTCGTCGTCTATCAAGAGTCTTGCGGCTCTTGTGGAGAGGACCCGGATGATGAACTTTATGGGGGACGACGATATCGAAAAGGCCCTCCTGAAGATCGAAGAGGTGCTGACCGAGAAGTTCAGAGGTAAATCCATCAAGGACGTTACTGAGGTTTTCGTTGAGATCGCAACGGAATTCAGGCAGTCCGCTCTTGAGAAATCCGACCTTCCTGATATGGACGATTTCGGGTATCTGCTATGACAAAGACACTCGCGATTACTGATGATGGGAAAGGCGTCAGGTTCGCAAAGAAGACGTATCCGCTCGTCTTAGGGTTCAAATGTCCGTATTCAGGAGAACCAGTGGCCCTGCTGATGAAGGCACGCGCAACTGTCTTCCGTGACGCCCTTGAGAGCGGGCAACACCTTGTCAGCGAAGGGGACTACGCGGGCATTGTGTTTCACGAGTCGAATACGGACCGCTATGTTTCCCTGGGTAAGGTCTCAACCGAGGACGGGGAGGATGACAACTACCAGAAAGTCCGGTATTTCTACGGGCTAAAGGAGGATCCCCTGATTGAGTGGGTACTGCTTGAAACCGGTACGAAACGCATGAAGGCGTCATCGTTCCGTGAGAAGCTCTTTGACGGAAAGCTGCCCAATTACCGAGTATCGCATGAACTGACAGAAGGCAAGGACATACTCATCGCCTATCTGAAAGACGGCGAGGCTTAATTAATAACTGTTTGCCGGTGGTATAACAGCCACCGGCAACACAACCACGGGAGGATGCCATGAAGAGAGAGAAGTCCCTTGGACTCAACGTAGCACGCCTGATTGGATACTGTCACGACCTGGCCACTCTGGCTATGTCTAAAGCGCCGAATCAGCCGGAGCCGCTTACCCCCGGAGTGGAGTTGATCCTGCAGTTATCGGATTTTACAAAGGGATGGAAGTTGCTGACGTCGCTCATCGCAGACAAAGGCGCTCTGTGCGCCGAGTTATGGACCGATGCAATCACTAACAGGAGGGTGGTGGTGGTATTCAGAAAGAGCAAAAAGGGCTTTTTCCCCGCGTTTTACATGCCTGTTGACTCTTCTGAGAATGCAGCCGCAGTGGCGGAGCAGGCCGTTTGTAAGACAGAAGAATGCAGGCGTTCCAAAGTACAACATGCTGCATAAATAAGATGATTTATTCCAAGGAGGCCTCATGGGAAGAAAAGAATGGGCCAGGCAGGACGACAGAGAAAGGGCACTCGCTCTTGTGAGGGAAGGGCGGCCGCTGACTGCCGAGGAAATTACTGTAGTAAAGCAATGTTACTCAGGCATAGGTGGCCTCGTCGCATCGGGTTGGGGCGGCGGTTCATTCTTCACTCCTCCGACGGTAGTGTCGTTTGTTCAGGAGCTGGTGCAACTAAGGGAGAATTCGGGTGCCATACTGGAAGCGTCGTGCGGTTCGGGGTCGTTTTTTGAGAATGTTGATCCCAGAAGATGCACTGGCATCGAGCAGTCAGTTGAGTCATATACGATTGCGCGCGCCTGCTACCCTGAAGCACGCATAATTCGCTCTGAGGCGGAACAGTTTTTCCCTTACGGGAAGGGGGGAGAGTTCGATGGCGCATTTCAGTATGTCCTGGGGAACCCACCGTTTGGTTTAAAGAAGAGGTGGCAAGGAGAGATGACTGCCGGCCGGGAGCAAACCATTCTTTCAGAATGGATCTTCTTGGAGATTGCGTTCCGGGCTGTCAAGCCAGGCGGCGCGATAGCCATGATTGTCCCTGACGGGCTGTTGGCAAATCGTGCATCTCACTATCTTAGAAAATGGCTCATGGGCAGATGCTTTATTCGAGCTGTCATCTCTCTCCCCACGGAAACTTTTTACCACGCTTCAACTTCCGTCAAGACATCAGTTTTGTATCTGCAGCGGTTTCCAGTGGGCGTCACGAAGGAGATGGTAGGGGATTACAGGATCTTCATGGCAATCGTCGAAGACATTGGCTGGGATTCCAGGGGGCGAGCCACAGGGAAATGCGATTTAAAAAAGGTCCTGGATACCTATCTTGCCTTCCGGGACGGCAACGAGGATATCGTGGACCTGGTCCAGCCAGAGTTTCCCGACCCGACAACCGAACCCCTGCCGGTGCTTCCGCTGGAAGAGGCAACCCCGGCCAACGTTGAACCTCAGAATAAATGTTTCATTCAGATGGCGCTGTTCTAATCTGCAGCGTCTGTAATAACCCCACACTTTATTTAAAGAAAGGAATTCAACATCATGAAAATCATCCAGATTGCTGACCTGCACTGCACCCTTGCCGGCGCCGATAAAGCCTACCATTGTGTTATTCAGGAAACCGAGGGCGGATACACGGTTGACTTTGCGTACGGAAGAAGAAACTCAACTCTCACCCGTGGCACGAAGACCGCTTCGCCGGTTCCCCTTGAGAAGGCGGAGAAGATATTTTCGAAGCTGGTCACTGAAAAGACCTCAAAGGGTTATGTAAGTTCTCCGGGTATCAGCGGCATTGTTTTCGCCGGGCAGCAGACGGAGGGCTGTTCAAGTGTGGTCGCCGAGGCATCAGCATGCGCCAGTGATAAGGTTTCCACCGGCATCTTCCCCCAGCTCCTCAACTCGATTGACAGCAACGAGGCTGAAAGGTTGATCGAAGACCCCGAGTGGGGCGCACAGGAAAAGTGTAACGGTCGTCGTCACATGGTCAAGCGCGATGAATCCGCTCAGATCATCGGAATCAATAGGAAGAGCTTTATAGTCCCCACTTCACCGGCGGTTGCCTCTTCAGTTGAAGGTATTGGCACACAGCTCCTCCTTGACGGAGAGACGATTGGCGACACTCTCCATTGTTTCGGTCTCCTTGAGCATGACGGCAGGGACCTCAGAGGACTACCTTACTTCGAAGTCCACGGCATCCTGTCAACCGTTTTGGAAGGGCATACCGGAAGAGGCCTCGAACTGGTACCTCTGGCTGTCACCACGGAGGAGAAACGCTCTCTGTATCACCGTCTCCAGGCAGAAAAAGCCGAAGGGATCGTCTTTAAGAGGCTGGGGGCTCCCTATACTCCCGACAGACCCGCTTCGCTCGGCAACCACCTCAAAAGGAAGTTTACCGAAACTGCCTCGGTAATTGTGCTGGGCGTCAACGAGGGGAAACGCAGCATAAGGATGGGCCTGTATTCAGAAGGTGGGAAAGGTGAGCCTGTCTTCGTCGGCAGCTGTACCATCCCGCCCAATCAATTCATCCCGCAGGAAGGATTAATCGCGGAGATAGAGTACCTGTACGCATACCGGTTGGGCTGCCTTTTCCAGCCGGTGTACCTGGGTTTGAGGGATGACATAGACCTCGCCGACTGCACCACAAAGCAGCTTAAGTACGTAGAAGAGGCAGCGGCAGCCTGACCACGTTTCACATAGCTTGAAACAAAACCTCCGAAGAACCACTTCGGAGGTTTTGTTTTTTAAACCAGTTTGTTTTAACGAAAGGAAGTGACCACCATGGAAGAAGTTGAACAAGCTGACCAGGCTGTTAAGAATCTTCTGATTGCTGGCCATCCGCTGGTGGTAGCCTGGAGCGGCGGCAAAGACTCGAGTTGTCTCTTGAACATCACGCTCGTATCCGCCTCTGAAGTGAAAAGAGATACCGGGGATTGTCCACCCATCTTTGTCACCCATGCCGACACCCTTATCGAAAATCCGGAAGTTCATCAGTGCGCTCTTGCCGAAATAAAGCGTATCGAGACCTTTGCTCAGTCTGCCGGCCTGAACGCTTCGGTGATGATTGCAAGGCCGAGGACGTATGAGCATTTTGCGGTGCAGCTCATAGGACGCAGGGCACTACCTACATATCCGGATTCGGCACAGAGGCGGTGCACCTGGGACTGGAAGGTAAAACCAATGCAGAGGCTTAATGCGGATATTCTGAAGAAGTGTAGTGCTTATCCGCTGCAACCGGTTCGACTTATTGGAACCCGCTTTGAAGAAAGCTCGGTTAGAGCCAGGAAAATGCACGAGAGGAACGATTCGGCAACGGTCGTTCGCACGGACAGTGCAGACGGGTTTGCCTCTCTAAGCCCGATCTGTGAGCTGACTTCGGACGATGTCTGGGTATATCTTGCTGAAGTAAGAGATGGCATTCGACCTGGCTATTCGGACTTTCTGGCAGTCTTTCAGCTTTATAAGGACGCATCAGGAGAGACCTGAACGATTCTGGGGACAGAGACAGTTTCGTCTCTCAGGAAAAAAGGATGTGGATCGCGTTTTGGGTGCGGACTTTGCACGGTTGTTTCGGAGGACAGGTCCCTTGAAACAATGGTGAAGGAAGACAGGTTTGCTTATATGGCGGGGCTTGTTTCATTGAGAAACTATCTCGTCAACATACGCTGGGACATGAGCAGGAGGGATTGGGTTGGCAAGAATGTAGACTCCCATGGATTTCTGCATATCGCTCCGGAGAACTTCCATTCAGGAGAAGTTGAAGACATCTTGAAATACTGCCTCACTATCGACGTAGAAGAAATGGAGGCCGCCTCGCGAGAAGGGCTTGATGGACCGCGTTTTCAACTCATCCCTGCTGACGTCCTGGTACTGATAGATAGTCTGTGGAGTTACTTCGCTCTGCACCCTGCGTTTCATGCCTTGAAGATCTATCGGGACATTTACGTCGATGGGAAAAGATATCCGGTCCCGGAAGTGAAAGCGTCTCCCCGCATCAAAATGGGGGGAAGAAGATATCTGTATGTCGGTGATTTGATGTCAGAGGCGTATTTGTATTTCGGCCTCCGAGATCCGCAGCTCGAGCTGTTCTGTGAAACCTGTTATGAGGATATGTTCGTAGTCAAGAATGGACGGCAGTATCTCAACGTCTCGACAGAAGACCACCTCACCGTAAATAACGAGGGACTCTGGTTTCTTTTCGAACACGAACTCGATCGGCTGATCTGTGGCTGGCACGATAACCCGGCGTATGTGAGGACTTCCGGTTTCATGTGGTATCTCACCGCCGGGATTATCTCTATTGGTAAAGGGCAGCACTCCAGAGCGGACATGGTACTCAGAAGATCCCGACTTCGTGAGTCTAAAGGGCTGATTTGGCCATACGAGGGGTTCAATTTTGACCAGGATACGCTGAGCGTATCTGATTATTCACGGTTGACTGGCGATATGCCGGCAGACATTGAAGAGGGGGCTACGATCCCTCTATTTTGAAGGAGGTTTACATGGAAAGAATTAAATCTCAGAAGGACCCGTTTACCGCGTTGCAGCGCCTTGCGATTGACAAGTACGAAAAAGGAGACTTTGCCCATATCAAGACACGCGGTGATCTCAGAAATTGCGGAGACGGTCTGCTGCCCTTCCTTGTCGCCGAACATCGTTTTTAATAACAGGAACTCAGGCGGGAAGGATCATTATGCCAGACACTCTAATAGCATCCGTATTACTTGAAGAACAGGTCGATGACAGGGAGACAGTTCTTCCTATCAAGATCGATATCTTTTATGAGAATGGCCAGCTCTTTTTCAGAATACCCGAGGTTTCTACATTTTCGGAGTATCCCGGAACTGCGATGCCGATCATCCTGGAACTGGCCGACGGCAAGCTCAAGCTCCGTCTCTACGATGACCAGGGAGACGATCCAGCGCTTATTGTTGACTGGGAGAGGACTTTGCAGAGCCAAGCTGCCCTCGCTGCTGCCAAAGCGAACTGGGAAAGCGAGAAGGATCAAGAACACATACCCGTCACACCTTCGACCATGTCGGTCGACCGCCGCTGATATCGCACAGCAGAAAGGAAAATGATATGCAGGCACTTCTATTCGAAGACACAACGTCGCAAAACGCAGTACCTCCTTTGCCTGAAGAGGTTCCATCGCAGTCTATCGGGCAATTCTTCCGTCGTCTTTTCGAGGACTACTGTACGGTAATCGATGTCTATGCTGTCAACCTCGCGGCCCTGAAGGTGCACGAACGGCAGGATGCCCCGTGTGTCGATTATATCCTTGCGGTCGAGGACCTCAGCGAATACAGCATCGCGGACTTCAAAGTGAATGTCGCCAACCGTATTCGCGACCGTCTCATCCAGCACGCAAGCAAGACCTTTGCACCAGCCGGCGTTGCACTCGAAATCAAGTCAAGCGACATAGATGATCTCGACACGATTTCAAGGGAAACACTACAGTCGTTCGACCCTGTTGCTATATGGGCCGCTCTTGAGGGTAAGTACGGGCAGGATGCCGGCAAGGAGGAGGCGTGGAGACAGGTTGCTGCAAAAATCATCAACGAGTTCTGGCTTAAGAAAGGCAGTGAGGTCAAGCGGAAGGGAAATTACACCTCACTGGACCTTCGCGTCTATATCGATTCGATAGATAAAAAATTCGATAAGACAAACCGGCTTCACTATAACGCCAGGCAATCCGTCTCAAAGACGTGCCTGGCCCTTGCTTCGTTCGCCCAGTGGGCCGGCAGGGATCTGCTATGGATCGACCTGAAACGCATGGCCGATTTCTGGTGGCGGGCAAACGGCAGAGAAGCAATCATCGAAAGCCATCAAAAGAATATTTGCGGCGACAATGGAGAGGTCGTGATGATCACCTTTACCTCGCGTTTTGAGTTCAGGTTTCGTTCTGATGTTGCTGAGCAACTTCAGGCGTTTCTGGGAACTTACGGAGTCTTCCGCGACAAATAGGAGGAGTATGTCTTGGTACGATAATTTGCGCAACATTGAATCAAGAGGGAGCCAGGCCGACAGACCTGGTTCCCTCGCCAATCTTTCAGAGGCCCGGAAGGTCCACATGGGTCAGTTCTTTACTCCGGATGCCGTCGCCGCACTAATGTGGCGAATCGTGCAGCCGGCGATGATCCGGATGTATGGGAAGCGGACCGTCTCAATACTGGACAACTCGATAGGGACTGGCCGTCTCCTTCAGTATGCTTCGCCGGAGCTGCACAAACTCTACGGTGTGGATGTTGACTCCGGCCCCCTGCTCAGTCTGGGGAAAGCAGCTCAGGCAGCGGGGTTCAGCTGCGAGTTTGAGGCATGCGGTATGGAGGCTATACGCCCGCGTAACATTGACGTAGCACTCATCAACCCTCCCTTTTCCCTTCACCTTGAGTCCCCGCTTTTGAAGGGATATCCTTGCAACTGCTACGGGAAGTTCGGCCCGAACACCTCTTCCATGTCCCATGCCTATGCGCTGGCCCAGGCCGTCGACGGCTGTCAGCTGGTTGTGGCACTCCTGCCGTCCACGTTTGCAGAGGAAGTTGTTTCCGAGCCCGATAGATTTCTCCCTGTACTTGATGCGGAAAGGATAAGGGCGCATGTAACTCTTCCTCCCAGTCTATTCAGACAGGAAGGGACGGATGTTCGGGTTTCCCTGCTCGTATGTTCGGCCGTGAGTCAGGGGTTCATGCGCATAAAACTCGAATCTCTTGGAGATGTTCTCCCGGATCTCGGGCTCAACCTCACCACACCGGGAGAGCCGAAGATGAAGATCCTGGGCGTGACGGACGACAAGCCGGCCATAACCCGGCCCGTAACCGGAGATACCACCGTACGTGTGGCGCATAACAGCAGACGGATCGTCTTGGGGTTCAACTGCGGGCTCACTGAGGCCAAGATCCTTAACGCTATTCTGGTAAGGCGTCTTTCGGACGTGCCGGTGGATTTTCGCCGCCCTGAGGAGTTCAAGTACACGGGGCAGGGGAAACTGGACGTTGAAGTGCATCTTGCCCAGCCCGACCCTGTCGGTTCTTTTTCCGCTTTCCTTGAAGAAATACGGAAGGCAGGAGGGACCCCGATTGTCCACTCCGGCGTCTGGGGATACCTCAAAAGGCGGATAAGGCAGTCCCTCCGGCAGCAGACACCCCTGGGGCACACCGTCTACGTGCCTGATGGAGTGGCGGGAACAGCAAGCGACAGGGTGGTTGCAGCAGCTCGCCGGGGGCTCGTAGCAGACAAGAAGATATGGGGATCGCCATATATACCTGCAGGAGAAAGCATCGCCTTTCAGAAAGAGCAGGACGGGAACTGGCAGTTTCAGTTCAAAGGGCAGCCGTACCGCATCACATCGAAGCAGCTCTACGAGGACTTCGGCGTCAAGGTAGGTGCGGCAGAGGCAGGTTGGACTGTTGTCCATCCGGGGCTTCTGGAGAAGTTTTCGGATATCGCCCGCGCCCATGAAGCCCGCGCTCGGCAGCTCGGGATACATACCTGGCTGAACTGGACCTTCCAATGGAAGGACCTTATAGAAACATCCATGAAGCGCGGCGCCGTAATCTCTTGGGCGATGGGCTTGGGAAAGGCTCGATTAGGGGCGGCCATCATCCTGCTGAGTGGGTGCAGAAGGGGCCTCCTCACCGTCGAAGCCGGACTGATAGATGAAATGACGAGGGAGCTTCAGGGACTGCCGATATCGAAAGACTGCTGGCAGGTGATTACCACCCCGGAGCAGATCGAGGACCTCAGCCAGATCAATGTTATCTCCTACGAGCGTCTTCGCAGGCCTGTGAAGGGTGGCAATTCAAGAGACACATATGCGCGGAGACTTCGCAGACGCATTTCAGTGCTTGTGTGTGATGAGGCCGACTTACTGGCCAATCCGGAATCGGATCAGAGCCGAGCGCTTTTCCAGGTCTCGGCAAAGAGGCGGTTCTCGTTAAGTGGGACCCCGACAAACAACTACCCCAGAGACATTCTGCCGATACTGGCGTTCACTGTGGGAGATTGCACGGCAGCCCAGCCCTGGGGTTGGCGTCGGGGCTACATGGAGCAAAATTGGCGAAACAGCGTTGCCTATTCAAATCGGGGCATAGATGCCTTTAGAAATACTTTCGTAACACTTGAGTGGGTGACTCGCGAATTTGAGAACGATATGCTGAGCGGGGCCAAGAGGGAGGTCCCGAAGATCAAGGACGTAGAGAAGTACCGTGCCATGTTGGCGCCCCATGTAAAGAGGCGAGTGGTAATCGAGCCGGCGGTTGCTGAAAATATCTCGATTCCTCCCGAGAGCAGAGAGGTAGTGGAAATCCTCTGGGACGAGGAGCATTTGGCTTTCTACCTGAGAGTTGCAGAAGATTTTGCCTCATGGTATCTCCGGCAAAGAGAGGACCGAAACCGTAACAACCTTATCGCACTTCTAGCCCGCATCAGAGCGGTGAGCTTCGCGAGCGACTTTCCGCAGGCCTCGGCACAAGGCTTCTGTACATATCGCCACCTAACTAGCAAGCAGCGCTGGGTCATCGACGAGGTCGAGCGCCTGGACGGTGCAGGGCGGAAGACGATCGTCTATGCCGAAAACCCCGGCCAGCTCGATCTTCTTGCGATGGAGCTTTCAAAGCGGGGCGTTGATAGCGTCGTATTCCACGGGCAGAAGCCCATAAAAGTCAGAACAGCTGAACTTAACCAGCGGTTTCGTTTCGGAGATTGTCGCACGTTACTCGCTTCACTGGGTGTCACGGCCAAGGGACACAATATTTCGCAGGCAAATGAAGTGATCCTGATGAGCAGGGCCTGGACAAGCACCGTGGAAGAACAAGCGATTGCCCGAACTCTCAGACCGCAACAGAAAGAAAATGTTCGAGTTCGGTACGCACACCTTGCCGGAGGCATAGATGTCTATAAAGGGCAGATGTGCCTTTGGAAGAAGGACGCAACAGAAGCCGGTTTTGACTGGGCAACACCGCAGACAACAGATATGGAGTTCTGTCATTTGGACACAATCCTCGAACGATTCGTGAAAAATCTTGCCGCTTTGAAGGGACTGTCCTCTCAGGAATTGAGAAATAAGTTCAGAAAGGATTGCATCCATGCATGACCCTGAGGAACGCGTAAATGTCGTGGTCGGTGACGGTGTAGTGGTGCTGCACCGTATCGGCCGTAGCAAACATATCGTTGCTAATATACTCGGTACGGAGACAGATAACGCAGGAGCCATAAGAACCATCTGGCTCGACAGAATAGTACACAAGCCGGGTGAAAAGCAGTTTGTAGGATGGGACGTATCAGGAGCAGTTGCAACAGAAATGAGAAAACTCGACACAACAGGAGGCAACAATGGAGACGAATAGTAAATTGAACTCAGAAAAAGAGAGTGGTCTGACTCGTGAGTCGTTGATAGGTCTTATGAGCCAAATGACCGGGAGAGCGAAGGATATCCTCATGCAAGAAGGGGCTGTCTCTCCTGTGGCATTTCTTGTCGTTGGAAATAAGCTGTGTGGGGTTCCACTGGAATTTTGCAACGACCGTGAAAAAGACATCACAAAGACTATGATCAAGGATATTGCAAAGAAATCAGGGGCCGAGGCGGTCATTACAATTATGGAGGCATGGACAGCCACGGCAGAAAATGGTGCGTTTCCAGATTGTAGCGTGAGCGAAATGCCGAATCGACGCGAATGCATTGTCGTGACCGGGGTATCCGCCTATCATAAGTTCATGACCATGGTCGAGTTCAGCCACAAGGGTGAGCGCATCATCCTCGGCGATGAGAAGCCATTTCATCAGGGGTTTGACAGTTCGTTCACTGATGGAATCTGGGACAGCCCAAGAAAATCTGCTTTTAACTAGAAGGAGGTAGAGTATGAGAATAGGACTGATAGATGCTGATTCGAAAATTCCTAACTTCGCCCTCCTCCAGCTCTCAGCGTACCACAAGGCCCAGGGAGATGAAGTGATCTTAAATCCAAAAAACGCGTCTGAAGTTGACAAGGTCTATGCCTCAGTATTATTCAGCTGGAACAAAGATCGTGCCGAAGCTCTCAGGTCAATGTTTCCGAATATCGCTTTCGGTGGCACAGGCTATGACCTTAATACGGAATTGCCCTGTGAGGTCCAGAAGATGAGACCTGATTATGCTCTATACACCCGCGAGGATATAGCAGGGCGTATAGGAGGTATCATGACAACCAACACACGGGTAAAAAAGGCCGAAACAATAGTGAATGCCGGACTCGGCTATACACATAGGGGCTGTGTTCGTCGCTGCGGATTTTGCGTGATCAAAGACAAAAAAGGAGAGGGAGATCTGCATAGGGTTGCAGAATTGAAGGATCTTATGAATCCAAAATCTAACGTTTTAATATTATTGAACAACAACTTCACTGCAAGCCCGAGCGTAATGGAGGAGATAGCTGAAATTCGCGAAAGAAACCTAATAGTCGATCTCTGCTCAGGTATCGATATCCGCACCATGACCCCGGAGATTGCTCAGGGGCTCCAGTCTATAAAACATCTTCGAAGTCTGCATTACGCATTCGACCTTTGCGAACACGAATCAATGGTTGTCGCTGGGATAAAAACGCTCTCGCGCTTCATTAAGGTATACCGACATATGTGTTTTGTTCTCACAGGGTACAACACCAGTTTTCAGGAGGATATGCATCGCGTTCGGGTACTCCTCGATTTAGGGGTCTCTCCTTATATTATGCTGTATAACCGATTGGGGGATATTCGGGATCGGCACTACCAGCGTTTTATTAATAGCAGAATCTATAAAGTATGCCCGAACTTTGATGACTATCACAATTGGGCCAAGAGTCGCCATTTGTACTTTGTGACGCAGCAACTAGACCTCGCCGCTGCTTAAACAAACCGTCTGTTGAACCCGTATTATCAGTCTTATCCTTTCGCAACATCGTAGTAGACCTCATGATCATCAAAAAATATATGGAGTGATATGGAGTATCCCATGAAAAAAGCGAAAAAACACAGTCCTTGCAAAGTTGTCAGGAAGAAAAGGCCCGGCATTCAAGAGCGAATAGACAGCCTGACTCATGAAGAACTGGCAACCATCATCAAGCATATCGTGTGGCTACTGTACTTCGATGAGGAGAACAGCATTTATGACCCAGACATCGAATGGGATGAGGAGACCATCGACCACGTGGCAGAAGTCCTCGTTGAACATGCTCTGTTACCCAAGAAAAAGAATACCGGATAAGGAGGAAACATGTCTGATGTTAAAGAAGGTCAGCTTGTATGGATCAGAGGCAAGAAGGAAAAGGGGACAGCATCCGGCGGATGGTACCACAGCAATCATCACCCAGACTCCTGTAGTGACCGTTGTTTCGACTAATAATTGATAAGGAGAGAGAGATGGATACGAATGAAACCGGCAAATCGTTTTCGTGCAGTCGTTGTGGCACCACCTTTCATTTTCACTGTGAGGGGGGATGTCAGGTATGCCAGATGTGTTTCAATAGCCGCGCCCTCTGTTCTGAATGTTTGGCAGGGCGTGCCGGCATTACCCTTGGACCACCCGAAAGTCCAATGTGGCTCGTCAATGAGGCGGAAGACGTCCGCGTCGAATGGTGCAACCTCGGGGAGGGATGTTCAGGTGACTTTGACGAGACTGACCCGTCTGATGTAAACCTGCTCAGGTTTGATATACACGTCCGCATCCATAGAAACGGAGAATGGGAAGACCCAGGCGACGCAAGTTACTGCACCCTTATGCCGGCAAATGCACCTGAAGAACTGCTTGAAGCGGGTCTGCGCCACATAATGAAAGCAGTCGAAAGCTCAATACATAACTTGCAAAGTATAAAAAAGACATGTGAAGAACTGTCGTGGATTTCTCCCGAGTGGTTCAAGGACAAAGCTGTGCTGAGCGAGGCTGTGGGGAATGCGTACGAAGTCCTCGTTACCAGAACGAGTTTCGCAGCACGTCATATCACAGTAAGAGCCCGATCAGTGTCAGATGCAACGATGAAGGCCCTCGATCAGGCCGGAGATTATTTATATTCAGAACATGATGCTGAATATGAGGCAGATGCCGTACGTGAAATCGTATCAGAGCCCGAGGTGGCTTGATTATGGGAGTCAGATCATTTTACGTTCAGAAATTCAGCAGCGAAGCCTTTGACCAGGGGTTAAAACAGTGCGAAATGCACTTTCAACTGGTTGCGGCCGGTGCTTTAAAGGAATGGCAGTGGCCCGAATGTCCTCACCCCCCAGGCAGCGACAGAAGCGGAAGTTGGACGGCCGGCTTCTATTTCGGGCTTCCCATATAACGGAACCACAGGAGGATATCATGAAACTCAACGCCATCTTGCCGAAAGCCATAAGAAAACAGATGGAGCGCCGGGCCCTCGATAACGATGCAAAGCGTCTTCTGCCTGCATTGAAGGCGCGGCGCGCGAAACAGCCTCAGCCAACCAAGTAGCAAATACATCAGCGCGACCGTCTCACCGTAGCACATACCACACTTCGGAGGAATTATAATGAAACTCACTGTTACGAAGAATGAGATCAAAAACAAACTCGCCCTCATCCAGAACATCGTCGAAAAAAGCGGCAGCAAGCCGATACTGTCCCACTTTCTCCTGACCGCAACCTCTGGCAAGGCCACCATCACCGCAACTGACCTCACCATATCCATCAGGGAGCCTCTTGAAGCAACGATCGAGGCTGAAGGTATCATGTGTATTCCTGCCAGAAAGCTTCTGGAGATAGCCCGCGAAAGTGATGCTGATATCAGCCTCGAAGCCGTTGATCCGCAGTGGGTCATTATCAAGTCCGGCAAGAGCAAGTTCAAACTGGCTTGCCTGCCTCATGGAGAATTCCCGATATGGCCGGAGGTAGGTGTCGGGTCTTCCCTGATCTTCAAAGGAGCCGACCTGTCTCAAATCATCGAAAAGACACTGTTCTGCGCGGGTCAGGATGACACCAGATACACCCTCAACGGGCTGCTCTTTGATATCATGCCCGGATCTAAGACTCTTGCCGTTGTCGGCACGGACGGTCACCGGATGGCAGTTTCCACAAAGGAAATCGATTACAGCGGTCAGTTGCGGAAGCTGATTCTGCCCCGGAAGGCGGCTTCTGAGATTCTTCGCCTTCTGTCAGATGAAGCAGAGATCGTAGTGACTCTCGGGGAGAACAATATGGGCTTTCGTATTGGGGAGATTGAGTTCCTGGCCCGCCTTATAGAAGGTACGTACCCTGACTATGAGCAGGTTCTGCCTAAGGGAAACGACAAGCATCTGACGGTAGACACCGCACTGCTTACAAGGGCCATACGCAAGACCTCTCTCATGTCGAAGGAGGGGAATAAAACGGTGGTGCTCGATGTCCAGGCCAAGACACTTACCGTGTCGTCGGTAGTTGCCGAGATGGGCGAGGCCACGGACGTGATCGACGTGGAGTATTCCGCTGACCCCATCAAACTCGGTTTCAATTCAGACTACCTCATGGACTCCGTCTCCGTCTTTAAGGGGGAAAAGGTTACGCTGTCCTTCCTCGGGCAGGTCGCGCCGGTTCTCCTCACCAACGGAGACCCCCACTATCGCTCCATCGTCATGCCCATCCGTCTTTAATTATTTCGCATTACAGCGGGCAGCGCGCTTCTGGTCACCGAAGAGGCGTGCCGCCCGCGATAATTTCGACCTAAGGAGATACCATGAATGCGTCAGCAACACTAAAGTCAGAACTATCATTTACCCGCGTCATTGGAAACCTGTCAGCCAAACGAGCAATTGAGGTGGCTGCCGTGGCAGCAGCAAGCATGATTATAAAAGGACCTCACGGCGCACAGAAGGGCCTTATTGCAAACGCATATGCGGAGCTATACCCCTCGCGTCTTGTTGTGAGAATTTCGGTAAGCGATCGCCCGGAGGAGCTCCGTCAGAGACTCGCCGACCACGGCGACCTCTCCGATATCCTGCTGCTTATCCCCAATCTTCCGGAACTCAAGAGGGAGACACTGGTCTATCTCAAGGAACTGCTCGATCAGCAGGTCCTGATCGTCGCCACCGTGCAGCACTGCCCGTGCGGCAACCTCAACAGCAGGGTGCGGGGCTGCAGTTGTGATCTGGAAACCGTTCAGAGATACCGCAGCCGTATACCGTTTGGCCTGCTCGATGCATGCAGCATGCTCGTAGAAAGCGACGAGCCGACTTGCAGCGACATTATGGCTCGGCAGAATGGCTTTGACAGCGGGGATGAGCGAATCGACGCCGTTCTGGCAAGAGTCAAGAAGGCTTCCCCGGCCTTTATCGCCCGCAGGGAGCCCATTCCACTTAAGATGGAGGCTATTGATCTTCTCGATACAGCGGTCAGATGCCTATCGTTGAGCACTGTAGCTGTAGAAAACATCAGAAAGCTGACAACAGCTATAACCTATTTGGAGTCGACCTCTTATGAACTGGCACCGGCACACTGCGTTGCAGAGGCCATCCAGTACGTTATGAAAAATAATTAGGCGAGGGGAGCATATGCCACGAAGAACCATACAGATCGAAAAAACAGCAGAAGTTCTCTGCAGTTTCATCAGAGAAACTGACACAGACAAGCGCTTTGATACCGTTATGCCGGGGAGCTGACCATGGGACAGCTGGCGTTATTCAATATCAATCGCATCTCAAAAACAGCTCTTTTGAACGATATAAACGACTATGACAAGGTCCTGATATCGGTCAGCGGGGGGAAAGATTCCCTCGCTCTGACCCTGAAGGCGATCGAGATGGGTGTTGATCGTTCGAAAATAGAACTGTTTCATCAGTCAGTCGACGGCCGGCATGACACACAGCAGGCTTTCTTTGACTGGCCCTCGACAGAGGGTTACGTGCGGCGCATTGCACAGGCCCTTGGAGTGAAATTATCCTGGCAGTGGAGGGATGGAGGCATCAAGAAGGAGATGTATCGGGAGAACGCTCTCACGGGAGATGTCTTCTACCAGGCCGAGGGCTCCGATGACATTGTTTGTCTGCCGACAACAAAGGGGACCCTGAGTACCAGACGGAAGTTCCCAGCCAAAGTTGCCTCTTTGAGCCAACGGTGGTGTTCGTCAACAGCAAAGATCGATCCAGCACGTCGCACGATCACCGCAAGAGAAGATCTGAAAGGGACAAATGAGCGGCCTATGAAGCTGTGCTGGCTCACTGGAGAGCGACGGCAAGAGAGCGCTGCTAGGGCAAAGTACGACGAAATTCCGGAGCACCCGGCCAACTCAAAGGCGCGTATTGTGCACTGGTGGCGGGCAATTATAGATGAGGACGAGCAGTCCGTGTGGACTCGCCTCGAAAAGCATCGGATAAGACCCCATCCCGTGTATTATTTTTTTCCGAGACTTTCGTGCAGGTGTTGTATCTTCTTCGGAAAAAATCATTGGAAGAGTCTCAAGGATATTTCTCCGGAGGCTTTTGAACTCGTAGAGCAGACCGAACGGGATTTGGGCTTCAAAATAGATCAGAGGTTCACTGTGAGTGAGCTGGCTGCCATGGGCAAGTCCAGCGTCAGAGAGCGAACAATGCACCATATTCCCAAGATCGTGAGCGAGTGGACTGATGATGTCATCCTTGCCCCCGGGGAGCAGTGGGAGTTGCCGGCCGCAGCATTCGGCGAGGGTGGCGGCTCCATTTAACTTTTATTCAATTCCGGCTAACAGGATTATGACTCGCAAGTAGTATCACGTAGCATCGTTGCACTCCATATTTTATGCAGAAAAGGAGAAATTCATTCAAAAACCAACAAAAAAAGGAGATTTGCATATGGGACCACAGTTTTTTGAGACGAGAATGGGCCAGAAGTTTTATACAGCCGATGTACCGAGGATCGCGAAGGCGCTCGAGCGCATAGCGGACTCAATGGAAAAGCATTCTGCTCCGGAGATTACTCCGTCGCCGGACGCAAGTTGCAGCAGCGATTTCGCCGAGCTTATCGCGGAAGCGGAGACCGAAATGAAAAGGCTAAAGGAAGAGGGATGGACCAAAGAGGATTTTGCGCAAGCCCTTCGGAAGCTCCTTGATGCGAAAACCAGCAGTGTGCAGGCTCCTGATGCCAAAAAGGGAGGACAGGGCTGATGACACTTCTCACCGAAACGCCTAGGGAAGCATGCGACCGCAAGGAGTTTGGTTTTAAGCGGACGGTGTGCGGGTGTCAGGAATGCAGCCGTAACTGCCTCTTCATCCCGGGTTATCTCATCCCCGCCGACCTTCAACGTCTCCTTCCAACTGATGCCTCGAAATCAGAGTGGGCCGAGAAATATCTCCGGGCTTCCCCAGGAGGACTTGTTCTCTATCAGGGGAAGGCGTTTCGCATCCCGACTATCGTCCCTGCCCGCAAAGATAATGGCTCCTGCGTATTCCATTCGGAGGGTCTCTGCACCATCCACGGGGTATCCCCCTTCGGCTGTGCCTTTTTCGACAACCACATGAGCGATCAAGAGGGTGACCTCCGCACCAGAATGGGGCTGGCGTCCATAATCGAGGGATTTCATGCTGGATACGGGGACTTGTGGAGACACCTGTGGGAAATGAATCTAAGAGTGCCCGGTCCGGAGGAAAGCCGTGCCAGGATGGATAAGGCCGCAGCGTAATAACTAACTATATCAGTCTACTTAATTTGCTGTTTCGTAATATATAGATAAATACTGCTATGAAGATCGTATATAGCACAAAGTTGAAAGAACAGATTGTCATCGCCAGCTGTGATGGAGAGGCATCCATTATCCGAGCGTTCGGCAGGACCGGTGGACGAGTAGTTTATACGAAAGCTGAGGCCGACATGCTCGTTGGCCGTCCTCTGGAGTTGATACTTCTGTGTCACGAAGCAAAAAAAATCTTCAACGGTACAATACTCGCAGTAGAAAAGACGCTCGAAAACAGCTGACCTTCTCCTAATTCTCACAGTGACCACACGGGAGTAACACGCTACGCAGTCAAACTCGCTGTATGTTTCACCTGCAGTTCCCATCTTGTTTTATCAGTGTATGACTCCTTGGGAGTCCAGCAACAACATTTAATTTGGAGGTATTCACATGTCTGAGACTCGCATGATCGATTTCGCCAAGATTGTTTCCCTTATCCCCGACGGTGGCCGCGCTACCCTTACCCTTTGCAAAACTGGAGGTTTGATCGTTGTCAGCTATAAACCGACATATGAGTTCAAAAAGAACTCAAAATCCGACATCGGCTCTAAGGACGACAGTATCAAGTTCGCACCCGTTGTGCTCAAGGGAACAGTTGAAGATCTCAACGAGCAGTTCGAAGAGGGGCTTAAGATGATTGGCGGGAAGCATAAATGCCTTGCCGAGCAGCTCAAGGAGAATCTTGCAGTCATCGACAAGCAAACTGCTGACGCAAAGAAGAAAAGCGAGGAGGCTGCAGCAAAGGCTGCCCAGGCGAAGAAACCTGTGGCCAAGACGACCTCCGTTCAGGCTCCAAAGGCAGCTGAATCAGATAGAGCTGCTGATAAGCCCACGCCATGCATTGACCTCTTCAGCTGCTCAGCCTCTGCTGTTGAGGAGAAAGCTCCTTCCGCAGAAGATAACGCTGGGCAGGAGGATACTGCTGCCAGCAACAATGTAGCACAGGACGGTGGGAAGGAAGAACCCGCAGCAGCTGCAGCCTGATCAGGCCCTTCGTCCTTCGTCTCACCCGTCACACCTAAATTCCAATTATTCTCCCTCAGAATGCAGGGAGTCATTATCCCCGGAGGTTTATCATGGCTATTGTAAGACTCGAAAGGCAGTTTTTTTACAATCAAATACCCCTTCCCGACCCTGATCCGGGTATTAGTGCGAAAGAGGTCTGTGAATTCTATTCGGATACATATCCAGAACTGGCGCAGGCCCTGGTCGAAGGTCCTGAATTGACCGAAGAAGGGGAGGTCTATACCTTCCGGAAGGCGGTCGGCAATAAGGGCGCCCGTATCATTACCGTTGAAGACCTTGCGGCCGGCCACGTTCCTTTTCCCGCTGCAGATTTCCCTGAAGTTGATTTTAGTCTTATGACAAAAGTCGCCCAGGCAACCCGTATCAAGGGGGAAGGCATGATACTGCCTCCCTCGTCCTCAATAGGCCTCATCTGATAATCACTTTTTTGAAAGGAGGCGGTCCCGGAGAATATGAGCCCCGGGACCGCACATACCTGCAATGCTTATACCTATGCCAAAAGTAAAACGCGGCGTTCGGCTCAAGATCCCTTATGCCGCAATAATCATCGATTCCCAGTTTCTGCGGGACTATGTCATGCGCGCCGCACAGTTTTACCTCGCCCTCGGGGGGATGAAAACCCGTTCCTGGTCTGCCGACACACCCATTCATGAGATAGCGGTTGATATGGATCATGCCCTGAACGATCTCCTCTTCGAAAATATTGTGGATGAGGACACCAGGGCATTTCTCCAGAGCTCATGCGTTGACGTGCAAATCGAAACCCCGCAGAAGGAGGAAGCGACTGAGAAAATAGAACATGAGTTCGTAATGAAGGTGTCAGTCAGTTATTTCAGCATAATGAGCATAAACTTTCTGGACGGACTCCAGAAGCGGAACAAACGCGTCTATGCCCTCGTTCGGAAGGTTCTTGAAACCCTGTGGGCCGTCCCCTATGCCTGGATTAATACGCAGGATTCCATCCACGAGCAGAATGAGGACTTTTACGGAGGCTGGGATGAGGATGATCCCGAATACTCCGAAATGGTGGAGGCCATGCGCGTCGAAACCGAGCTGTTCAAGTCGCATTTTGCG
>PNOC01000013.1 GCA_013824615.1 Thermodesulfovibrio sp.
TGATGATGGATGCCATGATCAGCATTGTCTGGAGTATGGGGCTGCTTATCGGGCTGGGGTTCCCTGTCCATATCATGAGTTCCATGGCCCCCGTATTTCTGATGGCAATCGCCACCGACAGCATGCATATCTTCAATGAGTTCTATTTCCGGTACCGGGAGACGAGGGACAAGAAAAAGGCGATCATCGAGACGATGCGCGCGGTAAGCCGACCCGTACGCAATACGGCACTCGCAACAGCAGCCGGTTTTGCCGTACTGCTTTTCATGAATATTATCCCGGTTAAAGTCTTCGGTGGAGTTGTCGCATTCGGTACGATTGCCCTGAGAATTCTAAGTTTCAGTTTCATTCCGGCCATGTTCACCTTTGTAAAGGACGAGAAGATAGAGAAGATTGCCCACGCTGAAGACATTGGCACAGACAGGACATCTTTGTTTCTTAAGAAGCTCGCGGGGATCGGTACACACAAACCTGGAGTGACTGTTGCCATAGGGGTTGCCCTTGTCATAATCGCCGTTATCGGCATAGCAAAGACAAAGGTGAACAATAATATGGTGGAATGGTTCAAAAAAGGCAGCGATGTACGTGTCTCTGATACGGTCATCAACCAGGCCCTCGGCGGCACCTCGCTTGGTTATATCGTGGCGATAGCGAAGGAGGACGAGTATATCAAGACGCCGGAAGCGATGAAATATATTGAGAAACTGCAGCGGCATCTTGAAAAACTTCCTGTGGTAGGGAAAACAACCTCGGTCGTCGATTATGTGAAGCGTATAAATCGCGTAATCCATGATGATGACCCAAAATATCATGTTGTCCCGGAGACAAAGGAGATGATCGGACAGTACATCTTCCTCTTCTCTATGTCAGCAAAACCGTCTGATCTGGATAATGTTGTTGATTATCCGTTCAGACGTGCAAACATCTGGGTCCAGCTTAAGACCTGGGATGCCACGGCAATGCAGAAGGTCATTAACGCAGTGGAAGAATACAAGAAAGCGAACCAGACGCCGATGGAGATGAAGCCGGCCGGAAACGCCTACTTCAACTTGGTCTGGAACCATGAAGTGCTTTGGGATATGGTGAAGGGCTTTATTCTCGCGCTGATCGCGGTATTCGCAATACTTGCCTATGACTTCCGTTCCATAAAATGGGCGATCGTCGGCTACACGCCACTTCTATTTACGATCCTTCTGATTTATGGTGTTCTAGGTTTTATCGGCAAGGATTTCGACATGCCGATATCTGTTCTTTCCTGTCTTTCCCTCGGCATGGCAGTGGACTTCGCGATCCATTTTGTAAGCCGGTTCAGGCAGAAATTGGCGGAATGTAGGGGCGAACCTGTGTGTTCGCCCGCTCTGGAAGGGACGCCACAAGGGACTGCCCCTACGCGCGATATGATCTCAGAAGCGCTGCACTGGACTGCGGCACGGCCGGGGAAAGGCATAGTCCGCAATGCGGTCCTGTTTGCCGCCTCTTTTGCCGTGATGCTGTTTGCCCCGCTTACGCCGTATATCACGGTAGGTGCGTTTATCGTGAGCATGATGCTCTTAAGTGCCGTAATGACCATTATTTATCTGCCTGCCCTGATAATGCTCATGCAGGGTTGGTTATTCAAAGGAGAAAACCCGTGAGAATGTTTTTGAGAATTGTTACAGCAGTAACGGTAATAGCCATAACTCTTTCTGTGTATGGTAAAGCATCTGCCCTGACTCCTGACGAAGTCGCCAAAAAATCTCAGGCAGCCTTCCTTTATCCGGGCAAAGACTTCAAGGCACGGGTCATGATGAAGCTTGTCAGCAAGGGCGGACAGGAGCGGGTACGAGAGATGACGATGCTCAGAAAGAACTATGGTGATATTGGCGGCGAGCAGAAGTATTTTATCTACTTCTATCAGCCGGCAGATGTAAAGGACATGACGTTTATGGTCTATAAATATACCGGCAAGGATGCAGACCGGTGGCTCTTTGTCCCCGCGATAAGTATGGTGAGACGGATTGCGGCAAAGGACAAGCATTCGAGTTTTGTCGGGTCTGACTTTACCTATGAGGATGTATCCGGGAGAAACCTTGAAGAGGATTCCCGTAGTATTGTCAAAGAGGAAAAAGCCGGCAACAAGGACTGTTACGTGCTCAAGAGCACTCCGAAGGCTGCCGATATGGACTACAGTTACAAAATGGCCTGGATTGACAAGTCCACCTTCCTTCCGCTCAAAGAGGAATATTTCGACAAAAGAGGTGAGCTGTATAAGGTGTTTACCGCTATAGAAATAAAAGACGTTAAAGGCTTTCCGACGATAACCAAAAGAAGCATGAAAAACCTTCAGAGCGGACATATGACCGAGGTCGCTTACGCCAAGGCTGATTACGGCATCGGCATTGAAGACAGCCTGTTTTCCGAGAGGTTCCTGAAGCAGCCGCCCAAAAAATGGATAGAATAATTGAAGTAGCTCAGGCGCCGGTGACTTCAGTACAGGGCAGCTCAATGTTCTGGAGTTTCAGGATGCATAATCACGCAAGATATATTGTTTTTTTCATTCTAGTCCTGCACTGTATTGCTGCCAGTGCCTATGCCGCCGACATTTCCCTGCATGGGTTTCTGCAGGGCAACTATGCCGCCGGCGTTGCGGCTTCCAATCCCGATGGCGGCAATTTCAAGTCAGCCGAGGAGCGGCTTCAGCTGAAACTTGATGCTGCAAAGGACCCATTGCATCTCCTTATCAAGGCAGACGGATGGTATGATCACGTCGGCAAAAAATGGGACTCTGAATTGAGAGAGGGGTATATTGATTACACGGCAAATGCCTGGGACATGCGAATCGGCAGGCAGGTCATTACCTGGGGAGTTGGCGATCTGGTGTTTATCAATGATGTATTCCCGAAGGATTATGAGGCATTCTTTTCCGGAAGACCCCTGGAATATCTGAAGAAGGGTGCTGATTCCGCAAAGATAGGCATATATCCCGGCTTTGCATCCTTTGAGTTTGTCCTGATACCTTACTTTACGCCTAATCATTTCCCTGATTCACAGAGATTCTGGATGTTCGATCCATTCTCAGAAAATGGGTCCGTTATTACCGACAGGAATAAAGAAAAGCCTGCCGCTTCTCTTGAGAATACCGAGATCGCCTTGCGGGCGTATAGAGATATCGCAGGTTTTGACGCATCCCTGTACTATTATCGCGGGTTTCTCAGGCAACCATCCATAATGCCGGATAATCTAATGATGCCGACAAAGCTGACCCTCTTTTATCCTCGCCTTTCTGTCTATGGGGCAAGCCTTCAGGGAAAGGCCCTGGATGGTGTCCTCAGTCTTGAGGCCGGATACTATGATTCCAGGCAGGACAGACAGGGCACTGATCCTATGATCCCAAATGGGCAGACAAGATTTCTTGCAGGCTACCAACGGCAGTTGTGGGAGGATTTCACAATAGGCGTTCAATATTATGCAGAGTATATGCATGACTATACTGCGTATAAGAGGAACCTGCCTCCGGGCTTCCCGCAGGAAAAACGTCTGCATGACCTTGTTTCGATAAGGCTTACGCAATTTCTCCTTCACCAGACGCTCAGACTTTCATGGTTCTCATCCTGGAGTCCCTCAGACAGCGATTACTTGCTGAACCCCGAGATCAAATATAACTTTTCTGATCATGTCTGGGCAGCGCTTGGTGGAATGGTTTTCGGAGGCGGAAGATTATGGAGCCAGTTCGGCCAGTTGGACAGGAATGACAATGTTTATATGCAGGTAAGATATGAGTTCTGAAACATCTCGTCCTTCCATATTCGCAGAGGGATAGGGGAACGTACCTTTTCCCTCTGCAATTACCTGCAACTACTGTTGCAGGAGCAGACCTGGTTGCCCCGCGCCTTTTCAAAGGCCTCTCTACCTTCTTTTAACGAAAGAACAGCAATGCCGACGGCTCCTAAAGAATCAAGCGTGCCTATGCCGGTGAGCTCATAGCCTATGCTCGAAATAAGGAGAATTACTGAAAGATATAAGCATGCCCGCGTACAGTTGGCATCAGCGATCAATGCCTGCGAATTGAACTGCCTGCCGATTTTCAGCTTATAGTGAATGAGCAGCCACATCGAAAGGATCGAGATGCCGGCCACAACAATGCCCCAGAAGGTAGTTACCGGTTTATGCCCCTGATACAGATTGACTAAGGCCGTTGCGATAAGACCAACAGTCAGGATATAAAAGGCAGTCCCTGTCACTTTCAGTGCGGTTTTTTCGAAGGCGTCATGGTTTTCGCTGCCGCTCTGTTTCATGCGCCGGATCATGTGCCAGATTCCGAGCCCTGAGATTACCTCAACAAAGGAATCAAGGCCGAAGCCGAAGAGTGCGATCGTTCCGTCTTCGTAGCCGAAGAAAACCGAAACAAGGCCTTCGATGAGGTTATAGAAAATTGTAGTGAGAGCGAGGCCGTTTGCCCATTGGTAAAAGGTTTCTCTCTGTGACGATGACCTGAACGGGATTGCTTCCATGTTTTTATATTATCACGTATTCTTCATTGAATTCTTTTCTTGGTTTGATAAAGACAGTCTTCCCCGGATAAAATATAGACGACACGCTATTTTATAAGCCGATATCGATTTGTGGTAGGTTTGCTCATGCGGGCCCGCTTACCTTGTCGTTTCAGTTCTCTCACTAAAAGAAACAAGGAGGCGCGGGATGGAAATCAAACTTACCGAACTTGCAAGCTGCGCGGGCTGAGCAGCGAAATTCAGTCCTCTGGACCTGTCCCACGTGCTGGGGCAGCTGCCTGCCATAACAGATAAAAATGTGCTTGTCGGCACATCGAACGCTGATGATGCCGGTATATACCGGCTTACCGACGAGATTGCCGTGGTATTGACCACGGATTTTTTTACGCCTATTGTCGATGACCCTTACTGGTTCGGAGCTATTGCCGCGGCCAACGCCCTTTCTGACGTATGGGCTATGGGAGGGAAGCCAACGGTTGCCCTGAATATTGCGATGTTCCCAAGCAGTCCCGAGTTTTTCCCCTCGCTCCAGCGGGTGATGCAGGGCGGCATCGATAAGATGACCGAGGCAGGAGTCTCGATCATCGGCGGACATACGATCAAGGACAAAGAGCCGAAGTTCGGGTACACGGTTATGGGGCTGATACATCCCGATAGAATCCTCGACAATACCAAGGCAAAACCAGGAGATGCACTCATCCTGACCAAGAAGATCGGTACCGGCATTGTGTCGACCGGGGTGAAGGCCGGAAAGTGCAGTGATGCGGCCATTGAAGAGTTTACGGCCTCCATGGCGACCCTGAACAAGAGGGCAGGGGAGTTGATGGTCGAGGCTGATGTCAGCACGGCTACCGACATAACAGGATTTGGCCTTATCGGCCACCTGAATGAAGTGCTTACGGCCAGCCGTTGCCGGGCGCGCCTTTACTCAAGCCGGGTGCCTTTTTTTGATGAGGCGGTTAGACTGGTCAAGGCGGGCATTGCCCCCGGAGGTACAATGGGTAATCTCAAGATTTACGACCAATATGTTGCCTGGGCCGGAGATATCGCGGAATATGAAAAAGTCCTCATGAACGATGCCCAGACCTCGGGGGGACTGCTCATCTTTGTGCCCCAGGAAAAGCGGAAAAAACTGATCGCAACCCTTCAGCAGGAAAATATCCTGGCGGCTCATATAGGTGACCTGCTTGAGGAGCCGGGAAAAGAAGGCAAGAATATCATTGTAGAGCGCTGAAGGTTTCATGACGCTCTACCTGTTTCTCTGGTTCGCCGGTTCAATCGTCGGCTTTTTTTCCGGCCTGCTCGGAATAGGCGGGGGCATACTCATGTTCCCGCTTCTTCTTTATATTCCCCCTTTATTGGGACTTGCTCCTATTGGCGTGAAGAGTATCACAGGCCTGACGATGGTACAGGGATTTTTTGCATCCCTGTCAGCCCTGTTTTTTTATAACCGGCATAATCTGGTAAACCGGCCCCTGGTTCTTACCCTGGGGCTTTCACTCTTTCTGTCTTCGCTGGCAGGGTCCTTTCTCTCCGCCTATGCCCCCGATAAGCTGCTGCTGCTGATCTTCGGGGTGCTGGCCTTTATCGCTTCGCTTATGATGCTCATTCCCCGAAGTTATGCAAAGGATGAACTGACCGGGGAGTCAGTATCTTTTTCGAGGCCAGTGGCTGTTTTCATTGGAGTCTGCATCGGCTTTCTGATCGGCCTGGTCGGGCAGGGAGGGGCTTTTATCATTATCCCGCTGCTGCTGTATCTGCTGAAGATCCCCCTCAGGGTTGCGCTCGGCAGCACGCTTGCCATAGGTCTCTTTTCTTCTTCAGCCGGACTGGTCGGGAAGATGGCTACCGGGCAGGTGCCATTTCAGATGGCGGCTGCGCTGCTTCTCGGAGCTATACCGGCCGCCCGGTTGGGCAGTATTATTGGGAAAAAAACAAAGACAGAATATCTGCGGTGGCTGCTTGCGGTGATTATTATCTGCACTGCTCTAAAGATTTGGGCAGATATATTGAAGGGATAACCCTTAACGGCTGTTTCGTGTCAACGGTCGCGCTGTTTTCCTAAGGCTTTTAGCAGATCATCTTCATACAGCGCCTTATAACAGGCAGGACATATGCCGTGCGAAAATTCGGTGGCTGTTTTTTCTCTGAGGTATTCTTCGAGGTTAATCCAGCTTTCCTCTGGAGTCTCAGTCGCATCGGTTCTGATCTTTCTGCAGTGGCTGCAGATTGGGAGAATGTTTTCCAGTTTACTGATAAGCGACTGAGCTTCCTGAAGTTCCCTGACACGGGCGATCAGCCTGGTCCCGAGGAACCAGATTATCAGGAAACCTGCTGCCAGAAAAAACAGATGGATTATGATGATCTTCTGATTCTGGCCGGTCATGGCCGTTTGGAAAGGTGCATAGCTGAAGGAGACGCTTATGCCTCCCCGTATGTCACCGGTCTTATAGCCCTGTTTTTCATGGCACTTCAGGCATGGAGCATCCACCTTCAGCGGGGCCATATAGCGGAAGATGTCCGCTCCCGCTCCCCTCGTCAGGGTCGTCTCCTCCGGGGTGCCGCGCTCGAAGGCACTGAGCACTTCGGTTTCCCATTCATCAGCCTTGTTTTGCGGCCGGATCGGCTTCAGGCTGGTGATATGAGCCTGTATCTCTTTGGTCCTTAAAATTTCAGAAACCATCCTGGTCATGTAGGCGGGATTAACCTTCGTGAGCCGCATGCCTCCGGTGGTCGTAACGTCCCGCAGCGGGTCTTCAAGGAAGGGATTTGGCTGAGTTTGTGGGGTTATCGGGACATAGACGCCGCCATGCTCGGCATTCCATTTCCTTGTGGCTACGATCGTCTGGAAAAAAGAGCGCCCCATGACCGTGGCCAGTTCGCGGTATTGTGTCTGCGTCCCCCGGATATTCAGGGCGAGCGACACTGCCGTGGTCAGCAGGAAAAAAATACTGATCAGGAGCAGGTATTTTTTTGCCTTGTCAGTGGCCGTCATACTCATGCTGCATTAACTCCGTTTCTGTTTATCCAGAACTTCCCGCACCTTCAGCAGAAGCTCGTTCACCGATAAAGGTTTTCTGATAAAGTTCAGCTCTGCATTAAGCTTGCCCTCATGATGCAGCAGATCGGCTGTGTGCCCGCTGAAAAAGAGGGTCTTGACCGAAGGGTCCATGGCCCTGATTTCATCATAGACAACCTTTCCGTTTTTCTTCGGCATGACGACATCCAGCAGCAGAAGGTCGATGGATGCCCTGTGCTGAATATATTCCTCAACTGCCTGCGCGCCATCCATGGTGGCCAGCACGGTATATCCGGCCTTTTCGAGTATTTTCTGTGACAGCGTCCTGATTACTTCATCATCCTCTGCAAGCAGGATTGTCTCACTGCCGCCCCTGATTTCTGAAGAAGCTTCAGTTGCAGGTGTCAGTTTTTTTATCTCCACAGGACCGGAGGCAGGCAGATACAGGTTGAAGGTCGTCCCCTTGGTTGACGAACTGGTGATATCAATAAAGCCGCCGTGCTGTTTCATGATGCCATAGACCATTGCCAGGCCGAGTCCGGTCCCTTTGCCGACTTCCTTGGTCGTGAAGAAAGGATCGAAGATTTTGGAGCGTATCCTGTCGTCGATGCCGGTGCCTGCGTCTGAAACCGAAAGAACAATATACTTTCCGGGCCGGCCAAAGGAATGTGCCGAGACAAAATCGGCAGTCAGCTCTGTGGTCTCAGTTTTTATCTCCAGAACCCCTCCTTCGGGCATGGCGTCGCGGGCATTCGTGACCAGGTTCATAAGAACCTGCTCCAGTTGCCCGGCATCGGCATTGATGATTGTTTCAGCGGGAGTCAGAACAATTTGCAGGTCAATGTCTTCGCTGATCAACCGGGACAGCAGCTTTTCCACTCCGGTAATAATCTCGTTCAGACTTACCGGCCGGGTATTGATCAACTGCTGCCTGCTGTAGGTGAGCAGACTTCTTGTCAGGGTGGCTGCTTTCTCTGCAGCAGTAACAATATGATCGATCTTGCTTCTCAGAACATCGTCTTCACTGACATTCATCTGGAGCAGATTTCCGTACCCGATAATCGCAGTCAGAATATTGTTGAAGTCGTGAGCTATGCCGCCGGCCAGCTGGCCGACTGCTTCAAGTTTCTGGGCATTTCTCAGCTGCTCTTCCAGTCTGCGCCGGGACGTGACATCGTTGATCGTCTCTATGACTGAAACCGTAGTGCCGCTTTCATCCTTCATGGGATAGGACCTGACTTCAACATAAGCGTTGCTGCCGTCAGCCAGCTTATGGACATGCAGTGCCTCCTGAGGCTCGCCGGTCTCGAAGGTTTTCTGGGACGGGCAGTCTTCTCCTGCAAGGTAACAGGGTTCCGGGCTGTGGTGCGAAATTTCATGGCAGCGCCTGCCGATTGTCTTTTCGATCGTCTGTTTTGTCAGCGAAAGGAAGGCCCTGTTGGCAGAGATGATGCGGTAGGTACTGTCGATGACGATCAGACCTTCTCCGACACTTTCAAAAATATTCCGTACGAACGCCCTGCTGTTGCGGAGGGCCTCCTCGATCTTTCTCCGTTCCCTGATATCAAGTTCAAGTTCCTCATTCAACGCCCTTAAGGCCTCGGTGCGCTCCTCGACCATCTGTTCAAGCTGGGAACGGTAGGATGTCAGCTCATCTTCCATCTCTTGTCGTGAGGTGATATCACGCGTTTTCGCCATGCCGGCGACAATCTCGCCGCGGGAATTTTTTATCGGGGAGGCAGCTATCTCAACGCGGATGGTCCGGTGCTTTGAAATGCCTGTTGTTATGACAGTATGGGACCCGCCGTCAGCAAAGACCAGGGCAACGGGACAGTCTTCACAGACAGTCTGTTTTTGCAGGTAGGCGCTGTAGCACATTTCGCCGGTATGCTCGCCGAACAGTTTCTTGTGGGCCTCGTTCTGAAACAGGACTCTGAAGTTCAGATTTTGAATGCTGATGGCATCGCCGATGCTGTTGAGAATCGGCCCTGAAAGGGTTAACTGGTTGAGCAGTTCATCCAGCATGTCGTGAGGCTGATTTTTCGGGTCATACATAGCATCTACCTTTTAGAAGGGGGTCTGTGTGATATTTCCTGCCACGTATCATTGTAAACTGAAGCGGTCCCCTGTTGCAATAACAGCCCTTGCAGCGACTCCCTCGCCACGGCGAAGAACGCATCGGCCATGGTGCGGTAGCGTTTCTCCCTGTGACGCACCGCCGGGGGATCCGCTGCTGATTATGGCGGCGAAGTGCTAATATATTCTCATGTCCCTGCAGAAAAAGATCATCAGTTTTCTAATCAGTTCCGGCCTCGAAAAAAGTCTGCTGAATACTGCTTCAAGCCCCCCCGTGGACTGCGCCTGCTGGAGATCGAGACTATAGATCCGGAGATCCGGCCGGGATTAAGGCCATTGATGAAGTAGTCAGGGAATATGCCGAGAAGGTCGTCAGGATGCTCGACGGCAACAGGACAAAGGCAGCCGAGGTCCTTGGCATATCCCGGACGAGCCTATGGAAGATTCTGAAGGAAGAATGAAAGTATTGTCGTCGATCGCCCCGTAGCGTGACGCCCGCCGGTTTTATCTTGTGCTTGTATCGATTCCCCAAGCGATATATACTGTGGTTATGAGGAGCTGATACCTCACGGCATATGCTTTGTGTGCCGATAAAATGTTGGGGAGAATATGTATGCGTCACATGCCATGCTTCCTGATCAGGGTCTTCAGCTTAATTGCCCTGTTTTCGTGCGTCTCCGGCGGACAGACACCTGCCTTTGCGGGTGACGCGATTCGCATAAACGGCTCCGGGACCGGCCTGGAACTGATGAAACCACTCATTGAAATTTATGCCGGGGCTCATCCCGGGGTCACGTTCGATATGCAGAAGCCTTTGGGAAGTTCGGGGGCGATAAAGGCCCTGATAGCCGGGGCCCTGGATATCGCGGTAACGAGCAGACCTCTCAAGCCCGATGAAGCTGCCAGGGGGGCTAAGGTCAGCACCTTCGGCAAGACACCTCTGGCTATTGTTACAAAGAAGGGTGTTCCCCGGAAGAATATCCTAATCGGGGAACTTGAGGCCATCTACTCCGGGACTACAAGAAAATGGCCGGACGGCGAAAACATCCGTGTTGTGCTTCGTCCGTTGGAGGACATTGATACGAAGATCCTGCGTGGCCTTTCCCCGGGCATGGACAAGGCGGTTTCAGGCGCGCAAAAGCGGCAGGGCATGATCACGGCCGTGACCGATACTGAGTCCAACGAAATGGTAGCCAGGACTGAGGGCAGCATTGGGACAGCGGGGCTCGCCGGTATTATGGCAGGCAATATTTCGTTGAACATTCTGTCTCTCAACGGAGTCATGCCGGACCCGATGACCCTGGCTGACGGCAGCTACCCTCTGGCAAAGGATATCGACTTTGTGACAACCGCCAATCCTCCCGATGCTGCAGCGAAATTCCTGCAGTTCATATACTCTGACAAAGGCCGTGAAGTTGTTGAAAGGCTCGGTGTCCTTCTTCCCGCCGCAGGCAAGGCCCGCAAATGACGTGCCGCTATGGCTCCATAACCTCCACTACCACTACCATAGCCGTGATTATTGCCATCGTGGTTACTATGGTAATTCCGGCAGCCTATTTCATGATTTCATACCAGTACAAGGGAGGGAGCATAGAGGCCCAGGCCGAGCTCTCCGCAAGAAGCGTTGAGAGACTCGTTATGGCAAATCCCAAAATGTGGCAGTTTGAGGAGATACGACTCCAGGAATTGCTGCAGCACCGTCACAACCAGGATCTGCCGGAGGTCCGGCTGATAAGGGATGCCGGAGGGGATATCGTGGCTCAGATTGCTGAATCCCCTTCTCCCCCTCTTATCACGCGCTACTTCGATATATTCGATGCCGGTATTCCGGTGGCTCGCCTCGAGCTTTCGCAGTCGCTCGTTCCGCTTATTGTGCGAACAGCTGTAGTGGGTTCACTATCTTTTCTCCTGGGGCTTCTCATATTTGTCGTTCTCCGGACGGTGCCCCTTAGGGCCGTTAGGAAGGCTTATCAGGCGGTGGAGGAAAGTGAGCAGGCGCTCCGCCAGAGCGAGGAGAAGTTTCGGGCGATCTATGAAAATATTGGCATCGGGATAGCACTGATCGGCAAGGATATGCAGATCCTCTCGATCAACCGGCAGATGAAGAAATGGTTCCCGAATATCGACTTGGGGCAACATCCCGATCCGGTCTGCTACCGGTCCTTCAACGACCCGCCGCGGGACAGTATATGCAGCTATTGTCCGACCGTGCTGACCCTGAAGGACGGCCAGGTTCATACTGAGGTCACGGACACGCCGGCCGCTGACGGCGTGAGGAACTACCTTGTCATCGCAACGCCATTGCTGGCTGCGGACGGCTCGATATCGGCAGCTATAGAGATGGTTGAAGATGTCACCGATCGCAAACGTGCCGAGGAAAAACTCCGTCAGAGCGAGGAGTTCGTGCGGAGAATTCTGGATACCGTGGATGAGGGTTTCATCGTTATCGACCGGGACTACCGCATTTTGACGGCCAACAAGGCATACTGCAGTCAGATCGGCGACTGCGGTGAGAAGATTATCGGCAGCCACTGCTATGAGAAAACCCACAACAAAAGCCGGCCATGCCACGAAGAAGGTGAGGAGTGTGCTGTCCGGCAGGTGTTCGAGACGGGAAAGCCCCATACCACTCTTCACCGCCATAAAGATACGGATGGAAGCATACTGTATGCCGAGACAAAGGCCTACCCCATATATGACGCCTCCGGTGCCGTCAGTTCGGTGATCGAGACCATAGCCAACATAACGGAGAAGCACCTCCTGGAAGAAGAACGACTCAAGACCCAGAAGCTCGAATCCATCGGTACACTTGCGGGTGGCATAGCGCATGATTTTAATAATCTCCTGCAGGGTGTTTTCGGATACATCTCGATGGCAAGGATGACCATCGACAGGAAGGAAAAAGCCCTTTCCATGCTCGATCAGGCGGAGGAGGCCCTCCATCTTTCAGTCAACCTGACAACTCAGTTGCTCACCTTTTCCAAGGGCGGCAAGCCGGTAAAGAAACTGACAAAAATTCTGCCCATAGTCGAGAACGCCGTGAAATTTGCCCTGAGCGGCTCCCATACCAGCTACAGGATGGAAAATCCGGCCGACCTGTGGTCTGTCGAAGCGGACGGTGGTCAGCTGGCCCAGGTGATCCAGAACATCGTGCTGAACGCGAATGAGGCGATGTCCGGAAGCGGAACGGTTGCCGTATCCCTGGCAAATATGGAAATTCCCAAAGACGTGGTTGCCGGGCTGCCGGATGGGGGACCGTTTGTCCGCATCGCCATTCAGGATTCGGGTATCGGAATCCCCGAGGAGAATCTGGCCCGAATCTTCGATCCCTATTTCACAACAAAGCCGAAAGGCGGCGGCCTTGGACTGGCGACGTCCTACTCGATTATCAGGAATCACGGAGGGGTGATCGAGGTGAAATCCGTGCTCGGCAGAGGCACTGAGTTCACCATCTATCTTCCTGCTTCCAGTGCCGCCGGGGTAGAGGCCGGGACTACGGTATCACAAGCCGTCGGTACAAAAAAGGGCAGGATACTCCTTATGGACGACGAAGACATGGTGAGAAACGTTGCCCGGGAAATGATTGCCGCTTTGGGCCATGAAGCCGTGTGCGCTGAAGACGGCCAGAAGGCCATAGATTTGTTCAGGCAGGCAAAGGAGACTGGCACTCCCTACGATCTGGTCATCCTGGACCTGACGGTAAAGGGTGGGATGGGCGGAGAAGAGGCGATCAAGGCGATCCGGGATATCGATCCCGTGGTCAAGGCTGTCGTCTCGAGCGGATATGCAGATAGTCCTGTAATAGCCGACTACCGCGCGCATGGCTTTTCAGCTGTCTTGAGTAAACCCTACAGGATTGACTCCCTGCAGCATTGCCTGAATCTCTTCATTGCATAAGAAAAGGCGACCCAGGCGGGGGTGTTGCCTATGACGGGCGAAGCACAGGAAAACAGGGACACATCCGAATGGCACTAATTTAAGGTTTGTTTGCATAAGAAATCATTTGATAATATCAGGAAGTTTACTCTGTCATGCTCCGACTTGATCGGGGCGCATCTCTCTGAGACGAATCTCTACGTTATCGATTGGGCTTGCCGCACTGCTTATCGCTGTTGCGTCCAAAATTGTCAGGTGTTGCCGAGGGACTGGACACCATGAGAATTATACGGAGTCCTAATCGCAATAGAATCGCTGTTACTATAACTGCCTGTTACTTGTTCAGAAATTCCTCCCCTATCGCGGGAAATCCCGAGGCGCTGAGTTCTTTTTGTATCGTGCCGAGGTTGGTCTTCTTATCGTCAAAGACTACCGTCAGAGTATTCTGATCAGGGTTATCATCAGCAAAACTGACACCGGGTATCGACTTGGCAGCATCACTGGCCGCCGCTCCTTTCGACGCTCAGTAAACGTTCGGGATTTTCAGCCTCACCTTTATATCGGCTGCAACTCCCGTCCCCGCAAGACCAAAAAAAACCAAAGCCGCCATCCCTGCCACAACGGTATTCCTTTTTTCACTTCTCATGCTGTTACCTCCTTTTGTATAAAAACTTAAGACGCTGATAGTTTCTTTGACATCCCTACTATTTAAGGATAGCTTGCGACGGCATAAAAAGTGAAGTCCTCACAGAATTCCAAACTGCGTACTTATTATAGTTGTGGGTGCGGGAGACAGACTCTTTTTTTATATATCAAAGAAAAGCTGAAAACTGTGGCTATGCCTTTCTGGAACATTGCTGGGCCAGTATTGATATATAATTTTTCCAATGATACTATTAATCACCGTGAAGGAAATCTTGACAGTTGATTAAGGAGAGCACTATGAACAGTAGAGAAAATTGCAATATCGTGGCTGTTGTGGGTCTCATTGTGATGCTGGCAACGGGGGGCGCATTTGCTGCGGATACGGAGATTATGGGGACTACTACGGCTCTCGAAGTCGTAACAAGCGGGACTGCCATGAGCGATAAGGCTATTTATGGATATCGCGGCAACAGTGCCCTCATGCTCGGCATCAGTTCTGCAATACTCGGAGAAAACAGCGATGGTGTCGGGGTCATCGGACTCACCAATACGGGCGCGACTGGTGTCTATGGGGCTGCGTTAGCGGGCCACGGAGTCTATGGCGTCAGCCTTTCAGGCATTAACGGGGGTGTATATGGAAGGAATGATAACGCTAGCGGGTACGGGGTAAGTGGTCAGAGTTTTGGGAATGGCATTGGCGTCTATGCCCATGTTTCGGGTACGGGCAACTCGCTGGTTGCCGACCACTCTGGCGCGAGCGGAAACGTGGCGGTTTTTCAGAGTAGTTCTGCCAATGTTGCCCGCATCAGCAAGTCCGGGGTCGGGTACTTTAACGGAGGGACGCAAAATACCGGGGCAGATCTTGCGGAACTATTCGATGTTGAAGGCAATCGAGATAAATACGAACCTGGCGATGTTCTGGCAATCTCCCTGCGTGCGGATCGAACCGTTGCCTTATCGTCGGAAGCGAATTCGGCACGGGTGGTTGGCGTTTATGCAACAAAACCGGGCGTTTTGCTCAGTGACCTTCATATCGATGAGGATATCTCGGCCCGTGTACCTGTTGGAGTGTTGGGAGTGATTCCTACCAAGGTTTCGGGCGAGAACGGCAGCATTCGCAGAGGCGACCTGATAGTGACGGCAGCAACCCCGGGTTACGCCATGAAGGCGGGTGCATCGCCGGCAGCAGGGACTGTGTTGGGCAAGGCGCTCCAGGAATTTGTTGGACCTGGCACAGGTCTGATTTTGGTCCTTGTAAATGTGAAGTGATAGGAAAACTGAAAAAGGGGACAGCTACTTTTCTTAGTTGAAGCAGCCTGTCCCCTTTTTTATCTCCCAGTTTCTGCATGCCTGTCGTAGTATAATATGGCTGTATGAAAGACCAGTCTCCAGACCAGAAAACGCCCGGAGTCCGGGACCGCCGGGTGCATATGGCGAATGAGCGGACGTTCCTTGCCTGGGTTCGGACGAGCATCGGGATCATGGCCTTCGGTTTTGTCGTCGAGAGGTTTGCGCTCTTCATGAAGCAGTTTGCCCTGCTGATAGGTAATGCCGGCGGTACTGCAGTGCAGATCCCGGCCGGGAGGGGCTATGCCTCTGTATTCGGCATTATCCTGGTCGGCCTCGGTGCGCTGATCGGCATCCTTGCATTCGTCCGCTTCAAGAAGGTGGAAAGACAGATCGACGACGACACCTACCAGCCGTCCCGGATCCTGGACGTCCTGCTGGCCCTGTCCGTTCTCGCTATCGGGGTATTTATAATCACCTACCTGATACATATCTCATGAACTGCCGAAAAACAAAAGGGAACGGTAAAATATAAAACTGGGAATAAACTTGTCAACATTCAAGGAGGGGCGGTTATGCATTTGAAGAAGCCGGGTTTTTATCTGATCTGTTTTTTGATGGTGGGGTTTTTTGCTTCTCGTCATGTCTCTGCAGCCACGTATACGGTTACGCATACCGGTGACTCAGGGGTGGGTTCTCTTCGACAGGCAATAATCCAAGCCAATGGATCTGCCGGAACCGACACGATTGCGTTTGCTGTTGGCAACGGACACCAGACAATACAGCCCGCATCTGCCCTCCCGACGATAACCGATCCGGTCACTATAGACGGGACAACTCAGCCCGGCTTTGCCGGGACCCCGATAATCGAGCTGGATGGAACGAACGTAGTGGGGACTGGCGTTTATGATGGGCTTAATATCACTGCAGGCAATACTACTGTGCGCGGTCTTGTCATCAATCGTTTTTCTGGCGGCGGGATCTCGTTGACTGGCGGGAACTATATTACTGTTGTGGGCAATTACGTGGGTGTGGATGTGACAGGGACCGTTGCACAGCCGAACGACTTTGGCATTAATCTTCAGGGCCCGAATTACAATACAATCATGCAGAACATAATCTCCGGGAATTCCAATTACGGCCTGCGCCTTTCCGGGAGCAGCGATAGTATAATTAAAGGCAACTATATCGGCGTAACTGTCAATGGATCATCAGCCTTGGGTAATGGCAACCAGGGCTTAAGGATGGACAATTCATGGCGAAACATTGTGGGAGGGACGGGAGGCGGAGAGGGGAATATAATTTCCAATAACGGAGATGCCGGCATCCGGCTTGGTTTTGCATCTGACAGCCAAATCCAGGGCAACATTATTGCGGCCAATAATGGGGGCGGCGTACATGTATATAGCGGGATCAATAATGCGATCCTGTCCAATTCCATATACTCTAACGGTAAGCTCGGGATAGATCTTGATGTGGATGGCTGGTTACCTGCTGACGGCGTGACGCCTAACGACCAGGGGGACCCGGATGGCCCGGATGCTGTCTCGAATCACCTGCAAAACTTTCCTGTACTCGCCGCTGCAACCCTTTTCGGCCTTACGACGACTGTTGTTGGTTCGCTCAACAGCACGGCAGGCAGCAACTATACGGTAGAGTTTTTCTCGAACGCGGCGTGTGACCCTGCGGGTTACGGAGAGGGAGAAATCCTGATAGGTTCCACCGTGGTGGCGACCAATGCTAATGGAGATGCAACAATGAATGTACCGCTGCCGGTTCTGGCTGCAGGCTCATATATTACGTCAACGGCAACTGACGCTGCCGGCAACACCTCTGAATTTTCCGCCTGTATCCAGAGGCTTAACATTGATCTGGCGGGGGACGGCTTGGGGACGGTGACAGGAAATCCCGGCAACATCAATTGCGGAGCTGACTGCTCGGTTTTTTTGCCTCCTTCGACCGTGGTTGCTTTCACGGGTGTTCCCGATAGTTCGTCCTATTTTGGCGGCTGGACCGGTGACCCCGACTGCGCGGACGGGAAAGTGACCATTGACTCTGTCAAGACCTGCACAGCAACTTTTATGAGCTGCGCCGGTATTGATCCCGCACGGATTAATGGCACCACCACCTACGGATCGCTCGATGCCGCCTATCAGGCTGCGTCTTTGTCTCCTAATATAACTAGCACGATTGACCTGATAGGATCTACGATGTCCTTGCTCTCCGGGTATGATTTTATTGATGACAAAAGAGTCATTCTCCAGGGCGGGCTTAACTGCACCTATGAACCGGTTGCCGGTGCCTTTACTCAGTTTACGGGTGGTCCTTTCATAATCTCAAACGGTACAGTAACGTTCGATCGTATTCTGCTTATGTGATCTTCTGCTTTATATGCAGGAGCGCTGAAAGTTTTTCAAAGTCTTCGCGCATTGATATTTTAGCGGCCGGAAAACGCAGGGCATAGGCAGGGTGGCAGGTGATGAAGAAGATCCTGCCGCCGTCTTGCAGCGTAGTGCCGTGGTTCTTTGTTATCTCGACCTTCCGGTCGAGGAGGGCGAGGCAGGCGGTGTTTCCGAGGAGGACGATTATCCTCGGTTCGATGACCGCGATCTGTTTCATCAGATGCTCCCTGCTGTGCAGGACATTCTCCCGTGAAGGAGTGCCCCGAAGCGGCAGATATTTTACCGGGCTTGTTATATAGACCTCTTCCTCTTTCAATCCGATATCCGCAATTATCGACCGGAGCAGTTTCCCAGACCTTCCGATAAAAGGGCGGCCGGTCTTTGCTTCCTGTCTGCCGGGGGCCTCTCCCAGAAAAAGGACTTCTGCCTTAGCAGAGCCCTCACCCGGCACCGGCTCGCCGGTCCCCCATTCCCTGCAGAGGCGGCATCCTGCGATCTCCTCCGCTATCCGCGCAAGTTCCTTCTCTCTGTCCGATTTCTTCATGCGATAGTATAAGAGGTCTTCGGAATTTTTTGCGCGGACTGCATCAAGTCTTATCGTCGTGTTTATTGCATCAGGGATAACGTTTCTACCGGAGAGTAATAGCCATTTGACGCAAGCGCATGATGTCGCGCAATGGCGAGTTGCCGAACATGCGGCTATACTCGCGGCTGAATTGGGATGGGCTTTCGTAGCCGACCTGAAATGCCGCAGCTGCTGCGTCCTGTTTTTCTGTGAGCATCAGCCGCCGCGCTTCGTTCAAACGCAACCATTTTTGGTACTGCAGCGGGCTCATCGCCGTCACTGCCCGGAAATGATGGTGGAAGGTCGATCTGCTCATATTGACCTGACGTGCCAGGGCATCGATGTGCAACGGCTGGGTGTAGTTGTTCTTCAACCACTGGATCGCCCGCGATATCTGCTGACTCTGACTTCCCGTGGATGCCATTTGGCGCAACCGCGTACCTTGATCGCTTACCAGAAGGCGATAAAAGATCTCCCGCTTGATGACAGGTGCAAGGATCGGAATATTCTTCGGTTCAGCAAGCAGGTCGATCAACCGCCCAAAGGCGGTGAGCAGCGGCAGCGTGACTTCTCCGGTCGCCATTCCACGGCTCGATTGCTGCGGACAAGGCGGCGGCAAATTGCTGTCCACCATGAGCTGTGAGATCTCGCGTTGATCAAGCTTCAACACGAGTCCTATGCATGGCTTCTCCCGGCTCGCCTCGATAATCTGCCAAACAGTGGGCAGATCCACGGATGTGATCAAAAAATGGTGCGCGTCGTACACCAACGCGTCGTCGCCGAGCACCACGCGTTTGGCCCCTTGTGCGTTTAGGCAAATGCACGGTTCGTACATGCCGCTTATCGGCCGGGTCGGCTCCTCCCTTCGCCAAAATGCCAAGCCCGGGATCGCAGTCTCAAACTGATCGCCCTTTTCGGACCATCGGGCAATACTCTTTGCCAAAGCCTCAATCGCAACTTGCAGGGTATTGTTCTCAATTATCTGATTTTTGGAAGCCTTATGCATAACGGTCTCCTTTGATTAATAATATCAGGCCTTGCTTTGCCATAACTACAATTCTATTGGGCTGTCGTACGATTAGGCAAGAAATTAACAGGATTAGTCTACCTGCTTGTATTCTTTCAGTAGTACGATATAATTGAAACAAGATAGCTGGTTTTTGTTGCAGAAACCAGAAAAAAGTTTTTTCAGGAAGCATTGTCATTTCGACCAACGGGAGAAATCTCTTATTTTGCAGCGCCTTAAGATTTCTCACTTCGTTCGAAATGACATCAAACCAATCGGTTCATTGCTTTCCATAACCAGCAGGAACACCTGCATATTGAAAGGAGTTCGAAATGAATATTAATGGCTTTATCACTCGTTGGTTGCGCATCCTTAGCGCGATGACACTGGGGTTGACTGGTGTTGGCGTTGCATCCGCGGCAGACATGTCCAAGGGAGCAGACAACTTTTACAAGAGCGATCGGGTAACTATGCAGAAGGTTGCGTTTAAAAATCAATACAACATGAATATTGCAGGGAATCTATTTATTCCCAAAGGCTTGAAGGAGAACACCAAAAATCCCGCGATCATTGTAGGGCATCCCATGGGCGCGGTAAAAGAGCAAAGTGCCAATCTGTATGCCACCAAGATGGCTGAACAGGGTTTCGCAACTCTGTCTTTGGATTTGTCTTTCTGGGGAGAGAGTGAAGGGCTGCCTCGCAACACGGTTTCGCCGGAAATCTATGCCGAGGATTTCAGTGCGGCGGTGGATTTTCTGAGCACCCGGCCGTTTGTTGACCGGGAGCGGATTGGGGTTATCGGGGTTTGTGGCAGCGGGAGCTTTGTCATCAGCGCCGCCAAGATTGACCCCCGCCTGAAAGCCATTGCGACGGTCAGCATGTATGACATGGGTGCGGCCAACCGTAATGCGCTTAACCACTCCCTGACCATTGAGCAACGGAAGAAAATCATTGCCGAGGCTGCGGAGCAGCGCTACGTGGAGTTCACAGGCGGTGAAACCAAATACACCAGTGGGACGGTGCATGAGCTGAGGGATGACACCCACCCCATTCAGCGTGAGTTTTTTGACTTCTACCGCACCACCAGAGGCGAATTCACCCCTAAAGGCTCGTCGCTAAAACTTACCACGCACCCGATGCTTTCCAGCAACGTCAAGTTCATGAATTTCTACCCGTTCAATGACATCGAGACGATTTCTCCTCGTCCCCTGCTGTTCATCACCGGTGAGAACGCTCATTCCAGAGAGTTCAGCGAAGACGCCTACAAGCTGGCGGCCGAACCGAAGGAACTCTACATTGTTCCAGTCGCCGGGCATGTGGATCTGTACGACCGGGTGAATTACATTCCCTTTGACAAGCTCACATCTTTTTTCACCGGACACCTTAAATAGGGGGATGCGAGAAACCATTTGCCGACACGAGGAAATGCGGAAAGAGGCAGCTGCTTCGGGTGCTTGCAGAACAGCGCCAACATTCAAAGAAGGGCAATAGCATGAAGAAAAACAACGGTATGATATTAGCTGTCCTGCTTATTTCAGTATTCAGCATTGCAGGCATTTCGGAGGCGCAGACTATGAAAAATGAGAGCTTAAAAAAGTCAGACAGCGTGAAGATACGCCTGAGAGTTAAAGACACGCTTATAACGGCCACGTTGATCGACAGCAAAACCACGCGAGATTTTATTTCACTGCTTCCGCTAGCACTGACCATGAACGATCTGTTCCATAGAGAAAAATATGCTCATCTGCCAAAAGCAATCTCAACAGAGGGAGTGCGAGCGCATACTTTCGAAGTCGGGGAAATTGCCTACTGGTCTCCTGGGCCTGACGTAGCCATATACTATCGCCAAGACGGCGAGAGGATACCAGCCCCTGGCATCATTGTCATCGGTAAAATTGATTCCGGTGTGGAGTCTCTTAATGTGGCTGGCTCAGTAAAGGTGACAATTGAGCTTATAAAGTAAAGACCTTGTTCACGCAGCAATAGTGTGCACCATAAAACCTGCTTATTGAAAGGAGTTCGGAAGAAAATGAAAACAAATGACCAGGACAAAGAACTATCAAGAAGAGAATTTATTCAGCAGACTGCGGCGATTGGGGCGGGCATTATGTTTGCCAGCTCATCGGACCTTTTTGCGGAAACCAAACAAGGGAGGGCAACGAATATGAACATAAAATCAAAGGGCTATGCAGCACGGGACACTTCCGGCACGTTGACGCCGTGGGAATTTGAGCGCAGGCCTGTGGGGGATAACGATATCCTTATTGACGTCAAGTATGCCAGCATCTGCCATTCCGATATCCACCAGATGAAAGGGCACTGGGGGCCACAACAGTACCCGCAGGTGCCCGGCCATGAGATGGTCGGCGTTGTGGCGGCCATTGGGAAAAAGGTCACCAAGTTCAAGGTAGGTGACAGAGCGGGCGTCGGATGCATGGTGGACAGCTGTCTGGGGTGTGAAAGCTGCAAGGATGAGGAAGAGCAGTACTGCCCGAAAACTGTATTTACCTATGGTTACCCCGAAAAAAGCTCGCCCACGGGAATTTCACAAGGCGGCTACTCGACCAATATCGTCGTACGGGATCACTTTGCCGTCCACATTCCCGACAAAATCAGTTTTCCGGAGGCCGCCCCACTGCTCTGCGCCGGCATCACCACCTATTCACCGTTGATGAAGGCCGATTTAAAGAAAGGGATCAAAGTCGGTGTCGCCGGGATTGGCGGGTTGGGACATATGGCGCTCAAACTTGCCGTGTCCAAAGGGGCAGAGGTCTACGCCTTTACCACCTCGCCTGGCAAGGTCAAAGATATACTCGCTTTTGGCGCGAAAGAGGCAATTGTCGTGGACAACATCAGCAAGTTGGCACCCTATAAAGGGAAGCTGGACTACATGATTTGTACCATTCCCTATCAATACGACGTCGCTGTCTACACCTCGGTCGTGAAACATTATGGAACCTATACCCAGGTAGGGATGCCCGAGAAGTTCGAACTGACGTTGAATAACCTTGGCCTCTCCATCAGCCGGGTCAACTTCAACGCTTCCTTGATCGGCGGCATGAAAGAAACGCAAGACGTGGTCAATTACTGTGCGGACCATAACGTTCACCCACAGATACAGATCATCAAGGCCGAACAGGTCAACGAAGCCTGGGAGAATGTGGTGAATAAAAAAGCCCGCTACAGATACGTTATCGACGCTGCGACATTCTAAATGTGATTAAGTAAGGAGGAGTAACCATGACAATGAATGTACGAGGATATGCAGCACAGTCGGCCAAGGACGCGCTTGCGCCCTTTCGCTTTGAACGCCGCGATCAGCGGTCTGATGACGTGGTTATCGAGATTCTCTACTGCGGCGTATGCCACTCTGATCTGCATACGGTCCGCAATGACTGGAGTAGCTGGTTTCCCACTACGTATCCGGTCGTGCCCGGCCATGAGATCATCGGCCGCGTGGTAAGCGTCGGGAAGGATGTCAAACGCTTCAAACCGGGAGATCATGTCGGTGTCGGCTGCATGGTCGATTCCTGTCAGAAGTGCACAGCCTGCGAACAGGGACATGAACAGTATTGCTCGGAGATCGCGACATTTACCTACAACCATGTTGATCGACATGACAAGATGCCTACTTATGGTGGGTATTCCGAGAAGATCGTAGTATCGGATAAGTTTGCGCTCAAGATTCCCGATGGGCTGGACCTGAAGGGGGCAGCGCCTCTCCTCTGTGCGGGCATCACTACGTGGTCGCCGCTTCGCCACTGGAAGGTGGAAAAGGGCAGCAAGGTGGCGGTTGTCGGTCTCGGCGGCTTGGGTCACATGGCGCTGAAGCTTGGCAATGCGCTGGGCGCTGATGTCACGCTGTTCACCCGTTCAGTGGGCAAGGAGAAGGATGCGCACCGTCTGGGCGCCCACAATGTCGTGCTCTCTACCGACAAAGACCAGATGGCATCCGTGCAGGGACGTTTCGATCTGATACTCGATACCGTGCCCTATGTCCATGACCTCAACCACTATCTGCCGTCGCTGACGATCAACGGCACGCTGGTGCTGCTTGGGTTTGTGGGTAGCCTTGAGTCAATGGTGAGCACCGTGCCGTTGGTGATGGGGCGCAGATCAGTGGCCGGGTCTGTCATCGGCGGCATCGCCGAGACCCAGGAGATGCTCGACTTCTGCGGCAAGCATGGCATCACGTCCGATATTGAAGTGATCAAGATCCAGGATATCAATGCCGCATATGAACGCATGCTCAAAAGCGATGTGAAGTACCGTTTTGTGATCGATATGGCATCGCTGAAGACGTGATATATACATGAGGAACGAGATATATATAGCCCTTGATAACAACAATATATATTTTTGACCGGGGGAGTTCTCCTGATCGCGGGGTGTTGTGGTAAGGGACGGCTAACCAGTACCTGTTGCGGAAAGCAATTAACCGATTGGTTTGATGTCATTTCGAACGAAGTGAAAAATCTTAAGGTACTGAAAAATAAGAGATTTCTCCTGTTGGTCGAAATGACAATGCTTCCTGAACAAAAACTTTTTTCTGGTTTCTGCAACAGAAACTAACTACCGTCCCTTACCCGATTAAGCCCTTTTTTTCTCGAATAGATATCCGGATACATACTTATGAATAATGCTGGATATCAAAGTCTGGTAAGGAATTCCCTCTTGCGCGGCAATTACCTGAACCTGATCCAAATCTTTTGATGACATTCGAATATTTATTCTCTTGTCTTTTTGAAGAGTGTTTTTTGCATATTCGCTCAGCTTTTTGATTTCCGCATTTTGACTTTTGATAGGTTTCCATTCTCCGCGCTCATATGAATCCAGAATATCCTTTTCTTCCGCATCTAATACCGTTTTTTTCATTTTTTTGACCTCATATATTTGTCTGTAGCTTTTCTGCTGGGAATTATGGTTTTTAAAAATATCTCGTCGCTTTTCTGAACATAAGGAATAAGATAAACATAATCATCAATCATGACTGTCGCTATTTTTTGCCCCGGATATTTTTTTTGATTTGGGTGTTCAATTGTTTCCAGAATATCTTCCCGTTCCATCAGAATAACGACTTGTTCAAAACAGACACCCCTGCTGTTTTTCAGTAGTTCATTCTTATCAATGTCCCATCGGAAAACCTTCATGATATATAATTACGACAATGTGTGCCTTTTGTCAATTTTTTGTCTATATTGGCGGCTTAACGATAGAACTATGCCGACCAGCCACGGATTCATTTCTCATGACGTGGTAATATATTCTTAATGTCACTTCAGAAAAAGATCATCCTCAGCTTCCTGATCAGCTCTGCCCTGATTGCCGTTGTCGCGATAGCAGGTTCGGTGAGTTTTGTCGAGATCAGGAAAGAGATCCGGTATCTCGAACTCTCTGATTCCCTCCGGAGCAAGACGCTGCAGTTGCGGCGGCATGAGAAGAACTTCCTGCTCTATCATGAAAAGAAGGAGTTTGAGGGTGTCTATGACTATATCGGCCAGATCAGGACCATAATCAGGGAGAACCGCAATACCCGGAACGCCGACAAACTACAGACGCTGAACGCGAAGGTGGAGGAATATTCAGCCACGTTTAATGGGATCGCTCAGCTAGACCTGAATATAAGGAATGAACTGGGCAGCCTCAAAGACCGTTTAGGCAAGGGCACTCTTTATGCCCCGATCGTCGAGGCGACTTTTCTCGAAAGCCCGCTGGTAAATGCAGAGCTTCTGAAAAATGTATTCGGTCTAAAGACAGAGGCCCCGGTCATCAGCCTGCTGATGGATCTGAACGCCAGGATCGTTACACTGAGGAAAGAAGGTGAAGAGATCCTGATACTCTCGAAGAACCTTGACAGCTCCGCCCGCGACAAAGTGGAGCAGGTGATCGGCTACACACAGAAGGCCTTCGTTATTCTTTTCCCTCTTTTTCTGATCGTTGGTATGAGCGCCCTTTTTGTCGTCAGCCGCAGTGTGGTCAACCAGTTGGGGCTCATTACCGGTGCGATCGAAAAGACCGGGAAGGGTGATTTTTCATCGCTCTCCGTGCCTCATGAACAGGATGAGGTCGGCCGGCTGATAGATGCCTTTAACCGCATGGAGCAGGACCTGATAGCGCGCGACCGTGAGATAGAGCGGAAGAATGAGGAACTGCTCCAGAGCAGGAAGCTGGTCTCTATCGGTACGCTGGCCTCGGGCGTTGCGCATGAATTGAATAATCCGCTGAATAACATTTATCTTTCTGCCCAGATACTTTCGAAGGAGATCGGCGAGCAGGATTCCTGCCCCGGGATGGTCAAAGAGACGGTAACCGATATCTACGCGCAGACCCTGAGGGTCAAGAGAATTGTGAGTGACCTGCTGGAGTTTTCGCGTGAAAAACCGCCTGACCTTGCCTTGCTGAATCTTATGGATATCATCCATGGCATTATTGCACAGATGGTGGCCTCGGGTGAGATCGGCAAGGTCAGGTATGTCAGCAAGGCCCCTGCTGTTGTCGAGTTGAAGGCGGACCGTTATCTGATAGAACAGGTCTTTATCAATCTCTTTACGAATGCAGTTCAGGCCATGGACGGGCAGGGCGAGCTCTTGTTTGAAGTCGATGAAAAAGAGAATATGGTGGTCTGCAGGGTGTCGGACACCGGCCCGGGTATACCAACGGAAAATATCCCGAGGATTTTCGACCCGTTTTATACAACCAAGGGCCGCGGTACCGGACTGGGGCTGGCGATTGTTTATACTATAATAGAGAAACATAAGGGCAAGATAACCGTCGAGAGCCGGATCAATGCCGGCACGACGTTCATCCTGACGATGCCGAGAGGAATATGAGCCTGAAGATACTTGTTGCAGAAGATGAAGCAATAACCCTGAAGCATATTGTCTATACCCTTCAGAAGGAGGGGCATGCGGTGACCGGTGTCAGCAACGGCACGGATGCGGCTGCCCGCCTTGCGGAGGAAGACTTCGATATTGTTATCACGGATATCAAGATGCCTGGGATGGACGGGCTGAGCCTCCTTGCCCTTATAAAAGAAAAAGCCCCGGAGACAGATGTCGTTATTATTACCGGATTCGGCAGCATCGAGTCCGCGGTCGAGGCGATGAAGAAGGGGGCTGCGGAATATGTGACCAAGCCTTTTAACCTCGATGAGCTGGTGCTGAAGATAGCAAAACTGAAGGAAAAAAAAAGGATAGAGGGCGAGAACCGCGCGCTTAAGGTCATCCTCGGCCTCGACAGACAATATCCCTTTATAGCCAAGAGCAGGATGATGAAGCGGGTGGTCGAGGTGATCGGCAGCATCACAAACTCTGACTGCAATGTCCTGCTGACCGGGGAGAGTGGTGTCGGCAAGGGGCTGGTGGCCAAACTCATACACCATTCGAGCAACCGCAAAGACCGGCCCTTCCTTGGTCTGAACTGCGCCATCTTTACGGAAGACCTCCTGGCCAGTGAACTCTTCGGGCATGAAAAAGGCGCTTTCACCGGCGCTGTCATAGCAAAAAAAGGACTCATCGAGATCGCGGATACCGGGACGCTGTTCCTTGACGAGATTGCCGAGATGGCTCCTTCGCTCCAGGCAAAGCTGTTGAAGGTGATCGAAGACCGCGAGTTTATCAGGGTCGGCGGTACCCGGCCGATCCGCGTCGACGTCCGCCTGATCGCAGCGACAAACCAGAACCTCGGCAACCTCATCAGGGAAGGAAAATTCAGGGAGGACCTTTTTTACCGTCTGAATGTCATGGATATCTATATCCACCCGCTGCGTGAGCGCAAGGGGGACATTGTCCCGCTCTGCGATCACTTCCTTTTAAAATATGCAAAAAAAGAGCGCAAGCAGATTTCAGGGATCAGCAAAGAAACGATGGACATCCTCCTGTCATACGGGTTCCCCGGCAATGTGCGCGAGTTGGAGAATATCATCGAGCGTGCCGTAATCCTGGAGAAGACCTCGAAGATCCAGCCGGAAAGTCTGCCGCAGTCGCTGAAGCTCTTTAATGTCGAGACGATCGACCCAAATCACGTCAGGACGATCGATGAACTGAACAGGGAATACGCCGGAAAAATCCTCGATTTTGTCGATAACAACCGCTCGAAAGCCGCCGAACTCCTCGGCATCTCCCGCACCAGCCTCTGGAGGATTTTGAAGAAAGAGGAGTAGAAGTCCCGGGTTTGTCATCCTCCGACTTGATCGGGGGATCCAGTTTCATTGGTTCTGAAAATTCCTGCCGTTGCCTCGGGCAGACAGAAACACCTCAAAGACTCTGCAATGCAACATGATCTGATTATCAATCACGTAAACGCTGACATAGCTATGAGCTGAATCCGAAAGAAGGCTGGCTGGCTCCATGATATGACTGTAAGGAGTTGCAGGCAGAGTCTTTTCGGCCTTCCTGTCTGTCCCGATATTACACGCTGACATTATGCCGTTATGCAACGGAAAAGATGCTGCAGATAGCGACTCTCCATAACATCTGATTTTTACCCGTCATTCCCGAAGTCCTTAATCGGGAATCCATTGTCTCCAATATACTGATTCCCTTCTCCCGTTATTCTCTCCTTCTTCCTAATCTGTTTCACAGCAGTTTCATAATGAAACACTATTTAAAGGTACCACTCCATAATTATCCTTCTAATTCAACAAGTTATCTTCTGGCACGCCTCTTGGATTATATGAACTGAAATTGTTTCAGAAACAATCCAGCAAAGATCCAGGGAGGCCGGAGCACGATGAAAGACAAGGTCTTATTCGTAACCAGAGGAGGTGAGCAGTGTGATGAGGGATTTCCCTATGTACTGGAACTTGCGAAGACTCTTGGGTCCGGAATTGAGGTGCTTATCATTTACCCGTCTCAGATGACGAGCAGCTTTGAGGGTATTATGACGGCCGCTACTTATGCGGAGGCAGGCGATTTTAAGACCATTAGCACGATAGTCGGTGAAGAGCAGGCCGAGTTCAGGGAGCTGGCAGCCCGCAAAATCAGTGCACATACACTTCTCAACGGGTCCCGGGAGCCGGGTGTTGATCTTGTCTGTCACAACGCAGACGGGGACCTGACGGTGACCATAAAAAACCATCTGAAAAACAGGCCGTATATCGACATGGTCCTGTTAAGCCCCTCACTCTCTGAAAACAGGAAATCGTTCGATTTAAGGAAACTCTTAAAAAACATTTCAAAGCCGATCGTGAATATCTCACGGCCGGCGGCCATAAAAATATAAGCAACCAGAAAAGGAGAATGATCATGAAACAGGGATTATTAACAAGGTTTGACCGTCTTATGACAGCAGTGACCTTTGCAGAGGAAGGTGAATTCGAGACCGCACGGGCGATTATGCGCGAGGGCGAGCAGGCTGAAAAGAGAATAGCCGCTAAGCCCGAGATGCGGAAGCAGCAGCCTTTAAGAAAATCCCACTAAATCAAAAAAACCATAACGGAGGAATAATGTCAGCATACGAACAGAAGAGAAAGAAAAAACCGCTCGGCATGATGGCTCTGACCGGAGTCATTTCAATAGGTATGTACGTTGCCTTGCTTACCAACCAGGACCTGCTTAATTCTACCTTTGCAAAGGGGGGGCTTTCTGCCTTCCTGCCGATCCTTACCGCTTTTTTGTTTTCATTTGTCCATGGGTCCTTTACCGGCAATTTCTGGACAGTCCTGGGTGTTGAGGCAGCAAGAAAGAAAAAGGAGGCAAAGTAACCCATGCACGATATAGCGCAGATAGCATCAAATTTCATCAGTCTTGATGCAGCAAACCTGACCTATCTCTTCCTGGTAGGTTTTGTCGGGGGGCTGGTCAGCGGCTTCATAGGTTCAGGCGGGGCCTTTGTGCTGACGCCGGGCATGATGAGTCTCGGTGTCCCGGGTCTTGTTGCCGTGGCCAGCAATATGTGTCATAAGTTTCCGAAGGCCCTGGTCGGAGCGATCAAGCGGGCCAAGTACGGCCAGGTCGACGTGAAACTAGGTCTCGTGCTGGGCGTTTCGGCAGAGGCAGGCGTGTTGTACGGTGCTCATATTCAGGAGCAGATCAAAAAATCGTTCGGTGATGCAGGTTCCAACCTCTATGTAAGCATTTCTTTTGTGGTGATACTTGCCGTTGTGGGCATATTTGTTCTGCGTGATGCCTGGAAGACCTATAAGGCCGGAAACACGAATGAAGAAGAAAAATTAACTAAAATAGCCCAGTGGGTCCAGTCGGTGAATATCCCCGGGACCATGGTCTACTTCAAGAGTCTTAACGCCAGAATCTCGATACTCTTTACCCTGCCGCTCGGTTTCGCGACCGGGATGCTTGCAGCCACGATTGCTGTCGGCGGGTTTGTCGGGGTCCCCTCGATGATCTATGTCCTCGGCGCACCAAGTCTGATGGCCTCTGCAACAGAGCTGGTTATAGCCTTCGTGATGGGCCTTGGCGGCTCATTCAAGTTCGCACTCAGCGGCCTCGTTGATATCCGGCTGGCGATGGTCATTCTGGCAGGCTCGCTCTTCGGCATCCAGCTTGGAGCTATCGGTACGACCTATGTGAAGCCGTTTATGATCAAGGTGGTCATGGGTACGATCATGGTGATCGTTCTCTTCAGCCGGGCGCTTATGGTTCCGGTCTATATGTCACAGCTGGGGCTTATCGGCGAGATGAGCGCTGATATGACCAAAATCCTCAAGGGTGTCAGTTTCGGCATCATGATCTTTGCTCTCGCGCTCGGAGCTTTTATCGTACTCAGGGCCATGTGGCAGGGCCGCAAGGCAGAGAGGCTCCAGTATGCCCGGGAGACAGCGGTTGAGAGAATATAGTCATGGGCAAATATCGGAAGATCCTGGTAGCAATAGACGGATCTGAAACAAGCATACATGCTCTCAGAGAATCGTTTAAGCTGGCTACGAATGAAAAAAGCTGGATCACAGTAGTTGCCGTTGCCCCACCATATCAGGGAGACCTTGATATGGTGGGTGTCGGAAATCTCCTCTCCTCGATGAGAAAGCCGTCTGACGATGCCCTTGCCACGGCAAAGCAGCTTGCTGCCGGAGACAGGGTTTTAATCAAGACAGTACTCGAAGAGGGTGAAACGCATGAGCGAATCCTTGATCTTGCCGATGCTGAAAACTGTGACCTGATAATAATGGGCAGGCGGGGCCTGAAGCGGTTCGAGCGGACTCTCGTTGGCAGTGCAACAGCCAGGGTAATCGGGTATAGCCAGCGAGACGTTCTTGTCGTACCGCTGGAAAGCACTGTGGGCTGGAAAAAGGTTCTCGTTGCGACTGACGGTTCGCGCCACAGCTCTATCGCTGTTGATCATGCGATAAATTTTGCCAGATCCTACGGAGGCGAACTCAATATCCTCTCGGTGGTGGATATGCCGGATGAGCTCTATGGCGAGGCCCCCGGCCTTGTTGAAGAGCTTGTTGCCAAGGCCCAAACCTATGTTAATAATGCCCGCCTAAAGGCGGAGGCGGAAGGGGTAAAAGCAGAGACCTTTGTGCGGGAAGCAGAAGCCTTCAGGGCTATCGTAGATATTGCAGACGAAAAAAAGGTGGATACGATAGTTTTGGGCAGCCACGGTCGGACCGGGTTGAGGCGGCTGCTTATGGGCAGCGTCACCGAAAAAGTAATCGGACATGCTCCCTGCCCCGTGCTTGTGGTGAAGACCTGAACAGGCAGCCCCTCTGATTGATAACCTGGAATGCATAGCTTTGTCTGTCTCTGGCGTGACAGGGGACACACCGGCAATGCATTCCACCTTTCTTTCCGGTAAAATAGAGTTATGAAATTCTTTGGCAGGTCTGAAGAAGATAACGTCTGTGGCAGTGATCCGGTCATTGACGACCTGAAGGTAAAGATAGAGCAGTCCGGTATGCCTGTGCAGTCTCTGCAGATCGCCCTGAAAGAGCTCGCTATGCTGGCCAGGGTGAGCCCGTCGAACTCCGAATTTACGATCACCCTCAACTACCTTGAATATCTGGTATCTCTTCCGTGGAACAAAAAAACAACCGATGTCCTTGACCTCGATCATGCAGAAAGAATACTGAACGAAAATCATTACGGACTTGAAAATATCAAAGATCGTATCCTTGAATACCTTGCTGTCAAAAAACTGAAGATTGACAGGAAACCCCTGATTCTGGTGGTCGATGATGAGGAGATTGCCAGGAAGACCCTTGCGCATATACTTTCGCAGGAAAATTATGCTGTCACCACTGCGGCCAGCGGTTCTGAGGCGTTAGAGAAACTTTCCCGCACTGATTTCGATGTCGTACTGACCGACTTCAGGATGGATAAGATAGACGGGATGGAGGTCCTGAAGAAGATCAAGGCCAAGTCTCCTCATACAGAGGTGATCATGATGACCGGCCATGCCACGGTCGACATGGCTGTTGAGGCGATGAAGACCGGAGCCTATCATTATATAACCAAGCCGCTGCATGCTGATGATGTCAAGACAATAATCCGGAAGGCTCTCGATAAACGCATCTGTAAACAGGACGCCAGGGGGGCGGTACTCTGCTTTTCCGGCCCGCCGGGCACCGGTAAAACTTCTCTGGGGCGCTCCATTGCCCTGGCACTCGGCCGTTCGCTTGCGAGAATTTCGGTGGGCGGCATCAGGGACGAGGCAGAGATCAGGGGCCACCGGAGGACCTATTCAGGTGCCATGCCGGGCAGGATAATCGAGGAGATCCGACGGGCAGGTGTTTCAAATCCTCTGGTCATCCTGGATGAACTGGACAAGATCGGGCAGGATTTCAAAGGCGATCCTTCAGCTGCCTTGCTTGAGGTGCTTGACCCTGAACAGAACCATCATTACACGGATCACTATGTTGACCTGCCCTTTGACCTTTCCAGTGTTATTTTCATTATCACCGCTAATGTGGCCGACAACATTATAGATGCGCTCCGCGACCGCATGGAGGTGATTCATTTCAGCGGATATACCGAGAATGAAAAGGTCCGGATATCGTCGCGCTTTCTGGTCCCGCGCCAGATTATGGAAAATGGTCTTTTTTCGAATCCGCCGGTTTTTACGGACGCTGCGCTTCATAAAGTTGTCCGGGAATATACCCGGGAGGCGGGGATAAGGAATCTGGACCGCGAACTGGCCGTGGTTTGCAGAAAGATTGCGAGAGATTTTGTGCAGCATGATAAGCCCCTGAGCGATCTGGTTGTCGATGAAAGCCTGATAGAAAAAATGCTGGGACCGAGAAACTATTATTTTGAGGCGGCCCGCGAAGAGGACCGGATCGGAATTACCACCGGCCTGGTCTGGACCGACGTGGGTGGCGACATTATTTTTATCGAGGCGGTGATGATGAAGGGAAAGCATGAGCTTATCCTCACCGGGTCGTTGGGTGAGGTGATGCGTGAGTCTGCCCATACTGCCTTGAGCTATATCAGGAGTAATGCTGCAGCCTTCGGCATTCCGGATGATTTTTTTGAAGACCACGATATCCATGTGCATATCCCTGCCGGAGCGATCCCCAAGGATGGGCCCTCCGCCGGGCTGGCGATCGCCGTCTCCCTTGTTTCATTGCTTACCAGGCGTCCGGCAGGCAGAAACGTGGCATTGACCGGTGAACTGACGCTCTCCGGCCGTCTTCTTCCGGTCGGCGGCATCAGGGAAAAATTGCTCGCAGCCAAGAGGGCGGGAGCAGTTGCTGTTATTCTGCCCGAAAAAAATCGCGTTGATACGGACACCCTGCCTGCCGAAATGCGGGAGGGGCTGGAGATCTATTTTGCCGATACGGTTGACGAGGTTATTGTCCGCGTTTTGAAGAAAGAATGATGCTCGTGTCGTTTTGCCCTCAGCAGATTCTCTATTTCATCTACAGTCCTGCCCGGACGCAACGGGCGTAGTAGAGGTTGCTCGGATGGACGTTGAATACATAGCCATGATAGAAGTCTACTAGCCAGGCGAGGGCAGGAGGTAAGGTGCTTCCGGTAGACGACCAATAGGTAGCGGAATAGCTGCCTCCTGTATACCCGTACCCTCTCTCAGCTAACCGCGGCCGCAGATCAGTATCAGCTCCGTTAATGTAAAAATTTCCAGTGTGTCCTGCAAAGGAGACTGTGCCTTCTGATGCAAAGAAAACCAGTTCATCTATCGTCGGCAATCGTGCACTTCTGCCGGCACAATATGTCCCGGCATCAGCCCAATTCATTAGAGTTCCTGAGTCGTAGTTGTCCCAGCACAGACCGGTGGAAGGGTCGTTGATGCAATATGAATCAATGGTAAACAGGCCTGAGTTCAACGTGAGCATCTCGGGTCCATCGGAAGCCCCCAGCGTTATTGAGTTGATTGTTATGTCCGGAGCGTCGAAAGATATCAGGCCGATGTTGACGACAACATCGTCTCCCGGATGAGGCACTTTAATCGGCGACCAATTGCTTGGGTCGTGCCAGCTTCCTCCTGGGGTAATCCATTGGATCGTGTCTGCGCCGGCAAAGGAACTTATCAGCAACATAACACCTGTCAGAATTAAGATAAAGTCTGCTCTTTTCATCAGTCCCCCCCCGATAGTTATAGAAATGTGGCATTTATCCATTATTCCAGCATAGCCCGGTAAATGGGTTATGATCCATGACTCAACTATCAGCTAATACAGGCTGTTTGTCAACGTCTACTTATAATTCGCAGGACCGTTGCCGATGCCAGTGAAGGCATTTATTTAAATAACCCGAATTATTGAAGCGAGAACTTCCGTTGCCCACAGATCTTTACCAGCTACCTTCATATTTCTTGCCTTTTCGTTATAACTTTTTGTATATTACGCCATTGTAGCGGATAAGCAAAATAACGGAGGTTGTACCATGAAGAAAATCGTGATCCTAATGACGCTGATTCTTGTGTTTGCTGTAACAGGCAGTGCCTTTGCACAGAGTGAAATCATCTGTTCTTCGACGACGAGTACCGAGAATTCAGGTCTCTTCGGGCATATTCTGCCGCTGTTCGAAAAGAAGACCGGGATCAAGGTGAAAGTGGTCGCCCGTGGGACAGGGGCCGCGATTGAGATGGGCAAACGGGGTGACGCGGACGTGGCCTTTGTCCATGCAAAGGAGCAGGAACTGAAGGCGGTGCAGGAAGGTTTTTTTGTGAACCGGCATGATGTCATGTACAACGATTTTGTCATTATCGGCCCCAAGACTGATCCGGCGAAGATAAAAGGTATAACGGCAACCGTGGAGGCCTTCAGGAAAATCAGCGGAGCAGCACAGTTTGTGTCTCGTGGTGATAACTCGGGTACGCATACCAAAGAGCTGTCCATCTGGAAGAAGGCTGCGATTGAACCGAAGGGGCAGAAGTGGTATCTCGAAGTCGGACAGGGCATGGAGAAGACCCAGCGGGTGGCGAATGAGAAACAGGCCTATACGCTCACGGACCGCGGGACCTGGCTGGCAACCAAGGATAAGGATAAACTCGATATGATCGTTGTCCACGAGGGGGATCCGACACTCTTTAATCAGTATGGTGTCATGGCGGTCAGCCCTGAGAAGCATAAGCACGTCAAATATAAAGAGGCGCTGGAGTTTGTGAACTGGATCATATCGAAAGAGGGTCAGCAGGCGATCGCCTCGTTCAAGGACCCTCTGGGGAACCAGCTCTTTTATCCGAATGCAAAATAATTGCGTTCACCATCATGACGAAAAAGAAGAAATCCACAGGAACTGAAAACACGACTCCGGTCCTGCGGGGCCATATCTGGATCGAGGGGCGGGACGGCACCTTTCTCGGCTACGGGAGGGTTGCCCTGCTTGAGCGGATCAGGGAGTATGGCTCGATCACAAAGGCGGCCAAGGCACTTGAAATATCCTACCGCAGGGCCTGGGTGCTGGTCGATTCCATGAACCAGCAGGTGCCGAAGCCCTATGTGATTACCTCTGCGGGAGGAAGCAAGGGCGGTGGCACAAGAGTGACCCCGGAAGGCGAAAAAGCGATCACCCTGTTCTGGAAAATTGACAAGAATTTTCAGAAATTTCTCAAAGACCAGGCCGTTGTTGTCCGGTCACTGCATTCTATGTAGTGTCTGTGTATAAACTGAGCTACAAAAATGTTTGTCATGGTGAGCCCTTCGACAAGCTCAGGACAGGCACTGTCAACCATATAATAAAATCAATACATTGCGCCCCTTCGATAAACTCAGGGTGACAATGCTTTGTACTTTATACACAGACTTTATGTAGATCTGATGCCTGTTCCCTGATGAATCCGGGCATCTCGAATGCCCACCCAGAATGTCCGACAATATTGGTTGATAACAGACAATATTGTCAGTTTATATTTTTCTTATGAGCGCTGCCGCGCTAATAACCTGGCTATGTTCTCTGGAACACTTGTTGCATCACTACTGCCGGACATTCATTAAGGAGGAATAGAGATGACGATGGAACGGGTGCTGGTAACTTTGATTTTATGTTGTCTGGCTTTTGGCAGCATGAGTGCGGTATCGGCCGGACAGGAAAAGGCTGTTACCGTATCTGCGGCGATAAGCCTGAAAAATGCTTTTGAAGAGATAGGCAAGCTGTATGAAGCAAAGCAGGGCGCTAAAGTGACATTCAACTTCGGGGCCTCCGGAGACCTTATGAAACAGATCGTCGCGGGAGCTCCGGTAGATGTCTTTGCCGCGGCAGCACAAAAGGATATGGATGAAGCTAATAAGCAGAGCTTTATTGTTTCATCCACACACACTGCTTTCACGGCAAACAGTGTCGTACTCATTGTGCCTGCCGGTTCTAAGACATCTCTCAATTCCTTTGAGGGGCTCAGCACAGCGAATATAAAAAGGATAGCAATCGTCAATCCGAAGACCTCGCCGGCCGGCCGGTATGCCGAGGAGGTCTTCCATTACTACAAAGTGTCGCAGGCCATCAAGGACAAACTCGTCTTCACGGAAAACGTTAGGCAGGCCCTTGACTATGTGGCTCGCGGCGAAGTAGACGCCGGTATCGTGTATGTTACCGATGCTGCTGCAAGGACCAGGGAAGCTAAAATTGTTGCCACTGCTCCTGAGGCAAGTCATAAGCCGGTAATTTATCCCGTAGCTGTGGTCAAAGGGACGAAGAACGAGACTTTGGCAAAGGCCTTCATCTCGCTGGTGCTGTCTCCTGAAGGTCAGAAGATACTTCAGAAATACGGGTTTAAACCTGTAAAATAGATCGGCTATGGACGAAGCAGCTTTTTTTTCAATACGTCTCTCTCTGCAGGTGGCCGCTGCCTCGACAGTGCTTATCGTCCTGACGGGGTTGCCGATCGCCTACTTTCTTGCGCGCAAAGATTTCAGGGGCAGGGAACTTCTCGATGTGATCTGCACCATCCCGCTGGTGCTTCCTCCCACAGTCACGGGATATTATCTGATTATTCTGTTTGGCAGGAATGGTTTCCTTGGAAAACATCTCTATGCATTGACCGGGTGGAGCATCATGTTTACGTGGTACGCGGCTGTACTTGCATCCTATGTCGTGGCCCTGCCGCTATTGATCAAGACTGCCAGGGCTGCCATCGAATCTGTGGACAAGAGTCTCATCAATGCCTCATACACGCTCGGCCACTCTGAATTCGACACGGCGCTGAAGGTCACACTGCCCCTGGCCAAACGCGGTATTGTTGCCGGAACAGTCCTGTCCTTTGCCCGTGCCATGGGAGAATTCGGTGCTACGCTCATGCTTGCCGGGAACCTGCCGGGCAAGACAAACACCATGCCCCTGGCGATCTACAGCCTTGCAGGCAACGGTGAATGGTCGCAGGCCAATTTCATGGTTCTCCTTTTGACTGTGCTCTCCGGTATTTTCCTTTATGTAGCTAACAGATATTCGAAGAGGTTAATCTGATGGGACTTCAGGTCAGTCTCAAAAAAAAGCTCAACGGGTTCAGCCTTGATATCGATTGGGCAATCGGCAATGAACTGGCGGTTCTTTTTGGCTTCTCAGGTGCGGGCAAGTCCATGACACTTCAGTTAATAGCCGGACTCCTCAAGCCTGAAGAGGGGCGGGTGAGTCTCGATGACGTCGTATATTATGACAGTACGGCCGGGACAGACTATTCTCCCCAGACCCGTCCCTTCGGATATGTATTTCAGGATTTAGCTCTCTTTCCCCATATGACGGTGATCGAGAATATTTATTTCGGTGCACCGGCAGTACCGAAACATGATAAAATTGACCGTGCGCAGAGCATGCTATGTTCTTTCGGCCTTGATGGTTTGGACAACAGATACCCTCATGAGATATCGGGGGGCCAGCGGCAGCGGGTTGCGTTTGCACGGGCACTAATGCGTCAGCCCCACGTGCTTCTGCTGGATGAACCTTTTTCTGCACTTGACTATCCTCTGAGGCTGGAGATGCGCCGTTTTCTGAAGGAGTTGAAGAAGCAATTTGATATTCCGATTGTGCTTGTCACGCACGATTTAAGTGAGGCCTTAATGCTGGCAGATACGATGATAGTTTATTCACAGGGCAGGATTATACAGAAAGGGACACCGGATGCTGTGATGAATAATCCGCATAACGATGAGGTCGCGCGTCTCACCGGAGCAGGTGTCTTGTCGCTGTGAGCTTCATATCCCTATGAACTATTTAGCCGAGAGTCTCTCCCGCGCTTTTTTTCTTATCCTGCAGCTCGACCAGGAGCTGATTTCGATCATCCTGCTGTCCCTGAGGGTTTCGGGGTCGGCCTTGCTCATTTCAGCGGCGATAGGCCTGCCTCTGGCCGCGCTGATGGCATTTGGGCGTTTTCCTCTGAGGGGAGTTTTTGTCAATCTGCTGAATACCTTTATGGGACTGCCGCCGGTAGTGGTCGGGCTTCTCGTCTATCTCCTGTTGTCCAGAAGCGGTCCATTCGGTTTTCTGGCCCTGCTGTATACCCCTTCGGCCATGATTATTGCACAGATAATCCTGGCCCTGCCGATCGTTGCTTCACTCAGCCACTCTGCACTTGTCAGCGTCGATCCGATTATCCGTCAGGTGTCGACAACTCTCGGCGCTACCCCTTTTCAGGTCTCGCTGACGGTAATCCGGGAGGCGCGGTACGGCATCATGTCTGGTATGATGGCAGCCTTCGGCAGAGTCATGGCCGAGGTGGGAGCTATCCTGATCGTCGGCGGGAATATTGCCGGCTATACCAGGGTGATGACGACCACCATAGCGCTGGAGACGGACAAGGGCAATTTTGAACTGGCCCTGGCACTGGGAATAATTCTTCTGGCCATTTCAATGGCGATAAACACCGGTCTCAGTATATTCAGGAGAAAAGGGATGACTGAGTTGTGAAACTGAAGCTTGAGATATCGCACATCATGAGGTCCCCGCACGGCAACCTCGTGCTTGAAGACTGTTCGTACTCCTTTGACAGAGGAGGCGCGTACCTGCTCATGGGGCCGAACGGTTCAGGCAAGTCGACCCTGCTGAGGATCTGTGCGCTTCTCGAAAAACAGGACAGGGGCGAGGTTACGTATTATGCAGGAGAGCAGAGGCTGCAGCACGATATTTCCCTGAAAAGGCGGATGACGCTGGTACTGCCCCAGGTCGGAATATTCAATGCGACGGTCTTCGACAATGTTTCCTACGGGCTGAAGATACGGGGGGCAGGCAGGCAGGAGATTGAAAGGAAAACCCTTGAACTGCTTGAATTTGCCGGACTGGCAGCAAAGAAAAATCAGCGCGCGCTGAGTCTCTCAAGCGGGGAAAAACAGCGGCTCGGGATAGCCCGCGCACTCGTGGTAGCGCCTGAAATGCTCTTTCTCGATGAGCCGACCGCCTCGATTGATGAAGCCAATACGAGGCTGATTGAGGAGATGATTCTGGGAAAAAAGAAGAGCGGTATGACGATGATCATTACAACCCACGACAGGCTCCAGGCCGAACGGCTGGCAGATCAGATGCTGCTGATAAGGGACAAAAAACTGGTGGAAGGGTAGGGGGAGATTTTATCTGCAACGTGAAAGTTTGTCATCCTCGGGCTTGCCCCGGGGATCCAGTGCTTATTTATAACCCTGGATTCTCCGATCAAGTCGTGGAATGACAGGAACCACGAGTTATACCCTATACACAGACTCCATTAGCAGCCCATAGAAGTTCATTTCTCCCCCTGTTACAATTAATGCATCCCTTTGTTGTTGAGGAACCCCTGATATTTCTTGTCAACGGTCATGATATGATTCTTAAGCCAGGCGACCAGAAAATTCAGGAGTTCAGAGGTGATGTCTTCTGCCCCCCGGTGAAAGGCCGCAACAAACCCGAGAGTTTTTTCAGTCAGTGCTATATGTTCTTGACGGTGTGGTTCATAGTCCGGATAGTGGTGACGATGCATGACGTCTTCCTCTGCCAAAAAATGATAGATCACATAGTTGGAGAGGGCCAGCAGTGTATTGCCGACAACGATCCGGGAATGTCCGCCCGAGTTTTCGTCATGCAGGTTATTGATCAGCTCGACCAAACGCTTATGGTGTGCGTCGAATTCAGTAATCCCAACTGAAAGGCTGTCGTTCCATTCAAAGAAGGCCATGTTGTCACCTCACGCTATTGATACGCTGTTGATAAACTATTGATTCGGCATCCCGGTCTGCCGGGGTTGCTATTTTTTATCTATCATTTCCTTGATGGCCGCTGCATCTCTGAAGCCGGAGGAAACTTTGCCGTTCGGCAGGATCAGGGCCGGGGTCCCGTTGATGCCAAATTTTTTGGCAAGTGCGATATTCTCGTCGATTGCTTTGGTTTTGCATTTTGCCTTCGCTATAGGCTTCTTTTCAAAGGCATCCTCCAGCATCTGGAGCGACTTTTCACAGACAATAGCCTTGGATTTTTCAAAGGCGTCCTTATGCATCGGCAGCGGGAAGAGCTTTATCTGAAAGGCGATATCCTTCCGCTCTGCAACCACTTTTTTAATCTCTGCATGGAGTTTAACGCAGAAAGGACAGTCCGGGTCTGTGAAAACAATTATCTTGTTCTTTGCATCCTTATTCCCGAGGAGGAGCGCATCCTTGAGCGGGATCTTCGATACATCCACCCGGTTGATGTCGGCATAACGGTCTTGTGTAAGGTTCTTCTTCTCCTTTATATCGAGAATGGAGCCTGAAACAGCATACCTCTTCGAGAAGTCAATATACACAAGGCCCTTCTTGGCATCGGCTTCGAATTCGACCTCCCACATTGCCTTAATCGGTGAGACTTTGACGTCTTTCACTTTCACGTTCGGCATGATATTTTTCAGAATATCCACGGCTTCTTCTTTTTTCAGGGAGTGGCACGTGGTGCAATCCTGCCCTTTCGTGCTGAAGGCGGATGAGGTCCCGGTATTCAGGATAAGTGCCATGACGGCAAAAAACAGAATTTTACGCATGTCTGCCTCCAAAGGTATCTTGTGATAGATTTTATGTTATGTTTAAAAACGGTCTAACGTCCTTTTCAAAATCAAGCCCGGAAAAATATTCGCCGATGGCAGACCGGTACTCCCCGATGGATTTCATCGCCCGGGACGCAAGAGCAAACCTCAGTTCAAGTCCTGTGGCCCCGTTGTTCTTCTGCAGAGATGAAATAAACCCTTCGTATTGGGCAGGCGAGGTCAGTACAGCGACACTGTGCCAGTTTTTTGCAGCAGCCATGGTCATGGCCGGTCCACCGATATCGATATTGACGCGGGCTGTTTCCGGGGTTGTTCCCTCCTTTGCAACGACAGAGGTGAAGGGATAGAGGTTCCCGACAAAGACGTCGAAATAGACCCCAGGGGAGCCCCCGCGCATCGACTCGGAGAGAGTTTTGTAGAGATATTCCTCATGGGCAGGGTTTCCGCGTTCAGCAAGCAGGCCGGCATGGATCTTGGGATGGAGTGTTTTGACCAGTCCCCCTTCCATTTCAGGAGCTCCGGTGAAGTCCTCCACCGGGGTATAGTTCCTGTCAGCATTGTCCCCGAGAATCTCGACAATTCTTTTGCCGGTCCCGCCTGTGGAATAAAAGCGTGCGGATGCATTGGCAGCACGTATGCCACTGATCAGTGTTTCCAGTCCATCCTTGTCAAAGACACTGACCAGGATATTTTCCGGTTTGATTTTATCTATCACCGTATATATGTTCTCTCGAATGCTCATTATCTGTCTCCCTGTTTTTATGCCCGATCGCAGGAGCGGTTCGAAATCTGCTCCCAGATCTTTTCATCGAGCTCATCAGCATATTCAGCGAGCCCGAACCTCTTGCCGCATTCCATGCAGCGCAGACTGACCGCCCTTCAGCCGAAGGTCAGCGACAGCTTGCCTTTGCACTCCCTGCAGAGCAGGTCGGTATCCAGAGGTCTGGCCATAGTGTCACTATTTTATCCTATATGCAGGTATTTTTAAAGCTTATTGAGAATCTGATTCAGTTATAATGAAGCATCAGATGAAGACCCGTATTCTTTTACTGGCTGCCGCTGCAGTTCTGTTTGCCTGCAGTGCTGCGCGTGTTACAGGAGGGACCATGCTTATCCAGAGTATTGCTGTAGGCCAGCTTGCGGTGAACTGTTATATCGTCTCGGACGGCAATAGCCGCGAAGCCCTTATTATCGACCCAGGCGACGAGCCCGAGCGTATTGCTGCGTTTGTCGGGGAGCACGGCCTGAAGCCGAAATATATCGTTTTCACCCACGCACACTATGACCATATCTGCGCTGCCGGGGACCTGCATAAGCTTTATGGCGTTCCCATTATCATGCACGAAGCAGAAACAGGAACGTATCAGAGTTCAAAGGAGTTTTGTGTTTCGAGGGGGTTTTCTCGGGAGGACTTTCCTGCCGACTTTCAGACCGTCAGGGAGGGTGGCAGGATAACTGTGGCCAGTCTTGTGCTGGAGATTATTCATACTCCCGGCCATACTCCCGGAAGCATGGGCCTGTCCGGCGGCAAGGCGCTGTTCACCGGGGACACTCTCTTTAAAGGTACGGTCGGCAGGACCGACCTGCCGGGTGGGAACACGCAGCAGCTTATGGGTTCTTTGAAGAAGCTCACGGCATTACCCCCGGATACGCGGGTGCTCTGCGGCCATGGGGAAGAGACTACCCTGGGCAGAGAGCTGAAGAGCAACCCGTATCTGAATGAGAAATTCAAGCTGAAGCTGTATCAGTGAACACCTACGTCTATGAAAAAATAGACCATCGTCCCGGCGGGAATGCAGCGTCGATAATCTCCTCGCTGAGAGATATATTTGTGGGTGCCCCGGAAGGACTCCGGGAGGTCAGGCAGTTGGCCGCTGAAGTCGCTGAACTTGTCAGCGCCATGGGCCCTGCTCAACAAAAGGCCTGCGCTGCGGTCTGTCCGGAATGCCGCAGTGTCTGCTGCATCAACCGGCATGCCTTTCATGAGCATGAAGATATTGTCTATCTGGCTGCCCTGGGCGAGAAGATGCCATCATATACCATGAGGGTTCCTGATACAGATCCCTGCCAGTTCCTCGGGGCATATGGCTGCACGGTCGGCCGCCACCTGAGACCCCACCGCTGCAACACCTATTTCTGTTCCCCCATGCTTGAATATCTGGAGAATGGACCCGCACCGCAGTACCGGAGGTTCATTTGCGGGCTGCAACTGGTGACGAAAAAGAGGGAGGAGATGCTTGAGGCATTTTATAACAAGGCTTATTCCTTCTGATCCCGGATTGTGATACAGTAGAAGATATATCCCGGTGTTCGCAGATATTCTAAATTTAAATCAATAAATTTCAGGAGAGATACTGTGCTGAACGATATAAGGATCAAAACAACCCTGAGAGGAATAGCAATATTTATTGTACTGAGTATGGTGGTCTATTCGGGAGGTATTGCAATAAGACTTTCCGACCAGAACAAAAAACTGATACGCCTGAATAACGAGATAGCAGTTGTCTTGATAAGCTCCGCGGAGATGAAATTTTATACAAGCCAGGTTCAGCAATTTATATCAGATGCCGCAGCTACGGGGAATGCCGGTTCACTTGTTGAAGCAGATAATAGTGCCAAGGCTTTCAAAGAGCATCTGGCGACTGCACTGAAAGCCGATACGGTTGCGGATCATATTCAGAAGTTTAAGGATTTAGAGCCAAGGTTTGAAAAGTTCCATGCCATTGGCGTTAAAATGGCCAATGTTTATATTTCTCAGGGACGCAGCGAAGGCAATAAAGTGATGGAGGAATTTGATAAAGCCTCAGAGGATATCGTTCGGGGGACTGCTGATATAGCCAGGATACACCAGGAAGTTTTGAAGAAGAACCTCGAAGAAGTAGTTGCCAATAACAAAGCCATCAGAATGCTTGCGATAATGACCGGCTTGGCTATTGCCCTGATAATAGCTGCTGTCATGACCTGGCTTTACCGGAAAATCAATAATCCTCTGGGCAGGGCGATTGAGGTTTCGAATATGATCGCAGCCGGCGATCTGACTGCAGAGATAGAGACAGGGAACAAGGACGAAATAGGCGACCTCATGAGGGCCATAGACAGCATGGTTGATAAATTAAAAACAACCATAGCAACCATCCAATCATCGGCCCATAGCGTCGCATCGGCCAGCGAGGAGCTCAGCGCAAGTTCCGGGCAGATGTCACGGGGTATTGAGGAGCAGTCTCAGAGGGCTTCGCAGATAGCCACTTCAACAGCCGAGATGTCGCAGACCGTTATCGATATCGCACGGAATGCCACGAGCATTGCGTCATCTGCGCAGGATTCCACAAAAGTGGCGCAGGAAGGCCGGTCCATCGTCAGCAGGTCGGTTGAAGAGGTTAAGGAGATAGCCGATGCCGTCAAGCACCTGGCAGGGCTTGTCATGTCATTGGGAGAACGGTCAAAACAGATTGGCGATATTATCAGCGTCATTAAAGACATCGCAGATCAAACAAACCTCCTTGCCCTGAATGCTGCCATAGAGGCCGCCCGCGCCGGAGAGCAGGGCCGCGGTTTTGCGGTTGTGGCCGATGAGGTCCGCAAGCTCGCTGAAAGGACGACCAAGGCGACATCCGAGATAGGCGGCATGATAGGGACCATACAGAGTGAGGTCGCACTGGCGGTTAAATCAATGGGTGAAGCCAGTATAGGGGTTGAGACCGGTGTCCATGACGTCACCCTGGCTGGAGAGTCTTTGAGCAATATCGTCGAGAGCGTCGTGAGTTTGCAGAATATGGTTCAGCAGATAGCGACTGCGACAGAAGAAATGTCCACGGTATCCGATACCATAAGTAATGATATAGAGACCATCGCACGTGTTTCTTCCGAGACGTCGGCAAGTTCGACCCAGGTTTCACAGTCAGCTGTAGATTTGGCAAGACTCTCTTCCGAACTCAACCAGGTTGCCGGTAAGTTCAGGATATAGCGCCCCCATGAAAGCACTGGACCTCTATAAGAAGCTTCCGAAAAAGAACTGCGGGAAATGCAGCCTGAAGGCCTGCATGCCGTTTGCGATATCGGTGATCAAGGGCGATACGCCCCTGGAGGAATGCCCGCTGCTGCTGCCCGAAGAGATTAATCTCCTGAAGCCCTCGCTGGTGCAGGGCGACTGGCGCGAGGAGCTGATTTTGAAGCTGAGTGCGGAGATAAAGACGCTCGATCTTGCAGTCATCGCCCCCGGCATCGGTGCGGAGATGCAGGGCAGCGACCTGAAACTGCTCTGCTTCGGCAGGGAATTTTTTATCACTCCTGAGGGGACCATCAAAACAGAGGGAATCATGACCCCGTGGATCAGGATACTCATCCTCCACTACATCCGGACCGCAGGCAAGGATGAGCTGTCCGGCCGGTGGGTTTCGTACAGCGAACTGAAGGCCGGGATGGTCAAGCACTCTTCCTTTGTGCGTGAGTGCGAAGAACCGCTGCTGGAACTCTTCCGTAATGACTTTGAAAAGTCCGTGACAGCGCTGCAGAGGCTCGAGGCAACGAAGGGTAAGGGGTTCCCGACTGAAGATGCCTGGACTCTCTATCTGCTCCCGAAAGTCCCGATGGCCATTCTCTACTGGCCTGACGAAGAGGAATTTCCCGCACGGCTGAAGGTCCTCTTCGACTCAACAGCCGATACGTTTCTGGATGTGGAGTCGATCATGTTCCTGGTCGAGGGGCTGGTGAAGAATATTGAGATGATGGACAGCCGGTGATCGGGTAGTTTTCGGCCGCTTATCGTACTGAAGAAACCCCTTTACTTGTTTTCCGTATCTTCTCCTCGTGACATCTTATTGTAATAATGAGGATAAAGTATTTTCGTACAGTCAGGACAGATGCTGTGCGTGAATTCAGCTTGTGAATGCGTGCTTATATATTCTTCTATCTGGTTCCAATAACCCTTGTCATCACGTATCTTTTTACATGAGGCGCAAATGGGCAGAAAACCACTCAGGATTTTTACTTTCGCAATATTTTCCTGAAGTTCTTTTATAAGCATTTCCCGTTCTGTTTCTCTTTGTCTGCGCTCGGTTATGTCTGTGGCTATGCCGCAGACCGCATAGGGGTTCCCGTCATTGTCGTAAAGCGGAAATTTCGACGCCAGGTAATGATGAATACCGTCCTGGTGAGGCACGGTCTCTTCAACTTCAACCGGCATATCGGCCTGCAGCGCCCGAAGATCGGCCTCTCTGAATTTATCTGCCGCATCCCGGGGGAAAATATCATAGTCTGTCTTGCCGATCACGTTGCTTCTGGAGATTCCGAAAAGCTTTTCGTAAAGGGCATTGATAAAAAGATACCTGCCATCCAGATCTTTTGCAAAGATGACCGCAGAAGACCCATCTATTATCTTTTGCAGTTTTTCCTCGCTCTGTCTTAAAGCCATGAGCGATTCCGCCGCCTGCCAGTCAAAGAGTTTTCGACGCCTCTGGTAGAAATATAACCCCGTAACTCCGGATAGCGCTATGATACCGAAGAGGGTGCCTTGCACTTTAACCTCCTGCCGCCACGTGGCATGCATCGCATCGATGTTCCTGCCAATCGCGACAATCAGAGGCTTGTCCATGGTCACATCGCGCAGCCTTATGGTCCGTATGGCCATCATCCGGTTGTCGCCTGTGGAATAGACGGTCCCGGTCAGAACATTCTCATCTTTATTGCTCCCGAGATGTCTGCTGAAAAAAGAGCCCGGCTCTGCCAGATTTTTTCCGATCTGACCCTTCTGCTGTGGGACCATGAGGAATTGTATGCCGTCACGGTGAGCCATTGCGGACCACATGTCCGGCGCGTAGAGTACCGAACTTAATACAATTTCGAAGTATGAAGGCTCAATGGTGGCCGAAATGATTCCGCTAAATTCCCCGCGCGGCCCCGGAATGATGACTGTTGCATTTATCGTGAATATACCAAAGGTTGTCTGAAAAGGAGGTGAGAGGTAGAGCATCTTCGGATCAGACTGCCTGCTTGGGACCGTAAAATAATCTCTGTAATTGAAATTCTTGCCAATGAGTTCTTTGCGGTCTGAAGCCTGCACGGTTCCGTGGGCATCGGTGATAAGTATCGTGCGTACTGCAGGCATGGCATCGTCCAGCCCCTTGAGGTGGCGGTTTGCATTCTGCCATCCGGAGGTGCGCCATGCCGGTACCTCTTCTCTTGCAAGCAGCAATGCCCGGTAAACAGCTTCAAGTTGTTGCGCGATCGTCCTGTCTGCCACGCGGGCCTGGGTGCTCAGACGTTCCTGTTCAAGGATCTCAATTTTATGATATTCCTGCACAAGAGAGTATGCTATGAGAGCTCCGGTAACCAGCAGTGCCATGCCGAGCATGACCCACTGAGCAGGGATATAATGTTGCGACGAGGCCAGGGCAGCTTTCATATTTTTAGTTTAGCATAAGACCGTTTTGTTATCCTGCATGGTGTTGTACCATTGCGCGGAGACTGATAATCGTTTTATAATCCATCTATGGAAACGTGCCCGGTCTGCGATGAACCGATAAACCAGTGCATCTGTTGCCCGGAATGAGGGCATGTCTGCCCCCTGGACCAGGGGGAGCTTTTCTGTCCGGCCTGCAAGCCGGACCCTGTGCTGACAAAGAAAGTGATAACTAACACCGAGGAGGGAACAATAGATGGCAGATGAGCATACTTTTGATATCGTGAGCAAGGTTGACCTGCAGGAGGTTTTAAACGCTGTCCAGCAGGCGATGAAGGAGATCAGCCAGAGGTTTGATTTCAAAAACAGCAAGAGCGATATCGAACTCAACAAGGAAAAACATGAGCTCGTGATTGTTTCAGATGACGAGATGAAGCTGACGAGTGTTATTGATATCCTCCAGACAAAACTCGTCAAGCGGGGTATCTCCCTCAAGGCTCTGGACTACGGCAAGATCGAAGCTGCGGCCGGCAGCACGGTCAAACAGGTCGTGACGCTCCAGCAGGGCATTCCGGTCGAAAAATCCAAGGAGATCGTGAAGCTTATCAAGGACACGAAGATGAAGGTCCAGGCCGAGATCCAGAAAGACCAGGTGCGGGTGAAGGGTAAGAAGATCGACGACCTGCAGGCCATCATGGCCGTTATCAAGGGAAAGGACCTGGATATCCATATCGAGTTCATCAATTTCAGGTAACTGAGGCTGCATGTATAAAGAATACTTCGGGTTCAGGGAGCTCCCTTTTTCGATAGCGCCGGACCCTCGCTACCTTTACATGAGCGACCAGCACCGGGATGCCCTGGCCCACCTGCTCTATGGCATCAACAGCGACGGCGCCTTCATACTTTTGACCGGCGAAGTAGGCACCGGAAAGACGACGGTCTGCAGATGCCTTCTGGAGCAGATGCCCCCGGACTGTGATATCGCCTTTATCCTGAACCCCAAGATGACAACGGTTGAGCTTCTGGCGGCTGTCTGTGATGAATTTCGCATAGCCTATCCGGCCGGCAATACCAGCCTTAAGGTGTTTGTCGATGCGATCAATGCCTTTCTGCTCGATGCCCATGCCAGAGGCCGGCGGGCGGTGCTGATTCTCGAAGAGGCGCAGAACCTGAGTCCTGACCTGCTGGAACAGATCCGGCTGCTCACGAACCTGGAAACAAACCAGCGGAAGCTGCTCCAGATTATTATGCTCGGACAGCCGGAACTAAGGGAGATGCTGGCGCGGGAGGACCTGCGGCAGCTTTCCCAGCGGATTACTGCCCGGTATCACCTCGGGCCGCTTTCACTTTCGGAGGTGCCTGCCTATATTGCCCACCGCCTTGCGGTGGCCGGGGTCAGGGGGAGACTCTTTCCTGAACCAACCATAAAAAAAATCTTCACCCTGAGCAACGGCATTCCCCGTCTGATCAACCTGATATGCGACAGGGCCTTGCTCGGAACCTATGCCCAGGGCCGGGAGGACGTTGATCTCCCTACACTTGTCAAGGCCTCTCAGGAGGTCTTTGGCGCCGATGCTTCGCCCCGGAGACACCGTGTCAGGATGCCGCTTATGACAGCTCCTGCTGTCCTGGGAGCGGGACTGCTGATTGCGGTCCTCCTTGTTCTGATGATTTATAGCAGCCGGAATAACGGTGTGACTGGCGGCAAACCCGGCCCCATATCCGAAACCGTGTCCGGCTATGGGACGGAGAAGAGCGTGCCGGTTGGCGGAGCTGCAACAAAGACTGTCCTTCCGAAACAGAGATCGCCGCAGGCCGGGAAGGGTGAAAACCGGAGACCGGCGGCCGGGTTTCCGTGGCCCGGAGGGCTGCATGAAAATGAACTGCAACAAGACCGGCTCGCGGACCTGAAATGGGCGTGGAGTTCATTTGTGTTGTCTTCAGAGCCTGAAAAAAAGGCGGCCCGATAGTCATGTCCTATATCCTGGATGCACTGAAAAAATCCGAACAGGAACGTCAGCGTGGAACTGTGCCCGACCTGTTGACGGTTCAGGAGGAGGTATTGCAGACTCCGGTCCAACGTTTCCGCTGGCAGTATGTTGCCGCAGCAGCTATTGTGCTGGGGGCGGGAATTGCTGTCTGGCTGTTGCTGCCTTTAAAAAGCAGTGGACCTGCAGGTACTGCCGTAATACAGGAGCAACTGCCTGCTTCTGTGGTGCCTGTCGTGTCGCAGGAAAAAGTTATGCAGGCCCCTGTACCCGCGTTCCCGATGACTGAAAAAAGAGTTGAGGCTATGAGGGTTCCCGTTGCCGGCGCCGATAAAGGGAAGATGGACCCGGAAGTGCTGCCTGAGCTGCCCCCGGCCGGAAAAACGAAGACTGCTTCCGTGCCGGCGGAGACGGGAAAACCGGTTGCTGCAACACAGCCCCCTGCCCAGTCCCCATTGCAGCCGCTAATACTGCCGCCTGCTGATTCAGGCAGGATATACCGGCTTAAAGAACTGCCCGCGGCATTACAGAAAATGCTGCCCTCATTTTCCCTGTCTGCCTTTATGTATTCGTCGAACCCTGCACTCAGAATGGTCAGGATAAACGAGCAGATGATGCGCGAGGGCCAGGAGTTGACAGCCGGGATTAAATTGATGGAGATAACGGCCGACGGCGTTATTCTGTCCAGCCACGGATACCGGTTTTTTATAGCGATGAAATGACTGATTGCTGGACGGAACGTTGTAATGCAGAAGACGGAAACACCGCAAAAGTCCTGCAATGCCAACATGATTTTATTATGATTCACGTAAACGCAGACTAAACGTCTGCGGATTTTGCAAAGATGGCTGGCAGGCTCCAATAAAGGTCTGTAAGGTGTTGCAGGCAGGACTTTTTCGGCCTTCCCGTCTTCTGTAATTTAGTATTTGTGCAACGGTTTAAGATTAAATCTGTAATATGAATACGGAGGACAGCATGAGCAAAGAGAGAGATTTGAAGGACATTGTTGCACGGCGAATTGAATTTTTCAAGCGCAAGCCCGAGGCAGCCATCTATAAGCCGAAGGTCTCATCGAAGCATATAGAGCAGTTATACACAGAGACGAAGGTGAGGGAGCATGTTGTCCTGTCGGATTATGGCGAGGCGGCAGGGGGAACGAACAAGGCCCCCAACCCGATCGAACTGCTGCTTTCGGCTTTCGGCGCCTGTGTAGAGGCTGCTTTTTATGAGTTTGCCGTGCACGAAGGCTACCAAATAGACTCCCTGTCGGTTGAGGTTGAGGGGACTCTGGATCTCAGAGGGCTTTTCATGATCGATGACATTGCCGCCGGGTTTCAGGATATCCGGTATGTTTTTCATATCAGCTCGCCGGAACCTGAGGATAAGATCAGGGCGCTTGCCGAAAAAGTCGTTGCCCACTGCCCGGTGGTCGACAGTCTGTCAAAACCGACCAAAATATCCGGGGAGATCGTAATTACTTCGAGGTAAGGCTGAGGCCGGAACCGGCTTTACTCGCCGGGGATACCTACGGGCTGCTTTGTCCTGAAGGGATTCCGCTCCAGGATGAAGCGGCCCACTATTGTGCCCAGCAGAACCCCGGCCACAATATCTGACGGAAAGTGGGAGAGCCATATCAGGCGGTCCATGGCGGCCAGTATCGCAAAAAGATAGAATAATGCGCTGAACCGGGGATAGTCGCGGGAAAGCATATAGGCCAGGCAGAATGCCAGTGTCGTATGCCCTGAAGGAAAAGAGTCGTAGTCAGAACTCATGGAGGGGCCGACAAATACAGCTTCAAAGGTCACGCGCGGCCTCGCACGGCCTATGAGATGTTTCAGCGCCTGAACAGCAATGCCCGAGGCGATCATTCCTATAAAAACTATTTTGGCCATATTACTGATCCTCAGGCTGTATTTTTTTGTGCCCAGAAAAAGCAGCAGGGATATCGTGATGAGTGTTGTGCCGTGTGTGGAGATCTTGATCAGCTGATCGAATGGCTGATACCAGTCCTCGTACTGAAACGTGCGGTGCTCTTTAACCCAGGTAATGATCGTCACATCGTAGTAGAAGGCCGGGACGAGCAGGAGTATCAGGAAGACCAGACCTTTATTGTTTTTCAAAAAGTGCATAAGCTGAATCCTTTTCTATTAGTGTCAGCCCCATCTTTTCAAGGCTGGCGGTTTCAGATGCCGTGGTGATAATCAGCGCCTGCCTGCCCGGCTGCAGCAGTCGCTCCAGTTCTGCCGGCTGGGTAGCGCTGGTTATTGTATGTCGGGAGTAATAAACAATGCTCGGCCGGTTGAGCCGGTAGACTATCAGGGCCCCCTCCGGGCCGAGATTGTCCTGTGCATAACGGCTGTATTTATGCAGGGAGCCCTGCATAAACTGGTTCGCCAGCGGCAGTGCCTTGAACGAGAGCAGCAACAAAACGGACAGTGTCAGCACCGCCCCGAGTTCATGGTAGCTTTTTTTCCTGACAGCGCCTGCGAAGTTCAGGCCTGTCCCTGCAAAGAGGAGAAGCGCGAGGCCCGCGGTCCAGATCTGCAGGTCGGTCAGAAAATCGGCATGTAAGCCAACGCCGGCAGCCCTGAGACGGTCAAGGTATTTTGTTGCCAGAAGTGGCCCGGCCAGGACTCCGATGCCCAGCAGCAGTGAAAATACGGCGATGAGCAGATTGGTGTAGCGGCTCTGTTTTTCCGACTGCCGGACCATACCCGAAGCGATCAGAATGGCTGCAGCAGGGATTGAGGGCAGGATATAGTTCGGAAGCTTTGTGGTCGAGAGGGAGAAGAACATGACGATAACCGCAAACCAGAGCAGGGCAAACAACACCGGCGAATGAGGAAACGCAGGTCCTCTGGTACCACGGACTTCTCTGAAACGGGTCAAGGCTCCGGCAATGCCTCCCGGCAGAAAAATGATCCAGGGCAATAGCCCGACGAGCAGGGTGAGGATATAGAAATACCACGGCCCCTTATGGCCGGATATGACCCCGGTATAGCGCCTGAAATGGTGCTTGATAAAAAACTGGTCAATGAATTCCCTGCCGTTAACGGAGAGCTCTGCAAGATACCAGGGGGCCGCAACCAGAAGAAAAAGAGCAATCCCCCCAGCGCTGCTTATTTTTTTAATCCCGCTCGTGCCCCCGGTTGCCAGGAGGTAGAGTCCCGCAATCCCGAAAGGGAAGAGGATGCCTATCAGTCCCTTGGTCAGAAAGGCAAGGGCAGAGAAGAGATAAAATCCATAGAGATAATATCGCCTGTTTTCGGCTTTTTCCGTTTCTTGTCCGAGGGACAGATAAAAGGAGAGCAGGGACAGAGTTATGAACAGGGTGAGCGTCATGTCCGTAACTGCCGCATGGGAATAGGTAACAAAATAGAGGGACAGCACCAGAGCAAGGACTGCGTAGAAGGCCTGTCTTTCGTCTGTCTGCCGCCGCATGAATAAAAAAAGACAGAGGCTCAGCAGTGTCCCGGTTGCTGCGGAAGGGAACCTGGCCCCCCATTCATTGATGCCGAAACTCTTGTAGGACAGGGCCATCATCCAGTAAAAGAGGATCGGTTTGTCATAACGGTTTACCCCGTTATAGGTTGGGGTCAGCCAGTCACCTGACTCAACCATCTCCCTGGTGGCCTGGGCAAAAACCGCCTCGTCAACGTCGAAGAGAGTCAGAGCCCCCAGCCTGAAAAAAGAGATTGTCAGAACAATAACGAGGAGTGCCGGGAGGTAATAGGATCTGCCAGGATGCATGGGTTCGAATATGTCAGTCGGTTTTCTTCAGAAATTACCTTGTTTCGTCTGGTTTTTTACTATAACATAGAGTTAAGATTTATCTCGCGTTCAGGGTTTGACGCAGGGCCTTGCCGAGGGCCTGACTCGGGGCCTGACCGGACCGGGTGCGGCGGGGGAGAGGAATAGAACAATGGATACCGAAAATCTGCATGTGGTGACCGGGGCCTTCGGTTTTTCAGGGAGATATATCGCCAGAAACCTGCTGGAGACAGGCTGTCGCGTGCGGGCACTGACCGACTCCTATGAACGTGCCAATACCTTTGGCGGAAAAATAAAGGCGTATCCTTACAACTTTCAGCGGCCCGAAAAACTGGTTATGACTCTTCGCGGGGCCTCTGTGCTTTATAACAATTACTGGGTCAGATTCAATAACCGGGGCTCTTCCTACGCCCGGGCCATAGAAAACACCCGTGTTCTGTTTCATGCTGCGCAGAAGGCTGGAGTCAGAAAAATAGTCCAGATCAGTGTGGCCAACCCGTCTCTTCAGTCTCCCCTTGAATATTTCCGCGGTAAGGCGATGATGGAGCGTCTGCTGATTGAATCCGGGCTGTCATATTCGATACTGAGACCTGCAGTTATCTTTGGCGTGGAAGATGTTTTTATCAATAACCTTGCCTGGTGCCTGAGAAAGTTTCCCGTCTTCTGCCTGTTCGGCGACGGCAGTTATCAGCTTCAGCCGATCCATGTCAGTGACCTGGCCAGGCTTGCCGTGGAGCAGGGCGGCAATCCGGAGAACAGCGTTCTTGATGCTGTCGGGCCTGAAACATTCACCTATCGCGGTCTGATAGAGGAGATAGCCCGGGCCCTCGGGAAACAGCGGAAGATAGTTCCGGTCCCCACCTCCCTGGGATACACTCTGGGCCGCCTCATCGGATTTATGCAGGGAGATCTGCTGGTTACCCGTGATGAGATTGCGGGGCTTATGTCCAATCTTCATTGCAGCAAGGCAGACCCGGTTGGTTCGGTCAAGCTGTCCGAGTGGCTCAGGCTTCATGCGCTGACGCTTGGTGTGCGCTACAGCAACGAACTGGCCCGCAGGTCGAACCGGAGAACAGCCTACGAGAAGCTTTAGGTAAAAGCCCCTGTGAGTCAATTCGCCGGTCCTTCACCGGAAAGTCCCCGGGCTTAACACTTTTTCTTAAATATACTATAATAGTCAGATCTATCCCCAAACCTTAATCTCTTGCGAAAGGACAGCACTATGGAAAAAGTCTCGTACAAGGAACTCGGCCTCGTCAACACCAGGGAGATGTTTCAGAAGGCAATGCAGGGCAAATACGCGATCCCGGCGTATAACTTCAACAACATGGAGCAGCTGCAGGCGATCGTGATGGGCTGCGTTGAGTCCCGCTCCCCGTTTATACTTCAGGTTTCAAGCGGGGCCAGGAAGTACGCGAACCAGACACTTCTGCGTTTTCTGGCTATGGGCGCGGCTGGCATGATCGCTGATGCGAACAGCCCGGTAAAGTTTGCGCTGCACCTCGATCACGGGGACACGTTCGAACTCTGCAAATCCTGCATTGATTCGGGGTTCTCCTCGGTCATGATCGATGGGTCGCACCACTCGTACGAAGAAAATATCAAAGTGACGAAACAGGTGGTGGAATATGCCCATGCCCATGACGTGACGGTCGAGGGCGAACTGGGTGTTCTGGCCGGCATCGAAGATGAGGTCTCCGCAGAAAAATCTACCTATACCAAGCCTGAAGAGGTCGAGGATTTTGTCGCCAAGACCGGCGTGGACTCACTCGCCATTTCGATCGGCACCTCTCACGGTGCCTGCAAGTTCAAACCGGAGCAGTGCACCCGTGATGAGCGCGGGGTGCTTGTGCCTCCGCCGCTGCGTTTTGATATCCTCGAGGAGATAGAAAAACGTATCCCGGGCTTTCCGATAGTCCTGCATGGGGCTTCATCAGTCGTTGCGAAGTACGTTGAGATGATCAACAGCAACGGCGGGAAGCTGAAGGACGCAGTCGGCATTCCTGAAGAGCAGCTGAGAAAGGCCGCCAGAAGCGCGGTCTGCAAGATCAATATAGACAGTGACGGCAGACTCGCAATGACCGCCATGATCCGGAAGGTTTTTACCGATAGTCCCGCAGAGTTTGACCCGAGAAAATATCTCGGACCGGCGCGTGAGGAACTTACAAAGATGATCATTCATAAAAACCAGGAAGTGCTGGGATCAGCAGGTCAGGCCTGATGGACTGATTGCATTGAGATTGACTGAAATTGAAGGGGCCGAAAGGCCCCTTTTTTTACGAATCGAGCAGTTCCCTGACTTTTCTGAGCAGGTCTGAAGGGGTGAGGGGTTTCAGGAGAAAGTGAATTCCTGGTTCCAGCAGGCCTTCCTTGCTGAGAATATCTTCGGCATAGCCGCTGGTAAAAAGCGTTTTAACCGCCGGGTTTATCATCCGTATCTCCTCGCAGGCTTCCTTGCCGTTTTTCTTCGGCATGATGCCGTCGAGGATAACCAGCTTCACAACATCCCTGTTCTCCCCATATTTTGAGACCGCATCTTCACCGTCGACAGCCTCGATAACGCTGTAGCCGTAATTGCGCAGGATAACACCCGAAAGTTTTCTGAGCGAGGGATCATCCTCTGCAAGGAGTATTGTTTCTGAGCCTCCCTTTACCAGCGCTGCCTCTGTTTTGATCAGTTCTGCTCCGCCGGCACCCCGGTGCAGAGGCAGATATATTTTGAAGGTAGTCCCTTTCCCTGGCTCACTGTATACGTTGATATACCCGTCATGTTGTTTGACAATGCCGTATACCATTGAAAGACCAAGGCCGGTTCCCATTCCCTCTGCCTTGGTGGTAAAAAAAGGCTCGAATATCCTCTCTTTTGTTTTTGCGTCCATGCCTTCCCCTGTATCTGAGACCGAAAGCAGGGCATAGCTGCCGGCATTTACATAGCCATGTGACTCGATATATTCTTCCTCCAGCCGTATGGTTTCCGTTCTTATCATAATATGTCCGCCCCGGGGCATGGCATCCCGTGCGTTGGTGACAAGGTTCATCATCAGCTGTTCTATCTGTCCGCTGTCCGCAAAGACGGTTAGTTTGCCGGCAGCGCAGGTGGTGGTAATTTCTATGTCTTCTCTGATCAGGCGCAGCAGGAACTTCTCAACCCTCCTGAGGATTTCATTCAGGTCGTTGGGCTTTCGATTGATCACCTGCTTTCTGCTGAAGGCCAGCAGGCTCTGAGTAAGGACTGTGGCTCTGTCGGAGGCCTGTAGTATATGGTCAAGATTCAGCCTGAGCGGATCGTCTTTCCCTAATTTCAGCAGAGTCAGATGGGCATAGCCGACTATGGCCGAGAGGATGTTGTTAAAGTCATGGGCCACTCCTCCTGCCAGCTGGCCTATGGCCTCAAGCTTCTGGGACTGGCGGAGTTGCTGCTCCAGCTTGTGTTTGTCCGTATGGTCCTCAACAATGGCGATGCCGCCGATGATTTCTCCCCTGCTGTTGAACATCGGGGTGGTATGCATCGTACACCAGATCTGTATGGAGCTGGTTGTCGTCAGGTACTCCCCTTCGAAAAGCCCTTCTTTTCCGTTGATCGCCTCAAGCATTGCGGGCAGCACCCGCCGGTCTTTCAGCGTGTGCATATCAAGGCCCCTGAGCGTCTCGATCTCCGATCCGATAATTTCTGCGAAACGCGCGTTGAGATCGGTGATATGAAGGCTGTTGTCGAAATGGAAGATGCCGACCGGAGAGCTCTTGAAGAGCATCCGGTACCGTTCTTCGCTTTCACTCAGGGCGTCTTCAACACGCTTCCTTTCGGTGATGTCCTGCAGGGTTTCGATCGCAGCTATAAGTGTGCCCTTGCTGTCGAAAATCGGGGCTGCCTCAAAAATGATATATCGCTCCTTGCCGCCGAGACTGGCATACCAGCCCTCTGCCCTGATGCCCTGAGGGTTCAGGGTGGATTTTGAGAAGCTTTTGTATAGTTCCGGGAGGCGAGCTGTATCACTGTCGATGATGACATCAGCAACCGTGTGTCTCTTCTGACTGTAAAAAGGCTTCCACTGGTTATCGGTGCCGATCATCTCTGCTGCAGAGCAGCCGGTGAGTTCTTCGCAGGCTTTGTTCCAGAGCATTATCGTGTGGGTCCTGTCCAGAACAAAGGTGGCAGTAGCCGAACTGTCTATCAAATCCAGAGAAAATCTCTGATGGTCCCTCAGCGCATCCTCCGCCTGCTTGCGCTGGGTTATGTCTCGTATAACATGGATCAACCCTATAAGCGAACCGGTTTTGTCGAGACGCGGGAGCGCCTTTATTTCAACATGCTTTCCAAGATGCGGTTCGAACATTTCAGATACGATCGCCTTCCCCGTTTTTAGCACCGCACAGCTGGGACAGCCGGTTGGCGGACAGTCTGTGCCATGATACGACTGAAAGCATTTTTGTTTCGTCATATTCAGGACAGGGATTCTCAACAGCTCCTCTGCAGCCCTGTTGGCGAGGATGATGTTGAAATCCTGGTCATGGATGGTTATGGCTTCGTTGATTGTGTTGAAGCATTCCTCCCAGTCTTCTTTAGATCTGCGAAGCAGTTCCTCCATCTTCCGGCGTTCCGTGATATCGAAAAAAGCAACGACGATCTTGTCGCCGGCAGGGGTAATCTGGATCTCCACATCCTTGACTGTACCATCCTTGCAGGTAAGCCTGCGCTCCTGATTTCCGAGCTTTTCCCCTTTGAGAACCCTTTGTACAATGTCAGGCCACGCGGCAGCAATTCTGTTTCTCTCTGCCGGGTCAGGGTAGGCCAGCGCCCACCAATGTTCAAGATCCGGTATATCTTCAGGACTGTACCCCAGTATTTCCCGGTGCTTGCCGTTAAAATACTCGATAGTGCCGTCCTGGTTGATTATGGTAAGGGCAACCGGCGCATCATCCAGCAGTCTCTTGAATTTTCCTTCGCTGTCAGTCATGGTACCGGTCGGATGGATGATTGTTTTTCATAGTATGTTAGTAACTGTACTATATCCCTATGTTGCCCCTCATTTCAACAGATCTTTTGCTCATATCATCCGGCATACAGCAGGCGTATAATATATTGACAGTGCCTTTATCGGGTGATAGTCTATAGGCTAGGGGGCATAATGTTTTATAATGATAAGAATCTGTTGTCTTTTTTTTCGAAGAGTATTTTCCTGATCTGCCTGATTTCAGGATTGTTGTTATGTTCCCTGTCCTGCAATAAAGAGGAAAAGAGCGCCGGCCCGCCTGAAAAGATCACCATTGCGTATTCGACTGCATCTAATGCAATCCTCGTGTATATTGCCTTTGCGAAGGGCTACTTTGCGGACGAGGGTCTGGATGCAATACCTCAGTCCCACGCCTTTGGTAAACCTGCTCTCAATGCGGTCATTGCCGGAAAGGCAGACGTGGCGACTGTGGGCGATACCCCGATTGTGTTTGCCGTCATGAACGGGGAAAAGATCACCACGCTTGCAGTAATCCAGACCTCGAACAAAAATGAAGCCATTGTGGCCAGGCGAGACCGGGGCATTACAAATCCCGCTGACCTTAAAGGAAAGAATATCGGGGTGCCGTTCGGAACTACTGCTGATTTTTTCGTTGATTCTTTCCTCCTTGCCAGTGGCATCGAGCGGAAGCAGGTGACGCTTGTCGATATGAAGCCTGCCGAAATGACTGACGCGCTTGACAGCGGAAAGGTTGATGCTGTCTCGACCTTTAACCCTACCCTGAAACAACTGGAAAAACGACTGGGAACCCGCGGACTGGTTTTTTACGGTGAGACACTCTACACAGAGACCTTCTGTGTCGCAGCAGGGCAGGAGTATGTAAAGAAGAATCCCAAAGCGATACGAAAATTCCTGCGTGCGCTCATCAGGGCCGAGAAGTTTGTGAAAAAAAATGATGAAGAAGCGCGGCGCCTTGTGGCCGAATTTATCAATACGGACAAGCCCAATCTTGATGATACCTGGAATATCTTCAATTTCCTAGTAACGCTGGACCAGGCCCTGCTGGTGAATTTTGAGGAACAGACGCGCTGGATACTAAAAAACACATTGGCATCCCGCAAGGACATGCCGAATTATCTCGATTATATCTATGCTGAGGGTCTTTATGCAGTCAAGCCGGCAGCAGTCCGGATAGTCCGGTAGAGAATTAATATCCATGCGGATCAAGACAAGGCTCAGACTTAACACGATCATTTCCCTCAGTACGGTCATACTCATCCTGCTTTCTCTTTCCCTGTCTTTTCGGGCGATTTTTATTGCGGACCGGGACATGGACCTGGTCGATGAAATGAGGAAAGTCTCGTTTGAACGGATACTGCTGAGGGACGAGTATTTCCTTTATCAGGAAGTGCGCGCCAAAACTCAGTGGCAGAGCAAGTCCGAAGTACTTCTAAACTTTTTTGCGCTGGCTGATACACGTTTTGATCAGGAGGAGGACAAGGCCTTGCTGCAGGACGCCCGCAAGGATTTTAATGCCACCTTCTCCCAGATGTCCAAGGTGATGGAAAGTCATGCAAAACAGGACACCGGCCTACATAAAAGCCCCGGGTTCAGCGAGGCAGAACTGCGGCTGATCAGCCAGGGAATTTTAAAGGCCTACTCCCTGACGGACAATTTAAACCGGTTGCATGAATCTGTCCAGAAGAAGACAATACGAGCACAGAACAGGGGGGCCTTTATTGTTGTCCTCTTTATTCTCGGGGGGATTATTGCAATCATAATTAATTCAACAGTTATCGGAAGAACACTGGCAAAGCGCATTACGGCACTCGGCAAAGGCGTTGAAATCATGGGTGCCGGCAATCTCGATTATCGCATTGCAGCCGAGGGCGACGATGAGCTTACCACCCTGGCCATGGCGAGCAACGAGATGGCCGCCAAATTGAAACAATCGTATACTTCCGTTGATAATCTGCAGAAGGAGATAGCGGAGCGTATGCTGGTGGAGGAAAAACTGACGATCAGCATGGCAGACCTTCAGCGATCGAACAAGGAGCTGGAGCAGTTCGCCTATGTGGCCTCACACGATCTGCAGGAGCCGCTGCGCATGGTGGCGAGTTATACGCAGCTTCTGGCCGAACGCTACGAGAACCAGCTCGATGACAAAGCCAGAAAGTTCATCCACTACGCGGTGGATGGCGCGGTCCGAATGCAGTTGCTGATCAATGATCTCCTGGCATACTCCCGCATTGGAACGAAGGGAAAGCCGCTGGCGCCTGTGTCGGCGCATGCTGTGGTGGGAGAAGCGATAAATAATCTGAAAATGAAGATCGACGAGACGAAGGCGATTATCACCAATGACGAGCTGCCTGAGGTGCGGGCCGATGCCTCTCAGCTGGTGCAATTATTTCAGAACCTGATTGGCAATGCACTGAAGTTCCGGGGAGCAGAGGATCCACGTATTCATATTTCTGCGAGGGATGAGGGGCGGGAATGGCTGTTTATGATCAGGGACAACGGTATCGGGATAGAGCCGCAGTATGCGGACAAAATATTTATCATTTTTCAGCGCCTCCACACAAAGGAAGAATATCCCGGCAGCGGTATCGGGCTTGCCATCTGCAAGAAAATAGTCGAGCGCCATGGAGGAAGAATATGGTTTGATTCAGAGCCTGGAAGAGGTGCAACGTTTTATTTTACTATTCCCAAATAATAAAGGAGGTAATAAGGTATGGAGTGCGCAGCAGCAGTACGGCCGATTGATATTCTTCTGGTTGAGGATAATATTGGTGATGTAGACCTGGCACGGGAAGCACTGGGAATGGGCAAACTGCACAATATTCTGCATGTGGTGCAGGACGGCGTGGCGGCCATGGATTTTCTCCGGAAGAAGGGGAAGTATGTTGACTCGCCGCGGCCGGATCTGATTATTCTGGACCTGAATCTGCCTAAAAAGGATGGCCGCGAGGTACTGGCAGAGATTAAAGTTGACGAGAACCTCAAGCGCATTCCTGTGGTCATCCTGACAACTTCACGCGCAGAGGAAGATATTCTGAAAACCTATAATCTGCATGCAAACTGCTACATAACAAAACCCATTGACCTGAATCAGTTTCTGCATGTGGTCCAGTCTATAGAGCAGTTTTGGCTGAGCATCGTTGTACTTCCGGATGGGTGCAGGAAATGAACAGACGCCTGAGGATACTTCTGATTGAAGATAATCCTGGCGATGCAGACCTTATCGAGGATATGCTGACCCGGGCTGACGTCCGGTTTGAGCTGCAGTGTGCAAGGCGTTTATCGGCAGGCATTGAACTTATTAAAGCAGGTGGTGCTGATGTAATTCTGGCGGATCTGGGCCTCCCTGACAGTCAGGGACTTGGCACTCTGGTTAAATTGATTGACGCCGGTCTTGATGCCCCGGTGATTGTGCTTACGGGTCTTGCAGATGAAGCAGTAGGGACCGAGGCTGTCAAGGCAGGTGCCCAGGATTATCTCATCAAGGGGCAGATAGACAGGAATCTGCTTGTGCGGTCTATTAATTATGCTATTGAACGCAAGAAGACTCAGGCGGCCCTAAGAGAAAGTGAGGATCAATACAAGGCTCTGTTTAATAACAGTATCGATGCTGTTTTACTCACGAGGCCGGACGGATCAATCATTTCCGCCAATCCTGAGGCCTGTCGTATGCTTGAAAGCTCTGAAGAAGAAATATGCAGACTCAGCCGGAATGAAGTCGTTGATATTGACGATCCCCGTCTGGTGCCGGCATTGGAAGAACGCGCCAGTACCGGCAGGTTTAAGGGGGAACTCCTTCTGCGCAGAAGGGATGGGAGCAAGTTCCCGGGAGAAGTTTCCTCCGCATTGTTTACAGACATCAAGGGTAACGTGATGACGAGCATGATTGTCAGGGATATCACCGAGCGTAAGAATCTGGAAACGCAGCTCCGTCATGCCCAGAAGATGGAGGCGGTCGGCACCCTGGCCGGTGGAATTGCACATGATTTCAATAACATTCTGAACGTGATCATGGGCTACGGAAGCATGGTTCGGGATGCTCTGGTGGCTGACAGCCTGCTGAGAAGTCAGATGGATGAGGTGCTTGCGGCTGCCGAGAGGGCAGCGAATCTCACGGGGAGACTGCTTGTATTCAGCAGAAAGCAGATTGTTGACATCAAGCCTGTAAACATCAATGAGATTATTGTTGGCTTTCAAAAAATGCTTGACAGAATTATACGTGAGAATATTGCTTTTGCCTTGCAGATAGCGGACCGTTCCCTGATGGTGATGGCGGATGTCGGGCAGATAGAACAGGTACTTATGAACCTTGTCACGAATGCCCGTGACGCAATGCCGTTGGGGGGACGGCTGACGATCGGCACGGGACTCGCGGAATTGGACGATGACTATATTGCAACGTATGGATATGGAAAGCCCGGAAGATACGTGCTCGTAACCGTTGCCGACACAGGATGCGGTATAGATGGAGAAACACAGAAGAAGATATTTGAGCCGTTCTTTACTACAAAAGGCATTGGAGAAGGCACCGGGCTCGGTCTGGCGATCTCCTACGGAATTGTAAAGCAACACGGCGGGTTTATCAAGGTGTATAGCGAGCTGGGAAAGGGCACACTATTCAAAATATATCTGCCTTGCATTGAAAACACAACAGAATCAGACATGAAGAACGAGGCTTTGGTTGCTGTAGCGGGGGGCAGTGAGACGATTCTCGTGGCAGAAGACGATGCTGCGGCGAGAAAATTGATGACCATAATCCTGGAGTCCTTCGGATACCGTGTTATCACTACAGGAGACGGGGAAGAGGCGATAGCGGCTTTTCTGGAGAATAGAGCCACTATTCAACTCGTTATACTTGATATGATCATGCCGAAGAAGAACGGTCAGGAAGTCAGTGAGGTGATCAGGGAAGAAAGTCCAGGGACAAAAATACTCTTTTCGAGCGGCTATCTGAGTGATATGGTCAACACCCGGGAGTTGACAGAATCCGGTTTCGAATTTGTCCATAAACCCTTTTCACCGAAAGACCTTCTGAGAAAAGTAAGAGATATTCTCGACCGATGAATAAAAAAATATTGATCGTTGACGATGAAGAAACCAACCTCAAGGTGCTTATCAGCTGGCTCATCTCTTTTGGATATGATATTGACACAGCGGAAAATGGCAGGGAGGCAGTGCAGAAAGCCGCGGACTACAGGCCGGACCTTATAGTCCTTGATATCATGATGCCGGTCATGAATGGGTATGAGGCATGCAGGCTCATTAAAGCAGACCCTGAAACAAAAAACATACCGGTAGTCATGGTGACGGCTCTTCATGACCGGGAATCGAAGTTGCTAGGTCTGAAGGCCGGTGCAAACGAGTTCCTGTCCAAGCCGATTGACCAGGCTGAACTGGCTATTAGGGTGAAAAATCTTCTGGCGATTAAGGAATCTGAAGACTTTATGCTGCGGCACAATCAGATACTGGAGCAAGAAGTCCATGAAAGGACACAGGACCTTCGGAATATGAGCAACGAGATGGTACGGAAGCTGACGGCGGCAGCCGAGTTTCGTGACACGGACACAGGAGAACATATATCACGGATAGGTTTTTATGCCAACAAGATTGCAGAGGCGATGGATATGCCGATGGACTTTATCGAGACGATAACCTTTGCAAGCCAGCTGCATGACATAGGAAAGATCGGAATTCCTGACAGCATCCTGCTGAAGCCGGGTCCGCTTACCAGGGACGAATTCGAGGTCATGAAGACGCATTCTGTTATCGGAGCGAAGATCCTTTCAGGCTCCCTGTACCCGAGAATTCAGATGACTGCTTCCATAGCATTACATCATCACGAACGGTGGGACGGCGGGGGATATCCGGGAGGGCTCAAGGGAGAGGAAATACCTGCCGAGGGCAGAATCGTCATGCTTGTTGATCAGTATGATGCCCTGAGGTGTAAAAGGCCCTATAAACCATCTTTTGACCATCAGAAGACGGTTGAAATTATAACCGTGGGTGACGGCAGAACCATGCCTGGCCATTTCGATCCGGCGGTACTCAAGGCGTTCAGAGAGATTGCCTCCCTGTTTGAAGAGATTTTCGAACTGCATCAATAGCAAAGCCGGCCGTTTGTATGTCGGAAGATTGCCCGGCTTGCAATTCCGGCTTGCCCGAAGGTATGGCAGGGCGGAGTCCTGTTTTGCTAAACTGATCCATCAAGCATCATGACCGGGAAAAAAATACATATACTGATTGTTGATGACCAGCCTGAATCACGGCGGCTCCTGAGAGTGATATTCGAGCGTCACGGCTGTTATGTGTCTGAGGCCGTTGACGGGCAGGACGGCATTCAGCAGGCCCGGAGGGAACGTCCGGATGTTATTATTTCCGATGCCCTCATGCCGAGGATGGACGGATTCCAGATGCTTATGGAAGTAAAAAGGGTTCCGGAGACAAAGGCTATCCCCTTTATATTCTTTTCAGGCAATTACCTGAGCCCCCAGGATTCCGACCTGGCTCTGGCACTCGGTGCCTCGGCATATATCCTGAAACCGAAAGCCCCGGAAGTGATCTGGGGAGAGGTGCAACGATGTCTCAGTCAGGCGCGTGGCTGCCAGGAGGTGGGAGGGGAAGCCATCGACGCCACGCATATCAGGAAGTACGGCATGGTTGTGGCAGGCAAGCTGGAGGAAAAGGTTGCCGAACTTGAACGCGAGGTGGCACAACGCAGGCAGGCAGAAATAAGGCTTACGGCGCTCTCGCGGAGTCTGCTTGACAGGCTTGAGGCCGAGCGCCGTCACATCGCGCGGGAACTGCATGATGAGGTGGGACAGGCACTGACAGCAGTAAAGCTGAATATTCAGGCCCTGACGCGGACACCTCAGACTTCAGGTGTCGCAAAAATCCCCCCCCTGGTCGATGAATGCATGTCGGCGCTTGACCGGGCTGTGCAGCAGGTGAGGGACCTTTCACTGAACCTGAGACCGTCTATGCTTGACGACCTTGGTTTTGCTGCAGCGGTGAGATGGTTTCTTGAGAAGACTGCCGGAGTATCCGGTATCGCCTATCACGTATTGGGTCCGGACAGCAGGCCGCCTGCACTGCTGGAGACCACCTGCTTCAGGATAGCGCAGGAGGCTGTCACCAATGCGGTACGCCATGCAGGACCCCGGAACATTACCGTGATGCTGACCGGGGCTGCAGATGTTCTGGAACTTACGGTCCGGAATGACGGTGCGGCCTTTGATGTTCAGGAGGCCTTTGCCCGTGCCAATGCCGGGGGGAGTTTCGGCCTGTCGGGCATGCTGGAGCGGGCGCTGCTTGCAGGAGGGACACTGGCCGTGACCTCCTCGCCGGGCAGCGGGACACTGGTGCGGGCGGTGATACCTCTCCCGAGCCGGGATGCCTGAAAATGCTCAGAATTATTCTTGCTGAAGACCATGCCCTGGTTAGGGCAGGGTTCCGCGCGTTGCTCCGAAAGATCGACGGGGTTGAGGTTATTGCTGAGGCAGCTGATGGCAATCAGGCGCTCTGCCTGATCCGGGATTTGAGACCTGACATCGCTATCCTTGATATATCGATGCCGGGCCTGAACGGTCTTGAGGTTACGGCCCGCGCAGCAAAGGAATATCCGGATACCCGCATAATCATTCTTTCGATGCATGCGGATGATTCCTATGTCTTGCAGGCGCTCCGTGCCGGGGCATCCGGGTATGTGCTGAAAGATGCAGATATAAGCGAGTTTGAGCAGGGGGTGCAGGCTGTGGGCAGAGGCAAGGTTTTTCTCTGTTCTGCCGTAGATGAACATATCACGGCAAGGTATCCCGGCGGGGCGGAAGCGATCGGAAAGACCGGGGGTGATGAAAATCCCTTTGCTATCCTGACGCCGCGACAACGCGAGGTGCTTCAGCTCATTGCAGAAGGCCTTACCACCAGGGAGATTGCCGGCAGGCTCAATCTGAGCATCAAGACTATAGAGACCCACCGCACCCAGATCATGGACCGCCTGAATATCCGCGACCTGGCGGGCCTGGTCCGCTACGCCATACGCTCTGGTATTGCCTCGCCTGAATAGCCGGATTATGCTGTTTCTGCTGCACGACGGTGTATGAAAGAAATTTGCTATACTATTAAAATGAATCAGGAAAACGATCTCTACAAGGCACTGCTTTCCCTGGACCGGCTTGCGATAAACAGCATTTATCGTGCAGCGGGTGAGACATGCTCTCCGGTCGAGATCATGGAGAAGTTGTTCACCCCCGCGCTGGAAAGGATTGGGGAGGACTGGTTTCTCGGCAAGGTCTCCCTGTCTCAGGTATATATGAGTTCACGCATCTGCGAGGAGATAGTCAACAGGGACCTGCCGGCTGATATGCCGCGGCCGGTTGCCGCGCATCCTGACATGGCTATCACGGTGCTGAATGATCATCATGCCCTGGGGAAGAAGATCGTTCATGCCATTCTCACTGCCACAGGCTTCAATGTTCTGGACTATGGCCAGGGCACCGGGGTGGAGGAGCTTGTTGCCCGGATCAGGGAGGACAGGATACGCATACTGCTGATATCGACTTTGATGCTCAGATCAGCCCTCCAGGTCAGCAATTTGAAGGCAAGGCTCAAAGAAGAAGAATTGCAGGTGACCATTATTGTCGGCGGTGCGCCATTTCTTTTTGACCGGGAGCTCTGGAAAGAGGTCGGGGCAGATATGATGATCAGCCAGGCCTCGGAAGTAGTTCCTGCCCTGAAAAACATTATCAGGAAAATGAACTGAAGATGCAGGAGATGACCTCACTGCAGCGGGTCCTCACCACCCTTGGCCATAAGGAGCCGGACCGGGTCCCCTTCTTTCTTCTTCTGACCATGCATGGGGCCAGGGAACTCGGTCTGTCAATAAAGGATTATTTCTCAACCGCAGAACATGTGGTCGAGGGGCAGCTGCGGCTGCGCGCAAAGTACCGGCATGACTGTATCTACAACTTCTTTTATGCACCGGTTGAGGTGGAGGCATGGGGAGGGGAGGTTATCTACTATGAAGACGGTCCTCCCAACTCAGGCACTCCCTTCATGAAAAAACATGAAGATATAATAAAGTTGGCGGCCCCGAAAATCCGTGACACGGCATGCCTTCGCAAGGTGTTGCAGGCTCATGAAATGCTGAAGGCACGGGTTGGAGATGATGCGCCCATCATCGGAGTGGTCATGTCTCCTTTTTCACTTCCGGTCATGCAGATGGGTTTTGAGAAGTATATCGAGCTGATCTATGAAGAGCCGGAACTCTTTCGGCAGTTGATGAAAATAAATGAAGACTTTTGTGTGGAGTGGGCGAATGCACAGTTATCTGCCGGGGCCACCGCCATATGCTATTTTGATCCTGTCTCCTCAACGTCCATCATACCGCGGGACCTGTATCTGAAGACCGGGTTTGAGATTGCGCAGAGGACACTTGCGAGGATAAAGGGACCGACAGCCACCCACATGGCGTCGGGCCGGTGCCTGCCTATTGTCGATGACCTGTCAAAGACCGGCACGGCAATTATCGGCGTGAGTGTGCTGGAGGATCTGGCAGAGCTGAAAGCGGCCTGCAGCGGCAAGCTGACGCTTCTGGGCAATCTCAACGGGATCGAGATGCGGCGCTGGACGCCTGCAGAGGCAGAGGCGGCAGTAAGAGGGGCGATTGACGCGGCCGGTGCTGGTGGTGGTTTTATTCTTTCGGACAACCACGGGGAGATTCCCTTTCAGGTGCCTGATGAAGTCCTGCTGGCTATTTCAGAAGCAGTGCATACCTGGGGAAGATATCCTCTGCAGGGGAGGTGACGTGGAGCTTGATGCGCCTCTGAAGACTGATAACCTTAAGGTGGCAGATTACATCATGGCCTTTGATCTGCTCAGCGATATCGCTGCGACGGCTACCGAAACGCAGGTTGTTGATAAAATATTTCTGCTCTTTACCGTTCTTTGCTCCCCCAAAAGCCTGGCCTATCTTCCGGTTATTGACGGACAGGTGACAGAGGCTTTTCTGTCGAACGGTTCAGAAGACCGCACCGCAGCAGGAATAAGGCTGGCACAGTACCACGGTGAATTTACCGTTTTGGATGATGGTTTTGTGATTTGTATCGAATCCGGAAAGATGTCTCTCGGCATCCTTGAGATGACCGGCATCAACTTCACGCAATACCGGGACCATTATCTGAATCTTGCCCTCCATCTTCGGGGGGTGCTTGCCCTGGGAATCTCGAATGCAAGAAATTATGAGGCATTGGAAGCCCAGCGGAAGATGCTCAGAGCAGAAAGAGACCGGCTTCAGGACGCCCTTTCCCAGATCAGGATCCTGAGCGGGATAATCCCGATCTGTGCCTCCTGCAAAAAGATCCGGGATGATAAAGGCTACTGGAACCAGTTGGAGTCGTATATCTCGGAGCATTCCGATGCCCTGTTCAGCCATGGTTTCTGTCCTCATTGTGAGGCAAATATGATGGCCGACATTGAGAAGATGAAGAAAAAAGCTTAACGTTCTGCCTTTTTTGCTGCCAACCAGTTTCTGTCTGTCACCTAACAGTCTTTTATCACGATTCAGGACCTCCGGCCCGTTGCCTCATATAGGGGTTTTCCCTGATAGTAAATCAGCGCGGGCCCTGTTAACGTATATACAGGAGAATGTGCATGCAGATGAAAATCATTCGTATCCTGTTTGTCGATGATAACCCCGCGTTTCTTGCCAGTGCCTTGCGCTTCCTTGAGGCTGAAACGGGCGTAGAGGTCGTGGGCAAGGCAATGTCTGGAACTGAGGCAATCGAGATGTCAAGACATCTTTCCCCGGATCTGGTGCTGATGGATATTGCCATGCCGGGGATGGACGGCATTCAGGCGACAAAGATCATCAAGCAGGAGGACCCGGCACCCCGGATCATCATACTTACCCTGTACGACGCAGATGAATACAAAATCACGGCGTCTGCGGCAGGTGCCGACGGTTTTATTTCGAAATTGGATTTTGCCGACCAGATCATTTCCAGTTCGAGGAAATTATTTGAGGACAGTCCCCTTAAAAGGTCTGGGCATGGATAACTCGCCACTGCTCCGCGAACAGCTGCTGCAGTCCCGGAAGATGGAAGCGACCGGCACTCTTGAAGAAAAGGGTATCAGCGCAGCCCTGCAATATATCACCAAACCGGTATCCCCGCATCGGCTGTTGAGAGCCATCCGGGATATTCCGGACGGTAAAAGGGGGGATGATCTTGAGAGGAGCTGAAGCGGTGCCGCTTGTTTTGATTATTGACGACGAACAATCGAGTCTCCGGATGCTTTCGGCTGCGCTGATGCGGGCAGGCTATACCGTGGAAACGGCTGAAAATGGGCTCGATGGCATTTCAAAGGCGGTATCTGAGGTGCCTGACCTGGTGCTGCTGGACGTATTCATGCCAAAACTTGACGGTATCGCGGTCACAAAGATTCTCAAAGATACTGCGGAAACCCGCCAGATACCGATCGTCTGTATGACGGGCAGCGCCGACACGGAGACGAAAATGTCCTGCCTGAAGGCAGGGGCTCATGATTTTCTTGCAAAGCCGATCGACCCGGTCGAACTGACGGTGCGGATCGGGAACCTGCTTGTATACAAGCAGTATGCAAGGGCTGAGGAGGAAAACAGGGCGCTGGCAGCCTCCCGGGACCTGGCAGAGCAGATGCGTCAGGATTGGGAAGATACCTTTGACAGTCTGGAAGATATCATTACGATTCATGACCGGGATTACAACATTATCCGTGCCAATAAAAAGGCCAGGGAACTTTTCGGCATTTCGCCCGAATCGGATGCAGGCCACAAATGCTTTTATTACTATCACGGTACGGAGGCCCCGCCTCAGGGATGTCCTGCCGCCTTCTGCATTGAAAAAGGGATTGTGTCTGCAGTCGAGGTATATGAACCTCACCTCAATAAATATGTCGAGATCCGTGTTATACCGAGAATCAGCAAGACAGGGGGTGTCACCGGCTATATACATATTGTCAGGGATCTTACCGAAAAAAGAAAGACAGAAGAACAGCTCAGGAGATTTATCGATAACAGCCGGGACATGGTCTACCGTACGGATGCAGCAGGGGTCTTTACCATGGTGAACCAGGCCGGCGCGGAGATATTCGGCTTCAAGTCACCGGACGAGCTCATCGGGAAAAAGGCGGGTGATTTCTGGCGAAGCGCCGAAGACCGGACACTGCTGACCAATAAAATCAGCCGGGACAAGATGGTGCAGGCCTATCCTATACCAGCCCGAAAAAATGATGATACCTTGATAGAGCTTGAGGCGACCAGCGGGCTTATTGAGGACGGGGAGGGACTGTTTGCCGGGATTGAGGGCATTATCCGGGATGTAACAGACCGGAACGCCCGGGAACGTGATCTTCAGAAGAAACAGGAAGAGCTTCAGACGAAGCACGATGAGCTGAACAGTCTTTTTTACAAAGTAGAGTCGATCAAGAAGGAATGGGAGAAATCCATGGATTCCACCCATGATATGGTCATTATCCTGAATAATGCCGGCATGATCAAACGCTGCAACAGGGCATTTTTAGAGTTTGCCGGAATGACCTATGAGCATATCCTCTGGCGTGACTGGAACACTGTCCTGGAGGAATGCTGCATTGAGCTGAGTGGCCCGAACCAGCGCTCGGCTGAAATCTATCATGCTGCCAGCAGCCGCTGGCTTCAGATAACCTCATATTCTTTTACTGATTTGGATAACCTTGAAAGCAGCGTCATCACCATTCACGACATGACTGAAATCAAGAACATGGCCGAGGCTCTCGAAATCACGAACAAACTTGTTGAAGAGAATAACGGAAAAATGAGGGATGCCCTCGAAGAGTTGTCCCATATTATTCAGCAGGTGACCCAGAAAAAAGACTTCAGCCCCCGTTTTGCAAATCCCAACCTGGTGCGTTGTCACGAGACCATGAACTGCGGCAAGGAGATGTGTCCTGCCTACGGGACAGACGAACGCAGGTGCTGGCAGACGGCAGGGACGTATTGCGGCCGGAAAGTGCAGGGGGTGTATGCCGAAAAGTTCGACAATTGCTCCGAATGCCCGGTCTATAAACTGGCCACGGCAGACCCTGTCTACCAGATTGGGGAGAACTTCAACAACATGATGCATATCCTCGAGATTCAGCATCACGAGCTGGAGAGGGCCTACAATGACCTCAAGCTTGCCCAGTCCCAGATTACCCAGCAGGAAAAAATGGCCTCGATAGGCCAGCTGGCTGCCGGGGTAGCCCATGAGATCAACAACCCGACAGGGTTTATCATGAGCAATCTCGGATCGCTGAAGAAGTATATGGACAGGCTCACCGAGTTTTTGAGAATTCAGGGAGGGGCAATAGACGGGGCGCAGGCAGAGGCAGTAACCCGGCAGCGGAAAGCGCTGAAGGTGGACTTTATCATAGACGATACAAAAAATCTGATAGCAGAGTCTCTGGACGGGGCGGAACGGATCAAGAAGATCGTGCAGGACCTCAAGAGCTTTTCGCGCGTGGATGAGGCTGAGCAGAAGATGGCGGACATCAATGCAGGGCTTGAGAGCACGATTAATATCGTATGGAATGAGCTCAAGTATAAGGCAGTGGTAAAGAAGGAGTATGGGGAGATACCTCAGATAAAGTGCAACC